>JAZNSD010000034.1:0-2383 GCA_045591055.1 Acutalibacteraceae bacterium | reverse complement strand
GTCAACAATTTGGATACCGTTCTTTTCAGCATAGGCTTTACATTCACGAAGCTGACCGTCAATACTTTCTTCCTTCTGATTGTCGGAAGAATATCTTGCGTAGATAACGCCTATCATATATTTTTACCTCCTTTGGTTTACGGTAAATATTCTAATTCATATACTTGTTTTTGTTAAATGTGCGGATGCGACTTTTACATCGCACCCGCTGCTTCTTTATTCAATTTCCTTTAATTTATCCCAATCCTTGTCCCATTCTTCGAACTCTTTTCTGCCGCTTTCACTTTCAAAGAAGGATACGATATCGGGAAGAAAACACCTGACAAGAGATTCAGCGGCATCCTCTGAAATGAGAACACCGCTGATATTATCGGTAGTAACCTCGCTTTCATTAAAATTTATCTTAACATCATTCATAGGCTACCTCCTTATCTCGCATCTCTGTCACGGCTTCGCATCAGATGTCTGTAGTAATACTCGCAGGATTTTAATATAAAATCTTCTAAATCTTTTTCCTTGATTTTCGGTGCTATTTTCTGTATCTTTTCTGCAGGCATTTTAATCATTGGCTTTTGATTTGCTTTATCCTCAGCCAAGATTTCACCAATATGCTCAGGAGTCAAACCTTCCTCTCTGCTGATTGCACGAAGCCTTTGAGCTTGAGATAAGTTTGGAGTAGCATCACAGACTCGGATTTCTTCAACTAAGTCCGCCTGTTCCACCTCATTCAGATATGAAAGCTCAACGGCAGGTGTGAGTGCTATTTTGCCTTCATCAACAAGGTCAAGCAGTTCAGGAATGAGATTAGTCAATCTGATATATCTATGAATTTGTCTCGCACTATCAGTTGTTTTCTCTGCAATTTCTTCATCTGTGCGAGAATTTGTGCCAACTTGGCACGAATTTTTAGGTGGTCTTCCTGCTGTCTTCTTCATAGCATCCATTTTCATTTTGTATGCGTGTGCCTTTTCGGAGGGTAAAATATGCTCTCTCTGTAAATTGGCATCAACCATTGCAATAACAGCCTCTTCATAAGTGAGCTCATAAATAAAAGCGGGTATCATTTCAAAGCCTAATTTCCTTGCAGCATAAAATCTTCTGTGACCTGAAATGATTTCATATTCTGTGCCGGATATTTTTCTGACTGTAAGAGGTGTGAGAATACCTCGCTCATTGATACTGTCAATAAGGTTTTGCATTTCCTCATTGTCAATTACCTTGTAAGGATGATTTTCAAAAGGTCGCAAATACTCAATGGGTATTTTATTAGCCCATACATATTCTGCACGGAGCTTCTGAACTTTGTCGTATAAGGTTTCTTTTGCGGGATTGCTTTCTTCAATATCACGGGGATATACTTTTGATTTTTGCTTAATAGCCATAATTATCTAATCCTTTCATAATAAAAATTGCACCTCATCGGGTGCGTTCAAATTTTCGTATTTTACTGATTTCTGCCTTATGCTCTTTTTGCAAGAGCTCATATAAATGGGGAGATTTATGAAGAATATCTTCTGCCTGTTTTAACTTCTTTCTCAATGGCGTTATTTCTTCTGTAATCTCCTTGCGCATAGCTTTGTACCGTTCCTTATCTTCGGGTGTACTTGCTCTGCGCTTTTTGTTATCTGCCTTGCTTCGCTTTTCTTCAAGCTCAGCAATTTTAAGTTTTGTTTCTTCAATACTCTGTGACAGGTCATCAGTAGTCTGAATCTGATTGTCAGTTAAGAAATGATAGTCAGCCACATACTGCTTAAGGTCCTTTACAGCGTGTCTCATTTCAGGAGAAATAAGCATCGCATCTGCAACCTCTTTTAGAAGTTGGAAAACCAAGATTATTAAGAGGAACATTGTATTAACATAAATAACCTCAGGTCGTTTGCCGTGTTCAATGCTGAACTCCAATTTCTTTCTTACCGATTCAAGAGGAAAGTACTTGCGCCTTGCATAGAAGAAGTTGTTCCAATCAACAAGGTGATGTCCGCTGTAATAGGTTTCGTTAAATCTTTTCTCTATGCCTTCTATTGTATAGCCAAGACCTTCAACTCTTACTCCTCTTTCCCAATCCTTTGCCTTGATGGTAAAACGCCTGTAATCAACCTCATAGCCCATAGTAAAAAGCACTCTTCTGAATTCGTCCCAGCTTGTTGCGACAGTAAGACAAATCTCAATATCTTCTCTGAGCATATCTCTATGAGTTTTCTTGCCTTGCTTGTGAAGCCAATAGGCAGCTTTCTCACCACCGTAAAAGGGTGCATTTTCAAGAACTGATTTGCCTCTTTCCTTGCAGATAGCATCGGATATTTTTCTCAGCTCATAATGGTCACCGATTTTATTTCGGAATTTAAGACCGTCTTTGAAGGATGTGCTGTTAATTACGAAATGG
>JAZNSD010000033.1:0-1611 GCA_045591055.1 Acutalibacteraceae bacterium | reverse complement strand
CGGTGCCAGGCGGCCTTAGGAAGACAAGTCCAAAGCGCAACTCCTTGGCTCACAGAACGACATGGCTACGATCCGACTTGCGACCCGATTATTTGCACAGACAAAAACGAATTTGGTGAGGCATGGCTGAAAAGCGAATTGGCACTTCGGGACTCTATTACCTCCCCTGCTGCCAGACCGCCCATATTATGCGAGAAGCATAAGCAACCCATAAGCCAGCGAGAATTTTAGGCGAGTTTGCAATACATTAAGAATGGGGGAAGAAAAAATGGCAACATTTAAAGAACGTTACCTTGCAGGTGAAATTGAATTTGAAGAAATTGACGAATATTCCTATCAATGGGGAATGAGTGATGATGAACGAACTTTAGCGCAATACCTGGGCCTAAATGCAGAGGAAGAAGATGCATGGGTCAGTATAAGTGAGGACGCTTTAAAGGAGCTTTTGGATAAGCAGCGCAAGAAATGAGTTTCATTTTTGTAATCACCTGAAAACTCAGTAATATTGAATGTAAACTGCCACCGGGTAGTCAAGATGCGTAAAGCATCCGTTTTGAGCTTTGAGGGTGCAGGTTCCTTTACTTTTAATCAGGGTTCCTTATTTGTCTTGGGTGCCTGCTTGTGTTGGGGCTTTGAAAATTACTGTACCAAAATGATTAGTAACAAAAGCTCGGTTGAAATACCGGGAATAGTGAAGAGCATAGCCATGAGCATGAGTTAGATGACCATCAGCATGTGCATTATGCTTAGTGGAATTAGAGTATATGTTTTAAAATTTAGAATTATGCGAAACAGAAAAGAAACATATGGAAGTTATTTTTGCAGTAATTATCACCGGTCTGGGAGTCCTTTATCTTGCTGCTTCTTTATGAAAAAATTTTAATATTATAAAACTCTACAGCGTGGATACCGTAGAGTTTTTATTTTTTACAACTAGCGGTATTTCAGATAGTCCAAAAACTTTTTTACTGCGAGAGAAGCATTTTTCTTGTTTCTTAATGCAAGACCTATATCACGGTAAGCAGGAACATCTAATTCTTTTGATAGGATTTTATATGGGACACGCCTTAAGATTAGTTCCGGTAATATGGCAATGCCGAGACCTCTTTCAACCATTGACATAACAGCATAATCATCCCAAGTTGTAAATTTTACATTTGGTGTTAGATTGTTTCGTTCAAATATTTCAGATATTTCTGCTTTGGCTCCTTTTTCAAGTAGCATAAAAGGTTCATTACAAAGTGCAGAGACAGGGAATTTGTCAGCATCTCTTAAAGCATGATCTTCGGGGATAATTGCCATAAGCTTATCTTGATGTAAAAAAATGGTTTCAAATTCTTGATGAGTTGGTAACCTTAAAAATCCACAATCCACTCTGCCTGTATGAATCCACTCCTCGATTTCAGTATAATCACCTAACAAAAGTTCATAGTCAATGTTAGGATAATCTTTTTGAAATTCTTTAATTATGTTAGGAAGCCAATGTGTGGCAACACTTGAAAAAGTACCAATGCGGATTAAACCGGAGTCGAGTCCGTTGATTTCGTCTATTTGCATTTGTAGTTTATCAAATTCAGCACAGAGATTTTGGGCATACGGCAAGAGCTTCAC
>JAZNSD010000032.1:0-9586 GCA_045591055.1 Acutalibacteraceae bacterium | reverse complement strand
CGATGGAATACCATGCAGCATTCGCCGCATGAGAATTCCCCATCCCTCCTGTACAGGAGGGATGGGGAATGGATAGATAAACTACTATTTTTGTTATTTCGTCTGTCTACTTGACAGGGGGCACATCAAAACGAAAGTTTTTTTGCAGCTCCTTTTCAGGGGCGTGAAAAAAAGAGGCAGAATAAACAAACTGAGCGAAAAACAAAGCAATGCTTTGTTTTTCGGTTACCCGAAGGCGTACAAAGGTACGCTGAGAGGCAAAGTTTGTTTATAGCATAAAAAAGCATTCTGCTTCAACCCCCCCGTCCCCCAATCTTGGGGGCGAAAAGGTGTTTTTTGTTCAATAAGCTTGCGTCATTCAATGAGCCCGCAGGCGAATTATATGCTAATTGCTCACAACGCGAGCAATTTCCTATATAATAAAAAATCTGCCCTTCCCTTTTCGGGGAAAGGCAGGGTTTATTTACATAGATTGGGGATTTTCGGGAGCGGGAGCTTCCGGGGGTGTCTGAGCCTCGGGAGCAGGAGGCGGGGTAAAGGGAGCGCCGTAGGGGGGATTGCCGGGGGTGCCGTATGCACCGCTGCCTGCAGGAGCAGAATAGGGATTTTGGTTACCTGCGGAATAGGGATTTACGTTTCCGCCTGCATAAGGATTTGTATTTCCGTTTGCATAGGGATTGCTGTTACCGTTTGCATAGGGATTTGTATTTCCGTTTGCATAGGGATTATTTACGCCACCGTAGGGGGTATTTCCTGTGCTGTAGGGATTCTTATTCTGCGATTCGTAAGGATTTCCTGCGGGAGCGCCATAAGGGTTATTCTGCTGTGTATCATAAGAATTTCCGGCGGGAGCACCGTAGGGGTTATTCTGCTGTGTATCATTAGGATTTCCGGCAGGTGCGCCGTAGGGGTTATTCTGCTGTGTATCATAAGGATTTCCGGCGGGAGCGCCGTAGGGGTTATTCTGCTGCGGGCCGTTGGGATCGTAGCCGGGGGCATAGGGATTGCCGCCGGGGTTGGCTCCGGATGCATAGGGATTACCATAGGGGTTGGCATAGGGATCGCCGTAGGGATTTCCGGGACCGTCCTCATAGCAGTATTCGGCAGGATGAAGAGGCTCATATTTTTTAAGCGTGAGAAGATAAATAGCGTCTACAAGAGGGACAAAATGAGATACTGCAGTTACGATAATAGCCGACTGCTGATTCTCAGCCTTGTTATGTCTTAATGCATCAAGAATATCTCTGAGATAAACGAATCTGATCGTTGCTACAACAACTGCGGGAACTAAGCTCAGAACTAATGAAGCAATACTGCCTAAAACCGGAATCAACGAAATAATAACGCTTACAAAGGTACATAAGAAGGGAAGAATAAACAGTCCGAAAAGATAAATATAGAATGATTTTCTTCTGCTACGGTTTTCAATTCTCTCGTCAATGGCAGGGTGAATGGTAAATGTTGTTTTAGCTGTTACATCAGAAAGCACATACATACAGAACACATCGTGAAAAACAGGGATCCATGCCAGATTTGCATTGTCCTTCCCGAATTTTTTTGCAATGCCTGATACAGCAATTGACTTGATAACATAACCTATAATTCCCAGAACTGCAAATACACCTAAGACAATTGCTGCAATACTGCCGACAATTGCAAGCCCGTCTGAGCCGAGAACATCTTCAATCACATAAAACGCCTCGTCAAGAATTTCAGTGATATCACCTGTGAATGAATAATGCATAATTTTCCTCCTTTATTTGTCCTCTAAAACATAATATCCGCACAAAGGAAGAGAAAGTTCTCCCGAAACCTCTTTTTCTGAAAGTACGTCATAATATGCTTTATCGAGGATTATATTTTTTTCACTGTCCGTGAAATTAAAAACAAAAACATATGTGCCTCTTTTTCTTATAAGCACATCGCGGGGGGCAGAAATTCCCGTGTCGGGAGTAATTCCCGCTTCTTTTATGATATCGCCGCAGAAATCATCAACAAAGTCCTCATCGTTTCTGAATGCGGCACAGTAAGCTTTGCCCTTGCCGTAGGAATTCACGGTAACGGCAGGCTGACCCTTATAGAAATCGGAAGCATAAGTGCCAAGCACCCTTGCACCCTCTGAATGAATTATATCACAGATGTGCTGAGTTTTATATATTTTTCCGTTATATTCTGCTTTTCCGGGCTTATCTTCGGGAAGTGAATCTGTTTCCTCTGCCCATATGCCGAAAACCTCTCTGAGACCTCCGCCGGGAAGACCACCCATAAACACCATATCATTTTTATCCGCAACGGCAAAAAGATAGGTGGAAACAAATGAGCCTCCGTTTTCAACAAAGGACTTTATTCTCTTTTCCGCACCGTCGCAGAGCATATACATATAGGGTGCTATAACAAGGTCATATTTAGTGAAATCATCATTTTCGCTTATTATATCAACGGAAATTCCCCTTGTGCTGAAGGGAGTGTGCCATTTTCTGCACTCACCGAAGTAATCGCGGTTTACATTATTATAGCCGTTATAATGCTCCACAGCCCATGAATTTTCCCAATCGCAGATAATTGCAACCTTACTTTCCGATTTTCCGCCCGTAACACCGCCGAGCTTTTTAAGCTTATTTCCGAGAGACGAAACCTCACGGAACACTCTGGTGTTTTCATTTCCTACATGGTCAACCACGGCACCGTGGAATTTTTCGTGGCCGCCGCGGCTTTTTCTCCACTGGAAATACTGAACGCTGTCTGCCCCGTAGGCAACGGCAAAAACAGAGCGCTGCCCGTGGCGTCCGGGAAGAGGAATTTTGTTCACGTCCCTCCAGTTTACAATTGAGGGTGTGCTTTCCATAAGGAAGAAAGGACGGCCCTCGCCCATAGAACGGTAGATATCATATGTAAATGCCCACTCCTCAGCCACCGTTTTGCTGTCTTCAGCCTCGTGGGGCGGATATGAATCGTAGGACACAACATCAAGATGCTTTGCAAGCTCCTGATAATTAATGCCGTTATATGTGCCCATCATATTTGTGGTGACGGGAATACCGGGAGTGATTTCCTTTAAGGGGACAATTTCATTTTCAAAGAATGAAATATGGCTTTCGGAAACAAATCTGTTCCAGCAAAGCTTCAATGCAGGCACGTGGTTTTCGCCTCTGAATTTCGGAGAAGAAATCTGCTCCCATGAAGAAAACCTGTGACTCCAGAATCCGTTCCACCACTTGAAATTAAGCTCTTGGAGGTCATCGTGATATTCCTTCTTCAGCCATTTTCTGAATGCCCTCTGGCAAAGCTCACAATGGCATTCTCCCGAATATTCATTCGACACGTGCCACATAAGAAGGGCAGGATGCTCCTTGTATCTTTCGGCAAGAAGACGGTTTATCTTCTGCACCTTTTCCCTGTAAACGGGTGAAGTAAGGCAGTGATTATGACGCACGCCGTATTCGTTTCTTATGCCTGTTTCTTCAACACGCAGCACCTCGGGATATTTTTCGCTGAGCCACGGAGGTCTTGCGCCTGAGGGAGTGGCAAGAATCGCCTTTATGCCGTTTTCATGCATTTTATCCATTATGGTGTCGAGAAAAGAAAAATCATATACACCCTCCCGGGGCTCAAGAAGACTCCAGGCGAAAATTCCCACCGTTGCCGAATTGATACCCGCCTTTTTCATAAGGCGCATATCCTCATCCCATATCTCGGGTGTGTTTATCCATTGGTCGGGGTTATAGTCACCGCCGTGAATTATATAGCCCAATGGTTCCATTTTAATCTCTCTCTTTCATACAGCATCAGAAACAGTGCCTTTATAGTACTTCTATACTATTCATTGTATCATATACATTAATAAAATAAAACATTTTTCCTAATTTTTCCTGAAATTTTCAATTTCCCTTCCCCAAGGCAAGATATTATTCATAGTAAATGTAATATAACAGAAAAAAAATAAATAAAAATGAAAAAAACTCTTGACACAACCTGAAAAGTATGATATATTTTCTCTTGCGTTCGAACGAATGCGCTGGTGTAGCTCAGTTGGTAGAGCAGCTGATTTGTAATCAGCAGGTCGGGGGTTCGAGTCCGTCCACCAGCTCCATTTTAATATATGGGAGAATTCCCGAGCGGCCAAAGGGGGCAGACTGTAAATCTGTTGTCAACGACTTCGGTGGTTCGAATCCACCTTCTCCCACCAAACAAATAAGGACTTGCGAAAGCAAGTCCTTATTTGTTTGTATTTATGTCCGCAGGACATAACATCGTTACGAGCAAAGCGAGTACTTCATTTGACAGCATGCTGTCAACTTCATTATCCGTGAAGCGGACATAAAACGAAGTCGCCTTACGGCAAACGAAGTGGCTTCGCCAATGAAGTGTTGCCTTCGGCAAACGATGTTGCACTTCGTGCAAACGGAAATTCCAACAAATCCGTTATTGTTATTCCGCCAAAAGCCATTGAAAATCTCAGGGTTTTCGATGGTTTTTTCTTTTGTTTTAAGGACTGTTTTTATGTCAATTTCTGACTGAAAACAGTCTTTTTTATACCCAAATCCGAATCCTTTCTGACCAATGCCTTTTACCTTGTTGAAAACAGTCAGAAATAAAAAAGCCTATTGCTTCACTTCAGTAAAAAATACTTGTAATGTATTATCATTTTTGATAAAATAAACTCACCACACAAAACCAAATATTTTTCGGTAACACGAACAGTGCAGTGTTTTTACCTCTTGGTAAAAGCACAGGCTTCGCTTTTCGTGCTTCTTCGTGTTGTCGAAAAGGTTTTGTGTGGTAGCAAAACGGGGCTTGTGTTTTTCAGTGTGTGCAAGCTTCGGATTTGCACACACTTTTTTTATTGGAGGAAAAAACATGAAAAAGAGCATTTCAATCATTTTGGCAATTCTTATGCTTTTATCAGTAATCCCCATAGCATCGGGATTAACAGTTAAAGCAGAAGGCACCTGTGGAGAAAATCTTACATGGATTCTCGACAACGAGGGTACTCTTACAATATCAGGCAGGGGAGATATGTATGATTACAAGTATAACAATCCATGGGTTAATGATTATATCGTAAAAAGAATTATAATATCAAATGGCGTTAAATCAATTGGAAATAGGGCATTTTTTTGCTTAACCGATACCATTCAGGTTGAAATTCCTGATACAGTAACAAAAATAGGATCTGAAGCTTTTGGCACTTGCAAATCACTTACATCAATCAAGCTTCCAAGCTCAATAACCTCTATAGGGGAACAGGCGTTTATGGATTGCTTAAAACTTGATAATATAAATATTCCTGATGGGGTATCAACAATAAATCACTCTGCTTTTTTCGGTTGCGAATCACTTAAGTCTATTGAATTGCCAGATTCCATAACAGAAATAGGCGATCATGCATTCAGCTTTTGCTTTTCTCTCTCTTCCGTAAATCTTTCAAATAGCTTAAAAACAATAGATGGTTACGCTTTCTCACAGTGTTTATCATTAAAGACAATTAATCTTCCTGAAAGTCTTTCAGCAATACACTATTCTGCATTTGATTATTGCACTTCGCTTACGGCTATTAATGTCGATAAAAACAATCCGTACTATTTGTCGGATAATGGTATATTATTCAACAAAGATAAAACATCGCTTATTCGTTACCCTGAGGGAAAAACAACAACGTCTTATATTGTTCCGAATGAGGTAACTGATATTGGAGATAATGCTTTTAATAAGTGTACTGCCATTTCTACTCTATATATGCCTGCAAACATAAAATCAGTCGGCAATAGTGCTTTTTATTCTTGCGATTCCTTAACAGATGTATTCTTCAGCGGCTCAGAAGCACAGTGGAATTCAATTGAATTCCAACGTAGCAATGACCCTCTTATTAATGCTTCAATTCATTATAATTTCTGTACAGCAAATGATGACAATCAACACTATTACTCATCAGAAATCACAACTCCTGCAACACACACTAAAGAAGGCACCGAAACATTTACCTGTAAATGTAGTTATAGTTATACAAAGCCGGTTGCAAAACTTGAAGGTCATACATATACATTCAGAATTACCACTCCCCCGACACATATGACTGACGGAGTAAAGACATACAAATGTGAATGCGGGGATTCTTACACAGAAAGTATTCCGAAGCTTGGCGGCGAGCACAGCTATTCAGGTGTTATATCGCCACCTACATGTACCGAAAAAGGATATACAACCTACACCTGCGAATGCGGTGACACTTATGTTGCTGATTATGTTGATGCAACAGGTCACTCTCACACAGCAACTGTTACCACTCCTGCAACACACCTTAAAGAGGGTGTTATGACTTACACCTGTGCTTGCGGAGACAGCTATACGGAAGCTGTTGCAAAAACTGCACAGCACACATTCAAAGAAAGCATCATGTATCATCCGACCTGCGTTGAAGAAGGAACAAAGCTTTTCACTTGTGAATGCGGTGAAAGCTATACAGAAGCTATCCCAAAGACAAAGCATGTTGATGAAAATGATGATTATAACTGTGACGTCTGCGGCAAGGCTGTTTGCTCACACATGTGCCACAAGGACGGATTTATGGGCTTTATTTGGAAAATTGTCAGATTCTTCTGGAAGCTTTTCGGAATGAATCCTATATGTGAATGCGGAGCATATCATTATTAATAAAATTCAGGGAGCAGGCTGACCTGCTCCCTGTTTTTATGTTTTTTCACTTTTTTCATTATGGGGCGGTTCTGACGAAAAGAAACTGCACTTACGGGGAGGGGGGCAGCAATGTCTGTTCAGATCAATAAGCTTTAAAGTGTTTTATAAAAACCTACGAGACTTGCCCGCAAGCGGATTTTATGGTATACTATGGTCAGTTATATATTTTAACATTATTTTTATAATATATTATATAATATAAGCAATATTTTCGAAGCAGGTGAAGCATTTGAAGGAATTGAGAGCAAAAATACGTGAGGCGCTGTTATCAGCACTGCCGGTTACGGCACTGGTTTATATTGCGGCGCTTATTCCGGGATTTTCATTCAGCGGTACTGAAATCATCAGCTTTACAGCAGGTGCGGTATTGCTGGTTATCGGCATCGGACTTTTCAATCTCGGGGCAGACATTGCAATGATCCCTATGGGAACTCACGTGGGCTCGGGTCTTTCAAAGCAAAAATCAATAACACTTCTTCTCGCGGTAAGCTTTGTACTGGGAATGCTTATTACAATTGCCGAGCCTGATTTACATGTGCTTGCAAATCAGGTAAGCTCAATTATGAGCTCCAAGGCTCTTATATATACCGTTGGCTTCGGTGTAGGTGCTTTTCTTGTTATTGCAATTCTCAGAATTATTTTCAAACGCAGACTGGGAAAGATTCTTATGCTATTTTATATGCTTCTTTTTTCCCTTGCCCTTATGCTTGCGGTAAACGGTAAGCTTGACCTTCTTCCCATGGCATTTGATTCGGGCGGTGTTACCACAGGGCCTATCACCGTGCCCTTTATAATGGCTCTCGGTGTGGGCATATCCCATATACTGGGCGACCGACGCAGCCAGGAAAACAGCTTCGGTCTTGTTTCTCTGTGCTCCATAGGGCCTATTCTGGCAGTTCTTGTCCTGGGCATATTCTCAGAAAACGATCTCAGCTACACGGTAAACTACGGCTCGGTTGAAGAAAATATTCCGGGCGCGTATCTTGAAAATGCCCTTCACGTGGCAAAAGAGGTAGGCATTGCTCTGGGGCTTATAGTAGCTTTCTTCATGCTCTGTCAGATTTTCCTTCTGAAGCTCAAGAAAAAACAGATTATAAGCATCGGTGTGGGTGCAGTTTTCACTTATATCGGTCTTGTTATTTTCCTCACCGCCGTAAACGTAGGTTATATGCCTGTGGGATATAAGCTGGGGCAGCAGCTCGCTTCGGTTCATCCCGTCCTTATTACGGGCTTCGGACTTATTATGGGAATACTCGGTGTTATGGCAGAGCCTGCCATTCACGTGCTGAACGCTCAGGTCGAGGATGTTACAGGCGGCTCGGTAAGCAAAAAATCAATGATGACGGGGCTTTGCGCCGGTGTAGGCATTGCAATTGCGCTCAGCATGATAAGAATTATTTTTGACTTCTCTTTGGTATACTACATAATTCCCGGATATTTTATTTCTCTCGCCCTTTCCCTTTTTGTGCCTCCCGTATACACAGCCATAGCCTTCGACTCGGGCGGTGTGGCAAGCGGTCCTATGACCTCAGGCTTTATACTGCCCTTTGCAATAGGTGTGTGTGCGGCACTGCAGGGAGAAAATGCAGTGCTTCGTGACGGCTTCGGTGTGGTGGCAATGGTTGCCATGGCTCCCCTTATCACCATCCAGCTTCTCGGCTTCAAGGCAATAGTTTCAAACAAGATAAAAGAAAAACGTGCTATGAAACGCATACTTCAGGCAGACGATGACCATATCATCAATTTCATGTAAGGAGTGAAAATATGGCAAACACAATAAATGAAGCTGCAATAAAGAAGCTTAAATTGATAATAACCGTGGTTGACCGCGGGAAGGCAGAGTTTTATCTGGATATACTAAGCCAGTTTGAAATAAACTTTCAGATGGTAACGGGCGGTAAGGGCACGGCAAATTCCGAAATAATAGAAATGTTCGGCCTCAATATTCACAAGGCGGTTATTCTGAGCATTGCCCGTGAGGATAAGGTGCCTGAAATTATGAATTGTCTCGAAGAAAAATTCACAAGCATACGAAACGGAAAGGGAATCTCCTTTTCAGTGCCCCTTTCAAGCGTCATCGGTGTGAATATGTATCAGTTTCTGAGCAACAATCTCATCAGGGAGGATTAACTATGACAACAGATAATCATGAAGTAATTTTTGCTGTAGTAAATACAGGCTATGCCGAGGATGCCATGGAGGTTGCCCGCGAAAACGGAGCAAAAGGAGGCACAATTGTAAGCGGCCGCGGTGTGGCAAGCGAAAAGGACGTATCCTTTTTCGGCATCACAATTCACTCTGAAAAGGAAATACTGATGCTGGTGGTGGAAAAGGATATACGCGACAATGTGCTTCATGCACTTTATAAACGGATGGGCATGAACGAAAAGGCACAGGGCATTGTTTTCTCCCTACCCGTGACCGATGTGGCAGGACTCACAAAGCCCGGGGATACAAAAGAACAGTAACAGCAAAAAGACAGAACCCGATGAGAGCTCTGTCTTTTTTATATGGCTTTTTATTATGTAAGCTTTTATTTATTATCAAGAAAAGCAACAAGATCGCCTACATTTTTGATTTTTGTAAGGGATGCGGCTGTGATAGAAATCTTAAACTTTTCTTCGATTGCTGTGCCTATGTTCATAAGATCAAAGGATGAAGCACCGA
Organism: Acutalibacteraceae bacterium; assembly: GCA_045591055.1. Classification (GTDB taxonomy): domain Bacteria; phylum Bacillota; class Clostridia; order Oscillospirales; family Acutalibacteraceae; genus RUG806. Next base: position 226 of record JAZNSD010000032.1, on the reverse strand, counting down.
GATCATATCTGAGAGAGGACTCTTCTTTTATATCATCAGGCTCGACCTCAACATATTCACAGATAATTTCCTTTATTATTTCAAATGTATCCATTATAATTCCTCCAGAATTTCACCTATTGTCATTTGGGGGTTCTCCGCTGCCATAAGAAGCACACGCACAACACCGTCGTTGAAGGCATATACATCCTCATCCTTTGTAAGGAAAAGACGGTGGATATATGAG
>JAZNSD010000031.1:0-2503 GCA_045591055.1 Acutalibacteraceae bacterium | reverse complement strand
TTGAAGGCTTTAACAACAAAATCAAAGTAGCTAAACGAATCGGGTATGGTTATCGTAATGAAGATTACTTCTTTAAACTGATTCGTTATCTTGCTTTGCCTTCTGTTAGAACATTATCCCCCAACTTTCCGTGAAGAACCTAAAATTTAATATTTTCTACCACCGGGGGGTGTTTTTGTACTGTCCGCACAAATTGGAGCAGTCCATTTTCGTCCCCGGCGGTAAGTTTTGAATATTTTATCCGAAAACGGGAGCATCGTAGTGAAGCACTCCGCAATCGCAATACTGCTGAATATCAAACAGTCTGTAGAAGAATCTGATTATCTTCCAGAGGAAGCCGAGAATACCGTCCTTGTGGCAAAGGTGGTCACAGGCTTCGTCTGCGGGTTCATCAGGCTGTTCGGGTTCATCAGGTGTATCAGGTGTGTCGGGCTTCGGGAATTCGTGTCCGCAACCGTGGTCACAGAGATAGTCGCCGTCTTCGTCAGTGTGAGTGAGAGCAGGGATTTCCTTTTCATCCGTTGCACCGCAGCCGTGGTCACAGGTTGCTACTTCCTTACCTGCCTTGCCGCACTCGGCTTCTTCGGTTACTTCATACTTTGTGAAGGAGTGAGCGAGAGCATCAACTGTTACCGTGTCTCTGTCAAGCTCTTCACCGCAAAGGTCACAGTAAACCACAAGGTCATAGCTACCTGCCTTTTCGCACTCAGCAGCAACTTCATTTTCAACTACTGCTGCAAGAGGCTCGTGAGTGAGAGCAGGGATTTCCTTTTCATCTGTTGCACCGCAGCCGTGGTCGCAATAAGCTACTTCTTTACCGGCCTTTCCGCATTCTGCTTCTTCAGCTGTTTCATACTTTGTAAAGGTGTGTATATGTGTTACCCTAAAAATGTCAGATATTTCTGTTGTGCCGTCAGCGAAGGTTACCTCGCAGAAATGATCATTACCGATTACGGGATTTTTAAGCTCTGCTGAGGTTTCACCGTCGATTGCGTTTTCAACAACAGTAACTTTATATGCCTTAACAGTAACAACACCGCTGTTTACATAAGTATAGAATGTATAATTACCGTCTGCTTCCACTGTTAATTCGTAAGAGGTCACACCCTCCTGAGGTTCCTTCCAAACACCTTTCTCGGTATCGTAATCATAAAGTCCGACAGAGCTGACGAAATCACCTGTAATTTCAACAGTTAAGCTTTCACCTTCTTTAAGCTCAACAGTAAAGAAATCCTGTCCGTAATAATTTTCCTGATACGCAATACCTGTCCAGCCTGTTTCTTTGTCATAAGAGCTCTCGCCCCAGGTATAAGAAACTGTTGCAGCATTTTCATCCGTGATTTCTGATATGTTTTCCTGAACGGTATACCACTGATAAGAAGCATCCGTATCATCACTGAGTTCTACATAAGGCTCTGCTTCAAGCGCATTACAATAGGTTATTAAATTGTCCTCGATTGAAATTACATTACTGCCGATTACAAGGTTTTCAAGATAGCTGCAGCCATAAAACATACTGGAGGACATTTCAGTAAGCTTTTCAGGTAAAACTATATTTTTAATGTCTGAATAACAGAAAGAGTTATAGTCTATTGAATTTACATTTTTTCCGAAATTAACTGTTTCAACCGAAGAATAAACAAAACAAGACTCATTAATTGCCCGTTCACTTTTGTTTTTTTATTATGCTTTATTTCAGCAAAAAGCTCTTTATTTATTTTCGACATTTCTCTGACAAATTACAGTCTGATTCCGTAAACAGCACAGTTTTTCATTTCTTCTAAAAGCGAAAAACCGTATTTATCATAAAAACCTCTGCCCTTTTTATTCTTTATCCAGGTAGTAAGCATTATACCTTTTATATTTTTTCCCTGAAGGTGAGTAAGCAGAGCATCTGTCAGTTTATGACCGATTCCCATTCTCTGATATTCCGGCAATATGTCAATATGAAGGTGAGCCGGATATTCATTCTTATATTTTTCATGGGGAATAATTGATCTGAAAGCAGATTTTCTGCGGCGGAATTCCCATTTTTTTATTCTTGTGCAGTATTCGTTAACAAAGCACTCTTTGAAAACATCAAAATTTTCGGTGCAGATAATATAACCGATTGCTCTGTCATTTTTATCCGTTGCCACAAAGCAGTTTTCGGGTTCCTTTTCAATATAATAATCACAGTAAACAGAAAGAGCGAAATTTTTTCCTCTTTCCGTGCTTTTGCAAGGCCCCTCGCTGTTAAGGCAAATAAAATGAACAGCCTCCTTATCACGCTTTTCATAAGGTCTTATATTCATTCTCTGCACCCCTTTCATATAATGAATTCTATCATCGGTTAAACAAAAATGTCAATATATATCTGTTTTTTATTATATAGGAAATTGCTCGCGTTGTGAGCAATTTAGCTTATAATTCGCCTGCGGGCTCATTGAATGACGCAAGCTTATTGAACAAGAAACACCTACAGCCCCCAAGATTGGGGGTAGGGGGTTGACAAATCGTAAGA
>JAZNSD010000030.1:0-2253 GCA_045591055.1 Acutalibacteraceae bacterium | reverse complement strand
TCGGTTCCGTGTAATCTCATAGCTTCAAGAGCCGTATCTCTCAAAAGATTTGTCTTGTCAGCAATAGAGGTTGATTTATACACACGGCAGTATATCGTCTGCGGTTCAATAGTGATTTCCCGTATAACATCACCTTTTTTCTGCGTTCTCTCTGTGAGTTTTTCAGTGGTCAGAATAAGTTCATCCTTCATTTTTTCAAGCGTGTTTATCATCGGCTGTAAATCCGTTGTATCGCTGAAATATGTTCTTATTTCGTCAAGCGACAACCCTAAGTCCTGAAATACACGGATTGTACGGATTTGAGTAAAGGTATCAATGGTGTAATATCTGTTGCCTGTAGCACCGTCTTTTTTGTCCGGAGTAATAAGACCTTTTGTTTCATAGTTCAATATAATTTTTCTTGTGATTCCAATGGCTTTTGCAATATCGCCAATAGAAAATAAATGTTTATTCTCCATAAAAATCCCCTCATTCTATAACATAAAATAAACTTAAAAAATTTTCAAAAATCACTTGCATCGCCCATTGATGGACGGTGTATAATCATTATAGCATGGTGTGTCAAATTTTTCAATGGGTAATTAAACAATGTAAAATGAAATGAGTTTGACATTTTTAATGTGAGTCTTATGCTGATTTTTCTATTGGAATAGCAAGTCTTTAAAAAAACAATTGCTGAAAGGGATTAGTGTCAACGGACATGTTTTCGAGTCTTTCTACTTAACAAGGAGCACATTATTTCGGCACACTGTATGGATTTTTGCAGATAATAGGATTTAACAAAAGCATAGTATGCTTTGTATAATTATATAAAAATTTGTTTTGGAGGGATTTATTATGAAGAAATTTAGAGGCATTACATCAATGGGATTGGCGGTAATAATGATTTTAGGAATGAGCGTATCGGTTTTTGCAAAAGGAAACATTTTTGTTGACCTTAATGAAGTTGTATCAGATACACCGTCACAGATTATTAATAATAGGACAATGGTTCCTGTTCGTGCGATTACTGAAATGCTTGGCTATGATGTTTACTGGCACAACGATACACGTCAGGTTGATGTTTGCGAAAAGGGAAGCACAGTTCCCGTTATTGCGATGCAGATAGACAGCACAAAAGCTTATTACACAAAATATGATGAAGAGCTTGGTGAAAGTGTAGGCGTTGAAGCTATACTCGATTCCCCTGCAACAATCATCAATAACAGAACCTTCGTTCCTCTTCGTTTTATTTCTGAGGCTGTTGGATATATTGTAGAATGGGTTGAAGAAACAGAGGATATATATCTTTTCTCACCTGAGTATATTAAAAATCATCAAGGTGAAGGTAAAGGCGGAGAACCTGGCGGAACCGGTGATGACGGCAAAGGCGATGTTGATTCTCTTTCGTATGAAGAAATGGAATATGTTTTAGCTCAGAAAACGGAAGACTGGCTTGCTATGACAGAAGAGGAAAAAGGTGAATTTGTCGTTTTAGTCGGCAGATGGTGGGAAGATTATGAAAACCTTATTGTAGAAGACTATGACGATATGGTTAAGGTTGTCGATCATCAGATGGAACAGTATCACAAAAATGGTGTAAATGATTATGTTTTCTATACAATTTGTGAAATATATGATGTAGATGTAACTGTATATGCAACAACTGACTGATAAAATCAGGAAGCATTCATAAAGACGACAAGGGGGTTGTGAGATGTTTGCAAAAACAGATATAAATACAGGCAGACAAGTGGAGCTTGATTATATGAAAGGCTTGTTTGTCCCTATGATTTTATTTATCCATGCGTTTCAGATGCTGGGTGGTCCCAATACGATTGTGGCACCGTATGAAATCATTTATATCATTGCAACGATGACCGGCGCAGCAATTTTTATGTTCGTATTGGGCGTTGGCACTGCATTTTCCGGAAAAAGTGATAAAGCACTTGCTCTGTATGGTGTAAAGCTTATTATAATGGAATTTTTATGGAATGCACTTTCGCTTACATTGCCTATGGTTTTAAGTCAGTTTTTCCGCATGGCAGCAGGACTCACACCTGCATGGGAAGAAACCATGATGCGCGTTCCTGTTATGCTAACATACATAAATGTATTCTTTATTGCAGGGATGTGCTACCTTGTAATAGCACTACTGCGAAAATTAAGATTGCCGATGTTTGGGTATGCAGGATTGGGAGTATTGCTTTTTGTTATCAGTCCGTTTCTTTATATGAATGACAAAACAACGGGAAATAAAATAATTGACTATAT
>JAZNSD010000029.1:0-1957 GCA_045591055.1 Acutalibacteraceae bacterium | reverse complement strand
GTTGTAACCGGTGTTATTCCAAACAGACTGAATGAGAAAACAAGCATAAAAAAGGCTGAGATTAACAGACGGTTTGATTTGCTTTTAGGCGAAAAAATCATGGATATGGACTTTGAAATTGCTGAAGGTCCGACAGGCAGAGATAAATACCAGAAAGCCAAAAATTCACTCGGATATGAAGGTGTTTACGGCTTCGTTAACAATTTTTCCGCAATGTTTACGAACATAATCGGTATATTCACCTTCGGTACGATTACGGCATCTCTGAATCCGTGGCTTATTCTTATTCTGACAGGTGCGCAGCTTCTCGCCATGGTTTCAACCGCTGTTGAAAGCTGGCTCATTAACAAAACAAAAGACCCTATGGCTGCGGTTGACAGAAAACTGAATTATATCACCAAAACATCCCGTGATTTCGCAATCGCGAAAGATATCCGACTTTTCCATTTAAGAGAATATCTTCAGCAGATGAGTGAGTATTTCATCGGCGAGCGCAAATTCTGGACCAATAAAATGTATTTCTACTATTTTCTTTCCGACACACTTAGGCTGCTTCTGAATGTTGGCATAGAAATCGGCATTTTCGCTTACATTGCCTATGAAGCTCTGAACGGCGAAATGTCAAAAACCGCTCTTGTTCTCTATGCTGTTTCCGTCACGGATTTCACCCATTGGGTCGAATATATCGGCGAAGTGCTTTCCGAAATTATTCCGTCAAATATGCTGATTAACGATTTGCGTGAATTCCTCGATATCAACAACTCGATGGAAAACAAAAACGGCAGAACTTTGCCTGCTGAAAAGCCGTATAAAATTGAAATTGAAAATCTTTCTTTCACTTATCCCGAAACAGATAAAGTCATCCTCGATAACATAAACCTGACAATAAATGCAGGTGAAAGGCTCGCACTTGTCGGCGTAAACGGAGCAGGTAAAACAACTCTTGTAAAACTGCTCAGCGGACTTTACAGACCGACTTCTGGCTCAATCAAAATCAACGGAACTGATATTTCAGAGATTAACAGAGATGAATACTATAAATCGGTTTCCGCCGTATTCCAGGAAGCAAGAATTATGCCATGCTCAATTCTTGAAAATGTTTCAATGCTGCCTGCCGAAGAAAGTGACATCGAAAAATTCAATTTTTGCATCCGTCAGTCAGGCTTGTATGAAAAAATACAAAAGCTGCCGGAAAAAGAAAACACGTTGCTTGTCAAGAATGTCAACGAAAATGCCGTTGAATTGTCAGGCGGCGAAATCCAAAGACTTCTGCTTGCAAGGGCAATTTACAAGGATGCACCGACACTTATTCTTGACGAACCCACAGCGGCACTTGACCCGATAGCAGAAAATGAAATCTACCTTAAATACAGCGAAATTTCAAAAGACAAAACTTCAATCTATATCTCCCACAGACTTTCATCCACCCGTTTTTGTGACAGAATCGTGCTGCTCGACAACGCTTCGATTGCCGAAGAAGGCACGCACGAAGAGCTGATGGCACTCTCAGGCAAATATGCCGAGATGTTCAGAATCCAAAGCAAGTATTACGAAAAGGAGGCGGAAGAAAATGAAGAAATATAAGCGAACTTTCAGAGAAGATCTGCGGATGATAAAGAGAGCTCTGAAACTTATAGAAACAAACACTCCGCATTTTCTTCTGCACACCTATCTTTACTCCTTTTTCAGCACAGCGATTTTTGTTATCGCTAATTACATTACTGCATCAATTGTTGATGAACTCACGGGCAACAGAAACATCAAAAAGATACTTTTCCTGCTTCTTATGTATGCTGCGGAAATAATTCTTCACATCTTTCAGGATAACTCGTGGCGTAAAATACGAACGTTTAATCTTATTTCAAGCAAATGGGAAGAAGTTTTGCTCAACAGCAAAAGTTTTTCAATGGATTACCCCAACATGGAAGACCCTCTTATGAGAGCCAAACGCCAGCTG
>JAZNSD010000028.1:0-13876 GCA_045591055.1 Acutalibacteraceae bacterium | reverse complement strand
AAGATTGGGGGGCGGGGGGTTGAAGCAGAATGCTTTTTTACTTTATAGGAAATTCCTTCCTATAAAGTAAAAAGATTATATGTCCCGCCGAACGGGAAGTAAACTTCCCTCGGCGATGGACTATACGAAAGCGTTTCGCCGCAGGCGTACGGCGAAACCGTTTTCTTATGCGTCTGAAGTTTTTTGTGTTTTCAGAAATTTTCCTATAACCAGAAGAACGGCAACGCCTATTAAGGGGAAGACAGCCGCAACCAGCATACCTGCTTTCATACCGATTTGTTCTGTTGTTATCATAAGTGTCTTGCTGAGCTCTGCGGCAAAGCCGCTTTCTGCTACCTTATCCACAACAATTCCCAGCATCTGCGGAGCAATTGATGCTCCGAAATCACCGCCTGCTGCCATAAGCGCATATGCAGCAACTCCAACGTGAGGAAGCTTTTCTTCCATAAGTATCAGAGAGCCGGGCCAGAGCATTGCAGTGCATATGCCTGTGAGAATACAGGCTATAAGAGAAAGCGCAGGCAGGGGAGAAAGTCCTGCAGTGAGATAGCATATAACCGCGCCTGCCATGCCGAGAAACAGCACCTTATAAATATTTTTGCCTTTTTTTGCGTACCACGTTCTTGTGAGTCCCAGACATACTGCAAAAGCCGCCATACCTAAAATATCACCGACAGCTTTGGGGATCATCAGGGTAGTTTCAATATAGCTTGAAATCCAATTTGTCATTGAATTTTCAGCTGCACTGCCGAAGAATATACAAAGCACACAAAGTGACATGATAAGATTCTTTTTCCCTGCATTCTTTCCGCCGGGAGGGTTTGTGACATTGACATCAGGCATCGGCGATATGCTGAACATAACGAATGCTATTACGGGAAGCGCTGCCCAGAATAAAGTGAGATACATCCAGTATTCCGTGCCGAAAATCTTAAGGAAAGCAGTGCTTATAATTACTACAGTTAATACACCGTAAGCATAAAGTGAGTGCAGCAGACTCATATCCTTATCGGGCGTATCTGAAGGAATTGCCGCAACCACCGGGCTTAAAAGAACTTCGCTGAGTCCTGCGGAAACCGAGAAAATTATTGTGCCGATAATAAGACCTATATAGGCATATTCGGGAGCAAGCCAGGGAACAAGTGCATAAATCAGCATACCTGCAGATGTTATAAGCGGCATTGCTGTTACAGTTTTTTTGATATTGAAATATTTTGTAAAGAAAGTAAAAATCAGGTCAATTGTCAGCTGTGTGCAGAAATTCACGGCAACAAGCGTTCCGAGAAGTGTGTATGAAACACCGTACATGTCGTGAAAGGTGTTGAAAAGCAGGGGAGGCAGACTGAAAATCGATGCCATTGAAAGATATGAAAAATAACATGAAAGCTTTGTTCTTTTATAGTTTGCCATAAATGTCTCCGTTAAATGATTTCAAAAGAGTTTCCGTCTTTTGAAATCTTCATTCTTATTGTTTTTTCTCCGTAGGTGAATTTCATTTCACCCTTATTGCCTATAAAGCCTTTTACGCTCTTTTTAGCTTTATTTTTAAGCACGTTATTTGTTACTATCCATTTGCCTTTACCGTCTTTTATTTCGCAGAAGGAGCCTTTTGTCTGTCTTTTTATATATTCGGGACAGAATTTTTTCGGTGCCACAACAGTAAGACCGTTATATTTTACAAGATCAATTACAGCACCTATGGTTTCATCGCTTATATAGTAGCCGCAAAGGAAGCAAAGCTTCAGAGTTTCAAGCTTTTCTTTAGTAACTCTGTCATCAAAAACCGCAACGCCGTTCATACTGCAGAAGGATTTATGAGGACGAAGGGACCATGGAGATATTCTGTCCCATGCAAGTCCGTTTCTGCAGGTTTCTCCGTGAGTTACTACGTGGAAAGCACGGGTGAATTCTCTTGCTGTTTTTGTGACCTTCAGATTTTTATTCCCGAGAAGAATAGGTCGCCACATAAAGGGGTCGCATTGTCCCCAGTAGCTGTCGTCATATCTGATAATTCCGATTTCGGGCTTGTAGTCCTTTACGGAATAATCTCTGTATTTTCTTCTTTCATCGGTTGAGAATTTTTTGTATTGCTTTGCATATTCGTTAGGTTTTCCGTCGGTGAAGAACTGACTTGCTCCCTCAACATAAACTCTTGAGGTTCCGGCAAGATAAGAAAACCACAGATTATAATACATCTCCTCAGGTGAATGCCCCGGAAATGTGTTATAGCACCATAAGTCAACACAGTTCCAAAGCTCTGTATTATATTGTAAGGCTGCTCCTGCCGCATTGACATACTGCAGAACGGAATAGCTTTCCTTCTGCGATTTGAAATTCGGAATTATGCCTGATGCAGCAAAGGTATGGAAAAGCACGGGAAAAACGTGTTCTCCGATAAAACGGGGGGCACCGTGCTTTTTATGATAATCAGCAAATTCCTTGCACTGCTGCCTTAAAAGCTCACCTTGAAGAACCACGTCATTTGAAAGTGAAAGAGGAAAAACAGGCAGATGCTTTCCTTTTTTATTTATTGTAAGAGAAAGGTTTCTGTTGATAATGGAATGCTCCATTTCATCATACATAAGTCCGAGGAAGTTTTCGTCCTTAGAAAGAGTGCTGATAAATTCAGGTGTAAGATTCATTCTGTGACAGCCGTCATCGGTATTACACCAGTCGTGACCGTCTTCAGTGACCTGATCCTTGTGCCAGTTTGCAAACTCATTGTTTATTACATACTGAAGACCGAATTTTCTGAACTTTTCGGGAAAGGACGAAATAAATTCACATTCTCCCTCGCTGCTTCTTTCAGGGGTATAATTACAAACAACAAAATCTGTTTCGCTTTCTTTGTAAAACTCTGCTTTTTCGTTTTCAGCATAAATATCGTCCCAATGTGCATCGTTACCGACAAAGAAATTCTGTTTTTTATTTTCTGTCATTATCAGTCACCTCGGAAGTTTATTAATTCAAGTATAACAGACAGGAAAAAAAAGTCAATTAAAAACAAAGAATAAATAATAACAATGAATAAGTTTCATATAAAATGTAAAAATGATTCTTTTATCTGCCGAATCGATTGTTGACCCCGGGTTTTTTGGATGATACAATAAATTCAAGTATTACTGTAAGAGTGATTTATTATGAATATAATTGATACAAGCGAAATGGTAAAAAGAGTATTTTCTGAAGGCTTCAGTATGTCCTTATGGCGAGAATATGCAAAAGGCATTTCTTCCGAATTGCCCTCAAAATGTGAGCATGATGCAAAGAATTATAGCTTTGAAAAAGATATTCTCCCTGTTATTGAAGCAGCATTGAATGAAGATAAAATTGATATTGTCAGCAGAAATTTTCAGGCTGTTGTTGATACACTGAATGATAATTTATCAAAGCTGTTTGACAATGAGCCTGATATTGATATTATTCTGTATCTCGGACTTTGCAACGGCGCAGGCTGGGCAACCACACTTGACGGTAAGGATACTGTTTTATTAGGTATTGAAAAAATCATTGAGCTTAATTGGGGCGACGAAATAAATATGCGTGCGTTGATTCTGCACGAAATCGGTCATTTATGGCACAAACTGAACGGCAAGCTTCATATATCCGAATATACAAAACGCAGAAAAGGTATCGCACAGCTTTACTGCGAGGGGGTTGCAATGGTTTGCGAGCATATTCTTTGCGGTGATAATGAATTTTACCATCAGGATAAAGACGGTTGGCTCAGCTGGTGCTATAAAAATGAGAACAAAATTAAGAGAGAGTATCTTCGCCGTCTTGATGAAAAGATAAGTATTCAGGACTTTTTCGGTGATTGGTGCAGCTATAACGGACATTCGGATGTTGGTTATTTCCTCGGTTGTCGTTTTATTGAACATCTGATGAAAACTTATTCTCTGAAAGAAATTGCAAACATGAAATACAGGACTCTTAACAAAGAGTATATGAAATTTGCAGAACATATCTTTTTATGCAACAACCTTCATAAGAGTTTTCCTGAATTCACAATTGAACAGGTGACATTAGAAAATCTCAACAAATATGAAAATGTTTTTTATTCAAATGAAGATTATTATATGATTACGGACGGACATCCTGCAACAAAACAAGATTGTGCCGACACCATTGAACATGCTAAAAATTATCCTTCGGGAGTGTGTTATTGTCTCGGTTTTTCAACGGAACAGCAACCGGTAGCTTTTTTATCCTTGCTTGAGGGCTATCCGGAAGCATCAACATTGTATGTGGGACTTTTCTTGATAGACAAAAGATTTCAAAAGAATTCTATCGGCACAAAAATTATGACTGTAGTAATTGATGATGCTTTTTCTTCAGGTTACACTTCAATAAAACTTTCCGTTCAGGATAATAATGCAAGCGGATATCCGTTTTGGAAAAAACTCGGCTTCAAAGCGGTGAAAAAAACAAAATGTGATGGCTTTTATAATATTTCTATGGAATTGGAATGTGAGATCTGATCCGAACTTTTGCGAGGTGATTATAATGACATTAGGAGTTATGCACTTTGGAATGCCCACACTGATTGAAACAAGCACAATTGAAGAATGTGCAAAGCTATGTGCTGAGTCAGGGCTTGATTTTATTGAGCTTAATATGAATCTGCCGCAGTATCAGCTCCACAAAATTGATATTGCTTATTTCAGAAGCATCGCTGACAAATACGGCATTTATTACACTGTTCACCTTGACGAAAACCTGAATATCAGCGATTTTAACCCTTATGTTGCTGATGCTTATAAAAAAACTGTTGCTGATACCATAGAAATTGCAAAGCAACTTAATATAAAAGTGCTGAATATGCATATGTTGAAGGGTGTGTATTTCACTTTGCCCGACAGAAAAGTTCTTCTTTTCTCTGAATACAAAGAGCAATATCTTAAAAGCATTATTGATTTCAGGAATATGTGCGAAAATGCTATCGGAGAAAATGATATAAGAATCTGCATTGAAAACTGTGACGGCTATGAGGATTTTCAAAAAGAAGCTATTGAATTACTTTTAGAATCTAACGTTTTTGCATTAACCTTTGATGTAGGGCATAATCACGGTATCGGCGGTACAGATGAAGAATTTATAATGAAACATAAAGAATATATTTGTCATATGCATCTGCACGACGCCCGTGGCATAAAAAACCACCTTGCACTCGGTACAGGTGAAACGGATATTGAAAAATATATTTTTCTTGCAAAAGAGCAGAATTGCCGTGTGGTTTTAGAAACTAAAACTGTTGAAGGCTTGAAACAGTCTGTTGAGTGGTTGAAAGGATTTAAGAATGATAAGAAAAGCAACTGAAAAAGATTCATTGATATTAGCAGAGCTTGCAATTCAGATGTGGGATAATCACACTGTCGCAGAGCTTTCTGCAGATTTTTCCGGAATACTGAAAAATGAGGATGCCGTCTGTTTTATAAAGTATGCTGATGACATCCCTGTGGGCTTCGCTCAATGTCAGCTCCGTCACGATTATGTTGAGGGCACACATTCATCTCCCGTCGGTTACCTTGAGGGAATATTTGTTTCTCCCTGTTATAGCCGCAAAGGCTTTGCAAGAGAGCTTTTGCAAAGCTGTGAACTATGGGCAAAGGAAAAAGGCTGCACCGAATTTGCAAGCGACTGCGAGCTTGATAACACAGACAGCTCAGATTTCCATATTGCAATGGGATTCGAAGAAGCCAACCGTATTATCTGTTTCAGAAAAAATCTATAAATCGGAGTAAATTAAAATGCTTGAAAAAATGAATGAATTTTTTGATAAAAGACTTGACGGTTATGATGAGCATATGATGACAAACATTGAATATGCCGGGGAATTTTATCCGTATACAGCTGATTTGCTGCCAAAGTTTGCGGATGCAAAAATTCTTGATCTTGGATGCGGTACCGGACTGGAACTGGAAAACTATTTTAAGATTAATCCTACTGCTGCTGTAACAGGTGTTGACTTAACCGAATCAATGCTGAATGCGTTACAAAATAAATTTCCGGAAAAGGATTTAATATTGGTTTGCGGTTCATATTTTGACATTCCTTTTGAGGAAAAAGCTTTTGATGCTGCCGTATCAGTAGAATCATTGCATCATTTCACAAAGGAAGAAAAAATTCCTCTGTATAAAAAGCTTTACAAGTCATTAAAAAACAACGGATATTTTATACTTACAGATTATTTTGCCTTGTCTGATGAAGCGGAGCAAGAATTCCGAAGCGAACTGAATCATATAAAAAAAGAACAAGGAATTAAAGATGATGAATTTTATCATTTTGATACTCCGCTGAGTGTTGACCACGAAACCGAAGCTTTGCTTGATGCAGGTTTTTCCAAGGTTGAAATAATGAATAATTGGGGTGAAACATTCACACTGAAAGCGTATAAACAGGAGATATTATGACAAATCAGGAAATATTGAATATTGCCTTGCAGCAATCAGCATATGACTTTGGCTGCAATCCCGAAGATTTTCTTTCAAACGAAAATAAGATTGTTTTGTCAGAGAAAAATGAAAAGGCAAGAGCCTATCTGCCCCTGCCCTTTGAATGCGATATGGTATCATACGGCAACGGAATTGTTGCACAGGTAAGCCCGCGGATGAAGGAAACCGTCAGTCGGTATATAAATAAATATGAAGCTTATCATTGTTTTGAAACTCCCAATGTAACGGCGCTGAATGAAGAGCTTGAGAGATTTGATTATAAGGTCTGCTTTATGGCAGAATACTTTCTTCCCGATGTAAATATTCTCAGAGAGCTTCCTTGTGCTTATGAATTAAAGCTTTTATATCCCGAGGATTTCCGTCAGTATTACACATCCGATTGGGGTAATGCGCTTTGTAAAAAAAGAAAGCAGCTTGATGTTCTTGCTGTGGGTGCTTTTGATGACGGAAAGCTCATAGGTCTTGCAGGCTGTTCTGCCGATTGCGAAACGATGTATCAGATAGGTGTGGATGTGTTGCCCGGATACAGAAGACAGGGTATTGCATCAGCCGTTACAAGTAAGCTTGCGCTTGAAATTCTGAAGCTGGGAAAAGTTCCTTTTTACTGTGCAGCCTGGTCAAATATAAAATCCGTGCGAAACGCTATAAAATGCGGCTTCAGACCTGCCTGGGTTGAGCTTACTGCAAGAAGCCGTGAATTTGTTGATGAAATAAATGAGCTTTCTCCGTCTGCAGATTTTTCGTTTCTTGAAAAAACTGAATTCACCAGTGTGTCTGAAGCTCTGTTCAGCATTCTTGCTGATAATATGGAACATATCGCTCCCACGGGCAATACAAGAGAAGAGGACTATAAATGCTGGTTTTGCGGTGTTTCAGAGGGACTGAAGCGGGATGAACGGCAGATTGTATTAATAAAGGTTAAAAACGAAATTGTCGGATTTTTTCAGTATTATGTTAATGCTGATACATTTATGATGGAAGAAATTCAGTTTGTTCCCCGATATCAGAAAACCTCTCTTTTCAGAAGTCTTTACGGCTTTCTTATTGAAAACCTCAGAAATGATATTGACTTTGTTGAAGCATATGCCAATAAGCTTAATAAAAAATCAATGGGAATACTTGAGCATATGGGATTAGCTTCGCAGGGAACCAATAAAAGCGGAAGCAGCTGTCATTACAGAGGAAAATACAGCGACCTCATCAAATGGTATTATTCAAAATGACCCTTCGATTTGTGATTGAAAAATAAAATAAAAGGTGATAAAATTACATCCGGTGATAAGATATGGAAATAATTAATCAATACAGCTTTCATTATGACGACCCTCCTAAGAAAATAAGACCAGCCGCAAGAGGAATTGTAATCAGAGACGGAAAAATTCTTCTTACGTATGAAAAACGAAACGACGTATATATGTCTCCCGGCGGAGGACGCGAGGATGGGGAGAGCTTTCCTGAATGCTGTGCAAGAGAAATAAAAGAAGAATCAGGCTATGATGCACTGGTGAAAGAGCCCTTTGCAGTAGTGAATGAATATTGCTTCGACACCTGCTATGAGGCGCATTATTTTCTTTGCGATGTAACGGGAGAGGGCGAGCCTCACCTTACTCCCACGGAAATAGACCACGGCGTTTGCCCCAGGTGGCTTCCCGTAAATGATGCAATTGAGGTTTTTTCTCATTATGATGAAAAAACGGAGGACCACAGAAGCCTTTATCTCAGAGAATACACAATTCTTAATAAATATGTTGAGTATCAGAAAAGAAAAGAGCTGGCAAACAGCTTTCTCGGAAAAACCGTGAGCATCACCGTTGACAGACCCATAGGCTTTCAGAAGAAAACAGGAAACAGCATAATGACCTATCCCGTAAACTACGGCTTCATCCCGGGTGTTTTTTCTGCCGATAAAGAAGAGCTTGATGTGTACCTTCTCGGGGTTGACACTCCCGTAAAGGAATACACGGCAAAAATAATCGGGATCGCCCACAGACGCAATGATAACGAGGATAAGCTTATAGCCGCTCCCGAAGGAATGTCTTTTTCCGGGGAGGAAATTAAAAATCAGATTGATTTTCAGGAACAGTATTTTGATACCGTAATTGAGGTTCTCTGATGAGTATGATAGTGCATCCGTTTCCTCCTGTTTACGACAAACATTCCGAAATCCTGATTTTAGGGTCATTTCCCTCTGTGAAATCCCGTGAGGAACAGTTTTTCTACGGACATCCGAAAAACCGTTTCTGGAAGGTTCTTGCCGCAGTTTTTGACAGCAGCGTTCCTGAAAGCATTGAGGATAAAAGGTCATTCCTTATGAGTAACAGAATTGCCTTGTGGGATGTGGTTTGCTCCTGTGAAATCACGGGAAGTGCCGACAGCTCAATTAAAAATGTTATCCCCAATGATATTTATGAAATTCTCGGAAATTCAGATATAAAAAGAATATTTCTGAACGGAAAAACAGCCGAAAAGTATTACAATAAATATATTAAAGAAAAAATCTCCGTTGAAGCAATAACCCTTCCATCAACCTCACCTGCAAATGAAAAATGGACACTTGAAAAGCTGATTTCCCAATGGAGTAAAATTCTTACTGAATAAAATTACCGCTGAGGATATCCCCGGCGGTAATTTTTGATTCTTTGTTATGTGTTTTCGCCTCTTATAACCTTTTCTTTGAAGCAGCCTATATAAACATTATCCTTTTCCGTGAAGGTATCAATATCGGTATTTTCAATTATTATTCCGATATTGGGAGAGCCGTAATCACTTTCAGGGGCAATAAACACATTGTTTTCAACGGAAATTTCAGTTACCTGCGGTCTGAAAATTATATAGCCTCTGCTTTTGCCGTAGTTTCCCGAGGGGCCGTCGAAAATGTTGTTTCTTATAATAATATTATGATGATTGCAGTCTCCGTGGTGTCCGATACCGGGGAAGCCGTCACATTTGAATATGTTATTTTCAATAATGATATTGCTGCAGACGGTATCGTCACAGCGGAAATCAATAAGCTTTCCGTCACAGTCATAAACGGGACCGTATGAGCCGTCTCTTGCTAAATCAAGCTGAACCTGTTCGTTAAGCAATTCTTCCGGCTTCTGTGTGTATGTAGGACCGTCAAAAACACAGTTCCTGATTGTGGTATTTGATGTGCCGTTGATTTCAATAAAATGCCAACGGGAACAGTGAACAAAACGGCAGTTTTCAATCAGTATATTATTACAGTGAACGGTATTGAGAAGTGTACATTTTTCGTTGAAATTTTCGTTTCCGTCAAAAATACCGCCTGAAATAATCACATCGTGAGTTCCCTCATATCCTGCCCAACCGGGCTCTGAATAAGATGCAAGCAGATATCTTGTGAGCGCATCAGGCTTATCGCTTCTTAGAAGCACTGCCTTATCAGAGAATTTCAGGTGCTGATATGAGTAGAAAATAAGCGAGCCTGAAAGAAGATAAGTTCCGTCGGGAAAATAAACCGTTCCGCCGTCCTTTACCTCATCAATTGCTGCCTGAAGTGCCTTTGTGTCGTCGTGGATGCCGTCACCGTATACATCCTTGTTTTGCCTTACATTGATAAATTTCATTATTTACACCTCCGTAAATATTATATCAGCTCTGAACTGAGAATTTTCTTTATTTTCAGAGAATTCAGCGGTATTTCTGTATTATCCGAATGATAATAGGCAATAAGCGCATAATCTCCGCCGTCGAATATTGCAGGATAGCAATACCCGTTTTCGGGATCATCCTCAAGGAAATATATCCTGTCAAAGCTTATGCCGTCATTATCACTTACTGCACATACAAGGGGAGTGCGTCCCCATGCCTTTTCACCGTCCCTGGTTGTATAATTTGGAATCGGATTAAAAACAGCCAGTGTCATATTGCAGGCTCTTTTCATAAGAAGAGGGGAGTCGGGGGATGAGAAAAACCTGTTGGGCTCAGGAGAAGTCCAGGTTTCACCCCAATCGTCAGAAATGCACTCATACTGAAAAGCCATATCCGTTCTCGATAAAGCACGGAGCTTGCCGCTTTTCATTTCATAAATGCACGTTTCCTGAAGTCCTGTTGCACTTCTGTGTGAAAACGGAATGTCCTGCCTTTCTCCGATTTCTTTCCATGTTTTTCCGTCATCGTCTGAACAAAAAATAACTTTAAGACCGTGCTCATTATAATCAAGTGATCCGTCGTTTTCCTTGGTGTGATAATTTGCAGGTATAAGAATACGCCCGTTTTTGAGTCTGATTGTGTGGTCATTTTCAATTACGTAGTAATTATCATAATCGGGTATGCATCTTACGGGTTCGGAAAAGGTTTTCCCCTCATCTGAAGAGCGGGTAAACCACGGCACTGCATTGATTCCTTCCTTCATTTTTTTGAGAAAAACAATACCCATGTCACCGTTATTCATTCTGATAAGAGAAGGACACATAAGATTCCTTGAGGTTTCGTCATGGTGGATAATAATCCCCGTGTCAACCCATGTTTCGCCCTCATCAAAGGATGTGAGAGCCGCAATATCTGCAGAAGCATCATCATGCCAATTACTTCCTGAGAACTTTGTGTAAACAAAGAAAACCGCACCGTTTCTGAGTCTCAAAAATGTTCCTTCTCCGTTTCTCGGAGTTTTTTTATCTGTGTGCAAAAACAAAACCTCTCGCCCGATCAACTCGTTCACCGTTTTCTCTCCAATACTGTATTATTTTAACTATGAATTAAGAATTGTTATATTGTTTTACTGAATATAATCATTTAGTGTTCTTTTTTCTTCATTATATCTTATAAAATTTAATATGTAAATAAAATTATATTGTCAAAAATATACATTAATTTTACATTCTTAAAAATATTTCAAAAAAATTCAAAAAAACACTTGCATTTTTCTTTTTCTTGTGATATTATTCTATCTGTTCCAAACAACCGGGTGTGGCGCAGTTGGGAGCGCGCTTGACTGGGGGTCAAGAGGCCGTGAGTTCAAGTCTCGCCACTCGGACCATAGTGAGTATTCATAACACAAGTGAATACTCACTTTTCTTTTTTACATTTCCTCATAGTTTAATTTAATATAATTCGTTATGTATCGAGCAGGTTTTGAGCCTGCTCTTTTTTTGTTATGCCGTGAGATATTCCACGGCTACGCCTTGTCTTGCTTCAAGGACTATATTCTCCTCTTTAACAGGATTCTCAATAACCCCGATGAAGCGGTAATGAATGATGATTTTCTGTGTTCTGTTCTTGCCTTTACCCTCAATGGAATAAACATCGATTTTCTCTATAAGTTCATTCAGAAGCGCAGGTGTCAGAGTTTCCATCTGCATAAACTTACGGACTGCTAATGTGAACTGCTCTTTGCTTGTACGAAGTTTTTCTATCTCTGAAAGGTCTTCCTGATATTGCCTGATTTTCACTTTCAGTTCGTCACGCTCTGCTTCATATTTCTGAGAGAGCTGCATAAAGCTTTCTTCATTAACAATACCGTTGATATGCTTCTCAAAGAGTTTCTCGTACATAATAGCAACTTCCTTTGTTCTTGCTGTTGCTTTATCAATACTGCTTTCAAGAAACTTCTGCTGATTGAGTATGCTTTTATTCGTCTTTGCTTCAAGAATATCGGCAAAGGCTTCTTCATCTTCAATGAGAAAACTTGCAAGGCTTCTGAGCTCAAGCATTACTATCTTCTCCAAAGAATCTGCTCTGACATAATGTGTACCCTCACAAGTGCCTCTGCGACCTTTGTAGTTGGAACACATAAAATACTTGATGTCAGTATTAGGATGATTGACATTGAACCACAACGGACTTCCGCAATCGGCACAGTATAACAATCCGCAAAACATATTCTTTTCTGCGTGTTCGGGATTTGGTGCTCTGCGTTTTGCCTTGGATTTCATCTTCTGAACAGTTTCAAAGGTGTTTCTGTCAATTATCGGTTCGTGAACATTCTTGAATATCTTCCAGTTTTCTTCGGGATTCTGAAGTCTTTTCTTATTCTTGAAGTTTTTTGAGTAAGTCTTGAAGTTGATAACATCACCGCAGTATTCCTGTTGAGCAAGAATTTTCTGTACTGTTGTCTTACACCATTTATACGGGTCAGGCTGAGTTTTCTTGCCGCCCTTGTTAAGACCTTTGCTCTGCCAATATGCCATCGGTATCATCACTTTGTTTTCTTGAAGTATTCGGGCAATAGTTTCATTGCCTTTACCCTCAATGCACATTGCAAAGATACTCTTGACTACTTCTGCAGCTTCGGTATCAACAATCCATTTCTTTTTGTTCTGCGGGTCTTTCATATACCCGTAAGGAGGTTGAGATAACGGCTCACCGAGATTTCCTCTTATGCGGTGTGAACTCCTGACTTTCCTTGAAATATCCCTTGCATACATCTCATTCATGATGTTACGGAAGGGAGCAAACTCATTCTCCCCATCATCACTATCCACACAATCATTGATGGCAATGAAGCGGATATTGTGATCCGAGAAATAGGTATCTGTGTAATAGCCCACCTGCAAATAATCCCTACCCAAACGAGACATATCCTTCACGATGACCGTAGTAACATATCCCTGCTCAATGTCCTCCAACAACTTTTGGAATCCGGGACGGTTGAAGTTTGTTCCCGTATATCCGTCATCCACATAGCAACGAGTATTTCCGAGTCCCTGCTCCTTTGCGTACTTCTGCAATAATCTTTTTTGATTCACTATGGAATTACTATCGTTGTTTGTGCCGTCATCACGAGAGAGACGGCAGTATAGGGCGGTTATGCCCGTGTCTTTCTTTTTCTTTTTCGACTGCATTTAATTATCCTCCTTCCCAACAGTCGAACACACATATTCCGCATCCATTGTATCAGAAGATTCTTCTTCCTGCAAAGGTATGGGCTCATTGACTGTCAAACGCTTAAATCGGTTCATAATGGTGGTGTCTTCTTTAAAATCAGGCTTTTGATAAGCGGAATTTACGATATACTTCACACCGTTCACGGTATACTCCTGTTCTTGGCTTCCAAAGCCTACAAATAATCTCATACTATGGTTCATATTAGCCTCCTTCATCGTGCTTGGTTTCTTTGTCTCTGCAAGTATTTCTTGTAATACTCACAGGCTTTCAAAATGAATTCCTCTGTCTTTTGATCGCTTATTCCTTGGGGCAAAACCTTTTGCAAACGCTCCTTTGGAATGCGGATGTGTTCCTTTTGGTTTGCTTTCTGCTCTGCCATGATAGAATTGATCACTTCCACAGAAAGCTGACCTTCCCGAAACAGCTGCTTCATTCTTACCGTCTGAGAAAAGGATGGAGTACAATCCTCACGCTCCATAGCATCCAGCACAAGCTGCTGTGTATCCTCGTCCAAATAGGACAACTCTACACCGGGAGAAAGGGCGATCTTTCCCTCATCCACTTTCTGTAACAAG
>JAZNSD010000027.1:0-44062 GCA_045591055.1 Acutalibacteraceae bacterium | reverse complement strand
GCGCGGGCACACCCATCTGCCCGCACTGGTGTAGCGCGAGGGATATATTTACTTAAATCCCGGCTCCGTCTCCCTGCCCAAAGGCGGCAATCCGCCCACCTATATGATGTGGGAGGATGGCACGGTCTCCCTCTGCGGCATGGACGGAGAGCGGCTCCGCACCCTGCAGCTCTGACAGATTTTCAAACAAAAAAACAGGAGGCTGAAAAGCCTCCTGCTGGTAAAACAGTAATTCACAATTTTCTTGGAACAGGCATGATTTCGATCATGCCTGTTCTGCTTTTGTCAGTACATCCACGGGAATAAAGCCGATGAAGTCGTAGGAGATATGACCTCTTGAATATGTTTCCAGACCTCTTGTTCAAGCACAACGGCACGGATATAATGTCCGCTGCACTTGTCCTTGTTTGCACGATTGGTGGAGCAGATGAAGAAGTCCTGCCGCTTTTCAAAGTAGTTGGTGGTAGAGTAGTAGAGCTTTTGCTTGCAATCATTACAGAACACCAAACCGGAGAACATATTGCTCTTGCCTGTCGCTGTCCTGCGATACCGCTGCTGTCGGATTTCCTGCACCTTATCAAAGACTTCCAAAGAAATAATCGCCGGATGGGTGTTGTAGAAAATCTTGCGATTTTCCATCGGATTGTCCCTTTGCTTTTTGTCCCAAATGGAGTTGGTGTAGGTTTTGAAATTGACCGTACAGCCTGTGTACTCCATATATTCGAGAATGTACGCAACAGTGCTTTCGTGCCAGCGGTATTCGTTCTCCGGTGTCTGATGCGGCGTTTTTCTTTTCGTCTTTGGTGTCCTCCACGGACAGTCTGCAATAAAGTGCTGTGATTTTTTCTGTTGCCCTTAACATTTCGTTATCCTCCTTAGTTGGGGCAACTGTCTGAACAGGATTGGATTCTTTGGTTAATATATCAAAAGAGGTGTCGTGATTCATTCGCCATCCTCCGTGATCCTAATTCATCATTGGCAGCATTAGCGGCGTTCTGCTCCATAATGCGTTTGAGCTTCTTGTCGAGAGTTTCCTCTCCGTCGTAGCTGCCTGTTACTGTGTATTCCGTACCGCCGATTTCGTCCACGATTTCAACCTTGGGCAACCAAAAGGCAGACGGATTCTTTACAACGATGTTGCCCTTTTCATCGAAAGTAAACTCACGCTTGGAGGGCATCATCGGGACGAGGCTCAACCTTGGCATACGGGTCGGGATTAGAGAAAACAAAAGAATGGATTTCGCCGTAATCCTCGCTGTCGTCAAAATCGTCATCGGCTAAAATCTCTTTCAGTTCCTCGTCGGATAGTTCGATAATATCGTTATCACGGTCATCGTGAATATTGCTCATTTTGATTTTCGGACTCATTTCGTCAAGCCTCCTTTTCATTCATTCGTTTCGATTCGCTTCTTTCAAAATATCATCGGGATAGCAAGCACAGCAGGTGTATGTACACTCTGCAATTTTTACAAAAATCAGCTTCGCCGATTTTGCGAAAAATTCGAAATCTTCGATTTGCTTGCTAAGATGCAATCATCTGTAGCAAGCAGGGCACAACGGTACCCACACTTCATTTTTGCTTTCAATGGCAATGCCATCTCTGCGAAAAATTCAGCGTTTGCCGTTTTGCCTGCTAAGCACCTGTGGTCTTAGCAAGCAATGCACGGCGGTACCCACTTGTGCGTACTTGTTGGGAAACATCCTAAACCCTTTAACAATTTCTGAGAAATTGGCTACGCACCGATGGTGCTGATTTTTTGATTGGGACAAATCAGTTCTTGATTTATAAAGATGAGTTTCGTGAACACTTGGAACATTTTCCGAGATTAACATGATTCATTCCGCCATAAAAACTAAATTCACTATCTTCTTTTATTTCATGACAAATCTCACATTGTACCCAGCGTCGCCCAGAGGAGTCTCTAATTGGCGTTTCCTGTTGAACAAATTTTCCTTTAACTTCATTGTAGCGCTTCATATGATCCATCTCATCAAGTTGTTTTTGATATTCACGAGCTTTTTTTTGATCTTCTTCTCGTTCCTTTTTTAGAGTTTCTTGTTGTTGCAGATAGCGTTCTAGTTGTATACGCACTTGCTCAGCACGCATTCGCTCCCGTTCTTCCACAAACTTCTTTCGTTTTTCTTCTTGCTTTTGAAGTCGAAGCATTCTTGCTTCGGGAAAGAGTTCATCAATATATGAACTCTCTCTTTCGTTAATTTCGAACAAGTGCAGTTTGTTTTTGGCTCGTGTAATACCCACATAGAACAATCGCCGTTCTTCTTGTTCACCATCAGCACTATCCTTAGAACGACAAAAAATATTAGGTCTTGATGACGGGAACCGACCTTCATAAACATCGACCATATAGACAGTATCATATTCTAAGCCTTTGCTTGAATGGATTGTTGAGAGGATGATTGGGCTTTCATGTTCGGAAGTAAAACCTTGTTTCAAGAGTCGTTCCAAATCCCGCAGCCTATTCAAGAAATCTTCAATCGTTGACTCCTGTTTTGCAAGAATCTGTAGAATCTCTATCTTTCCTGTGTCGAAATGCTTTTTCCTAAGATATTCTTCATATCCAGATTCCAACAGAATAGAAATCGCCTCAACAGGACTCGCTTTAGATACTTTAGTTATTATATTGCGAAACTGAGAAGATCGGTTGCGATAGCGAGGATCGACATATTGCATCTGTTCATCAATTGCATCAAAAACGGGTATGTGCTTCTTATGACAATTTTGAATAGCCCAATAACGCTGTTTTTCTTTAAGATACAAAACCCCTTTGTTGCATATTTGATCAAGCTGACGAGCATCATGATTATTTATCGCAAGAGAAAGAAAGGCAACAATATCTTTAACGATGTGAACTTCAAAGAAATTCATTTCCGGCTTGCAGAGTTTGAACTGTACATTGTTCCTTAGAAACAAATCCACAAGAACGATGGCACTTTCGTTATCGCGATACAAAAATGCTGTTTCTGTTTTTGCTGTTTTCGCAACATCGAGCAAATACATATATTGTGCCTCTCTCGAAGCAACGCTTAAAAGAGAAACGTCTTCGCCATCACCTCGCACTGCTGTCATGTTTTTCTCATATCGACCTTTATTCTGAGAAATAAACGTTTGAGCCTTCTCCACAATTTGATTGGTCGAACGATAATTGCGCTCCATACGCAGAATATAGGGGTTGAGATAATCGTATCTGAAGTTTAGCAGAGCTTTGGGGTAAGCGGCACGGAAACCATATATACTTTGATCCTCGTCGCCGACCATGAATAGATTATTGCCACAGGCTAATAAGCGAATGATTTCGTGTTGGATTCTGGATGTATCCTGCGCTTCATCCACGCAGATATATTTATATCGTTGTTGCAATGAATGCAGAGCGTCACCATCCTCACGCAATATCTTGAGAGCAAATATCATTTGATCATCGAAGTCCATTTGATTCTGCTTGTCCAGTGCGGATTGATAAGCGTTATACATATCATTCAAGTGGGGATAATCTGCTTCAATGTCAAGAATTTGCTTTTCCGTAAGCATCATGTTTTTGATATATACAATTGCAGAAGATAGTTCTTGCAAATCATTTTCGGAAACATATTCATGGTAGTACTCCTTAAATATGTTTCGGATTAACTTTTTCCTTTCTCGCTCTTCAATAAGTGTTTTGCTGCGCTGGTGTGTTTTGCGGCAATAATCAGTATAAATCAATAACGACAAACTGTTAATTGTCCTAAAATCAATTCGCCTACCAATGCTCCTTCCAAACAAAGAGCTAAAGCGTTCTCTCATCTCATTTGCAGCCGAATTATTGTAGGTGATTGCAAGGATACTCTCCGGAGCGATATTCTTATTAAGAACCATATAGCCCAATCGCGCAACGAGGAGAGTGGTTTTTCCGGAACCTGGTACCGCCAATAAAAGATTAGAACCTTCTACAGCCTGCAGAGCTCGCTCTTGCTGCTTGTTTAGGCTAATATGATACTGTTTATTGAATTGCTGATATAGTTGATTATGCTCCAAATCATCACGGCATGGAGGCAAGCAAGTTCCGTCGCACAATCCTACATAGGTCAAGAAATCATTCTTCTCCATAAGAGTTGTCGTGGAAAACGATTCAAATCCCATAGGAGAAACATCGCTAACACGCACAATGCTGCTGCCAAGTTGGAAGAAAAGGTCTATGCAACCACTTTGAATGTCGTAGTTGTTGAAAGCCTTCTTAGGATTCTTCCATGTAAAAGCCAGTCCGTTATCTATAGGTTTATAAGTTAGTTGTCCAATTGAATAAAGATCGGACAAGTCAAAGAGCCATATCACTTTATAACCCAAATTGAAATAGAAGTTATTTCTATCATCAAATGCCTTTACCGACATAATGCTATGTTGAAACTCAATAACTGTCCTATCAACCAAGACATCGGCACGATGCTTTGTTTCACCTAAACACAATTTCACCTCTTGGTTCACCTTGGGAAAGAGGGATTGCCACTCATTGTGCCATGGTGAAAGATCATAACCATGGCTACCACCATTAGCCCATGTATCAGAGCAAATATGGCTTTGTTTATGAGCAAAATGGTGCTGACGGATATCGCCCTTTTTAGTAACCAAAGGCGCACCACAGTAAGGGCAATAGTATTCTTGATTACTGTGTGTATCATCTATGTGAACACGATTATCATTAAAATCGCTTGCAAATAACATCTTTAATCCTCTTCGAAGTAAAATAAATCTTCAAATTTGCAGTCAAGTGCAACGCACAGTAATGCCGCAAGATAAGCCGTCGGGCAGAATTGACGAGTTTCTATTGAGCTAATTGTATTTTTTGAAGAACCAACTTTTTCTGCGAGCTGCGTTTGCGTAAGTCCTGCATTTTGCCGATACTCTTTTAATTTGTTTTTTAATTTAAGATGCGAATTCACTGCAACACCACCTGCCCAACAAATGCTAAAATAGCAATTAAAGCAATCAGTGTTTGAATTGCACCGATTACAGTTAGATAAAGTTTCCTAACTTTAAGCCCCTCATAAAGCGACTGTACCCCCGAAGCAGTCATTCCAACCGCAATAAATCCTATGTTCACAGAATTATTGATGAAATATTCCAGCAAAAACAAGCCTATACCAACAAGCAAGGCAACGAGAGTACCCAAAAGGCTACTACGGGTAGATTCCTTTTGTTCAAATTCTTTGCCTCTATTTTTGTTTTTACGTGCGGCTTCTAATATCTTTTCGTTATCCATACTCAGCACCATTCCAAGTTTTATTGTACTATTACACATTATAGCGATTCCAAGTTTTCTTGTCAAGAGGTTTTGAGAACAAGTTACAGTTCGTTCAAGAAAAAATGCTCAAATAGTACACAAGAAAGAATCTTTGTCCTTGTTTTGGCAACAAAAAACATGATTGTTGTGGTTCCTGCAAAAAACTTTGCCGCAGAATGAAAAGATTTCACCCAATAGTGCTTCTCTAATCCGTATAGCCGATTTGCTGAATAGTGACGGGTTTCACGCTTTCAGACCAATTCACATGGATAGGTGAAAACGGATATGCCACTCTCAGAACAGCGCATCACAACGCAAAAGACAAGCGATTTTTAACCCTTGAACGTACAAAAACAGACGACACCCAACCGAAGTTGAATGTCATCTGTTATATTGTCCAATCCTGTAAGACAGATGCCGATTTCGTAATTTCTTCAAATTACTGTCTTATCGGCACACAGCCGAACCCCGTTATTTTTTATTCCCACATTATGGGACGCTGTATGAAATTGATCTGATCCTTTTCGGGAAGCTCTGAGAATGAGGAAACCTTGTTTATGCCGTGCTTTTTATACATATCATAAAGCCATTCCTGCTCCTTCATTCTCATGGGATTGAGGAAGAAATATTCGAGCTGCATCTGATTTGCCTTGAAAAATTCCCAGCTTAAGTTAGCTATTTCAACATTTGCTTTCTGTTCTTCGTTTCCATCGGCGTTGAGAGCCTTTGCCCAGAGGCAGTCAAGCTGTGCCATTGTGTGAACGGGATAATAGCCTGACTGATAGTGCCAGTCAAAATCGAAAGCATGAGCGGTAGCTTTTATCTGTGCTGTCTGAATATCAAGAATTTCCTTGATATAGGGAGCAGCATCTTCACCGTAGTATGCTTTAATGAAATCATTCATATGATATTCAACATCGGCATTCACGTCCCACTGCAGCTTACAGAGCAGATAGTTTCTCAGCTCATTGAAGGCTGCAGAGTGACCGTCACCGCAGTTATAAAGATAACCTGTGATGCCTATGTCGTGCATATATTTCATTGTTTCCTGCATATATTCGAAGTTTGAGAAAAACTGCTGTGAGAACAAAAAGTTAATCGTATAGTCATAGATATATGTTCTGTCGGCAATTTCTGTCCACACCTTGAAATCCTCTGCTATCTGAGGATATCTGTCACCGTAGAGATTTTCAATGCTGTCGTCACCGTCCTGAGCACCGCATTCAAGAAGTGAATGGCTGCGGCAGGCCTTGTGAAGTCCGCAAAGCACGGGAGCAACATTGGGACGGCAGCGAAGAGTACCGTCCGTCGGAGGACGGTCTGTTTCATTGTATGCATAGAAAGTGAAGGTATAATCGGGGAATTCGGGGCCTAAAATATCGGCAAGCTTATTTGTAAAAATAAGAGTGGGAGCAGATACGGCACCGTGTTTTTCATAGAGGGCTTCACAATTTTCACAATGGCAGTAGTTTATATTATCATCCTGACCTATGTGAATAAACTTAGCACCGTTTGTGGCATTCAGCATTATTTCACGGCAGTTTTCCGCAACAAGCTGAAGAACATCCGGATTTGTCATACACACGTGATCGGTATGGCGGTTTCCGTTTTCATCCATTGCGAAATATTCGGGATGCTCGCTGAAAAGAGATTTCGGCACGAGAGTAATAAGAGATGCATCCCACAAAGAATAAGTGAGCGTTCCGCCGTAGGCTGTGGCATTTTTGTGAAATGAAACATTCATTTTTGTTCTTGCACGGTAAGCTTCGTTTGTACCCATTGTGTCATTACGTCTTACGGCAAATGAGGGCTCAACTATTCTGTCAAGCTCCTTATCAAAGGCGATACTGTCGTTTTCGGGCACTTTTTCAAGAGTGGGAGTAAACCAGCGCACACCGAGATATTCCTCAAGGAAGGTATACACACCGTAAAGAGTGCCGCGACTGTCTTCTCCGCGGATGATAAGATTATTTCCGTCGGAATAAAGCAGAAAACCGTCTTCCTTTAATGCACTATAGTCTGTGCCTGTGTTTTCAGAGACCTTTGTTTCTCCTATAAAAACAGCCTTTTTTCCCGGGGGCACATCGCTTTCGGAAAGGATTTCAAGCTTCACACCTGATATTTTTTCAATATATGTCTGAAGCTCATCTGCTGCAGTAAAAATGCACTCATCCGCATTATCAGCTGCTGCGATAACAAAATCACTTTTTCCGTCTTCTGTAATAAAAACGGGAGAATTTATCACGGGAGCAACAAAGCTGTCTCCTCCGTAATCAACATCGGTGTTTACGGGGATTACTCCCACAGAGCAAAGAAAAACCTGCATAAATGCAAGCAAAATACTGAATATCTGCATAAATAATCTCTCCTCTTTTCTTTATATTTATATAGTAGCATCCGTAGCCTTTATTGTCAATTTATTAATATGTTGTTTATCTCTGTTTCCGGAGTTAAAAAACACAAAAAAAAGACGGCTTTTTAGCCGCCGTTTTATTATGTATTGTTTTACGCAATTGTTTCTGAAGCAAATTCTTCTTCGCAAGAGCAGGATACATAATTTTCTTCATCTGTTGTGTTCTGCTTTTTATTGATGAACTTTGTTACAACTACATAAATACCTGCTATTGCAGCGGCAATAGCTATAACGATAGCAACTATCTTAAGAGCCTTTTTCATAATATTACCGTCCTTTCAAAATTGGGATAAACGGTTTAACACGGTCCGTTTATCCGTGTGTTTTTCGGAGCAACTCCGTGGGTTAACGGAAGTGCCTGCAATCAGCTGAGGCACTTACGCCTTGTTGAGCTTTGTTACAAGAGCAGACTTTTTACGTGCTGCATTATTCTTATGAATAAGACCCTTAGCAGCAGCCTGGTCAATCTTCTTTACAGCAAAAGCAACAGCGGCAGCTTTATCTGCAGCATTTGTATCAATAGCAACATTTGCCTTTTTGATAGCTGTTTTGAGTGCAGAGTTAGCAGATTTGTTTCTTGCAGCCTTTGTCTTGTTTACAAGAACACGCTTCTTTGCGGATTTGATATTGGGCATTGGTATTACACCTCCTTCTCCTTATACAGTTAATTATAATATCACTAAATAAAAAGAAAATCAACTGTTTTTTCGATATTTTTATTATTTGTATATTAATTTACAAAACAGTCAAAAATATATCCGGTGATGATATGAATATACGCACGGATCTTGCTCTTGAAAGGCACGAAATGCACCCTTCGGAAGGTACACAATCGGTTAAAATAAGAGAATATAAAAACAGGGACTGCAAGGCTACGGAAATAGATATTCTTGATAAAAAAGGAAGCGAAAGCCTCAGCAAGCCTATAGGAAAATATATAACCATAGAAGCTGATACCTTCCCTGATTCGGCATCGGCATCGGACGGACGCCTTGAAATGCTCACTGATATGCTTAAAAGACTCATTCCCGCAAAAGGAGCTGTTCTTGTTGCCGGACTCGGCAACACGGATATTACACCTGATGCAATAGGCCCCTTGTGTGCAGAAAAGATTCTTGCAACAAGACATATAGACGAAAAAACGAAAAATACACTTCTTCTCCCCCGTCTTCGTGAGGTTTCCGTGATAAGTCCGGGTGTTACGGGAAAAACGGGAATTGAAACAGTAGAAATAATAGCAGGAATAAAAGAAAAAATCAAGCCTTCCGTAATAATAGTTATTGATGCCCTTGCGGCAAGGAGCATAAAAAGACTCGGGAAAACCATTCAGCTGTGCAACACGGGAATAGAGCCCGGCTCAGGAGTTATGAACAGAAGACGGGCAATAAATGAAGAAACCATGGGTGTTCCCGTAATTGCGGCAGGCATTCCCACCGTGGTAGATGCTGCAACGCTTTGCTATGACCTTACGGGACAGAATGTACCGGACAATGAATATTCATCCATGATGGTAACACCAAAGAACACTGACTCATTGATAGCCTCGGGCGCAAATCTTCTTGCACTTGCGATAAATGAGGTTCTTCAGAATACCCTCACAAGAGATGAAATAATATCACTTACAATGCCATAAAAAGAGAAAAACCTTCATATTATCTACTGAGGTGAAATAATGAATACTCAGTATAATAATTTTGACCGTCTGTGGTTTGTAAGAATAATATTTTCAGTGCTGCTGTTGATGCTTTCCGCTTTTCTGATATTATCCCGTCCCTATGAAAAAATAAGCATAAATACAGACAGCAAAGAAATAATAAATATTTCCGAAAAAGGAAACATCCCCACGTCTGCCGTCACAGAAGCTGCAATAACGCAAGCGTCAACCACCATAAAGGAGGAAACAACTGAAGAAAAACAAGAAACTGCAGCCTTAGAAGCATCGGCAGTCTACAGAACACCGCAGGATATTCTTGACAGCGAAGAACGGTATATTGCCGCCTTTGCGGAAAAAAAGGCGGACGGTAAGGTAACCGAGGTATTCTTCCGCACCTCGGGAGCAACATATACCTCGGATAAGCTTGCTGTCAAAAATGCGACAGAAACAAAAACACCCGATTACGAAAAGCTGCTCGCAGAGGGTCCGGTGCTTGATATCAGGGATAAAAGCGAGCCTGTTGTGCTAATTTATCACACTCACACAACAGAAAGCTATCTGCTTTCGGATAACGGTGTGTTTTATTCTGAATATAAAACAAGAAGCACAGACCCGTCTGTCAATATGGTGCGGGTGGGGGATGAAATATGCCGTGTTCTCGAAGAAAACGGCATAGGCTTTATACACGACGAAAATATATATGACGAAAGCTATGAGGGTGCTTATTCCCGTTCAAGGGTAACTATAGAGGAATATCTTAAGAAATATCCCTCTCTACAGATTGCAATAGATGTGCACAGAGATGCAATTTATTACTCGGACACTCAAAGAGCAAAGCCTACTGCAGAGATAGACGGCAAAAAAGCGGCACAGCTAATGATAATATCAGGTGCAGAAGAAGGCTATATAAGCGATTACAAAAACTGGGAGAATAATCTCAGATTTTCTTTGTGCTTTCATAAAAAGGCAGAGACCTTGTTTCCCGGTATTATGAAGCCCTTATATTTTTGTCAGCGAAAGTACAATATGGATCTTCTTCCCTGCTCATTTCTTCTTGAGGTGGGAACTGATGCAAACACTCTCGGCGAGGCTGCATATTCGGGTTATCTTACGGGAAAAATACTCAGTGAGATCATAAAGGAGCATACAAAATGAAGGGAAACCGAAATAAGGACATAAAAACCGTGCTTGTACGCTATTTTATCTGCGTTTTTTCAGTACTTGCCATAGCCTCTTTAATATGCGGTATTGAATACAGCGGAGAGAAATCATACTTCAGAATGACGGGCAAGCACTATGAAACCGTAAATTTCAGTGAGCTGAACAACTTTCTTCAGCAGTTTACAGAGAATTCGGGTATATAACATTCTGAAATAACAGTTGTATATTCTTTTTTCCTGTGCTAAAATAATTATATCAAAGCTCAAAGGAGAAATATAATATGTTACCTATAGGACTTCAGTTATATTCAGTAAGAAATGAAATGGAAAAGGATTTTGAGGGCACAATAAAAAAGGTTGCCGAAATGGGCTATGAGGGCGTTGAATTTGCAGGACTTTTCGATAAGTCTGCAGAGGAAATCAAAGCAATTCTCACAAAATATTCACTCACAGCAGTATCTGCACACGTGCCTCTTGCTGAAATGCTCGAGGATATGGATAAGGTTATCGCAACCTATAAGGAAATCGGATGTAAATACATCGCTATTCCATATGTTGATGAGCAGTACCGTCCCGGCACACCCGACTATCCCGAAACCCTCAGAAAGATTGAAGCACTCGGAAAGAAGGCATCCGAAGCCGGTCTTACTCTTCTTTATCACAACCACGATTTTGAGTTTGTTAAAATAGACGGTGTTTACGGTCTTGATGTTATGTATTCCACAGTGCCTGCCGACTGTCTTCAGACAGAGCTTGACACCTGCTGGGTAAATGTAGGCGGTGAAGAGCCTGCATCCTACATATTAAAGTATAAGGGCAGAACACCCGTTATTCATCTCAAGGACTTTGTTATGAAGGGCAAGGATAAGCCTAAGAAATTATATGAGCTTATCGGAATCGAGGATGATACACAGACCGCTTCTGAGGACGATTTCAGCTTCAAACCCGTAGGACACGGCGTTCAGGACATTCCCGCAATCATTAAAGCAGGTGAAGAATCGGGTGCAGGCTGGTTTATCGTTGAACAGGACCAGCCCGATAAGGGAAACACTGAGCTTTCCGCAGTAAAAATGAGCATTGATTATCTCAGAAGCCTTTAATGTATAAGATAAAATGATCAAAAAAAGAACTGTCAGCAAACTCGCCGGCAGTTCTTGTTTTATTATTCAGCCTTTTACAACGGAAACACTTCCGTCTGAGCTTATACAGCGGCAGCAATCGACATATACCTCTATAAAGGAATAGCCGCCTCTCATCGCAGCGTTTCTTGCCTTTTCAAGCTGACCGGGAAGAGCTTCCCCTCTTTTATAGTGCTCTATTATACCGCCTGTGATATCAAGGGTATGCACTTCATAAGGAAGCCCGAGAAAGCACTCGGAAACAATACCGAGAAAAACTCCGTTTATTTCAACCTCGGGAAATTCCTCTCTTATGGCATCGATAATTTCCTGTACCTTCGCCTGATTATGGGTATGTCCGCCCGCATCAAGACGGGTCATTATTTTCATATATTCCTTTGAACGGGGCTTTCTGAGAAGCCTGTCGAGAACCATCTGATTCTGAACGGTATTCACCTGCTTCACTTCTCTTCCGGCTGTGGCGCTGAGAATACTGTCTGTCCCGGATTTTGTTTCCGTTTTGGGCTGATGCAACATTGGTCTTGGCATAATGATAACCTCCTGGAAGGAATGTTAAAGAATAAAGAATAGATAATGGATACTAAGGGGTGGAGAGAAATGGGGATTTTTTTGCTTATACCAATACTTTTCTTATTTTTGTTCCTGTTGCCTTTTTCTGGAGCTCTTCGCCGCCTATGGGCTTGCCGGAGGCAGGGACGGCTCTTTCCTTACCCCAGTCGCGTATAGCTTCTATCTTTTCGGGGCTTGTCTGAGAAAGGGGAACAACATTATTGAATGCGGTAAGCATATTTTCTTCATTGAGAACAAAGCCGGGATTTGCAATTGAACGGTAGGCAAGGTCTCTTACGGTGGATTCAAGATCGGCACCCGTAAAGCCGTCGGTAAGCTCTACTATTCTGTCTGCAACCACACCCATAAAGTTGAGCTTGAGGTATTTTTTCATATAAAGAGTGAGAATTTCACGTCTTTCTTCGGCTGTGGGAAGGTCGATAAAGAAGAGCTCATCAAAGCGTCCTCTTCTCAGAAGCTCTGAAGGAAGCATTGAAACATCGTTTGCCGTTGCCACAACAAACACCTGTTTTTTGCATTCCTGAAGCCAGAACAGGAACTGACCGACCATTCTTGTGGAAACACCGCCGTCATTGGATGTACCTACGCCTGAAAGACCTTTTTCAATTTCGTCTATCCAGAGAATACAGGGAGAAACATTCTCCGCAGTTGTAAGAGCATCCTTAAGCTGCTGCTCACTCTGTCCCACAAAGCTGCCCTGCACAGTAGCAAAATCAAGACGGTACAAAGGAAGCTTCCAGTTGGCGGCTATAGATTTTGCCGACAATGATTTTCCGCAACCGGGAACACCCACAAGAAGTATGCCTCTGGGGGGCTGAAGCCCCTTTGCTTTCAGGATATCTCGCTTTTCGGGAGAAAGCAGCTCTTTTTTCTCGTCAAGCCATTTTCTGAGGCCTGCAAGACCGCCCACATCCTTTACGCTGTTGTCAACATCAATTTTTTCAAGTCCCGATATGTCTGAGAATAGTCTGTCCTTCGCAAAACGCACCTCATCAAGGTCTTCTTTGGTTATGCTTCTTTTTGCAATAAGCACTGCCATAACATTCTGAGCCTCAATACGTGTAACTCCGCTGAGAGCGGAAGCTGCCTCACGGATATCGGAATTATCCCACTCAATACGGATTTCACTTCCGTAATCATCAATGTAATCCTTGATTATTGCATACATCTCTTCTTCACCGGGAGGATCAATTTTTGTTGTAAAGCCCAGGCGCTGAAGCTGATTCCAGACGGGATTATTTGTAAGTGCAATAACCATACCGCCCGTTTCATCTGCCAGAGTCACAAGATCATATATCTGTCTTGCATCGGCATTATCGGAGCTTATATCGGGAACCTCGGTAAGCACAAGGGTCATATACTGCTTGCGTGACATCTGCTCACTCATATAGTCAATTGCACCGTAGACCGACTTGCTGTCATCTATAACCTTTCCGGTGGAAATATCATAAAGTCCCTTTGAAAGAGTATGAACATAAAAAGTAAGAGAAAGCTCCTCCGCAATTTCCTTGAGTATATCAAGGGTGTTGGCTCTTTCAATTGTGTTTATTGAAATAAAGGGAATTCTTGCAACCGAATATCTTTTCAGTAATTCCTTGCTTTTTGCAGTATCACTCATAATATATTATCCTTTCGGGAATGAATTTACTTTGTTATTACGAACAAGACTTAACAGCTTGCCCGTACGGTCTTTTTTTGCGGAATCCTCAAGAGAATTCTGAATATTATCTGCCTGCTCAAGCACAAGAGCGGCATAGGCATTTCTGTCTTTTTCGGGAATACAGGGAAGATATATGGCATCATACAGAAAGCTCAGCTCTTTTTTCAGAGAAGAGAGAGCACCTACGATCACTCTCTCCTGTCCGTATGCCCTGCTCATTTCCGTCTGAAATCTGTCGGTTGCAGAATTCAGTCTGAAGTTTATAACATCGGTAAGCTTTTTAGTAAATCTTTCGGCAACCCCCGACTGCCAGTCTATGGTGCTTTTTTTCATGGCATCAAGTACTGCGGGGTCGTCTGTTTTATTCTTCAGCATATCAAGAAGCTCTGCCCAGCCTGAATATGTGGAAACAGGTGCAATATTGCGGTTTATCATAAACCCTTGCGCCTCCTTACCATCACCTGGGGCGGCTCAAGACTCCATCCGGGAAGACCTGAAGCAAAGGCAAAATCATCCTCATCATAAACATTCTTTTCTTTCTTCGGATTCTCTGTTATAACAGGCGCTGCCTCTTTTTCTTCACTGACAGCTTCAAAAGCAGCTGAGAAGGGCTGCGCGTTACTGCCGTCTATGGTTTTATCGGTACTGTCGGCAGTAGCTGTTAGCTGAGAAATCTTATTGATCACGCTTGAAACCACACCATCTTCAGCTTCAGCAAAGGCGGGAGCTGATACGTCTGAAGTCCGGGGAGCTTCAATATCCGGAAAGGCGGGAATTTCGTCTTCTGCTGCGGTACTGTCATCCGAAGAAGGAAAGGCAGGAGCAGGATCGGCAAAAAGATTATCCGTAGAGGAAGTCTCTTTCTTATGTTCGGCTGTGCTTACGATGGTTTCATCTGAAGCGATTATCACAGGAATATCCTGTTTTTCTTCTTTGGCAGGCTCATCAAGGCTTATTTCAAGCTTAGTGCCGCATTTTATACAGAATCTGCTGTCGGAGGTATTTTCAGTTCCGCAGATGATACAATAAACTGATTTATTCATTCTCTTATCCCCTTATCTGTTCACATTTATACGTCGGTTACTGTCTGCGAGCTTTCTTACGTACTGCTCAGGAGAAATCTGCTCAAGGAAATCCTTTACCGAGCCTGACTGTGCATCCTTTTCACTGAATTCAGCGCGAAAATCAACGATCTCGGCAAGTGTGGCAAGAATTATCTGAGAACCGTTCTTTATTTTCTGTTCATACTGATCTTCAATATTCTGACGCCCGGCATCGATCTTCTTTTTCTTTGAGAAGTAGCTTATAACAAGGCCGATGCCTGCAACAATTGCAATAAGACCGATAACCAACTGGTTGAAGATGCAGGCTCCGAGACCTATTACCGCAATTATAATACCGCCGATGAGACTGAAGTTTTCAAATGCAGTAAGAGTACACTTTGAAAGAGCATCCTCCTTTTCACGGTTCATCTGAGCATGGAACCGTCCTAAAAGCTCCTGCTCGTTTCTGCCGTCGCGGGTGATATCATTGAAGGTATCCACGTTTATTGATATTTCATTGGGTATCTTCATACGGTTTCTGGCAACAATATCGTCATAAGCAGTAGATATCCAGTCTTTTGAAAGAGCTATGGCAAACTTCTGCGTTGAAACGCTTGCATGAGAGCTTTCGGGCTTCATTGCGGCATCAGTGAGAAGCTGAGTAAAATCCTTATGTACCTCAAATGCGCTCTCCTCAAGCTGCATATTCTTTTTTGCTCTCTCATCGTCGCCGTTAAAATCAACAACAAACTGGTGGTATTTTTCCTCTTTTCTCAAGGGAAGCTCTTCATCATCAAAATCTGTTACAAGACTTGTGAGTATCTCATCGAGCTGCTCCTTAAGGGTATCGGTTGAATCCTGCTGTTCAAATATATCAATAAAATAGCTTAGCATTTCAGCGTGAAGATATGCACCCTCCATAATATCGGAAAGCACGGGCCAGGTTTTGGAGTATTTGCGAAGATAGGTATATTCATTGGCAGGAAGCGGCTGTCTTCTGAGATTGATGGCATCCGACCACTGGTCAACCTGCTGCTCAATAAAGCCCGGCTTATCTGCAAGCTTTTCAAGCCATACTGTCATCTGCTTTGATATAACACCCTCTGTGTCGGCACCCAAAAGACCGCTTGCAAAGGCATCAAGAATTATAACGGTTTTTCTGTCGAGCTGCTCCTCATCCTGATTTGCAAGATAGCGCTGTGTCCATTTAAGGGATGCCTGCTTACGGTCGGCACGTCTGCAGACAAGAGCAAAGAACAGTGAGGTTTTTTCATCATTTCTCTTTATACCCTCCCGCAGTGCTCTTTCAGCAAGCTCAGGCATATCGTTAATCCAGGCAGCAAGAGCAACAAGGCAGGGGGCAAGCCAGTAGCCGGGAGTGGCAAGCATAAGCTCTTCTGTTACATTTGAAATGGTTTCTTTCTTAACGATACCGAGATCATTCGCCTGAAGGATCCCTGTTGTATGGTTTCTTACATCCTCATATTTGCCGAAGCGCTTTTCCATTTCCTGACGTATACGGATAAGCTCCCGCTGTGATTCGGACTTTATATTTACCCTGTTCTGATTATCAACAAAGGTATGAAACTCAGTTGCAAGCGATGCAAGCTCCCTGTAGACAACCCTTACATTCTCGTTAACCTGATCCACATCATGCTCAAGTGAATTTATCGAGCCGTTGATGGCTTTGAGATTCCTTTCAATATAGCTCAGATTGGCAGCGCTGATAACATATTGGTCAGACATTATTATCTCCTCTTTCCTGTATTTTTTTCATAAAACAAAGACTCTGTAAGCATTTGCAAAAAAACAAATATATAATGTATATCATATAACAATATATATAAAAATATTATAAAATACACGAGTCATATTGTCAACATTCAATCAAAAGCTGTTGCGTTTCCGAAATGCCTTTTTCCTGTAGCTTCAGTATACATGCAGCAATGAAAGCTTTGTAATCCGAATTTTACTTTCTGATATTACAGACAACAAAAAAAATAAGCTCTCAGACCTAAAAAGATCTGAGAGCAGAAAATCAATATTCGGGCATAAGAATTTTTATCTTTTTACCTATCTTGTAATGAAGCTCATTCTCGTGGAGAGTAAGGCTGAAATCAGCCTTGTTGCCGTCGTTGTCCACATCATCATAGGGCAGAACACCGTTAAATCTGATATGAAGCTCATCTGTTGAAAAAACATCGGCATAATCAAGATATTTGCTGAGATCAATGCTGTCTCTTAAATATTCACCGAATACCTTTGCCACAAGTGCGGGGGTAAAATCGTGAATCAGACAAACCTCAAATTTTCCGTCATTAAGATCAACATCATTATAAAGTGTGATGCCGCCCATTCCCTTTGAGGTTGTGATAAGAGCAAGAATTATATCCGTATCCTTTGTTTTTCCGTTTGCAGTATATGTAGCCTTGATTCTCTGAGGACCTCTCAAAAGCGGAGGAAGAGCCGCTACAACATAGGATGCATGACCCAGCTTCTTTTTAAGCTTGGGATTCACAAGGTAAGGCACTGCCGAAATATAACCGAAGGATGAAACATAGCATACAGGCTCTCCGTTTACAAGTAAAGAGTCCATAAACATTTCCTTGCCCTTTGCAGCAAGCTTGTCAATACTCTTTATGGGATCCTTTCTGAAAAGGTTGAAATTATTTGCCATATCGTTTGTGGTACCGACAGAAATATGACCGTAGATGCTGTGCTGTTCTATTTCATTAAAGGCACGGAATGCTTCGTTGACAGTTCCGTCACCGCCGAAAGTTATAAGATAATCCGAAACGGGATCAAGCTCCTTGATAAGCTTCATTACATGTCCGGAGTATTCGCTTTTAGCTACTGTGTTAAGCTTTAATCCGCGCTCAACAAATTTAAAAATAAGATGGTCAAGCGCTGCCTGTGAAAATTTTGTTGCAATGGGATTATAGATAATACTAAAATTCATAGCATACCTCCTTATAATTATTCTTAAATATCATAACACATCAAAAACATTAATTTCCTGCTTGTAATTTTTGTATTGATTTTTGTAATTTTTATATCGGCTCTTTATTGAAAAACATAAATAAAAGTGGTAAAATTCTTTTTATAATTATAAATCGGATGTGATTATATGAAAAAAACTGTTATGCGAAAATATGCCCGTCTTATTGCAAGAACAGGTGCAAACATACAGAAGGGTCAGCCTGTAAAGCTTTATGCAAGTGTTGAGCAGCATGAGTTTATTACTATACTGGTTGATGAATGCTATAAAGCAGGCGCATCAAAAATTGACATCGAATGGGAGCATCAGCCCATAACAAAGCTTAATTTCCGACACAGAACTCTGAAAAGTCTTTCTAAGGTTGAGAAGTGGGAGGAAGAAAAGCTGAAACTTATGACTGAGGAGCTTCCCTGCCGTATCTATATTTTAAGTGAGGATCCCGACGGTCTCAAGGGCGTTAATCAGGAAAAAATGCAGAAATCCCGTATTGCACGCTACCCTATCATAAAGCCCTACCGCGATGCCATAGAAAACCGCCATCAGTGGACAATTGCGGCAGTTCCCTCTTATCAGTGGGCAAAGAAGGTCTTCCCTGAGCTTTCAAAGTCACAGTCATATAATAAGCTGTGGGACGAAATTCTCAAAACAGTTCATATTACAGAAGACAACGATCCTGAAAAAATATGGCAGAAGCACAATGAGAATCTTCGTGAAAAATGCGACTGGCTTAATGCACAGAAATTTGACTATCTTCATTATAAAAGCTCAAACGGCACGGATTTCAAGGCATGGCTCATTCCGGAAGGGATATGGTGCGGCGGCTGCGAAATGACAAAGCAGGGCGTTGTTTTCAATCCCAATCTCCCCACAGAGGAGGTATTCACCTCCCCCATGGCAGGAAAAGCTGAGGGAAAGGTGGTATCAACCAAGCCTCTTTCATATGAGGGACAGATCATCGACAATTTCACCATAACCTTCCGTGACGGCAAGGCAGTGGAATGGGAAGCCGAAAAGGGAGAATCCCTTCTCACAAAAATGATAACAATGGATGAAACAGCCTGTATGCTGGGTGAGCTCGCTCTCATTCCGAAAACAAGCCCCATCAACGAAAGCGGAATTCTATTCTATGAAACACTTTTTGATGAAAACGCAAGCTGCCATCTGGCTTTGGGAGCAGGCTTCAACGATTGCATTGAAGGTCATCTTGACAAATCAAACGAAGAATGCAGAGCTCTCGGAATTAACGACAGTATGATCCATGTTGATTTTATGATAGGTGCGGATGACCTGGAAATTACCGGATACAAAAACGGTAAAGCCACAAAAATATTTGAAAACGGAAACTGGAGCAATAACTGATAATTTATCGAGGTTTATATTATGTCAATGGATTTTAAGAAAAAACTGCCTATCCCCATGGAGGCAAAGAATCTTTATCCCGTGTCGGAGAAGGCAGCTGCTGTAAAAGATGAAACAGATAAAAATATCGCTGATGTTATTTCAGGAAAAAGCGATAAAAAATTACTGATTATAGGACCCTGCTCTGCAGACAGAGAGGATACGGTATTTGAATACTGCTCAAGACTCAGAAAGGTGCAGGATGAGGTTAAGGATAAAATTATCATCATCCCCCGTGTTTATACCAACAAGCCCCGCACAACAGGTGACGGCTACAAGGGTATGCTTCATCAGCCTGATCCCAACGAAAAGCCCGACCCCTTCAAGGGCATACTTGCAATACGTCAGCTTCACACAAGAGTGCTGACAGAGCTGGGTCTTTCAACTGCAGATGAAATGCTCTATCCCGCAAACTACCGCTATCTTTCCGACCTTATGAGCTATGTGGCAGTAGGGGCAAGAAGCGTTGAAAACCAGGAGCACCGCCTTGTTTCAAGCGGAATCACCGTACCTGTAGGTATGAAAAACCCCACATCGGGAGACCTTTCTGTTATGATGAATGCAATTACAGCAGCTCACCATTCCCACGAATTTATTTACAGAGGCTGGGACGTAGAAACCTCAGGAAATCCCCTCGCCCACGCTATTTTAAGAGGCTATGTAAACAAGCACGGTGAAGCAATTCCCAACTATCACTATGAGGATCTTGCTCACCTTTCGGAGCTTTACAATAAATCGGGTCTTGACAATCCTGCCTGCATAGTTGATACAAATCACTCAAACTCAGGCAAAAAATATCTTGAGCAGCCGAGAATCGCAAAAGAAGTGCTTCATTCAATGAGACACAATGAAGAAATCGGAAGAATGGTAAAGGGCTTTATAATCGAAAGCTATCTTATCGACGGCGCACAGAAGATAGGCCCCGACGAAATTCCCGGATGCTCAATTACAGACCCCTGTATCGGCTGGGAGAAAACAGAAAAGCTCATCCTCGATATCGCAGAGCTGGTATAAGATAATCAAAAAAGTCTTATTCTGTCATTTACGGAATAAGGCTTTTTTAATATTAGTCACATTCATATTTATTGACATTGTGCGCACAATATATTACAATATACATATAATATATTATGAGGTGAATATAATGGAATCGGCAAATATCAATATCAGAACAGATAAAAATATTAAGCTTATGGCAGAACAGATTTTTGAAGAATTGGGACTTAATATGTCCACAGCCGTCAATATTTTTTTACGTCAGACTATCCGCACCGGCGGACTTCCTTTTGAACTGAAAATTGACACTCCGAATAAAATTACTGCAACAGCAATAAAAGAAGGGCGCAGCATTGCATATGATAAAAAAATCCCGGGATACTCAAACATGGATGACTTAAAGGCGGCTTTAGATGAATGAAATACGAAGTAAAATTTACAACCCAATTCAAAAAAGACGTAAAGCTTGCAAAAAAACAAGGCAAAGACACTGAAAAATTATTCAATGTTATTGAGAAATTGGCAAACGGTGAACAGCTCGAAGCAAAATACAGAAATCATACATTAACCGGTAACTACAAAGGATGCTATGAATGTCACATTGAACCTGACTGGCTGTTGATATATGAATTAATCAACGATATTCTTGTGCTGATTCTTTACCGGACCGGAAGTCATTCGGATTTGTTTTAGCAAGCAGATTATTCAGCAAAAAAGTGCAGAAGATTTTACACTTCTGCACTTTCTGTTATATATTCTTTTGATAATCAGACTATTCCTTCAAGGAAGTTGCCTTCGGATACCTTGCCGTCGGCATTGATTCTGAAGGTTTTTATTTCGTTTGCACCGAAGTCAGCTCTGAAGCCGCAGTCGAGCATATCGCATACGATATTAGCTCTTGTTTCCTTGCCTGAGGTTTCATAGAAACGCATAATGACATCGCCTGAGCCGTCCTCGCAGAGCTTGAATGCTGTCATTATCACATTGTCCTTATTGCAATAGATAAATCTCTTTGTCTGAGGCTCTGTGCCCTTATGATAGCTTTCGGGAACAAGCACGGGGCGGACATTGAAGAGGGCTGCTTCTTTTGTGATGCCATTTTCTTCGGGAGCGCCGTCACAAAGGAAGATACCGTATTCAAAGGTCTGCTTGCCTTCATCGGTAAAGTTGAAATCCGCAGCGGGACGATGTGAATAGTGATCTGCAAAAATTACATTTCTGAGAAGTGTGATTCTGAGATCATTACCGGGGCAGTCGTAGGAATACTTACTGTCGTTAAGCACGGCAAGAGTTCTTCTTGCACCGTTATCGAAGGATATTGCACCCCAGCGGAGTGTGGGCTCTTCTTCACCGTTTACAGGTCTCTTAATGAAGCCTGCGGGAATTTCATAGGTGTTTTCTGCATTGCTGCCGTCTACAGGGAAGCTCATCTTAAGAAGAGTGAACTTTTCCTGCCACATAGCCTTACATTTTACTCTGAGCACCCGGCTTGCGGCACCTAAGATGAAGTCCTGAGAAAGATGTGATTCTCCGAATTTATGCTTAACTCTTACAACAGCACGGGCGGGGCCCTTTTCAACAAGCTCT
Source organism: Acutalibacteraceae bacterium (assembly GCA_045591055.1). GTDB lineage: Bacteria > Bacillota > Clostridia > Oscillospirales > Acutalibacteraceae > RUG806. The sequence continues at coordinate 22,171 of JAZNSD010000027.1, read as the reverse complement.
ATGCTTTCAAGCTCCATAATTCCCTTTATATTATGGAAGGTGAACACATTGTGTGCCCAGGTATCGGTTTCGTGATCGTCTATAATTGTGGGAACGGCAACTGCCTTTTCCTCACTCGCGTAATCGAAGCCGGATTCTTTATTGACAAGGCTTATTATTGTGCCAGTTTTTTCTGAGAATGTAGCTTTGATATATTTGTTTTCAACGGTAAGTCCCTCGGCAGTAACATCAGAGGAAACGGAATTCACTTCATCCTCTTCTCTCCACCAGGTAAGCCAATAGGTGCTGTAGCCGAGAGCGGGAACCTTTGCAATAAAGCAGGTATCCATATGAGAGTCGTTTGAACGGGAGGAGCGCACATTCTGGAAGGGAACGTTGTTGCCAACGCTGTCTGTTACCTTGCTTGAAGCATTATATGCACGGACAGGAATTTCAATATCAAAGGAATGGGGATTGAAAACAATTACGGGACGGGGATATTTTCCGCAGGACTGATTTCTTACCTCAGTACATACGGGATCTGAAACACCATCAACCCAGGTGTCAACCTTTCTTGCAATACGAAGCACGGCTTCATTATAAATCTTTGCCGAAACATTCTTTGCGTGTCCTATAGAGTCCCTTACATCGTCGTATGCCTCCATAATTGAGCAGCCGCAGAGTATATCGTGGAACTGATTGAAGCATACCTCACGCCATATGGTCTTGAATTCCTCTGTTTTGGCATCCATTTTGTAGGCTTTATTTGCAACGGTTGCAAATGCCTCGGATGCAAAAAGAGAATTTTCAGCCTCGCGGTTGAGCTTCTTCACAAGGCTTGTTGCACTGTAGCAGCCGCTTGCGTGATGCTGAAGCTCATCCTTCCATACGGGAAGATCGGGGAACTGAAGAGTGAGAGACTTGAAATATTCGTCGGGAGATGAGAACTTAAGTCTGTGCCAGCCCTCACGCACCATATTATTCTTAAGATATTCTATATCTGCTCTTGTGGGACCGCCGCCGTGGTTTCCGACACCGTAAAAGAGCATCATGCCATGGCCTGTTTCATTGATAAAATCCTCTGCACATTGAAGGCCCTCATCAATTGCCTTCGTGCCGTTATCGGCATAGCCGTGAGGAAGACGGTAAGTAAGCACCTTTGAGCCGTCCATACTCTCCCAGAGGAAGGTTACGGGGATATTCGGGTTTTCGTTGGGAGTGGGACGCTGGAATACATAGCTCGTCATACCTCCCTTAAAAAGCAGCTGAGGAAGCATTGCATTGTGACCGAAGGAGTCAACATTATAGCCGGTGGTACAGATTTTTCCGAATTTTTCATAATAGTAAAGCTGAGAATAAAGCGCCTGACGTGCAAAGGATTCGCCTGAGGGCATATTACAGTCAGGCTGTACCCACCAGCCGTTTACGGGCACCCATCTGCCCTGCTTTACACGCTCGGTAATTTCAGCGAACATATCGGGATCGATTTCTTCAACCCACTTATAATATGCTGCAGATGAGCAGGTAAACACAAAATCATCATATTCATTAAGTCTGTCAAGAGCACTTCTGAAGGTCTGGAGCACTTCGCCGCAGCCCTCCTGCCAGCGCCACAGCCATATAGGGTCAAGGTGGGCATTTCCTATAAGATGTATTCTTGATAAATCAGCCATTTTTTATTCCTCCTCAATAAGTCCGAAATGTCTGCCGAGCCAGTAGGCGAAAGTGTAGATGTAGGCACTTTCAACCTGATATCGGTCGCGTCCGCCCTCGTGGTCTCTGTAGGCATAGGGGTTGCGGTCATATTTTGAAATGGGGAATTCGTCGGGAGCAATTCTCCATGAGGTTTCCTTTTCTCCTCCGAGTCTTGTGCGGCAGGGAACGTCATAACGGGATGAAACACCGACGGAGGTTACAAGTCTTGTGACATCCACACGTCTGAACCAATCAGCGAGTGCTTCTGTGTCAATTTCATCCTCGGGACACGAAAGCATATAGGGAATATCATATGCAGGATTATGCTCTCTTCTGAAGGTGCCGTTCCAGCCTCTGTAGCCGTGCTTATAAAGCTCTCTGAGCTCTTCGTTTTCTTCAAGAGTGATAAGAAGCCAATAGGAACAGGTTGCAAGCATATTATCACCGTACATAAGACCTTCAACATCTTCTCCGCCCTCAAGAAGTGCGGAAATATGGAATCTTTCCTTGTGAAGCGAGGTAAGGCGTGCATATCCGTCTTCATTTACAAGTCTATTGTAGGTTTCCTCCCAGAGTCCCTTTTCGCCGGTGACATACATTGTCACCTTAAGATACATAAGCACTTCTGCGGCATTGAGACAGCCGTCGGACCAGCCGAGAAGCTGAGAGAAATAAGACTTACTCCATTTTGCCCATGTAGTAGGCTTGCCTGTGGAGGTTTCGTGGAATTCGAAGCCGTGGTCAATAATATGCTTCATTGTATTTTTTGCGGCTTTGCATACTATCTCGTCAAGCTCCTTATCCTCCTCTCCCATGATCTTGTGGAAGAAATATATAAGAAGATACTGATGTGTGATTTCGTCGGAGCTTGTGTCTCCCTTATAAACAAGACCGTCCTTTGTGTAGCCGAGATCCTCATAAAGGTGAGAAAGTCTCTTGGGGATTTCTGCACCTGCATAAATTTCTTTTCCTGCAATTCCCTTTTTCTTACTGTCAGTAGTAGGAACACAAACTGCCTTATCTCCTGTTATTCTGTAGAAAAGTCCGTCATCGGGCACGGGCTCGGTGGGAACAAGATAGGTTCTTGCAACAAAGCCGTCGCCGCGGCAAGGAATATACATAAGAAGCATACATGCCTCTGTGGCTCTTATTGCAGATGCTTTTGCTTTTATTGTTCTTTCATCGTTTTCGCCGTACTTTTTCTTCATAACATCATAACGGCACAATTCACCCACGGCATATGCACAGGTAAAACTTCCGGAGTTATCGGAATGACCGTAGGGCACAACGGAAGAAAGCTCTCCGGGCACGGTAAGATTTCGCTGAGTACACATTCCTCTGCGGGAAACATATTTTTCTGTTTCTTCAGTGAGCCTCAGAGCCTTTTCCTCTGCGGGGATCTCGTGAATCACAATATTTGTGACCCCCTGAGCGGTAATCACCCACACGCTTTCCTTTTCGCCCTCTTCAACAAAAACAGCCTTTACTTCATTATCGGGCAGACTTCTTGAAGCTGAGAAGAACAGCACCGTGTCGGTTTCATTTTCTGCATTTTTGTCATATCTTGTAAGTCCGTTGGGAGCACCCATCCACATAACATCCCCATAAAGGGCATAACAGGTATAATCCTTTTTTCTTGAAGGAAGAGGATACATCACATCCGTAAGATCGGGTGCCTGTGCTTTTATACGAAGAAGCTCCTTCGGAACAGCAGCATCATACTTTCCGAAAAACTTAACTTCTCTTGCCAATGTACTTTTTAATATAATGGATTTCATAATATTCCCCTTTATATAAAAATTCATAACAATTTTACTATTTTTATCATTAAAAAGCAAGTAAGACTTGTAATATATGCAAAATAAAGTTGATTTTCCCTTATTTTTCAAGGATTCTACTGTGAGTAGAGCCGTTTTTTACGGCTGTAGACCTTCTGATTCTGCAGTAGGGTGACTTTTTTGTGCAGCCTGCGTATTATAAAAGTATAATCCTTTTAAGGAGGTCCTTAATATGCAGCTTGCAAAAATCACATTACCCCATTACACAAAAGGCGAAGAAATCTTTAATTCGGTCTCTCACGGAATGGGAATCATCTTAGGAATTATTTCCTGTATTCTGTGCCTTATAAAAGCAGATTCCGTAAACACAAAAATCGGTGCAATAGTATTTTCCGTATCTGTAATGGTGCTTTACACCTGCTCAACTCTTTATCACTCCATGAAAAGATCCGATGCAAAAAAGGTACTGAGGCTGCTTGACCACTCAACTATTTTTATTCTTATTACAGGAACGAGCATTGCTCTCACTGTTTTATGTGTATATCCTTATAATAAAGTGCTTGCCGTAACCATGAGCTGCATCAGCCTTATACTCAGCACTGTCGGCACGGTGCTGACAATAATCGATCACGAAAAATATAAAAAGGTGCAGATGATACTTTATATGGTTGTGGGCTGGATAAGTATCGTGCTGATATATCCCGTCTATAAAAACTGTACAAACGGCTCCACGCTTATCGCCCTTGTGCTTTCGGGAGGAATTATATACACAATAGGCGTGATATTCTATGCGGTGGGTAAGAAAAAGAAATATTTCCACAGCATATTCCACATCTTTGTTCTCTGCGGCACTATCCTTCACTTTACCTGCATATACACAGCAATATAACAGAGAAAAAAGCATTTGCCTCTGCAAAAAAAGAGTCAGTCCTCTGCATAAAGTATATTTACGTGAAGATCATCACGAGGAAAAGAATAAGCACAAGGCTGCTTTGGCTGCAGCTTTGTGCTTGCTTTATTCAAGAGAGCTTTTAAGAGTATTATTATATTTCTGATAAATAAATTATTTTTTCTTGATCACAAACCAGGCAAACAGGTATGCGAGTATGCAGGCAACCTGAAGTATCGCACAGGGAATGAATATAAACACGAGGTTTTCTATGCCCAGGGTAAAATAGAGTGCAAGTGCAGATGACCAGATGATAAGAGAAACAAAGACACATCTGAATGCGATCCGCCACCACAATGAAGAAAACACTGTCATAATAATTGCTGCCACGGGAAGAGCATATAAAAACGGATAGTATGAATATGCACTGACTGCAGGGATATTCTTGAACACAAGGAATACAACGGAAGCAATAAAGAAGATGCTTACCGTAACGATAACGGGAACAAAATATCTTGAGGGCTTAAGCTCACCTTTAGGCTTTGCTGCTTTAATATCTATTTCTTCATTTTCCGAAAGAATATCGTTTATTGCAACACCGAAAAGACCGGCAATCTTATAAATAGTATACACATCGGGAAGGCTCTCTCCCCTCTCCCATTTTGAAACTGCTTTGTCGCTGTAGTTCAGCTGATAAGCAAGCTCACTCTGGGTCATACCGCGTTCTTTCCTGAGAGCATTAAGCTTATTTCCGAAAACTGTTTTGAATTGTGCTTCATCCAGCATATTTTCACCTGTTTTTCTGATTATTAAAATTAATTTTAGCACAGTTTTTTTATTATTGCAATAGCTTTGAAAAGCTCCGGGGGGGACTTGTTAGTTTTGTTTTTGAATGATATAATAAAGAAAACTTATTGATTTGCGGTGAAACTATGAAGGAAGAATATTCAAGAACAGCTATGCTTTTAGGCGAAACGGCAGTAGAAAGGCTTAATAACAGCCACGTTATAATTTTCGGGCTCGGCGGCGTGGGCTCCTTTGTTGCGGAGGCTCTCTCCCGTGCAGGAGTGGGAGCGCTTACCCTTGTTGACGGGGACACGGTTTCTCTTTCAAATATAAACCGTCAGCTTTATGCTCTGCATTCTACCGCGGGAAGATACAAAACCGAGGTTTCCCTTGAAAGAATAAAGGATATCAATCCCGATTGCACAGCTCATATCATCACAGATTTTGTTAAACCTGAAAATATTGATCTGTTTTTCGGAGAAAAATATGATTTTGCCGTTGATGCCATTGATGACACGGCAGCCAAAACCGCCATTGCATTAAAGTGTGAGGACATGAATATTCCTCTTATTGCATCCATGGGCACGGGAGCTAAGCTGTCGGCTGAGTTTTTTACTATAACGGATATATACAAAACCGAATACTGCCCCCTTTGCCGTGTGATGAGAAAAAAATATAAGGATGCAGGTCTGAAAAAGGTGACTGTTCTTTATTCCCCCGAGCTGCCACGCAAGCCGCAGTTCATCCCTGAAGGCGAAAACGAAAAACGCCTTCCTCCATCAAGTATAAGCTTCATCCCTTCAGCCGCAGGACTCAGGATTGCAGAATACACCGTAAAGCAGCTTACCGGAACAGAATAATAAACACCCCCGCAGGATATCTGAAAATCAAACCTCCTGCGGGGAGTTTTATCATTTTATTCTCTTTTTACCATTGGAAGGAATGGTATTCCATAAAGTTTACTATTGTGCCGCTTGCTTTTACGTTATTGGTCTGGAAAAGAATAAGGTCCAGATTCATAACGATGTCAACATCCATAATCATTTTGTGCTTGAGGCTTATCATTCTTGAGGTTTCCTTGTCAACAATGCAGGTAATTTCACAGTTGGTGTAATTAAGGTCAAACTGATAGGAATTCATATCGAGCACAACAAGATATTCCTCTATAGGGCCTGACAGGGCATCTCTGTCAACGGGATTCATAATATCGGCAAAGGGACTTGTATCGGGATCAGGGTTGAGAACATCGTCAAAAATAATAACTATCTTGTAGGTGTCACCGTCGGAATAGCAGGTTGCGGATTTTACGATCGACATATCCGTAAGCTCACTTCCCACGTCCTTGCCGAAGAGGGGGAAGGTTTCTCTTACAGCAATATCATCGTGGGGCATAATTGTGATTTCAGCCTCCTCATCACCCGAATCCTTAAGCACCTCTGTGGTAACAAGATTAAGAATACGGTCAACAAGCTGAATACTTCCGTCGCCGCCTGTTACATCAGAAACCTCGTGGTGCTCACTTCTTACAAAGCCGGGAGCGCGCACCTTGACATCGGTGGTGGCTCTCTTATAGAATTCAATGACGTCCTCGGCAGACATTGCCATAGCCTGATAGGATGTATCCACCTGAATGCCTCCCGATGAATTATTATTCTGCTGAGGAGCAGTAGGAACATCGGGAAGTATAACAGGAGCATCCGTTGCATTTTCGTCGATAACAATAGTTGTGGTTTTAACATCCTCTCCCTCGCCCTTTTTCTTTATACTGATCTCATATCCGCAGGATGAAAGAGAAAGCACGAAAAGAGCCGCTGCCATAAACAAAGCAATAATCTTTTTTATACTCATAATGTCACCTCTATATGTAAAAATGACCGGGAAATTATTATTCTTCCCGGTCATTATAGCATATTTTATTTTCTTAATCAAGAAAAATAAGTAACTTATTGTCTTTTGGCTTTGCCGTTGTCACGGTAATACTGAGTGTGAGTAATGGGATGCTTTGTGCTTGCCCATATCTCATCAGCAACGCTCTGCCACTCATAAGCAAACTCGTCACAGCGAGAGCAGAGTGTGTCAACATCCTCTTCAATAATAAGGTTAGTGGACTTTGCGCCTGTCTTTTTAATAATTTCTCTCAGTTTATCGGGATTTTCAAGCATAGGGCAGGGACGAAGATGGTTATCATTGAAGGGCTGTCCCTTTCTGTATTCCATAAACAGCGGATTCTGAAGAGCCTCAAGCACGGTATGAGTGCGGATGTTTGAATCGGAATAGTGAATGAAAACACAGGGCTCTATGTCGCCTGCAGAGTTTACGTGGAAATAGTTTCTTCCGCCTGCAATACAACCGCCTACAAATTCACCGTCATCCTGGAAATCAATAACAAACATAGGCTTGCCTGTTTTTGAATTTCTCATCTTGCGAAGCCAGAAATACATATATTTTCTCTGGGCAGGTGTGGGAATAAGCTCCTTGTCTGCACCGTGGCCTACGGGCATATAATTGAAATACCATGCATATTTTACACCGCTTTCAATCATAAGGTCAACAAATTCTTCACTTGTTACATAGTCAACATTGAGTCTTGTGTAGCATACAGAGATACCGAAAAGACACTTATGCTTTCTGAGCATTGCCATAGCTTCCATTGTTCTCTTATATGCGCCCTCGCCTCTTCTGAAATCGTTGCTTTCTTCGGTACCTTCAATGCTTAAGGCGAATGCAAGGTTGCCTACTCTCTTTACTTCCTCGCAGAACTTATCGTCAATAAGAGTGCCGTTTGTGTATGCCATAAATGCACAGTCGGCATGCTCCTCACAAAGACGGATGATATCATCCTTTCTTATAAGGGGCTCACCGCCGGTAAACATATAGAAATGAGTACCAAGCTCTTTTGCCTGAGAAACAACGGAATTCATTTCATCATAAGTAAGATTCTGTCTGTGACCGTATTCGGCAGCCCAGCAGCCCTTACACTTAAGATTACATGCACTTGTGGGATCGATAAGGATCTGGAAAGGAATATTACAGTTATACTTTTCTCTGTTTGCTCTTACTTCCTTTGTGCCGAAATAACCTGCTTCAATACCGAGGGAAAGAAGCATATGCTTGAGCATTCCCCTGTCCACATCATTAAGAATGCCTCTTGCAAGCTTTGTATAAATATTATCGGGATCCTGTGCGCCTGCCTTAAGCTTCTTGAAGTTTTCGGGGGGAAACATATTTCCGATAAGCTTTTCGGCAAAATCAAGAATATTTGCAAAGCCCTCTTCAGGTCTTTTATCAATATATTTAAGAACACCGTCAAGTGCAACGCTTGCAGCAGAGGTTACAACTTTCTTTTTAACTGACATATACACACTCCTAAAAACATATAAAACGGTTACATTATTGTGCAGATGATATAATACAACACAAAAAAGCCCTTTTCAAGTCCTTGTAAAAATTAGACTTGTTTATGTCAATTTTGTATGATACTATTTACAGTAGTTTATGGTAATATATAAATGCACGGATATACTTGCGTCATAATGCGGCATACCCGCGTCAGGAAATTATAAAAAACGGAAAGTGATATATAATATGAAAAAAAGATTATTTATATTTATTACAGCAGCTCTTATGCTCTTTACGGCAGCATCCGGCGTGTCGGCGGCAGAAAAGGATGCACGCATAAAAGCATCAATGGAAAGCTTTCTTGACACGGACGGCGGCATAATCGGGGTATCGTCAAAGGGAGAATGGGATATTTATCCCGAAAACTCACTCCCGGCAATCGAAGAAGCCGCAAAAACGGATATTGACTTTGTGCTTGTTGATATAAAGGAAACTGCAGACGGCAGCCTTATTCTTTTCAGCGACGATACAAGTGAAAGAATGCTCATATCCGATACGGTACTCACTATCGCTGAAACTGACCTTAAAACTCTTTCCTCCCTACCCCTCAGAGCCTCCTGCGGAGGAAGCAACACCGAAGCATCAGAGTACTTCATTCCCGCTCTCACGGATGCCATTGACACGGCAAAGAAAAATGACATCCCTCTTATTTTAAGATGTGCCGCTGCAATCACACCTGCAGTTGCCGATGAGGTTATGTCTTCAGGTGCAGAGGATATGTGCATCATCTTTTCTGAGGGCACAAAAAAAGAGGTAATTGAGGCAAAAAGCAATTGTCCCGACTCAATTACATTTATGGGCGCAATCAGAGGAAACGTTATATTCAATATTGTTTCATTTGTAAATAAAACAGGCGATGCAGGCTTTTCGGGCGTGAATCTTCGTACCGCAAACCGCTACGGTATCAACTACTACAAAAGTCTCCTCTCCTCCTACGGTGAAAAAATGAGAATCATTGCCGATACATCTGTGCCCGAAATCAACGGAGCAAGACAGGACAGTGAAAAATGGTGGGATGATCTCATTTCCAGAGGCTACAGCGTAATTATCACCGATCACGCAGAAATATTTTCAGAATACAAATCAAGAAATGAAGCAGCAAGACAAAGACTTGATGAGCTTTATAAGATTTATGTAACACAGCATACTCTTCCCGATTTCAGAGATGAAGCACTCAATGACTACAAAAAGGCTTATACGGATGCCGTAAGCTTTTCAGAAAGTCTTCTCAGCGATAATTCTGCGGCTACCGTGGATATAAATGACTGCTATTCGGCTCTCACAAAGGCTGCAAATGACATCAGAATCAATTTTTCCGCCCTTGAAGACGGAAGCGCGGGAACAACAATAACCGTTCCGAGAATTCTTCTTTGCATTGCCGCAGTTATTGTTGTTATAACAGTTCAGATATATTTCTTCAGGAGAAGAAAGAAAGTGGGATAATTTATGATGCTTAAAATCATCACGGCAGCTATTGCCCTTCTTGTTATAGGTATTACATATTTTTATGTTTATGCACAAAAGGACGGTGCCTGCTACAAATCATGGGCACTCAAAATGCTGGGAGCCACAGGCTATATGGCTGTCGGTGCCTTATCAGTTGTTATGACAGGGGAATTTTCAGAGTTTGACAAGGCTATGATTCTTGCCCTTGCTTTTTCATGGCTGGGAGATTTGTTTTTGCATATGTGGTTCCATAAAATATGGACGGCGCTGGGCTTTGTATGCTTTTTAACCTCCCATATCTGCTTTATAAGGGCATATCTTAAAGGTATTGAAGCGTTCAATCCCGAACGAGGCTTTTTTTCGCTTCCCGAAATAATCGCAGTTGCCGTATTTGTTGCATTATTCATTGTGTGTATGATACGCTCAAAAATGAATCTCAAGGGAATTATGAAGCTTCCCATAATAATCTACGGTGTGGTTATAATGACAATGCTTTGCAAGGCAACACTTCTCGGCATTGAAGCTATGAATTCAGGCATCACTCCCGCTGTTCTCATATGTGCAGCAGCAGGTGCGGTAAACTTTGTAATGTCAGACTTTTCCATTTCATTTCTTATGTTCGACAAGAGACATAAAAAGAATTTCAAGCTGAAGCTTTTCAATATGTATACATACTTCATTGCAGAAATCCTTTTGGCTTCACTTATCTATTTTATTTAACAAAAAAACAGACACAGGACTAAGATTATTACCGTCAGTCCTGTGTCTGTTTTTTTGTTATATTTTTTCGTTATATAAGAATATTGAAATTATAGAAATTACTGCGCTTTACAAGCTCGTCGTTTACGAAATCCGTACCGAATTCCTCAAACACCGTATCACGGTCAGAGAAGAGGTTTGTGCCTATACCCAGCCTGTCCCCTTCTATTTCAACACCTATGGTTGCAAGAATTGTGGGGAACATATCAAATACTGCCCAGTCACGGGAGAATCTTCTTTCCTCAGGCAAATTCTCAAGTCCGGGATATGGGTTGAGAATGAGGTTATAACAGGAACGGTGGTAATCCTCAATTCCGTCAAGACCCTCAAAGAATTTCTTTGCCATACTCAGGTGATCACCTATGAGAATGATCGTTGTGTTTTCATAGAAGGGCTGCTGTTCTATCCAGCGGATAAACTTTACGGTTTCCTCCTGTGAATAACGAACGGCATTGGCATATTTATTATCATACGGAGTGGGTGCCTTGGGACTTAAGTAGCCCTCAGGAGTATGTGTATCCGCAGTTTCCATCATAAGATGGAAGGGCTTTCCTGTTTCATAAAGACGGGTAAGCTCATCCTTTGCATATTCATAGAGCTTGTCATCTTCATAGCCCCAGAATACCTTATAGTCGTCAGCCACATAGCCTCTCTTCTTAACTTCCTTATGGTCGATTATAGTAAAATCACCGTGGGATTGGAAATAATATGTAAGACCGCCGAAATCCGCATTTGCGCCGAACATAACAGTCTGCTCATAGCCCTGCTCCTTAAGGATGTCACCTATTGCAGTAGCTCCCGGCAGGAAGTTATCCGCACCGCCGTACTGATTCTGCTTATCCGGTACCTTCATCGGAAGCCCCGTTCCCATATTTACCATGGAAGCAACAGACCAGCCTGCACCCGTGGACTCCTGAAATCCGCCAAGACCCTCTTCAAGGTGGGAGAAGCTTATGCCTTCTTTTGAAAGCTCATAAAGATGGGGAATAAGATTATCCTCGCAGAAGCCGCCGAGCTCCTTTGAAAGGAAGGTATTTTCCATACTTTCGAGATAAATATGAATAAGATTTCTCTTCTTTTCGGGGAAGGTAAGCTGAACGGTATCGGGATCGGCAAAATTCTCTTCAATAAATTCAGAGGCAAGCATATAGGATTCATAAAGCTGTATAAGCTGGAATTCTTCAATCCCGTACCAGCAGCCGCATACAAGGAATATAACAGCAACGGCGCCACTTATTATCCTTCTTGCAGCAACGGGGAAAAGCGTGAGAGAATCATATTTTCTCTTTTTAACAATTTTATAGTCTGAGAAGGTAAAGAGAACGAATATTGCGGTAAATAAGGCTGTGGAAAGCACGGGTCCCTCAATACCCGAAATATAAACGCTGGCATCCGTGCCCTCTGTGGGAGAATTGAGATTTATGAGAATCTGATCGGGAGTGAGGTCTCCGAAAAAGTCCTTGCCCCAGATTGTGCCCGTAAGCGCCGCAATACCAAGAGCAAAAAGTACGGTGGAAAGTATTTTGAGAAGCATTGTGCTCTTTTTATACTTGTTCTCCTTCTTTTCAAGGAAGGAAGCGTTTGAAGCTATAAGCTTTACAAAGAAATAAACCGCGCCTGCTGCAAAGCATATGCTTATCCAGTTAAACAGATAAACTCCGTCGTGAGCGGACGCAGAGTATATATTTTCAACGTTAAGAAAATACTTCATAATACCGTAAGCAAAAAGATTGATAAGTACCGTATCATGAAAAGCAGTATGAATAACGGTTTTCGCCTTTTTGTCTTTCTGAATAAAGAAAATATCGGCAACACTGACAATAATGCCGAAAACAAGCCCCAAAGCAATAATCAATTTCTTTCATCACCTTTTAGTTTTATTTTATGTTCTGCTATTATACTATTATTTTTCTGTAAAATCAATCATTATAATTAAACTTAAAAAAACAACGGCATTTTTTGTGCCGTCGTTTTTAATATATGCAGATCAATCAAAGAATATGGGGTTTGTGAAGCTGTAGATAAGATCGGGAACAGCTTCACCCTTGTCGTGCATACCGAACATTTCGCCCGCAACCTTCACATAAACAGCCTCGGCAGGACCGGGAAGAGCGTATCTTACGTCTGCTCTCACAAAGCCCTTTCCGGGCACGGAAATTTCCTCACATATATTCTTCATACCGTGCTTTGATTTTATTTCATATATTACCTTTTCATTATGATAAACTCTCAGAGTCTGCCCCGGCTTAAGCCTTGAAAGGGAGACCGTAACGCTCTTATTTTCGCGGAAAGACACTCTGTCGCCGATAACACTGTCGCCTGCTGTCATAAAAATCGCAGCAGCCTTCGGTGAATTTGTTACGGTTACATTACCTCTTTTTATTGCGGCAAGTATATCCTCAATTGAGTTTGATTCACTGTAAACATATGTAACAGGTACGCAAAGAAGATGCGTTACGGCATAATCCCTGTGATAGTCGCTTCCGCCCACAGCGGGAATAAATTCACCCTGCATAAGCTTATTTGCCCACCACTCAAGGCAGTATACATTATCCGTATGCATAGGAGAATTCCATACCTCCACGGAATCCATCTTAAAGGTGTCTCTGTCTATTCTCCATGACAGCTTTCTGTCGAAGGGATGGTTCACGCTTATGTGCGCACCGGCAGCCCTTGCTTCATCGATAAGCTTATAATATTCCTCGGGAGTACCCGGTCTCGAAATTCTCTCAAAGGGAAGATTTTCTCCGAATATATTCACGTGGCCGAGATTTCCCGAAATCTCCATACCGGGGAATATTGCCACTCCCCTGTGATTGAATGCCTTTTTTCCGGGGGTGTTTACATTATGGTCGGTAATAAATGCGAAATCCATTCCTCTTTCAAAGAGCATATCATAAAGCTCTTCAGGTCTGTACTGACCGTCGCTGTTGCAGGTGTGAAGGTGGCAGTCGCCCTTCAGCCAATGTCTTTGCCTCTTCATACAAAACACTCTCTTTCCTGATAATTAATAGCTGAGCTTGGATTCTCTGTAGCCGCTGTACACTTCCCTTGCACACTGCACAAATGCCTCCATCGCTCTTGAGGGATAGCGTTTCTTTTTATAACCCATTGCAAGCTTTCTGCGGGTATTATCCCCCGAAAGCTTATAAAAAACACATTTTGATGCTCCTCTTTCTGCTTTGAGAAGATTGTCTGTCACTATGGTGATACCAAGACCCGCTCTTGCCATATTATAAGCGGTGAGAAGCTGATCGGGGTATATTTTTACTTTGGGCACAAAGCCTGCATTCTCGCAAAGCTGCATTGTCCGTGTGTACATATCATTACCCTTTTTGAGAACAAGAAATTCCTCATTTGAAAATTCGCTTAAATCCACGGTGGGACAGCTTTTATCAAGGTAACGCTTGTTTTTCACATCCTCATCAAGAAGCTTTTTGTCGGTGAAACGTTCATTAATTGCAAAATCTGCAGGCACGGCAAGAAGAAGCATTTCATCGCTGAGAGGGTATGAAATGAAAAGCTCGGGATCAAAATCGTGGGCAACAAGAATATCAACCTTTTCTTCAAGCAGCTGATTTTTAAGGTCATGGGAATGGGATTCCACAAGCTCCACGGTAATACCGCTGTAGGTATTCATAAATTCAATTATAATATCGGGAAGAATAAAGGACGAAATAAAGTTTTCGGCACTTACAATAACACTTCCGCTTTTCATATCGGAAAGGTCATTGAGCTGATTGAGCATATTGTGCTGAAGTGCTCTCATCTTTTCTATGGAATCAATGCATACTCTTCCCGCCTGTGTGAGAGAGATAGGATTTGTGCTTCGGTCAAAAATGGTAATTCCAAGCTGCTTTTCAACCTTTTTTACGGAAGCGGATAAAGCGGGCTGCGAAACAAAAAGCTTTTTCGCTGCTCCGGAAAAGCTCCTTTCAAGATATACCTCATATACATAATCCATGCCGTCAAACATATATTGTCCTCACTTTATCAGGTTATAAAATTATTATACATACAAGAAAAAGAAATTACAAGTAAATTTAATCGTCACATTGCACATAATATTCAAAAAAATTTATAAGTTTCGGATTATTATAAATTATTTTTATAGTTTCTATACAATATTTGTATTTGCTACCAATACCGAAATATGATATCATAAATGGGACTAATATTTTAGTATAATTTTTTAGGAAAGAGGTAAACCAAAATGAAGAAATTTTTAGCGATCCTTCTTGCACTCACCTTCTGCATCACATGCTTCGCAGCTTGCGGCGGCGACACAACAGAAGGCAGCACAAATGCCGGTGAAGAAACAAAGGCAACAGCAATGACAATGGGAACCGGCGGTTCAGGCGGTACTTATTATGCATTCGGCGGCGTTCTCGGCTCTCATCTCAAGGAAAAGACCGGTATCAGCGTAAATGTTGTTACAACAGACGGCTCAAAGGCTAACATCCTCGGTGTTAAAGCAGGTACATATCAGCTTGCAACAGTTCAGTCTGACGTTATGGCTTATGCTTGGCAGGGCACAAACGTTTTTGAAGCAGACGGCAAGGTTGATTCATTCCGCGTAATCGGCGGTCTTTATGAAGAAGCTATCCAGCTTATCACTGTTGATCCCGAAATCAAAACTGTAGCTGACCTTAAGGGCAAAAAGGTATCTATCGGTGCAGCAGGCTCCGGTGTATACTTCAACGCAGTTGACGTTCTCAAGGCAGCCGGTATGACAATTGATGATATTGAACCTCAGTATCAGTCCTTCAACGATTCTGCAGACGCTCTCAAGGACGGCAAGATCGATGCAGCATTCGTTGTTGCAGGTGCTCCCACACCCGCAATCACAGAGCTCAGCAAAACAAAGACAGCTTATCTTATTCCCATCGACGGCGAAATTGCTGAAACTCTTATGGAAAATTCTCCCTATTACACAGCATATCACATTCCTGCAGGCACATATGACAAGCAGGATGCTGATGTTACAACAGTTACTGTTATGGCTACTCTTATCGTAAGTGCTTCTGCTTCCGAAGATGATGTTTACAACATCACAAAGGCTATCTTTGATGATGCTGCAACAATCGAAGGCAAGCACGCAAAGGGTGCAGAGCTTACACTTGAAAATGCAACAAATGCAGGTATCACAGCTCCCTTCCATGCAGGCGCTGCTAAGTACTTCGCAGAAAAAGGTATCACTGTAGAAACAGAATAAGTTTCTGAGTTTTATTTATCGGCTGCAGTAAACCTGCTGTAGCCGATTTTTTTTAGCAAAATCAAATCGGAGGTTCTTATGGCACTCTTGAAGAAAAAAAATGCCCCTGAAGCTCAGGAACCTATGGATCTTGAAGATGTTATGAAAAAGTATGACAGGGAATCAAACACAAGAATATGGGAAGGCACCCCGAAAATTATTGTTTCCGTAATTCTTGCAACATTCTCCGTTTTCTGTCTTTATGTAACTCTTGTTGCGACATGGCTTGATGAAATACGCCTTACCTCATTTATGGCTTTCATACTCTTCATAGGTTATATAGTGTTCCCTGCAAAAAAAGGCGTTCAGAGAAAAAACTATATGCCCTGGTACGACATAATTCTGTGTCTTGCCGGAACCGGTGCATTCTTATACTTTACAATAAATGCACAGAAAATCGTTGAAAGATTTTCAATCAACAACATAGAAATTGTAATCGGTATTGTCGGAATTTTATGTCTTGCCGAGCTTTGCAGAAGAAGCGTCGGCATTCCGATACTTATCGTCGGCGGTGTGCTTCTTGTCTATGCACTCATCTGGGGCTCAACAAATCCCAATTTTGCTGCAAGAATCACAGATACAGTGCGTACACTGTTCTATTCAAAGGAAGGTATACTTTCAACTCCTATAAATGTATGCTCCAAATATATCGTTGTTTTCATCATATTCGGTGCATTCCTCGAGCGTACAGGTATTGCTGATTTCTTTATCAATATTGCAAACGCTCTCGTAGGACGCTTTTCAGGCGGTCCTGCAAAGGTTGCAGTTGTTGCTTCAGCTCTCGAAGGTATGGTATCAGGCTCATCTGTTGCAAACACTGTAGGCTCAGGTGCTGTTACAATTCCTCTCATGAAGAAAACAGGCTACAAACCCGAATTTGCAGCTGCTGCAGAAGCATCAGCCTCCACAGGCGGACAGATAATGCCTCCCATTATGGGTGCTGCAGCATTTCTTCTTGCTGAAACAGTAGGTGTTCCCTATTCAAATATTGTTGTAAGAGCTATTCTTCCTGCAGTATTGTATTTCGTAGGTGTTTTCATCACAGTTCACCTTGAAGCAAAGAAAGAGGGACTTAAGGGACTTTCAAAAGAAAATCTCCCCAGACTCAAGCCCCTGCTTAAGCAAAGTTACCTGCTTCTGCCCATCATTCTTCTTATATATCTTGTAGGTACAAGCACAAGATCAATTGCTTACGCTGCTGCAATAGCTATCATTGTTGCAATAGTTGTAAGTATGTTCAGAAAAGAAACACGCGTTACACCCAAGCGCTTGCTTGAAGCACTTGCAGCAGGCGGACAAGGTATGATCACAGTAGCAGCTGCCTGCGGTATTGCAGGTATGATTGCAGGTCTCATCAGTAACACAGGTCTTGCATATAAACTGTTCAACGGCATCATTGCAATTGCAGGCGACCATCTTATTATTGCACTCTTCCTCACAATGCTTTGCTGTATCGTTCTCGGCATGGGTGTTCCCACAACAGCAAACTATTGTATTATGGCAGCAACCTGCGCTCCCATTCTTACATCAATGGGCGTTCCTATGATAGCTGCTCATTTCTTCGTATTCTATTTCGGTATCGTTGCTGACCTCACGCCCCCTGTTGCTCTTGCAGCATACGCAGGCGCGGCAATAGCCCAGGCAAATCCCATGAAAACTGCTATCACGGCAACAAAGCTTGCTATCGGTGCATTCATAGTACCTTATGTTTTTGCACTGAATCCTGCAATGCTTTTCGAAGGAAATCCGCCTGTGCTCGAAATTATCCTTATATGCGTAACCTCGCTTGTGGGAATGTTCGGCGTATCAGCTTCTCTTGAAGGCTATCTGTTGCACAAAATGCAGTGGTTTGAACGTATACCCAGCCTTGCGGGCGGTCTGCTTCTTATTTATCCCGGTCTTGTTACAGACGGCATCGGTCTCGGACTTATTGCTGTTGTAATAGCACTCCAGCTTCTGACCAAGAAAAAATACACAAAAACAGACAAGCCCGAGGCTCTCAATCAGGCCTCCTGATGCATTATACCGATCAGTTTAATGACCTTTCCTCCAATAAAAAGGAAAGGTCATTTTTCTTGCCTCAACAGCTTTAAGAATGTATTTTTACACTCTTTTATTCATTATAATATAACAGAAAAAAGCTCCTCACTGTCAAAAGTGAAGAGCTTTTAATTATTCTTTATTCAGCAAGCTGATAGATTCTTACATAATCAACCTTCATTTCGCAGCTTTCATCTGTTGACTTTCCTTCGAATTTTGAAGCACCGGGAACACAAAGTGAAAGAAGAACAACTTCGGGGTTGATACAGATTCCTTCACCGAAGGTAGAACGGGTGGTTTCAACTCCGTTGATATAGAAAATATATTCATTTTCCGTCCACATCATACCGTAAGTATTATACTCATTATAGATGTCCTTGCCGTTGAAGGCTCCGAGATTTCTCGACTGATAGCCTTCTGTTGAACCGCCGAGCCCTGCAAGATGTATAGCGTGCTCAACCGCATTATGCTTGCCCTCCTTTGAGTGACACAGGGATTCCATAATATCGATTTCTACGCTTTCAATGCCGCCATTAGAGGTTTCGTGATTGATTGAGGATTTCACACCGTTTATCCAGAATGCAGACCAAAAGCTGTTGGAATCAGCAGCTATCATACGGCATTCAAAATAACCTCTTTTATATGTCTCATTAAGAGCTATGCTTGAGCCGTACCATCCTTCTCCGTACACACCGTCGGTAAGATATTCACCTGTCATAATGAGATTTCCGTCTTTGACCTCGCACTGACTGATGGAAGAATACCCGGCTCTGGAGCTGCCGTCACCGGAAGCACGCCAGATATTCATATCAAGCTCAGCTCCGTCAAATTCGTCTTCAAAAACCAACTCATAGCCTGAAAGATCAAGTTCAGGCCCCCAAGGATCAACAGCCGAGCCTGTCACAAGCATATTGAACATCTGCATAATCATCATAAATGTGGCAGCAACACCTCTTGCACCGCCGCCTGTGATAAGTTCACCAAGACCGTCAAAAAAGTTCTGCAATGCCCACTGCTCTCTCCACACAAGTCCGAGAATTCTTGATATTAATTCTACCATATTACACCTCTCGATTATTCGGCAAGCTGATATATCCTCACATAGTCAACATACATATCTACAACCTCATCCTGACTTACGCCTTCAAGGTTTACTGCGTGAGGAATTTCAAGAGAAACAATAACCTCTTCGGGATTTTCGCATATTCCGTCACCGAAATCGGTTCTTACGGTTTCAACACCGTTTACATAGAAGATATATTCCTCCTCTGTCCACATCATACCGTAGGTATTATATTCGCTGTAGATATTGTTGCCTCTGAAGGAGCCGAGATTTCTTGAATAAATCTTGTCCTCTGTTGAACCGTTAAGACCTGAAAGGTGCATTGCGGGAGTATATGCATTATCCTGTCCGGGACGACCGTAGAAGGCTTCGCAGATATCTATTTCAACTGCACCTACACCGCCCTTTGATGTTTCGGGCTTATATGAACCGTTGCCCTGAAGCCAGAAGGCTGACCAGAATGCCTTTGAGGGAGCGCATATCATTTTTATTTCAAAATAACCTCTTGTATACCATTCCTTAAGACCTATAGCACCTGCATACCAGCCTTCGCCGTAGGGACCGTCTTCACGGTATTCACCGGTAATTTTAAGAACACCATCGCTGACAGTTACCTGTTCAAGTGAGCCGATACCTGCTCTGGATGCACCCTCTGAGCGGGTCTGCCAGATATCCAGATTGAGTTCTTCGCCTTCGAATTCATCTTCAAATACAAGCTCATAGCCCGCAAGATCAAGCTCAGGTCCCCATGCATCAACAGCCTCACCTGTTGCAAGCATATTAAACATCTGAAAAATCATTGTAAATGTAGCAACGATACCTCTTGCTCCGCCGCCTCTTAAAAGGTCGCCCAGTCCGTCAAAAATATTCTGAAGTGCCCACTGTTCTCTGAAAACAAGTCCGAGCATTCTTGAAATAAGTTCTACCATACTAAATAGTCCTCCTTGAAAAATATTAATTTATTCTGCAAGCTGATAGATTCTTACATAATCAACCAACATTTCACAACCTTCAGATGTGCTGATTCCCTCAAATTTTGAAGCGGTAGGCACACAAAGAGAAACAATAACTTCTTCAGGATTTTCGCATATTCCGTCACCAAAATCCGTGCGGACAGTTTCAACTCCGTTAACATAGAAAATGTATTCTTCATCTGTCCACATCATACCGTAGGTATTATATTCGGAATAAATATTATTACCTCTGAAGGTGCCCAGATTTCTTGTAAAAATCGTGTTTTCTGTTGTACCGTTAAGTCCCGAAAGATGCATAGCGGGAGTATAGGCGTCATCCTTGCCTTTCATTCCGTAAAAGGCTTCACAGATATCAATTTCAACTGCACCGATACCGCCTTTTGAAACTTCGGGATTATATGCTCCGTCGCCCTGAAGCCAGAAAGCAGACCAGAATGCTTTTGAAGGAGCACAAATCATTTTAATTTCAAAATAACCTTTTGCATACCGTTCATTCAGTGCTATTGCACCGCCGTACCAGCCTTCGCCGAAGGCTCCGTCTGTAAGATATTCGCCGCTGATTTTAAGTTCACCGTTTTCAACACTTACCTGACCTGGTGCATAAAATCCTGCTCTTGATGCGCCTGTGCCTCTGTATCGCCATAAATCAAGGTTGAGTTCTTCACCTTCAAATTCATCTTCAAATACAAGCTCGTAGCCCGTAAGATCAAGCTCAGGTCCCCATGCATCAACAGCCTCACCTGCAGCCAGCATATTGAACATCTGAAAAATCATTGTAAATGTAGCAACGATACCTCTTGCACCGCCGCCTCTTAAAAGGTCGCCCAGTCCGTCAAAAATGTTCTGAAGTGCCCACTGTTCTCTGAAAACAAGTCCGAGCATTCTCGAAATAAGCTCTATCATAATGAATTCTCCTTATTATTTACTTCTCATTTCTGCAAGCTCTCTGTAGCTGATAAGCTTAATGCCGTGAGTTTTGAAGGCTGCGTGAGTTTCGGGATCCTTCATAACAAGATATTCCCAGTATCTTCTCTTCCATGTACCTGTGATTGATTTCATTTCATCCGTAGGCATTGCGGGATGCACATAGGTTTCGCATATACCCTCGGGAATTTTTATAAGATACTCAATGAAGTTATACTTGAATTCTTCATATGTTTCGCCTGTTTCGATATTTTCGGGGAATATAAGATAATCGGGCATAGGAACATTGTTCTTTTTGCCGAACATTCCCGACAATATACTTGCAACAGAGAAAAGCCACACGGGAGTGCCTTCGGGACACTGCTCTTTAAGAGGCTTTGAGAACATTCTGAAGGGATAACCCTTTTTGCCGCATACTGCGAGAGTTTTGGGAAGCATAAGAAGCTTGCCGTTCATACCGTAAAGCGCACCCATATGACTGTCTATGTGCGAGGGCTTCATACCCTTATTTTCACAGTATTCAATCTGTGCTATTGTTTCTTTAACAGCTTCGTCATATTCGCAGTTTGCTTCAAAATCTTCACTTTCGGGCCACATTCTGCCTTCGGGATTTTTAAGAGAAGGAAGGTCTGTCATAGGTCCCCATGGGAAATTATCCTGCCACTCGTTTGTGTGGGTAAGATGCACGCCTATAGCAAACTCAGGATGGTCAATGGAAAACTGAATTGCCTCATCAGCACCGGGACAGGGAGTCATAATTGTGGATGAAAAGATACTGCCCGACAAAAACAGATCCATAACAGCCTCATTTGCGCTGTGACAAAGTCCGAAATCATCGGCATTGATAATAAGAAACTTTTTAGCCATAACAATAATTCTCCTTATAAGGATATAATCATACTTATAATAACAAAAGTTTAACATATAGTCAAGCAAATCATAATTTACCGGTGCAATGGGCGCAAAAATCACCATATTTGCCGCGCAAATAATATAAGTGTGCGTGCGGATATATGAGAGTGTTATATTTTTTAGTTTTTTGTTTCTTATGAACCGGTAAAGCGCTTTGTTTTCGCCGCTTCGCAGTACCGTCGTACAGCTTGCCAGCGGCAAAAACAACAACTATGGCAATTTTTGTCCCATTGCCGGTGGGCGGCTCAAGGAAAGTTTGTGCAGGACAGGTTC
>JAZNSD010000026.1:0-21674 GCA_045591055.1 Acutalibacteraceae bacterium | reverse complement strand
GATTCCTTTTATATATTGCAATACTGTTTCTAATTTTTGCTCATAACTTATTTTTGCTTTTGACATAGAAAAAAATCCCCTTAAAGTAGTCTTGAAACTTTTTGGTTATTTCAAGTGTCTACTTTAAGGGGATTATATCATTTTTTACAGCTCCTTTTTTTGCCAATTCCTGCAAGTTAACCGGAAGAGGTTGATTTTTCTTCGGAAAAATGTTATTATAATTAAGGAAAAATAAACTATGAAAGGCGGTTTAATTATGAAAAAATTGGCTTTTGTTATGGCAGCTTTATTATGCCTTCTTTCCGCAATTCCCGTTTCAGCCTCTGAAACACCCTCTGAGGATATAAAGACCCGTTATCTCTGCGATGCAAACGGTGACGGCACGGTAACGGCGGCTGATGCCCGTATAATTCTCCGCCATTCCGTAGGTCTTATATATACCGAAGGCTTCGGATGGATGGACTATAATGATATAATCTATTGCGATGCAAATAAAAGCGGTGCTATAGATGCGGCTGATGCAAGAGTTGCCTTAAGAACTTCGGTAAAGCTTGAAGAAACGCAAAGCAGAGCTTTCACAATAACCGATTCTCTGAATCCCACCTGCGAATATGAGGCTTTTGTAAAGGCGGAATGTGCTCTTACAGGGGACACGGTACATATTACGGTCGCAAAAAATCCCCATGCCCTTTCTCAGGAGCAGATATGTGCCGGCGGCGGCTACTGCTCTGTGTGTAAAAAGACTGTAGCGGTTACACCCGTACACGATTTTTATGTGGATAAATGTAAGGGCGTAAAGCACTGTATGTACTGCCGTTATGAGGAGTATTTTAAGGGCGGACACGAGTATTCATCAAGCAGTCTTATCTGCCGTGAGTGCTCGGATTCTGTTTATGATGAATATGAAGATTTCCTTATCGGTTTTCTTAAGAAGAACGGAGAAAAGATAACCGATTCCGCGAACAAAACTGCTTATATATATGAAGAATCGGATGAATATTTCGTATTCGGACTTCTTTTCTATCCCGACGAAAATGCAGTTTATGTGTATTCCGGTATGTCGGTTGACGCAGAGGGCGAAATCGTTTACAGTGAATCATATTTCAGTATGTCCCAAATGAAAATAGAGGTAGTATCCTATACTGAGGAAGCACTTCTTGCAAATTCCTTTGCGAGAGTTGATATCCCGCTTCTTAAAAACGGAACGGGCAACGGCGTTACGGTCATTGATTATTGGTCTGTTCCCGAGCTTCAGGATCAGAAGGATCAGTACGGTATTATCTCAGGCTCTATGGCTCTTATGAGCTTTGCCTGGCTTAAGGATTTTGCAGAGCGTACGGACTTTACTTATGCTGATATTCTTTTCAGCAATAATCCGGAGTTTCGCTGATCAGGTATAATAAAAGCATCTCCCGCCCGGTGCGGGAGATGCTTTTATTATATAGGAAATTGCTTGCGTTGTGAGCAATTTTGCTTATATCAAAAAACACCTTTTCGCCCCCAAGATTGGGGGGCGGGGGGTTGAAGCAGAATGCTTTTTTACTTTATAGGAAATTCTTTCCTATAAAGTAAAAAAATTATATGTCCCGCCGAACGGGAAGTAAACTTCCCTCGGCGATGGACTATACGAAAGCGTTTCGCCGCAGGCATACGGCGAAGCCGTTTCTTGTCTGGAAAATATTATAGGCTGTTTATTCTAAAAAGTCTTGATTTGCTGCAAAAAACAGGATATAATAATATCAAATCACGATTTACTAAATCACGATTTGATAAAGGAGCAAAAAATTATGTTTATAGGAAGAGAAGCAGAGCTTCGGTTTCTTGAGGAAAGATTTGCTGCAGCAGGCGGACAGCTTGTTGTGCTTTACGGCAGACGCCGTGTGGGTAAAACGGAAACTCTTAAGGAGTTTTGTAAGAAAAAAAAGCATGTTTTTTATTCCTGCACTCAATGTACCGACAGCATACAGCTGAAGAAGTTTTCAGGCAGACTTTTGCAAGAGGATATTCCTGCAAAAAAGTATGTTTCAGAATTTTCTGATTGGGAATCAGCCTTCAGCGCAATTGCCGAATTGCCTTACGGAAGTGAAAAAAAGCTTGTGGTGATTGATGAATTCCCTTATATGTGCAAGGCTGAAAAAAGCATACCGTCAATTCTTCAGAATCTTTGGGATGTGAAGCTTAAAGACAGCAATGTTATGCTTATTCTCTGCGGCAGTGCAATGAGTTTTATAGAAAAAGAGCTGCTTGCCGAAAAAAATCCCCTGTACGGAAGAGCAACCGGAATATACAAAATGAAGGAAATGGGATTTTACGATGCCGCAAAGTTTTTCCCCGGATATTCAGACAGGGACAAAATTATTGCATACTCACTTCTTGGCGGTATTCCTCATTATCTGTGTCAGTTTGACCCGTCTTTGCCGATAGAGGATAATATAAAGAAAAATATTCTGTCAAAGGGCTGTATTCTTTACAGCGAAACAGAATTTCTTCTTCATCAGGAGCTTCGGGAAACACCGATATACAATTCGATTATTGAGGCAGTAGCTCTGGGAAATACAAAGCTTAACGATATAAGTCAGAAGTCTCTTGTGGAGGATACCTCAAAAACAAGTGTTTATCTGAAAAATCTTATTGAGCTGGGTATTGTTGAGCGTGAATTTTCAGTTGACACTAAAACAAAGGAAAAAGCAAATACAAACAGAGGAACATACCGTATTGCAGATAATTTTTTCAGGTTCTGGTATGCCTTCGGATTTTCTAATTTTTCGCAGCTTGAGGACGGTGATCCGGAAGGTGTTTATAAGTATATGATTGAGCCTGTACTCAATGAGTTTGTTTCTTTTACCTTTGAGGATGTATGCAGAGAATTTATAAAAGAGCTGCAGAAGGAAAACAGTCTCCCGTTCAGATATGTAAAAATGGGACGATGGACAGGAAAAACTACCGTCCGTGATAAGAATTCATCCGCAGGTCTCAGAACTGCAGAAACAGAAATCGATCTGTTGGCTGTCGGAAAAAACAATGAATTACTGGTGGGGGAATGCAAATTCAGAAATACTCCCTTTTCATATTCCGATTATCTTGATGCTGAAGCGAAGCTTACTCCCCTTAAGGATACTGCAGAGTTTTATTATGCTTTGTTTTCTGAATCCGGCTTTGATGAAGCACTTATAAACGAAGCACGGCAGAACGGCAGAATTCTGCTTTTTGACCTTGAAGCTATAGTGAATAAGAAGAAATAATAAGTGAAAAAATATATATTTATGATAGAATGAAAAAAAACGGTGCAAGGGGGATTTTTTATGTATAAGGTAAGTGTGCCTGTTACAAATGACAACATCAATCTTTTCGGAATAGAAAATGTTTATGCAGAGCTTAAAAAGTTTGAGCCCGAAAGAGTGTTTATTTCCATAGGCAGCTATGAGCCCGACGAAAAAAAGAGGGAGGAGGTTTTTTCCTCTCTCAGGGAGAATATTGCCTTTTTTAAGAAAAAGGGACTTGAAACAGGTGTGTGGATATGGGCATTTATGTTTTATTCAGGAAAATACACCTGTATGAAAAGCCTCAAGGGGCAGAGCTATCCCTCAAATATGTGTCCTCTTGATGAGGATTTTCTTTCCTTTGCCGAAGAATATGCCGTGAAAATGGCAGAAAGCGGTGCAGATATCATTATGTACGACGATGATCTGCGCTACGGCTTTTTAGGAGATGCTCCTGCCTGCGTGTGCAAAAAACACCTTAAAAAAATCGGTGAGCTGCTGGGAGAAGAGGTCAGCGAAGAGAAGATAAGAGAAAATGTATATCTCGGCGGAAAGAATAAATACCGTGACGCTTATCTTAAGGTGAACGGCGATGCCTTCAGAAATTTTGCCCGCCGCATGAGAAAGGCTGCCGACAGCGTGAATCCCCATGTGAGAATGGGGGCGTGTGCCTGCCTTAATTCCTGGGATATAGACGGTGTGACGGCAGAGGAGCTTTCCATGATTTTTGCAGGAAAGCAAAAGCCCTTTTTCCGTCTTATCGGTGCGCCCTATTGGGGAGCGCTTAAGGCATGGGGAAGCTCTTTGCAGGACTCAGTTGAGCTTTCGAGAATGGAAAGTGCATGGACAAAGAACAAGGATATTGAAATATTTTCCGAGGGTGATGTGTATCCACGTCCCCGCACCAATGTGCCTGCCTCTTATCTTGAGGGCTTTGATACGGCACTGAGAGCCGCAGGCTGCACCGACGGAATACTGAAATACGGTATGGATTATACATCTGCTCCCGGCTATGAAACAGGCTACAGCACATATCATATGAGAAACCGTGAGCTTTATAAGAAAATAGAAAAGCACTTCGGTGATAAGGCATCTGTCGGTGTGAGGGTGTATGAGGCACCTGCAAAGCTCTCTGATGCCGTTTTTTCAGAGGAGGAGAATATCGACTACCTTTTCTTTTCTCTGTGCGCACGCACCCTTGCTTATAATTCCGTGCCCACGGTTTATGAGGGAGAGGGAATAACGGGAGCCGTTTTCGGAGAGAACGCACGGCATCTGCCGGAAAATGCCTTTAATAAAGGACTTATTCTCGATATAAAAGCCGCAGAGATTTTAAGCGGGATGGGAATTGATACGGGAGTAAGCTCTTTCGGTGAAAAATGTGTCAGCGGCAGCTATGAGATATTCTGCGATAACAATAACCGTATAAATGCCGATAAAGCGGTAATACGGAATATCACTCTGAAAAAGGAAGCTGAAATTCTCAGCTTTACCGAAAAGAACGGAAGAAAAATCCCTATGTCCTTCCGATATGAAAACAGCGGGGGACAGAGATTTTTCGTTCTGAATATAATTCCCGATATAAACAATCCCAATGTATTAAGACATTATGAAAGAAACCGTCAGTATACGGAAAATACCCTGTGGCTGTCGGGAGAGCCTCTTCCTGCCGCCGTATCGGGGCATCCGGCTCTTTATATGCAGTGTAAAAAGAACGGGGGAAGCCTTTCGGTGGGCTTGTGGAATTTCTTTTCCGATATAGCCTTCTCCCCCGAAATCACTCTTGATAAATGCTATGAAAGTATAGAATTCATAGGCTGCGGGGGTACACTTTCGGGAAACAAGGTAAGCCTTTCCGACATCCCCGCCTTCGGCTTTGCAGGCTTTGAGGTTAAACGGCAGGTATAAAAAATAATCAGACAAAGAATCCTCACGTACCCGGAAAGGGAACCGTGAGGATTCTGTATGTTTTTATTCTGCCGTGAAGCCGAGGACGAGGGAGGCTAAGAAAAGCTCTGTTGTTTTGTGGAAGGCTTCAAAATCGAAATTATCTATTGTATCAAGGGGAGTGTGGATCTGTGAGGGGGGAGCAAGGTCATAGTCGGAGCCGTAAGCCGCTTCCTCTCTTATGCCTCGCCAGGAAAGTGTTACCGACGGAATGCCGCTTTCTCTGAAGGGAACTATATCGTGGCGGCCTGCCGCAACGGGGGAAAAGAACCTTTCCTCGCCTGCGCCTTTCATGATCTTATGAGCCTTATTTACAGCAATGCTGATTTCATTGTGCTGAGCATCTCTCCATACATAGCTTCCCGAAACGGGCTCTGTGCTGACTGCGATAAATCTTCCGCCGCCGAGCTTTGAGGGGCCTGTCATATCTATGTTATACACGGATGTACTGCGCTTTTCCTTCGGGGAAAGAAGGCTCAGATAGTGGTATGCACCGTGATATCCCAGCTCCTCTGCGGAGAAAAAGGCAATGCGGATTTCCTTGTTGAATTCTATTCCGCTTTCCTTGAGAATCTTTGCCGTATGAAGAAGTGTGGCAACGCCCGAGGCATTGTCTATAGCTGCGTGAACTCCGTCCCAACAGTCGAAATGGGTGGAAAGAACAAGAATATCCTTGTGCTTTCCTCCGGGATTGAGAGTGGTGACGATGTTTGCCGTTTCAAGACCGCCATATGTAAACGGCTGCTTTGTTACTTTATAGCCGTAGGATTTCAGCTCTTTTTCTATGAACTTCTGAGCTGCCTCGTTGCTTTCGGGGAAGAAAATGGACCTTGAGCCGTATTTACACACGGTTTTTATAAGTCTGTCAAGCTCCTCGGTTGAAATATGCTTTGATATGCTTTCAATTTTTCTTTCTGCCGCCTTTACGTCGTCGGGATGAAAGTCGAGCCCCTCTCTTACTCTCACTGCGCTTCTGAAGTCTGCACAGGTAACAAGGCTGTCTGAATTCATATCATATATATAGTCAGAGGAATTGCCGAAATCGTGAAGACCGGATGCGGCTCTTTTGATATTTCTCAGGTCCTCAGTGTCAAGCTTACCGTTGAGATTGGTGTCGCCCTTTGAGGCGTCGAGGATATCTATTCCGGCATATGAAATATTATTAAGACTCATAAAAACAAGGACGCATAAAACTATCAGGGTAATTGCTTTTTTCATTTTATGTACCTCGTATATTATTCTGCTGATTTACAAGCTTCTACAAATTATACCAACATATTACATTTTAGTCAATAAACAACTGTGACAATATTTTGCAGAATAAAGTACAATTTTGTGAAAGTGTTCTCTTTTTGAAATTTTTCGGAAATTCATAATACATATAATCTTGATTTTATAATAATGCTGTGATATACTCTAAAATGTTATAAAATGATTATTTCAGGAAAAGAGTGTTTATATGAATACAAAAGCATTTGAAAATTTCGAATCCAATGTCCGTTCATACTGCCGCAGCTTTCCCACAGTTTTCACAAAGGCAAAGGGCGCTGTTATGACAGATGAGGACGGCAAGGAATATGTTGACTTCTTTGCAGGCGCAGGTGCTCTCAACTACGGTCACAATCCCGATTCCATGATCGAAAAGATGGTTGACTATCTTAAGAGCGACGGCATCGTTCATTCAATGGATATGTATACTGCTCCCAAGAGAGATTTCCTTGAATATTTCCAGGAAAATATCCTCAAGGCAAGAGGCTTTGACTACAGAATTCAGTTTGCAGGCCCCACAGGCACAAATGCCGTTGAAGCAGCTCTCAAGCTTGCAAGAAAGGTCAAGAAAAGAGAAAATATCTTCGCATTTATGGGTGCTTTCCACGGAATGACCCTCGGCGCTCTTTCTCTCACCACCGACTCTGCATCAAGAGAGGGTGCAGGTCAGTGCCTCAATAACGTAACACATATTCCCGCTCCCTATATGATGGGCGGCTTCGATTCCATCGCATATATGGAAACAATTCTTACAGATGACCACTCAGGTATTGAAAAGCCCGCTGCAGTTATCCTTGAATGTGTTCAGGCAGACGGCGGCATTTATGCCTTCGATACAGATTTCTTAAAGGCATTGAGAGAGCTTTGCACCAAGCACGACATTCTTCTTATCGCTGATGAAATTCAGGTAGGCAACGCAAGAACAGGCACCTTCTTCTCCTTCGAAAAGGCAGGCATCGTTCCCGATATGGTTACTCTTTCAAAGTCCATCGGCGGCTGCGGTATGCCTCTTGCACTCGTTCTCTTCAAGCCCGAGCTTGATATCTGGACTCCCGGTGAGCACACAGGCACATTCAGAGGCAACCAGCTTTCCCTTATCGCAGGTAAGGAGGGGCTTCGCAAGGTTGTTGAAGAAAATGTTGAAAAGGAAGTTCAGAGAAAGGGCGGCATCGTTTCCGATTTCCTTAAAAATGAGGTCTGCACACTTGACGAGCGCATCTCCTTCAGAGGTGTGGGACTTATCTGGGGTGTTGATTTCTCAAAGTTCGACTGTGATATGACAAAGCCTCTTATTGCAGAATGCTTCAAGAGAGGTCTTATCGTTGAAAGAGTGGGCAGAGACAATAATGTTCTCAAGCTTATGCCTCCCCTTGTAATTGAAGACGAGCTTCTTATGAAGGGTCTTGAGATTCTTAAGGAAAGCGTAAAAGCAATACTTTGATAATACAGACTGCCGGTTTTCCCCGGCAGTTTTTTTCATAAGGTATTGTAATCATGTAAAAATGATGATAAAATTAAAAATCAGGTAAAATATTCACTAAAGAGGGAGAAATTATGAAGAAACTCAGATTTTTTATTGCCCTTTTTGCAGCAAAGCTTGCAAGACTGCTGCTTAAAATTCTCGGCAGGAATGCAACCTATCTTCCCGGTGAGGTTGCCCTTAAAATTTCAAAGGACTTTTTAGGCCATCTTAAGATGCCCGAAACCGTTATCTGTGTAACGGGCACAAACGGCAAAACAACCGTAAGCAATCTTCTTAATTCCGTGCTTACAAAAAACGGCTATGATATCACAAACAATTCCTTCGGCTCAAACGTGCAGGCGGGTGTTGCGGCGGCTCTTCTTGCCGACAGTGATATTTTCGGCAGAGCTAAAAAGAAGATGGCTGTTTTAGAGGTGGACGAGCGTTCATCCCTTCTTGTTTATCCTTATATCAAGCCCGATTTTCTTGTGGTGAATAACATCATGCGCGACTCAATCAAGAGAAACGCCCACACAGGTTTTATAAGCTATATCATCACTTCTGCTCTTCCCGAAAAAACAAAGCTTATCCTCAACGGCGACGACCTTATCACCTCATCCCTTGCACCTCAGTGTAAAAACAGGATTTTTTTCGGTCTTGATGCCGAAAAGCCCGAGGTCAGCGAAAAGCCTTTCTTAAGCGATATAGTATACTGCCCCGACTGCGGCGGTCTTCTTGAAAGCGAATATCTGAGATACAATCATATAGGCAGAATGTATTGTAAGTCCTGCGGCAAAAAATCTCCCGAAAGAGATTTCCTTGTAACGGATATCGACCGTGAAAACAATAAGTTCACCATTTCTCTCAAAGGAAAGAGCCACACCTTCAATCTTATAAACGACAATATAGTAAATGTCTATAACTTTGCAGGGGCAATTGCTCTTCTCACCGAGGCTGGCCTTACTGTCCCTCAGATAGAAAAGGGCTTCAGCGAATCCGAAATCGTTAAAACCCGCTTCGACACAATGAAGGCAGGAAAGCTGAATATCACCTTCCAGATGGCAAAGGGTCAGAATCCCATTGCCTGCGCAAGATGCTACAGCTATATGGCATCGCTTCCCGTGAAGAACAAGCTTCTTATAATAGACGTAGACGACCTGCACGATAATATCGGAGAAAGCGAAAGCACCTGCTGGCTTTATGACTGCGACTATTCCTATCTGAAGGATGAGAGCATTGCAGGTATTATTTTCACAGGGCCCCGCTGCCGCGACCAGCTTTTAAGAGCAATGATTCAGGGTGTGCCCAAGGAAAAGATCACACTCTGCGAGGATGTGAACAAGGCGGTAAGCCTTATTGATACAGACAAGTATCAGGATGTTTATGTGCTTTATGAGCTCTACAGACAGCCTGATGCAGACAAAATGAGAGTTCAGCTCAAAAACTTAGGGGAGGGTACAAAATAATGACAGTAGAAATTCTTTATCCCGAGGTCTGCGGTCTTTACGGCGATGCCCAGAATGCAAGGTATCTGCAGCTCACTCTTCCCGAAGCGGAATTTATTTATACAGACCTTAACACCGAGCCTTATTTTGTGAATAATGATCCCGATATCATTCTCATAGGCTCTATGAGTGAGGAAATGCAAAGACGGGTGCTCGGTATTTTCTCCCCTCTTAAGGAAAGAATCAATGCACTTATTGAAAAGGGCACCGTTATTCTTGCCACAGGCAATGCCGCTGAGCTTTTCTGTGAAAAAATTGAGTATGTAACGGAAAAAACAGAGGCTGAGGCTCTGGGAATCTTCCCCCTCACAGTAAAAACCGACCTTTTCAAAAGATACAACGGCAAGGTGCTGGGCGAATGTGACGGCATAAAAATAGTAGGCTTCCGTTCTCAGTTCAGCTTTATTTACGGTGATAACAAGGATAATTATTTCCTCAGAATGATAAGAGGCGACGGCATAAACAAGGAAAGCTCACTTGAGGGCATGAGAAAAAATAATCTTATGTGTACCACATGTCTCGGCCCCATACTTCCCCTCAATCCTCTGTTTACCGAGTATATCGTTTCTCTTGCAGGCTCGTCTGCAAAGGCAGCCTTCAGAGAAGAGGCAATGGATGCCTACAACAAGCGCCTTAGTGAATTCAACGACCCGAAAATCAAATTCTGATACATTTCCGCCAAAAGCCTGCCGTATCACGGTGAGCCGAGGCGGATTATTTTACTTTATAGGAAATTCTTTCCTATAAAGTAAAAAGATTATATGTCCCGCCGAACGGGAAGTAAACTTCCCTCGGCGATGGACTATACGAAAGCGTTTCGCCGCAGGCATGCGGCGAAGCCGTTTTCTTGTCTTGACATTTTTTTGCGTTAATAATATATTTATATTATAAATTCATCTATTATAAATTCATCGGATAAGGCGGTGTTTATATGAAGGTTTCAACGCAGATAGAAAAGGCTTCAATTTATATCGGTGAGGAAAAAACCGTTGAGCTTATTGCAAAGGCAGGCTTTGATGCCTGGGACTTTTCTATGTTTTCAATGTGTGATTATGACTGGGACAATCAGGTGCTTCGTCCCAATTCCCACCCTCTTGCAGGAAACGACTATCTTAAATTCGCAAGAAGGCTGAAGCAGATAGGGCTCGATAACGGAATTGTATGCAATCAGTCCCACGCTCCATTTCCCGCAAGATGCAAGCCCATAAGAGATCATTTCAAGCGTGCTATAGAATGCACTGCAGAGGCAGGCGGTGAAATCTGCGTTATCCACCCCGATAATTATAAGGGTGCAAAGGAGAATGCAGAGATGTATTTTGAGCTGCTGCCCTTTGCAAAGGAGCACGGTGTTAAAATTGCCACGGAAAATATGTGGTGCTGGGATGATGAAAATGACCGGGCATGTGCTGCTGCCTGCTCTCATCACGATGATTTCAGGGCACACCTTGATGCTGTGAATGACCCCTTTCTTGTTGCCTGCCTTGATATAGGCCACGCCGAGATGAAGGGACTTGATACCACAGCCGAAAAGATGATACATGCTCTGGGTTCTTCCCTTCAGGCACTTCATATTCACGACAATGATATGTGGCACGATTCACATCAGATCCCCTTTTCAATGAATATTGATTTTATGAGGGTGGTAAAGGCTCTTAAGGACATAAACTATCAGGGATATTTTACCCTTGAGGCAGACAGCTATCTTAAAAAGTTTGATAAGGACAATGTTTTCGAGGGCATAAAGGATCTTTATAATTCTGTAAGGAAGCTTGCAGATATGTTTGAGGCGTTATAATATGAAAATTATCTGCTCTGACTTTGACGGCACTCTCAATCACGGAGGAATAACCAAAGAAAAGCTTGATGCCATAAAAAAATGGCAGGAAAAGGGTAATTATTTCTGTGTTGTAAGCGGAAGACAGAAGGAATTTTTCTTTGAGCTTAAAGAAAAGAATATTCCCGTTGACTTTTTCCTTGCCTGCAACGGTGCCGTTATTACCGATAAGAATTTCAATACTGTAAGTGACACAAGGTGTGAAGCCCTTATAGGAAACGAGCTTGCCGAATTTATATTTTCTCTTGACTGTCCCTTTATATTTTTCTGCGGAGATGAGTTTCTGAGAATCAGAAATGAGTCCTTCCCCCAAGAAAGCGGAGAAATATATGACCCGTCAAAAAGGCTTTTGTCCTTCAATCAGATAAGCACAGCCTGTAAAGATTTCGATGAAGCGGCAAGGGTAAGTACTCTCATAAGAGAACGCTTCGGGGAATTTCTCAATCCCCTGCAAAACGGCACCTGCATCGATATTGTGCCTGCCGGTATGGATAAGGCTGAGGGAATATATAACCTTCTTTCTCTTACGGGCGGTAAAAAAGAGGATGTTATTGCCGTTGGCGATAATATCAACGATGCGGCTATGATAAAGGAGTTTTATTCCTACGCCATGGCAAACGGCGTGGACTACATAAAAGAGCTTGCCGATAAAGAAACCTGCAGTATTGAAGAGCTTATTGAAAATGAAATATGAAATTATACCGTAAGACCGCGCTTTTTTGCGGCTTTGCGGTATTTTTTTTGATATGCTCACGATAAAAATGCGTAAATACGCAAAATTATCTAAAGAAATTGTTGATTAGTAAAAATGGGTATGCTATAATTAAGATGATAAAAATGCGTAAATACGCAAAATTTCCGAAAGAGGTATGCTTAATGATAAAGAGAAACAAATATCTCGAAAGGTTAATAAGTAAAAAAGAAAACGGAATGGTCAAGGTTATCACCGGTATAAGACGGTGCGGCAAATCATATCTGTTGTTCAGAATATATAAAGACTATCTTAAATCAACAGGCATTGCCGATGAGTGTATTATATGTCTGGCACTGGATGATGACGAAAATATCCGTTATCGCAATCCTCTTGAGCTGGGTAAGTATATCAGAAGTCTTACCTCGGATGAAAGCAAGACCTATTATGTTTTTCTTGATGAGATTCAGAAGGTTGTTACCATACAGAATCCGTATATTGAAGGAGCTGAGGATAAAATCAGCTTTGTAGATGTCATTCTTGGTCTTATGAAGCGGGAAAATATTGATTTGTATGTTACGGGCAGTAACTCAAAAATGCTGTCTTCGGATATCCTTACGGAATTTCGGGGGCGCGGGGATGAAATACGTGTTAATCCGCTTTCCTTCAGAGAGTTTTATGATGCCTTTGAAGGTGACCCTCATAATGCATGGCATGAATATTGCACTTACGGAGGAATGCCTCTTGCCGTAATTAAAAAGAATCATATGGAAAAAGCGCAGTATCTGCAGTCATTATTTGATAAAATATATCTGAGTGATATAATAGAGAGAAATCAGATACTTAACGATAAATCTGTGTTGGATGATATTCTTAATATTGTTTCTTCGTCAGTAGGCTCTCTTACCAATCCGAGGAGAATTGCAGATACCTTCAGCAGTGTACGTCAGGTTAAAATCGGTGATGAGACCATAAGCCGTTATCTGGATTTTTTTGCTGACGCATTTATTCTTTGTAAGGCAGAGCGATATGATGTAAAAGGAAGAAAATATATAGGTTCTCCGGTCAAGTATTATTACAGTGATGTGGGACTTCGTAATGCAAGGCTGAATTTCCGTCAGCAGGAAGAAAACCATATTATGGAAAATATAATCTACAATGAGCTTTGTAACCGTGATTTCAGCGTTGATGTAGGTGTTGTTGAATATTGCTTTAAGGATGAATCAAAAAAGAGCAGGCGTGTGCAGCTGGAAATTGATTTTGTTGCAAACAAAGGCAGCAAAAGGTATTATATTCAGTCTGCTCTCAATATTGATGATAAAGAAAAGCGTGAGCAGGAAATACGTTCACTTAACCGTGTGGGAGACTCATTCAGAAAAATAGTAGTTGTAAAGGATAATATAATTCCCCGGTTCGATGAAAACGGGATTCTCTATATCGGTATTGAACAGTTTTTGCTTGATGAAAATGCGATGGATATGTAAAATCTGCAGGAGCGTACCTGATTTCTGCTTATTGACCTTTTTATGATTTGGTATTATTATATATAACAGATTTTAATATGCACGGAGTGGTATTATGATAAGAAAAGAATATACGGAAAATGAGATTTTTTCATATGTTGAATATTCTCCCGCAGAGATAAAAAAGGGGCTTCCCATTGTTTTTCAGCTTCACGGAGCAGGGGAGAGAGGAAACGGCAGGGACGAGCTTCCTTTGGTGGATGTTCACGGCTTTTCGGAATTTCTCAAGGACAATGACAGAGAGTGCATATTCATAATGCCTCAGTGTCCCCGGGATACCTTCTGGAGTGCAAGAATCGAATCAATCGTAGAATTCATTGAAGAAAAAATTGAATTCTATGAGGCTGATAAGTCAAGAGTTTATCTCACAGGCATAAGCATGGGCGGCTACGGCACCTGGCTTACCGCTATGGCAAGACGCGATTTATTTGCTGCCATCGCTCCCTGCTGCGGCGGCGGAATGCCTTGGAATGCAGCTATGGTAACAATGCCCGTGTGGATGATTCACGGTGCAGCGGACAAAACCGTAAATGTGTTTTATTCCGATGAAATTGCAGAAAGATTTGAGGCAGCGGGCAAAAAGGATTATATCTACACCCGTCTCGAGGGTGTAGAGCACAATGCCTGGGACTATACCTATAAATCTGAGCTTATTGATTGGTTATTGGCGCAAAAGGCGCAAAAATAACCATATTTGCCGCGCAGATAATATAAAAGTGCGTGGGGCTGAACAGGTTATATTACATATTCTTTATTTTTTAATTCCTAAAACTTGTATTTGCTTATTGTTTATTGATCATTTTTCATTTTTATGAAAAAACTTATTTCTCGCATACGTTATCAGTGGTGATTTATGTTATATTACGGTGTTTTGCTGGGAGCTGTTACTATGTTCAGCTTTCAGTTTTTGTTCAACAGAATATTTGAAAAGGAATACGGAAGCACGATCAGGTCCATGCTTGTTTTTTCGGCAGGCTCGTCTCTTATGGGCTTTCTCATTCTTCTTATAATAAACGGCTTCAGGATTGAATATACCCATTTTTCAATGCTTATGGCAATCCTTGCTGCCTTCGACTCCATCGGCTATACCTATTTCAGTCTCAAGGCTTTAGGACGAATAAATCTTTCCCTTTATTCCATGTTTGCAATGCTGGGCGGTATGATATTGCCGTCTGTTACGGGGCTTGCCTTCTACGGGGAGAATTTTTCATGGCAAAAGGGCGTCTGCTATGTGCTGATATTGATTTCTCTTCTTCTCACTATAGAAAAAGGGGAGAAAAAGTCGGGCTATATCTACTATATGGGTGTGTTTGCCCTCAACGGTCTT
This sequence comes from Acutalibacteraceae bacterium, assembly GCA_045591055.1. Lineage (GTDB taxonomy): Bacteria > Bacillota > Clostridia > Oscillospirales > Acutalibacteraceae > RUG806. The sequence goes on along the minus strand of JAZNSD010000026.1, from coordinate 6,856 downwards.
TCCGGTGTGCTTTCCACCGTATTTCAGAATGCACCCTATGAAAAGACCTCCTCGGCAGGCTATTCCGTGCTTATTGCAGGCACGGCATTTCTCATATGCCTTCTTATTCTTCCCTTTGTCAAAGGTGACGGAAGGAAGCTTACAAAAAAGGCAATCGTGAGTATGGGCGGCTACGGAGTGCTCTGCCGACTGGGAAATTTTCTTCTGCTTATAGCTCTCGCTCATCTTCCCGCTTCTGCTCAGTACCCGTTTGTTACGGGCGGAGTTATGATTATTTCAACTGTTATAAGCTGTTTTACCTCTTCAAAACCCTCCAAAAAGGAGATAATCGGTGTTGTAATTTCGTTCATCGGACTTCTCGTGCTGATGACTGAAGGATAAAAATATAAAGGATGATAAAAATGAAAAAATTACTTTCTCTTATTCTTGTTTCTGTTTTACTTGTTATGTGTGCAGCCTGCTCGGGCGGAGTTGAAGAAAGCACCTATGAGGCTCCCGAAAGCACCTCTTATTCAGACGAAGGCACGCCCGGTAATGCCGACGGCAAATTCTCAGCTGCCTTATATACAGAAGATACCGAAATCGGTGAGGGTGCTGCTGTCATTTATCTCAACGTTGTCACTCCCGTAAGCACGGTAAAATTCACTCTTCATACCGATAAGAAGATTCTCGGCGAGGCTCTTACGGAGTCGGGAATCGTTGAGGGAGAAGAAGGTCCCTACGGTCTTTATATCAGAAAGGTAAACGGCATTTCCGCTGTTTTTGAAGAGGACAGCGCCTACTGGTCTCTCAGCGTGAACGGTGAAGCAGCCGCAACAGGTGCCGACGGCATTGAAATTGAAGACGGTATGACTTATGAGCTTACCTATACAAAGGAATAAGCATCGCAATGGGAAAAACGGGTCTGCAATAAGCCTTGCAGATCCTTTTTTTTGTAAATAAAGGCGCAGGAAATAAATTCTTCTTGAATTCTCCCTTATTGTATTATATAATGATTCTGATTAAATAAATAAAAGGACGAAATATATGAAAAAGACAAACAGAATTCTGTCATTTTTCCTTGCATTGATTCTTCTGATAGTTCCCCTTTGCAGCTCTTTAGCGGTAAAGGCCGAGGCTGCAGGCGGATGGACCTGTGCGTGGGCTACAAGCACGGTGGATTCTGCCATAGCCTTATCCAGATTCAATATTCAGGATATTATTCCCTCAAGAAGTACTCTGAGAATCGAATTCAAGGTTTCCACAGGCGGAGAAAAGCTTAAATTCAAGTTTTCAAATGAATACGGTGCAGCAGCAATTACCATAAACGCAGCCTCTGTTGCAAGAACCAACGGTGAAGGAACCGCAAAGGTAAAGGCAGGCTCTATGGCAACTATTTCCTTCGGAGGAAAGCCGAAGGTTACCATTCCTGCGGGAGGTACCGTATGGTCGGATGAAATAAAGTATGTTACACGCTCCCTTGAATCCCTCAGCGTAAGCCTGTATTTCGACAATCCCACCTACATCACATCTGCAGGTCTTTCAAACGCAAGAACCTTTATGGGTATGAGCTCGCTTACAAATCCCGAGTATTCTCAGGTTTATAACGAAAGCATCGCCCGTCCCCGTGAAGTAAACATAGGCTCTGCCGACATCACATATCATACAACTCCCTTCCTCTGCGAAATAGATACCTATAACAGCAGCGTTGATAAGAATACCGCCGTATTTATCGGTGACTCCACCCTTGTTAATGATGCTTATTATTACTTTGCCGAAAGACTTGTAAGATCAGGCATCACAAATGTCAGTGTCGTAAATGAAGCTATTGTTGCAAACAAGCTTCTCAGCGACGGCACGGGTCTTATCGGAAATCTTTACGGTGACGCACTTATTGACCGTTTTGAAAGAGATGCTCTTTCTCTTGAGGGGGTAAAATGGGTGTTTGTAAAAATCGGTCTTAATGATATTCTTCACCAGTTTTCAAAATCAATGGGCTCAGAGGTGCCGCATTATTCCTCAGCAGAAATAATCAACGGCTATAAAAAGCTTGTTGAAATGGCACACGCAAAGGGAATAAAGATATATTTCTTCACAAAAACTCCCTGGAAGGGCTACGAAAGAGCCTTCCTCGGTCAGACAGGCGATATTGTATGGAATGCTCAGATGCAGAAAATGTGCGATGAGCTCGACAGCTGGATAAAAACAAACAATATTGCCGACGGCTATATAGATTGCTGGGATCTTGCAAACCCTGCCGATCCCTATGCACTCTGCCCCTCCTTCACTCCCGACGGCGCACATCTGACAAAGACTGCTTCAATTGCTCTTGCCGACCTTATTCCCGTGTCCTATGTCGGTGTTAATAAGGATGTTTACACAAGTGCACGTATCAATAATATCGATCCTTATAAAGAAAAGAATCAGATAATATACGATATGGAGCATACCACCGAGGAAGTGACAACTGCCCCCGCAGGAAGCGAATCCACCACAGCGAAGGCAGACGAAATCACAACCAAGCCCGAAAAGCCCACTCTCTACGGTGAGGTCACCACGGGAACAGCCTCAGGGCAGAATGAAATCACCACGATCCCCGAATTTACATACGTTGCGGGCGAAAATGTTACCGTTCCCGTTATAGGAGAGGCAACAGGCACGCAGAAATACACAAATCTCGGTGTTTCTCCCGACTACAGCGTGCTTGACAATCTTCCCGAATCAAAGCAGAGCGGCTCCACAATCATGTATATGCTCATACTTTTCACCGTTGTTACTGTATCGGGTGCAGCATTGTTTATGTCAATGAGCAGAAAAAAAGAGGGAGATTTTGAATAATCTCTTGACGGATATATTATATTAAAGTAAACTAAAGTCATAGGTTAATTTAACCTGTGACTTTAATTTTTCCTACGGGAGGTAAACAAGATGAAAATAACCTTTATGGGTGCAGGCAGCACCGTATTTGCAAAGAATGTTCTCGGCGACGTTATGATGACTCCGGCTCTCAGAGAATGTGAAATTTCACTTTATGACATTGATGCACAGCGCCTTGAGGAATCATATATCATGATCTGTGCTCTAAATAAGAACATAAATGAATCAAGAGCACTTGTTACAAAGCATCTCGGTGTTGAAAACAGAAAAGAAGCATTAAGAGGCTCAGATTTTGTTGTAAATGCAATTCAGGTAGGTCTTTACGACCCCTGCACCATCATTGACTTTGAGGTGCCCAAGAAATACGGTCTTCGCCAGACAATTGCCGACTCAAACGGTATCGGCGGTATTTTCAGAGCCCTTCGTACCATTCCCGTATTAAAGGATTTTGCAGAGGATATGGCAGAAGTATGCCCCAATGCATATTTCCTTAATTATACAAATCCCATGGCTCAGCTTGCAGGCTACATGCAGAGATTCACTCCCATTAAGACAGTCGGTCTCTGCCACAGCGTTCAGGGCTGCTCAAGAGGACTTCTTGACGGTCTCGGTATGGAGTATAAAGAGCCCATCAGAGAAAAGATCGCAGGTATCAACCATATGGGCTGGCTTCTTGAGATTCAGGATGCCGACGGAAATGACCTCTATCCTGAAATCAGAAAAAGAGCCATTGATGTGCTGAACGGCGACCATACAGATAAGTATGACCTTGTAAGATACGAATATATCCGCCGTTTCGGACACTACTGCACAGAGTCAAGCGAGCACAACGCAGAATACAACAACCTTTTCATAAAGTCAAAATATCCCGAGCTTATCGAAAGATATAACATTCCCCTTGATGAATATCCCCGCCGCTGCATAAATCAGATCGCACGCTGGCAGGATGAAAGAAAGATCTATCTCACCGACGATGTGAAGCATGAAAGAACACACGAATACGCTTCTTATATTATGGAGGCTATCACAACAGACGTGCCCTATAAAATCGGCGGTAACGTAATCAACAACGGACTTATTGAAAACCTTCCCCGCGAAGCCTGTGTTGAGGTTGCCTGTCTTGTAAATAAATACGGCATTCAGCCCTGCTATCAGGGAAGACTCCCCGAGCAGCTTGCCGCTATGAACAGACTTATGATAAACGTTCACCTGCTTACAATTGAGGCTGCCGTAACTCTTAAGAAGGACGCTATCTATCAGGCTGCACTTCTCGATCCCCATACCTCATCCGAGCTTTCAATTGACGAGATAGTAAGCCTCTGCGACGACCTCATCGAAGCCCACGGCGACTACCTTCCCAAATACCATTAAATTATATAAGGTCTGATACAATGTCATTACTTAAATTAAAAAGCGGTACTGATATCCGCGGTACTGCCGTTGGGGAGAATATTGAGCTGACCGATGAGGCGGTTATGAAAATTGCCTCTGCATTTATCACATATCTCTCCTCAAAAACAGGTATTAAAAAAGAAAATATAACTCTTGCGGTGGGGCACGATTCAAGAATCTCTGCCGAAAGAATAAAAAATGCTCTGCTTTCGGTTTTTGCTGCTGAGGGAATAAAGGTATATGACTGCGGACTTTCTTCAACTCCCGCTATGTTTATGACTACCGTTACTCTCGGTGTCACCGCCTCCGTGCAGATAACCGCAAGCCATCATCCCTACGATAAAAACGGCCTTAAGTTCTTTACGGAAAAAGGCGGCTTTGAGGGTGAGGATATCAAGGCTGTGCTTGAAATCGCCGACAGTCTTGATAAGGTGAATACTGCCGCAGCAGCTGCGGAAGAAATTGATTTTATGTCCCGGTATGCCGATATTCTCAGAAAGAAAATCGCCGACGGCATAAATGACGGTGAAATGCCGCTTTCAGGCTTTCATATTGTTGTTGATGCCGGCAACGGTGCAGGCGGCTTTTTTGTAAAGCTTCTTGAGTCTTTAGGTGCCGACACCACGGGCTCGCAGTTTTTGGAGCCCGACGGAATGTTCCCTAATCATATTCCCAACCCCGAGGATAAAACGGCTATGTCCTTTATTACCGATGCGGTTATAAAGAACAATGCTCATCTCGGTATTATTTTCGATACCGATGTTGACCGTGCCGCCTGTGTGGCATCCGACGGAAAGGAGATAAACCGCAATGCGCTTATAGCACTTTCTTCTGTTATTGCTCTTGAGAATTCAGAGGGCGGTACGATCGTTACCGACTCTGTTACTTCATCGGGACTGCGTGAATTTATAAATGAGCATCTGGGCGGCAAGCACTACCGCTTCAGGAGAGGCTATAAAAATGTTATAAATAAGGCAATAGAGCTGAATGATCAGGGCATAGACTGTCCTCTTGCCATTGAAACCTCAGGCCACGCTGCCTTAAGAGAAAACTATTTCCTTGATGACGGCGCATATCTTATGGTTAAGATAATAATTCTGATGGCAAGGCTGAGAAAAGAGGGCAAAACTCTGCAGTCTCTCTTAGAGCCTCTTAAAATGCCTCTCGGCGAAAAGGAAGTCCGCTATATAATCGAAGAAGAGGATTTCAGAGCCTACGGTGAAATGGTGATAAAGGATTTTGAAGAATACTGTGAGCAGTTCCCCCTTATTATCCCTGCCGACGATAACCGTGAGGGCTTCAGGGTGAATTTCAATAAGCATTGCGGTGACGGCTGGCTTCTTGTAAGGCTCAGCGTTCACGACCCCGTTATCCCCGTGAATATGGAAAGCGACTCCGATGACGGAATTGAAGATATTGAAAGATTCTGGAACGGCTTTATTAAAAACTATGATAAATTAAGAAAGAAATAAAAGGTGATTCCCATGTATAATTTTCCTATCGGTATAATTATCAACTCATTCAGAACCGACATCCCCACAGCCGTTAAAAAGGCTGCCGAGCTCGGCGCAAAGGGTATTCAGGTTTATTCCACAAGGGGCGAAATGGCTCCCGAGAATCTCACTCCCGAAAAAAGACGTGAATTCCTTAAGCTGGTCAAGGACAACGGTCTCGTTATTTCAGCTCTTTGCGGAGACCTCGGCTGCGGCTTCTACCGTCCCGAAATGAACCCCGAGCTTATTGAAAAGTCAAAGAGAATACTTGACCTTGCAAAGGATCTTGAAACAGATATCGTAACGACCCATATCGGCGTTGTGCCCGAGGATAAGGAGCATCCCCGCTTTAAGATCATGCAGGAGGCCTGCGGCGAGCTGGCACAGTATGCCGACTCAATAAATGCACACTTTGCAGTTGAAACAGGTCCCGAAACCTCAATTGTTCTCAAAAACTTCCTTGATACTCTCGGCTCTACAGGCGTAGGCGTAAACCTTGACCCTGCAAACCTTGTAATGGTAACAGGCGACGATCCTGCAGGTGCAGTTTATAATCTTAAGGATTATATCGTTCACACCCACGCAAAGGACGGCGTTATGCACTACTTCAAGGATCCCGAATTTATCTACGGCATTAAGCACGACGATGCTCTCGTAACAGCTCCCTCCTTTGAAGAGGTTCCTCTCGGAGAAGGCAGCGTGCCCTGGGATAAATACCTTGCAGCACTGGAGGATATCGGCTTTAAGGGCTTCCTCACAATAGAAAGAGAAGTAGGCGACGATCCCGCAAAGGACATCGCAACCGCTGTTAAATTCCTTGAAGGAAAAATGAAATAAGCTTTTTTCAATCAAAAGCGTAAAAGAATAATTACCCGGTTTTTACACAGGTAATCTGAAAAAATGCAGGAGCTGTAAAAAAACGAAAGTTTTTTTCAGCTCCTTTTCAGGGGCGTGAAAAAAAGAGGCAGAATAAACAAACTGAGCGAAAAACAAAGCAATGCTTTGTTTTTCGGTTACCCGAAGGCGTACAAAGGTACGCCGAGAGGCGAAGTTTGTTTATAGCATAAAACACAAAAAACGCAGTTTTTTGTCATTTTTTAAGTATCTATATGTAT
>JAZNSD010000025.1:0-5703 GCA_045591055.1 Acutalibacteraceae bacterium | reverse complement strand
TGGTGCCCGAGCAGTATTTCCTTATGACGGGTACAGCCGATGACGTTTTCAATGCATATAAAAAAGAGAACGGGTGATATGTATGGAAAATTATCTTACCGTTGAATTTTTTACCGTTGACCGCCGTATTCCGGATATAATATGTGATGGCGTAATTATCCCTGTTTCAGATAGTGCAAAGGGCGAGTTCTCGGGCTCCTACGGAATAAAAAGGGGACACGCGAGTGCCGTGTTTTCACTCAAAGCAGGCAACGTAACACTGAATAAGGACGGCAAACAGATTTTTAGTGCAAAAATCTCAGGCGGCTTCGCAATCGTCGAAAACAACGAAGTCAAAATTACCGTCGATAGCGTTGAAGAACAATAAAGATTAAAATAATAACCGGATGGCGGTGGATTACCACGGCTGTCCGGTCTCTTTGTGCTTCAAAAAGAACGGGAAACTAAAATAGTAATAGTACAACAAAAAAACTAAAAAAGAATAAAAGTGTAATTGCTATAGAACAGAAAATGGTATATAATTAACTCTATCAAAAATTTAATCGTTTATACTATTTTTGTAAAATAAAAAAACATATTATTGTTTTTTATCAAGGCTTATCGGGAGAGTAAAAAATATGGTTTTCCTATTAATTGTTATATATATTGCTTTTATTGGTCTCGGAGTTCCTGATTCTCTTATCGGCTCTGCCTGGCCTGCCATCCATACTGAAATGAATATTCCTGTTGAGGCGGTAAGTGTTCTCACATTTATTATTTCCGGTTGTACTGTGCTGTCGAGTATGTTCAGTGCAGGAATACTTAATAAATTCGGAACATCTAAGGTTACTGCTTTCAGCACGGCTATGACTGCGGCAGCGCTCTTTGGGTTTTCGGTAGCTTCATCATTCTGGGTTATGATACCGATTGCGGTTGTTCTCGGACTTGGTGCAGGAGCAATTGATTCGGGACTTAATAATTATGTAGCACTTAACTTTAAAGCAAGTCATATGAATTTTCTCCATTGCTTTTACGGTGTGGGAGTATCTCTCAGTCCCTACATTATGTCCGAGGCTCTTGGTGATGCCGGTTGGCGTAGTGGATATCGTTATGCTTTTTATGTTCAGTCGGTTATCACTGTTTTATTGCTTGTGTCTCTTCCTTTGTGGAAAAAGAACTCCGAGAAGCAAGAAGACGAGGAGGAAAAAGGCAATAATCTCTCTCTTTTGAAAATGTTAAAAATGCCTGAGGTCCGTATAGTTTGGGTTATTATGCTTGCAACAAATGCAATTGAATACGCCTGCGGTGTGTGGGGGAGTACATATCTTGTTACTGAAAAAGGGTTCCGAGCAGAGCACGGCGCACTTGCGCTGACTGTATATTATGTTGGAATGTCTATTGGTCGGTTCGTTTCAGGCTTGCTTTCGAATAAAATCAGCACTTGGAAACGCATCGGTATTGGTGCAGTTATTCTTGCTCCTGCTATTGTTATTATGCTTCTTCCTTTATCGGGTGTATTTACAGTGGTCGGCTTGTTCCTCGTGGGTCTGGGTAACGGGTCTATTTACCCCAATATGATACATTTGACACCACACAACTTCGGCAAAGAGGCTTCTCAATCAATTATGGGTTCACAGATAGCCTTTGCTTATATTGGCGTTATGTTAGCACCACCTATGGTAAGCCTTATAAGCGGAATGTTTGGCATAAGTGTATATCCCGTTTTGCTTGCTGTGCTTTATGTAATAATGGTTGTGGCTCTGAAATGCTTTATAAATAAGTTGAAAAAACAAAATAGATATGAAAGAAATGTGTGAGTTCCAATAATGAACAATAATGATAAATTTGATATAAACAATTTCATCTGTCCTGATGTTTCCTATGCTCCTGTATATGTCTGGGTGTGGAATGACATCTGTACTCGCGAAATTATAGATTCTCAACTTACTGAAATGCAGAATCTCGGCATAGGGGCTTTTTACATTCTTCCTGAGCCGAAGGTCTTCCGCCCTGACAGTATGCCGACTAACCTTGAACCTGATTATCTCACAGAAGAATTCTTTGAGCTTTGCGCCTATGCAATAGGAAAAGGCAAGTCTCTTGGTATGAATTGCTGGATTTATGATGAGGCCGGATGGCCTTCGGGTGGTGCTTGCGGTAAGGTTCTTCGGGACCATCCCGAATATGCCCGACAGACCTTGGAGTTTTACGAACGCTCTTTCTCTGCAGGGAAAGTTTATAAAAAAACAACACCCGATATTCTTGCCGCTTTTCTGAATGACAATGAAATCATTGAAGATGGTTATATTTTTCCCGAAGATTCTGTTGTAACTGAATATGTTGCAGAAAAAGAATTAAACGGTAATTATCCCGATTTGTTAAACAAAAATGCGACAGATTATTTTATAAATATCACTCACGAAAAATATGCCTCTGCAATGAAAAGCGCACTTGGTGAAGCGGTTACAGCAGTATTTACGGACGAGCCTAAAGCACCGGCAGGTGCTTTTAACAAAGAGTTGGCCGAGAAATATGAAGCTATGTATGGTGAGTCAGTATTACCTTATTTGCCACTTCTTGCAGAAAGAACAGCACCCACAGAGGAAAATGTTCATATATTACACCGTTGGTATGATTTGTGTAGCCGTATGTTCTGCGATAATTTTATGCTTCCTTGCAAAAAATGGGCAAATGCTCACGGTATGGCTTTTACAGGACATATGGATAAAGACCACGACCCACTTGGTTGTATTGATGGTGGCGGAAATTTTAATCTGATGCGTGCGCTCAGATGTTTCGATATTCCGGGTGTAGATGTTATATGGCGTCAGCTTTATCCCGAAAATAAAACTGCATATAAGAATGATATGAATGCTTACAACGGATTTTTCCCAAGATACGCTTCATCTGCTGCCACACAGAACGGCACAAAGCTTGCAATGAGTGAAATCTTTGGTGTGGCAGGAGCGGGACTTACTTACGATATAATGCGATATACCGTAGGGTATCAGGCGGTGCGAGGAATAAATATCTTTAATCTGTTTAATTTCCCGCTCGGTCGTAAAGGTCAGCTTCTTGCACAGGAACTGCCTGTTTTTACGGAAAATCAGGTGTATTATCGTGACCTCCCTCAATTCAACCGTTATATGGAGCGTCTGTCATTTATTTCCACTTTCGGGGAGCGTGTCTGTGAAACCGCTCTTTACTATCCCGTTTCCGATTTTCAAGGTGGTTTGAACGCGGAGTCTGTGGCAAAAGAGTTTGATGCTCTCGGCAGAACACTTGAAGATATGTTGATTGATTTTGACATTGTTGACGATGATGTTATGCAGAGTGCTGAAATAAAAGATGGTTATATGCACATTGGCAGAGCCAAATATAAAAATATTGTCATTCCTGAAGATGCCTGTATTCCCGATGCTACACAAAAATCATTAAACGATTTTATCAATCGTGGCGGCAAAGTTTCAAATGAGCTTACAAAGCTTACTCCCGTAATTAAGGCTGAGGGCGAAGGCTTGCGTGCAATGCGCAGAAAAACGGAGAATGGCGAGATTTTCTGTTTGTTTCGTGAATCAGGCAAAACAGGGAAATACAGCATTTATCTGCCTTCCTCAAAGGGTTTTTTGCTGGATTTGGAAAAAGGTGAATTACAACGTTTTGAAGCTGATAACGGTGTCCTTAAGCTATCTCTTGCCGTAGGTGAAACTGCTGTAATATTACTTTCTGAAGAAGAATTTGAGGCAAGGCATAAAAAAGAAAACAATACAACGTTTGAAATTCAGTGCGACTTTGTGTTCAGTAAAGAAACCGAACTCATTTGCGATGAAAACGGATTTCTAAATACTAAACATTCTGACAAAGCAGTTCCTGTGGAGCTCGGTGATTGGGCATATCTTATTGGTAGTGCTTATTCGGGAAGCGGTGTTTATGAAACAACATTCACTCTCCCTGCTGACAAAGTCGGAAGGGCTGGGGAAATTGACCTTGGAAATGTGCATTTCACAGCCGATGTTTATCTCAACAACCAACCCTTAGGAACAATTTTAGCACCGCCTTACAGAGCAGAAATACCGGAGGGTGTGCTTGATATAGAAAATAAACTGAAAATAGTGGTAACCAATACATCTGCCAATTGGTATGTTCATACCGATTACTTTGATAAATGGAATATAGAAGAATTGTCACCGTATTTTGAGGCGGAAATGGATTTTGCCAAAGATTATGCATCAGGCGGACTCTACGGTCCTGTTACACTATATACAGAATAATATTTATATGTTTTTTCAGCAAATTTTAATTGGTTTGACTTGATTTTATCAAGCAAAATCGTAATTATAAAGTGAGATGTATGCTTAATGAAAGATAAAAACTACTTTTTAAGTAAAGCTCAGGAGAATTTTCCTGAATTGAAATATTCTGTTCTCACTCCTGATATATCCGAGCTTATCGGTTCAAACGGGGACAGTATTCTTCTTGACCTTGGGGAACATGCTGTAGGATATTTTTCATTTGCTTTTGATAGAGTTGATGTTTTTGTTGATGCTCCTGTTCGTTTGAATATAAAGTTCGGTGAAGATATGCGAGAAATCAATGATGATTTTTCGCAATACAACGGCGTACTCTCGAAAACATGGTTGCAGGAGGAAGTCATCAATCTCGATTTCCCTCAGAAAATAACTATGCCAAGAAGGTACGCTTGCAGATATATAAAAATAACGGTGGAAAGAACCACCCGACCAATAAGGCTTTTTGATTTCAGCTTCCGTGCATCAACAAGTGCCGATGTAACTGTGCTGAAATCGTCGAACACGGAAGATGCTTTGCTTAATAAAATTGACCTTGTGGCAACTAACACTCTTAAGGAGTGTATGCAGACCTTCTTCGAGGATGGCCCCAAGCGTGACCGACGTCTTTGGATTGGTGACCTTCGTCTTGAGGCCCTTGTAAATTATTATACGTTCAATAATCTTGAAATTGTAAAAAGATGCTTGTATCTTTTTGCTGCAGGGGAACGTAATAATCTCGGCTTCTTGCCGTCCTTTGTTTATGAAACGCCTTATTATCATTCCGGTGCAACTCACATTGAGGACTATGCACTTTTATATGTTGTAAGTGTATGCGATTACTACGAGCATACGGGAGATATGGATACTGTAAACGACCTTTTGGAAATTTGCAAATCACAGCTTGAAAGCTTTAAAGCCACACTTGACAAAAATCTGATTGCAACAAAGCAGGATGGTTGGTTTGCTTTTATTGACTGGTGTCCGGGTCTTGAATGTATGACTGCATTGCAGGGGGTATATCTTTATACACTTGAACGGTTTTCAAAGCTGCTGAAAGTGATAGGGGATGTAGAGTATAAAAAATATTCTGCCCTGATTTCCGAGGTTCGTTCCGCTTCAAAAAAGCATCTTTATGATGAAAGTGAAAATATGTTCGTAAATGCTTTAGATAACAGTCAGCTCAGCGTTCATTCTCAGGTGTGGATGATTCTTGGCGGTGTAATAACCGGAGAAGAAGCAAAGAGCCTTCTTGTTTCTTGCCTTGATAACAAGGATTTTAAGCAACCTGTTACACCATATATGCGTCATTACGTTATTGAAGCTATGTTAAAGCTTGGTATGAATGGTGAAGCAGTACAATATTTAAAAAAGTTTTGGGGTGGTATGGTGGATCTTGGTGCAGATACTTTCTGGGAAGCATATATTCCTGATAACC
>JAZNSD010000024.1:0-1821 GCA_045591055.1 Acutalibacteraceae bacterium | reverse complement strand
CGAACTTCTCACGCAAGATAACGAGCCCCGCCCTCTTACAGAAGCAAATGAACGTTTACAAAAGATAACGTTCATAAACAACAGGCAAGAAACTGTAATCAAAGTTGAGGATGCTTTTTTAGATTCAGGCAAAAATGACGAGGCTTACAACAGACTTTACCTTGACCTTACAAATCATATATATGAATCTGCAACAAAAAGGCTCCAGCCAAGGGAATGTGCCATCTTATTATCAAGATTTGGGATTAACGAGCAAGCTAAAACACTGCAGGAGATCGGGGATGTTTATTCCATTACACGTGAGCGTGTTCGTCAAATTATGTTAAAAGCGACACGCAAATTAAATTATAAGAAGACTTCAACAGATGCGTTTTTGGACTTGGAATACAGGAAAGCGCAAATTGTATCGCAAATATCAGAAGTTTCTGCTACAGGTTTTTTGTCCTTCCTCTTTCTCCAGGAAGCTAATATTTGGCTTGTGAAATTCATTTGCAAAGTTTACTTTCACAGCGAAATAGATGTTGCAAAATTTAAACAATTATTATATGAAGAACTATCGCAAAAGAAGCAAGCATATGCACATTTGGAAAAAACGCGTATTCACAACGAGAACATCAATCGCCTAATTCGTTTTCCAAATAAAAGACGTTGTATCACAGATGAAGATTTTTCAAGATTAAAAACAGAAAGACTAGTAAGCAGCGACGAAGAAGAACTAAAAAACTTTCAGTTTAACGAACAATCATATCAATGTGAGTCGTATTTAGAGCAACGTATACTGCAGAAATTTCTAGTTAACGGCACATTTAAGAGCATCAAAACCCAATCTTTAAAGATTCCTTTTAAGGATTATTTTTACCATCCGGACTTTCAATGCCTAACCCACGACAATCATTTGGTTTTGGTAGAAATAAAACCTCTATTAAGGATGGGCATATGCACAAATATCGAAAAGTTCGAGGCATTAAAAGAATACTGTAAAAAATATGGGTTTGGCTATCTGATTATAGATGAAAGAGGAAATTCATTCGAAGACATTGATGCAGAAAATGCCGAGTTTTCAAATTCTGTGTTAACTGAAATTCATCAACACGAAAGAGTCACATATGAAAGATACCGACAAATCTACTTACAAACGAATGCATCTGTTAAAAACTTAATAACTCTAATCAAAAAACACAAATTGCATTTTTCTTTTCCTTTTTGCTTAAAATATTAATACTTACATGCGTACATTGCTCAAAAATGCCGCTGAGGGCTCTTGTTCCTCAGCGGCAAATTTTATCGCTTTTTATAGATCACAAGCTCGGGGTTTGCGCCATCTGCTTCATAGGTGCAGATGAGGATAAAGTCCGCGTTTGCGGCGATGCCGAAGCATCTGTCACCGGTTTCGGATTCCAGTTGATTTCCCAGATAAGTGGCGCTATCATTCAGGAATTTTGCGGTATTTCCATTGGGAAGGGTGTATTCCAGATTGACATAGCCGCCCACAAGGGCGTTGAGCTTCGTAAGGCTAGGCATACCTGCCACATTCAGCGCATTGATCTCGTCGATCAGATCCTGCTTAAAGGCTTCAAAGGCTTCTGCCCCGGCAAGATTCTTCTGCTCCTTCCAATAACTCAGCTTCGGGAGCATATCCGCAAGATACGCCCGGACCTGCTCGCCGGTGAACTGCTCGTTTGCCATATGTCCCACGCAGACCTCGATAAGATCGTCCATATTGTGGTACATATATTCTCCGTCGGCGTAGCACCACTTGCAGTATTCCTCGTTGAAGATGCCGTCCTTCTCCCGGCTGATGCTCTCATCCTCCAGAGGCAT
>JAZNSD010000023.1:0-34423 GCA_045591055.1 Acutalibacteraceae bacterium | reverse complement strand
CCGTGATGTGTACCACGAATTGTTTGACGAAGCCCTTGAAAAATACAACGCAAAGCAAACGAGAACCGACCGTATGATAGATGATTATTACGAAAAAATACGCTTCGGAAAGCAAGAAAAACCGTTCCACGAAATTATAATGCAGATTGGAGATTGGGAAAACACCGCCGTCGATAGCGACACAGGAAAGCTCGCCACCGAGATACTTGACGAGTATATGAAAGGCTTTGCCGAGCGTAATCCTAACCTCAGAGTGTTCTCGGCGCACCTGCATTTGGATGAAGCAACACCCCACTTGCATATTGACTTTGTACCCTTTATCAAGACCGATGGTAAGCGTGGACTTGAAACAAGAGTATCCCTCAAGCAAGCGTTAAAGGCACAAGGATTTGTCGGCGTTCACAAGAAGGACAGCGAGTGGGCAAGGTGGATACAAGCCGAAAAAGAACAGCTTGCCGCCATTATGGAACGGCACGGAATAGAGTGGGAACACAAAGGAATGGAACGCCCACACCTCGATGTTCTCGATTATAAATTGCAGGAACGTCAGCGAGAATTAGCGGAGTTGGATGCGGTTGTCAAGGAAAAAACTGACGAAGCAAATATCCTTGAAAAGCAGATTGAGAACCTAACCGAGAGTGCAAAGGTTATTACAACTATCTCACAAAATTTTGAAAATGAGCCTGAATATCAGTTACCCGAACCAACGGCAATGATGTCAGCACGGAGCTATAAAACCAAGTTTGTCGATCCGCTGATAAAGCGATTAAAGGCACTCGTTATAAAAACTCTGAGTCGGTATTTTGAAGCGAGAACCGATTTTGAAAGGTGGCGCACCGCCAACCATTCCCTTGCGAGTAGCAACGAACGATTGAAAAATCGGGTGGCGGCATTGGAGAATGAAAACGAATATCTCCGTGAAGATCTGCGTGATTATAAACTGCTCCGAAAGGTATTCGGCAGCAGACAGATTGACAATCTACTTGAACAAGCAAGAGCAAACAAAGGTAAACGGCGTGATGAGCGCTCAAGATAAAATTATAAGGAGGACAACACAATGAAACAGCATTTCACAGACGAAAGAACGGGTATCAGCTACACCTTGCAGGGAGATTATTATCTGCCCGACCTTGCATTACCCGTTGAAGAACAAGTCGAAGTCGGCATTTGGGGACAGCGGCACTTGCAGTATATCAAGGCGCACCGCAGAGGTTTTTATACGACCTTGCTCACAAAATGCGAACTGAACAGGCACCTTGCTGATGTCAACGAGCAGGCTGAGGATATGTTTTTTCGGCTCGCAAAACAGATGGCAGAGCGTGAGGGCGTGACCGAACAACTCAAAGCAGACAATCAAATGGAGTGGGTTGCTCGGATGAATAACATCCGCAGCAGAGCCACAGAAATCGTAAATGATGATATAATTTACAACTAACCGAAGCACGGCGGCAGGGAGAATATCTCTCTGCTGTTTTGCTTTTGTAAATAATCAGTGAGTCTATTGACTCTGCCAGTAAAACATGCTATAATATGTAGCGTGCTACACTTGAAAGTGGGAGGTAAGATCAATGCTGAAAAGAGATATCGGTTATCTTATCAAAAACATCAATGACAAGTTAAAAGCCAAAGCCGATGCAGACTTGAAGCATTATCATCTCACTTTGGCGCAAAGCCGTGTGCTCACCTTTTTGCACTTCAATGGCGGGCAAGCCACACAGAAAGAAATCGAAGTGTTTTTGGAGGTGTCGCATCCGACGGTCGTTGGCATCGTTTCAAGAATGGAGCAGAACGGTCACGTTGCGAGTTGGATCGACGAGAATGATAAACGAAATAAAATCGTTAAGTTGACACAGGCGGCGGAAGCACTCAGTACAGATATGGCGTATGATATTTCTGCCAATGAACAGAAGATGTTGGCTTCTCTCTCCACAGAGGACGTTGAACGACTCCGCGAACTACTCTTGGCAGTCTACAAAAATCTTGAATAAGTAAGCCGATTTACCATCGGCTTTTACTTAGATACAAAGTGTAGCGTGCTACACTAAAAGGAGGAACCTATGATCAAAACATTAGCAAAGAGCCTGCGCGAGCATAAAAAAGGCTCTATTCTGACAATTATCTTGTCGATACTGGAAGCGGCGTTTGAGATTCTGATACCGCTTTGTATGGCGGATATTATTGACAAGGGTATTGACCTTGGCGAAATGAGCGCCGTATGGAAATACGGTATCGCTCTCTTGATATTTGCCGCACTTCAGCTCTTTACGGGCGTGCTTTCAGCACATATCGCTGCCAAAACATCCGTTGGATTTTCAGCAAATCTGCGGCAGGACATGTACGACAACGTGCAGACCTTTGCCTTTTCCAACATCGATAAGTTCTCCACGGCATCCATCGTGACCCGCCTTACCACCGACGTTACTAACATTCAGAACTCTTATCAGATGCTGATCCGTATGGCGATTCGCGGTCCTATTATGCTGATCTTTTCCATGTCAGTAGCCTTCAGCATTAACAGCTCTATTGCATGGATCTTTCTTGCCATCATTCCGATCATGGCAGGCTTGCTCATTTTGATCGTCAGAAAAGTACATCCCGTATTCAACCGTGTTTTTCGCACCTACGACGAGTTGAATAACGTAGTACAGGAAAACGTGCGCAGCATCCGCGTTGTCAAATCCTTCAATCAAGAGGACAACGAGATCATGAAATTCAAGGGGATTTCCGAGAGCATCTACCGTGATTTTGCAAAAGGCGAACGGCTTTTGGCGTTCAATTCGCCCATTATGCAGTTCTTTATGTATGCGTCCATGATTCTCATTTCGTGGATTGGCGCAAAGGCTATCATCGTCAGCGGAAACAATGCCACATTTGGCATGACCACGGGAGATTTGACAGCTATGTTTGCGTATGCTATGCAGATTCTTATGAGCCTTATGATGCTCTCCATGGTTTTCGCTATGATGACCATATCCTTGGCTTCCGCACGCCGTATTGCCGAGATTCTGGATGAGAAAACCGATATTGCAAATCCCGAAGATCCCGAAATGAGCGTAAAAGATGGCTCTATCCGTTTTGAGGGCGTTGATTTTGTTTATGCCTCCAAAGCCGACAAGAAGGTACTTGACAGCATCAATTTGTCTATAGCCTCCGGCGAAACCATCGGCATTATCGGCGGTACGGGCTCATCAAAATCAAGCCTTGTTCAGCTTATCCCACGTCTGTATGACGTGACGGGCGGACGGCTTACGCTTGGCGGTGTGGATGTGCGAAGCTACGATCTGATCGTTCTGCGAAATGCCGTTGCCATGGTGCTTCAGAAGAACGAGCTGTTTTCGGGTACAATCAAAGAAAATCTGCGCTGGGGAAATGAAAACGCTACCGATGAAGAAATTGAACACGCTTGCCGTCTTGCTTGTGCAGATGAATTTATTCAGGGCTTCCCTGGCAAGTATGATACCTACATTGAGCAAGGAGGCACCAATGTGTCGGGAGGGCAGAAGCAACGCCTCTGTATTGCCCGTGCTCTGCTGAAAAAGCCAAAGGTTTTGATACTCGACGATTCCACAAGTGCTGTGGATACCAAAACTGATGCCTCTATTCAAAGGGCGTTTGCGGAATATATTCCCGACATCACAAAAATTATCATTGCGCAGCGTATCAGCTCAGTACAGCACGCAGATCAGATTATCGTTCTGGACGACGGCAAGGTAGTAGCCGTTGGTCGTCATACCGAGCTTTTGAAAAATTGCGATATCTACCGTGAAGTATATGCATCGCAGAAGAAAGGGGGCGCAGAGCATGAATAAGAAAGAAAAAATGCCGCCTATGGGAAAGATGCCCGAAGATATACCGACCAAACCTCAATTCGACCTTAAAACACTCCTTAGATTACTTTCGTACATGAAGGATTATAAAGGGAAGCTGATCTTTGTTGTAATCTGTATCCTGCTTAGTTCTATTGCATCTGCCGTGTCCTCGTTATTCCTGCAATCGCTCATTGATGACTATATCACCCCTCTGCTCGGTTCGTCGTCGCCCGTATTTACCGGACTTTTGCAGGCTCTGCTTGTGATTGGAGGAATTTATCTCATCGGTATACTTTCCACCTTGTTCTATAACCGCATTATGGTTACCATTGCACAGGGTACGCTCAAGAAGATCCGCGACGAGATGTTCGAGAAAATGCAACGCCTTCCCATCCGAGCATTTGATATCCGCACCCACGGCGATATTATGAGTCTTTATACCAATGACACTGACACGCTACGTCAGATGATTGCGATCTCTATGGCACAAATGGTTTCATCGGTATTTACCATTGTTTCGGTGTTCGTCAGTATGCTCTATATCAGCGTATGGCTGACACTCGTTGCCGTTGTCGTACTCTTTTTGATTTTACAGCTTGTAAAGGTGATCACCCGTAAGATCGGCGTGTTCTTCATGATGCAACAGAAAAACCTTGCCGACGTTAACGGCTACGTGGAGGAAATGGTAAACGGACAAAAGGTTATCAAAGTATTTTGCCACGAAGAAAAAGCAAAGGAAGAACTGCGTGAGAAAAACAAGGCTTGGGCCGAAAGTGCTGCAAGCGCAAACGGCTATGCCCATTCCATGATGCCAATGATGAATGCGCTCGGATACGTGCAGTACATCATCATTGCTCTCCTTGGTGCATATATGGCTATTGCAGGGGTAACAAACCTCGGTCTTACGGGAACGGGCGTGCTGACTCTCGGTATGATCGCCTCATTCCTTACACTGTCAAGAAACTTTACAAGTCCCGTTTCGCAGATATCCAATCAGTTCAATTCTATCGTCACAGCTCTTGCGGGTGCTTCCCGTATCTTTGCGTTTATGGATGAAGAACCCGAAACGGATGAGGGCTATGTAACCCTTGTTCATGCCAAAGAAGAAAACGGTGTTTTGTGTGAATCTGAAACCAAAACCGGAATGTGGGCATGGAAGCATCCTCATCACGACGGAACGGTAACGTATACAAAACTCAAAGGCAGAGTCGTTCTTGATGGTGTGGATTTTGGATACGTTCCGGAAAAGCAAGTGCTTCACGATATTTCTCTCTATGCCGAACCCGGGCAGAAAATCGCCTTTGTCGGCGCAACCGGTGCGGGTAAAACCACAATCACCAATCTGATCAACCGTTTTTACGATATTGCCGACGGTAAAATCCGCTATGACGGAATCAATATTAACAAGATCAAAAAAGCTGATCTTCGCCGTTCTCTCGGCGTGGTTCTTCAGGACGTCAACCTGTTCACAGGAACGGTTATGGAAAATCTGCGGTACGGCAATCCCGATGCAACTGACGAGGAATGTATCGCCGCCGCAAAGCTTGCGAACGCAGACGGATTTATTCGTATGCTCCCCCAAGGATACAACACCGTACTCAAAGGTGACGGCAGCGGACTTTCCCAAGGTCAAAGGCAGCTTATCTCCATTGCTCGTGCTGCTGTTTCCGATCCGCCCGTAATGATTCTCGATGAGGCGACGTCCTCCATTGATACTCGTACCGAAGCACTTGTACAGGACGGTATGGATAAGCTGATGAAGGGCAGGACCGTATTTGTCATCGCACACAGACTTTCTACCGTTCAGAATTCCGACGTGATCATGGTGCTTGACCATGGACACATCATTGAACGAGGAAATCACGATAAACTGATAGCCGAAAAAGGAACATATTATCAGCTTTATACGGGCGCTTTTGAACTCGAATAACGTAGAGGTGATTTTATAAACTATTTACTCTGCGCTTCTTGAAAATTACGGCATAATAATATATAATATTCTCGTCAGCGTGGCAACACTATGGCAACAAAAAATCTGATAGTCCATACTTTATGAATAATACAGATGTATGAGATACCATGAGCTAAACCGCCTATACAAAATTGTTTAGGTTATCTTTTTCGGGAGCGAGTGGGAATAATTTCAGAGTTTGAAAAAAGCCTTTAATATCAAGGGTTTTCAAGCTTTTGATACCGTTTGTGGCAACAGAATGACAACATTTTTAAGAGAATAATTGCAACTGGTTTACAAATGCCCAAAATACTTTGTAACAAGGGATTTTGGGCATTCTCATAAATATTGATTAGGATATGAGGTGTCCATATGGATAAAATCAAGATATCTTTAACACAGTTGGAAAGAATCAATTATCCCAATAATTCTTCGCCCCAAGATCAATACATAGAGCAGATGTTATCTTCTAATAATAATGGTAGCTATACTCATTACTATAAATGTCCTTGCGGAAAAGGTAGGGTTGTTGATGATAAAGATGCAACTCCCGGATTCCGTAGTCATGACATCTATATCGAGTGTACTGAGTGTCAGGAAAAGTACGAGTTATAATGCTCCGTTTGATGGCAACACTTTGGCAACAAAAAATCAGACAGCTCATGCAGTCTGAATAATGAAAGCAATCCAAATATCCTGAGCTAAATCCCATAAACAAATCTGTTTAAGATTTCTTTTTCGTAAGCGAGTGGGAATAAAAATACCAGCCCCGGAATTCGTACAAACGAATTCCGGGATTACTTCTATACTTTTTGATTGTCGATACATTTACGTATATTCCATTCATTCTTATTAAGAAGGAATTCAGCATGCTCTTTGCCGCAGTGAAGAATATCAGCGACAATACCGATCATTCTATTACGAAGCTTTATATTGGTCGGGCGAAGATTTATCATCAGATTTTCATAAACATATCCGCATTTAACCATTGAAGCTGTTGAAATCATATTGAGTATTATTTTCTGAGCTGTTCCTGCTTTCATCCGTGTTGAACCTGTTATAACCTCAGGACCTGTATCAGCACAGATATCAATTTCAGCAGTACTGCCTAACAAAGTGCACGGATTATTAGTAATTGAAACTGTTTTAGCACCGAGCTTCTTTGCATAATTTACTGCAGAAATCACATATGCAGCAGAACCGGAGGCTGAAATTCCGATAAGTATATCTTTTTCATTAAAACCGCGACTTCTGAGATCCAAGACTGCTGCCTCAGGATTATCCTCTGCATTTTCAGCAGCCCTGAACATACATTTTTCTCCACCTGCAATTATTCCGATAAACAAATCATAAGGAACGCCAAAAGTCGGAGGACACTCTGCTGCATCGCAAACAGCAAGTCTTCCTGAAGTACCACTTCCTATATAAAAGACTCTGCCGCCGGTTTTTATCGTTGTAATTACAGCTTCACATGCTTTAGCTATCTGAGGTAATGCAGCATCTACAGCTGCACTTACCGATGCATTTTCCTCATTTATCACTTTAAGCATTTCAGATATGTTGAGTTCACTAATATAATTTGTATTCCTATTTCGCATTTCAGTTTTAAGCATAATCTCTTCCGCCTTCTATAGCTTCTTTTCCAATTAACAGAGCGCCATACACTATGTCTTGCTGCAAAAACTCAAAAGAAACGCCGGATGATAAATACCTTGGTAAAATATCCCTGATAATCTCCTTCTCATTTGTAAGACCGCCGCATATAACAATGCTGACACTATCATTAAAATTACTCTTAGCAGTATTGATAATTTTCGCTGTTTCTGACAAATTACGGTTAATTATTTTTTCTGCAACCACATCTCCCCTTTTATATGCTTCAAATGCCACGGGAGCAAATGAGGCAACATACGAAGCTCCGCCGGAATAAATATCAGAAACAGCATCTTCAAGTTTTTTACCCAATCTGTTTTCCACAAGCTCAAAAATCACTTTACTGTTTTCCCTGCCGTCCAGGTGTTCAAATGCAGCATTAAGAACATCAGAACCGTAACAAAAACCGCTGCCACCCTTATCTATCATAAATCCGCGGCCTCCTATTCGATTAAGACAGCCGTTTTTTACGTAATAACAGATAATACCGGTTCCTAACAGCAAAGCTATTCCGTCCTGTCCGTGGAGAGCTACAGCCACCGCACTATCTGCATCAGTACCTATTTTATAATTACCAAAACCAAGCGAGCTGAAGAAATCTTCAATATCCGACCTGATATCTATATTTCCTGCACCTGAAAGACCGGCAAAAACTGAAATTTCAGACAAATCAATCCCTTTGCAAATATCATCAATCCCGTTTTTCAGCACAGAAATAGCACTATCGATACCGATATTAACAGGATTAGAAGAAACTGATACTATGCGATTCAATACATTATAACTAAGATCAGTTAAAAGAAACTCTGTTTTTGTTCCTCCTCCGTCAATACCAAGGAGATATTTAATAACACAATTCAAAATATCTGCTCCTTAAATCAATAGTATATGGTATATTAATAATCAAATACCTGCAAAGGAAAACAATCCGCAACAAGACGACCGCCTTTTTCATTAAAATGAAGATTATCTTTGCCGAGATATTCTTTTGAAGTACAATTAATTTTCTGACTGTCACTTAAAAGCTTTGCCTGATCATACATATAATAAAATGCAGAGCTGTTTTGCATCAACAGCTGATTATACTGTTCTGCCAACAGTTCCTTCTCAGGACGCGAATCAATACAGTAGCCGAATTTTACAGTATTAACAACTATGGGCTTAATATCTTTTTTGAGTAATAACTCCGCCATGCTCTTCACGGCACTCAATACCTCTTCCGGTGAAGGCTTTTCAGACTTTGGGGCTGCGATTGTTCCGTATTGCAGAAAATCATTAGTTCCGACAGCAATAATTGCAAACCTGCAATCAGAACGTGAAAGAATATCACGTTCTATTCTTTTAAGTGCAGAAGGACCAAACAAACCTTTGCAGGGAAATCTCGGACTGAAATCCCTGAGCACACGGCTTCCCATAACAGATTTATTTATTAAAGAATACTTTCCGGGGTAAGTTTCTCTTATACGGTCTTCGAGTCTGTTAGTCCACAATCCCTGTTGGCTGAGGGAATCTCCTAATACTATTATTGAAGAAGCATTAGTATTATTAAGAACATTAACAGACTTAATTAATGGTACAGGTTTATGAAGATACAGATTAAGAACTTTTCCGGCCACTTTAATTACGCTGTCTCTTTTTCTTTTTTCATTAAATATTTCAGACTTATAAGTTGCATCACCCTTGACTGTAATCAACGATAAATTATTCAGAAGATTTCCGCTTCTCAGATCACCTTTGACAACAAAAATGCTGACAGAAAGAAATTCTCCTGTTTCAATTGAAATATTAACACTGTCACTGACAACTGTTTCATTCTTATGCAGAACACAACTGCTCTTTCCGTTTACCGTAATTATTTCAGGAGCAGTCAGAAGTTTTCCTTTTGCATCACTCAAAGCTACAGTAATACCGCCTATATAAACATCATTCTGTGAAAATTCATTCGATAATTCAATATTTACCGATGTGCCTGATATAGCAGAATTTATTACAAATCTGTAAGTTTTTTCAGCGGACGGATAATAAAAATAAGACAAATTTGAATGAGCCTGTCCCCATATTTCAACCCATTTATTTTCCATAGTAATCTCCTGAAAATATTTAAAATATCATTATGTTTAATAACTGATTCTTATTGCACAGTATTATTTTTACAAGAAATCTCACCGCATTTTTTATCAATAATACTGAATTCGGAATCAAAAATATTATTATAAATTTCCGCTCTTTGCAGATACTCCAGAACAAAAGTATGTTTATTGTATAAAGACTTCGAAAAACGGTTATTGTAAACGCTCAGTTTTTCATGTACCGGCGCCTCAGAATTTTCATTCAATACTTTTGGTGTAAACTGTATTACAGGAGCACCGATCCAAGTATTGTTAAAATTGCAGCAAATTACTTCATTATACCTGAAAGTTATATCTTTTGTATATCCCGATTCAAACCAAAAATTACAATCATCCTCAATGAGAAGAGCAGGTCCGCAGAGATTACGGAATGTATTATTTTCAATAATTACCTCTCCCCTGGTTGTTGCAAGAATACCTCTTCCGGAAGTCGGGCCGAAATTGCATTTTCTAACACATAAATCAGGAGTCCATGTGACATTCTCAACAACATCCTTTTCTAAAACAATATCATCAGGAACATATGTAACCTTAAGCAATATGTCAGTTGGATTGATTTTATTGAATGAAATAACTTTTGTTCTGTTGTAAGGACACAATGTATCCCAGCGAATAAACTCAAGAATATCATCTTGCTCAAACGCCTGAAAGCCCCACGACTCGTGATGCATAAATCTGACAAGTAAAGTGTTATTATTGCTGTCTGCCTCAATTATACGAAGATGAGTTCCGTGAACATTTATATAATCATCCTGAGCGCCACATGCCTTACAGTTTTCAATTAAAATTTTGCCCTTACATCCTGAAAACTGAAAGAAATCGGCAGTACTTGCTATAGTTCTCCCTTTCTTGGGGGTAAAATCACAGTTAATAAAAGTTATGTTTTCGCAAAATTGACTTACCATACCAAGTCCGTGCATAAATCTGACTCTCAGATTTTCAAATCTCAGATTTTTACATCGTTGAAACATACTTCCAACCTGATCTCTGATAATATTTCTTGTCTGAAATATATCACCTTTATTTATAATAACATCTTTATATTTCAAAGTACACTTTAATATATTCTCACCTAAAACTTCGATATTTGAAAAAGCAAGTTGATTTCGGTCAAAATCCCTTGAAGTCTCACTTTCAGTGTTAAATACCTTTATATATCTTTTTTGAGCATTACATGCATCTTCCCAATAGTATCTGCCGTCTGCTCCTGCTTCGCCATGCCAATAAAGAACATCATTCTCCACGCGCCACAGACAATCATCATTAATCTTTATTGTAATGCAATCATCTGTTTTATCAGTAACCGTAAACTCTGACATAGTGGGCACAGCATAGTCAATTACCAGATTCTTCACGGTGATATTTTCACATCTGTCAAATAGAAGCGGTGTCATTTTTCCGTGGATAATAATCTCAGAACCGTTTCCGTCTATAATAATATTTTTTTTATTTTTCAGATATATTGCAGAATATCTGACACCATCAGGGTTTTCTTCTTGTCTTGCTGTATTGGAACAAAAATAACCTTTGTTTATGACAGAAGCATCCTGATAAACATCATAAGTTTTATTTTTTTCAAGAACAACATTATTACCGTCTGTTATATCAGAAAATATCTCACATAAAGAATTCATTAATATCACCTTCATAGTAAATTATACAGCATTTCCATAATAATACAATATTGACATTTGTAAATATGTAATATATAATATTGTACACTGCCACCGGGTAGGAATGTATTCACATTCGTTTACACATCGTTAGGTCTCAGAAGATGTGTACACGGATGTTTTTTTATTTTATAAAAACAGGGTGTGTTATGATAAAATCTGTTAAAAACTATTTTACAAAAACCGAATTGATCATATGGATTTCCTCCGTGCTTTTTATTGTCACTGCATTTCTTATATTTGATCGTGAAAATTTTATCACATTATTAGCCTCTCTGATCGGTGTGACATCACTTATTTTCTGCGCAAAAGGAAATCCGACAGGTCAAATTCTTATGATTATTTTCAGCTTGATATATACCTATATCTCATATACTTTTTCATATTTCGGTGAAATGATAACTTACTGCGGAATGACTCTTCCAATGGCAGTATTTTCATTGATATCGTGGTTAAAGCATCCTTTCAATGGAAAAAAATCACAAGTTAAGGTAAATAAAATCACAAAAAAAGAAATTGTTTTCATGATAATATTAAGCCTTGTTGTGACTTTTTTCTTCTATTTTATACTAAGATATTTTAACACAGAGAATCTTTTTATAAGCACCGTATCAGTCACAACAAGTTTTCTTGCAGCATATCTGACTTTCAAAAGAAGCCCATATTTTGCACTTTTATATGCAATGAACGATGTTGTGCTCATAATCCTCTGGACATATGCATCAATACAGGATATTTCCTACATATCAGTTTTAATATGCTTTATTGTTTTCTTTTTCAACGATATGTACGGATTTATAAATTGGAAAAGAATGCAAAAAAGCCAAGATAATATATAAAGAAAGCTCTGCTTTAACCGGCAGAGTTTTCTTTACTTCATAATGTAGTCATCTTGTTATATCATTTTCGGCAGTTATTAGCTCCCCCTCTGCATTCCAAGAGGCTTCATAAGCATAATAATACAACGTACCGTCTTTATCTACTGAAGGATAATCATAATACCTATAACCGTAATCCGACTCAAGCAGAGAGTTATAATAATCATCAAGTTCTTCTCCTGTCATAGATGATGTATCCTCTTCATAAACTTCAAGTAACATAGCTTTGTCACAATAAAACCATCCTTCTTCAGAAACGTAGCAATCATACAGAAGATACCGCTCACCATCGTCACGCTCATAATAGTATTCGTCATAAAAAGCTTCATCATCAGAAGCTACAGAAACAAGCTTATAAATTCTGCCGTCTTCATCATACAAAAGAACATCGTCTTCATTATCGTATGATATGCCATATTTATCATAAAACACATCATTTACAGCGATCCTGTTATTATACTCATCATATTCCCATTCCATTACATAATCAGCGGCAAATGCCCCTAAAACAATTCCGACTGTAAACGATAAAATATATGTAATTATTACAGCAATTCCGAAAATCTGACTTAACCTTTTTTGCTTTTGCTTCTGAATAGCATCATTGTCTGGCAATTCTATCAGACACTTAGGACATATCTTAAATGCTTCTGAAAATCTATCACTGCACTGGCAACAGACCTTAGTTTCAGGACCGGGAAAATTCTTCTTTTCCAAAATAAACGGAATTAAAATAATGCCGCCGAAAAATACAGAGAAAATATACCATAATACAGAAAGCTTTTTATTGGTATATCGGGAATAATAATGCATGTAAAGCAAAGTAAAAACTGTTGCAGCTATACTGAGCGCAGCTGTCAAAACAGCAAAAATAATTAATCCTTTTATCAATTCTTCCATTTATGATCCTCCTGTGCTTTTGTAGAAAACTAATTATAATATTATAATGCTAATTCCAGAATTGTCCGAACAAATAAAGTAACAATAACACAAAGATTGCCGATAATAACCAGAGCACCGAAGCTCTTATTGATTCCTTGTTTTTTCCTGAGCGTGAAATTATAATACATATCAGAGATGACAGTATTGAAATATAAGAACCTATCATTACTGCGCCGAAAAATAATTGTTTCATTTGCAAAATTCTCCTTATGGATGATAAGTCAACAATTATATATAAAAGTAAGTCAGCGGAAGAAATCTTAGCTTTATATCCATTAATTAATATGCCTGCGCTGCAATTCATTCTTGCGCTTAATGAAATACTTTTCTGAAAGCAGCCACTGCTCTAGAAAGCAATCCATATAAACTGAAATCGTATCCCCCTGAAACACTTTTTGCCTTTATAATCGAATAAAGATCGCTTCGTCCTATTTCCTTGGTTTTTATGTGTTCTATTTTTTCAATGAGCTTTGCAAACGTTTCTGTTTGTTCGGTCATAAGCTTTATATCAAATTTTTCCATTTCATTTGTTTCACTAACAACGCATAGATAATACGGAGCAGGCACAAGGCTGATTTCAGGAATACCCATAGTAAAGAAATTCTGTCCTTCACCAAAGTGTAACGCATTGTGTCCTCTGAGAGTTATTGTTCTTACAGTATCTCTGTTTTTTACTGTATCTATATAGATTTTGTCCATAATTTTATTACCTGTATAAACAAGCTCAACCTCAGGCTGCCCCGAATGTTTATATTCTCCGTCAATTACACGCCATTCAAGACATCCGAGATGCTCAACAGTCAGATTTGCGACACATTTAAAATGCTCACCTTTTCCGTCCCATAGCTCTCTGTGCATAGAAAGCCATCTTGAAGCAGATTGAAATGATCCTGTCCGTATATCTTCAAAATGCGGCAGTCTGAAATGACCAGTGGTAAAAACAAAAATATGAGTTCTTTCAGGCTTAGTATCCTTCATATTCCTGATTAGCTCAAGTAGGGCTATAGGACCGTTTTCTTCTATACAATTTGGTCCGTCAGTATGAGTATTTATAATTACATTTTCTTTCTTGTTTTTTCCCTCAATTATGCAATAAAAGCTTTCAGTCAGAGCCTGCTCTTCCGTTTCTGCTTCAAGAATAAATCTTGCTTTTTTATGATTATGAGCAGCTTTGATTACTTTTTCACCGTTAGTTTCATTAATCCATAGAATCGGTATTTTCTGAAAACCTGTTATAAAAGAAAGGTACTGTCCTTCAATCATGTCATCATGAAGACCTCTCCAGATAAGAATTACTGCCTTAGCCTTATATAATTTTGCTAAAAAACCGAAATAGCATTGAACAAAGCTTGTTATCACAGGACCTTCATATTTTTTCTCAAGTACAACTTCAGATGGAAAGCTTGTTCTTTTATCGAAAGCAATTTCACTCGGCAAAAAATTAATGTTTGAGACATTAAAAACGGCAATTTTTCCTCTGATTTTATGAAGATCTCTGACGCTGCTGACATATTGCAGATCTTCGACTATACCACATTCAGTTGTTTCACCCGAATACGGATAAGCTGAAGAAACAGGAATTTGTATAATTTGATCGGAATAAATAATTTCTATAGATGATTTCTTTTCTTCCCATCTTCTGAAATAAAAAGGATCTGAATAGACAGGAACATTCATTTGTGATATTTCAGACTTCAGCCACTTGATAAAATCATTGTGTGCATTATTACCGGTAAGCCGCGGTCCGAAGGAATTCATTTTACAAATGCCATCATAAAGTAACTTTTCTGATATATCAAAATTCATATTTTCAATATCCTTTCATAAAAGGGAATGATATAAACTGAAAAACATTCTGATTCTCTCAATCATTGTCTTAAGAATATAGATAAACCTTTCAAAAACTGAATTTGAATCAGTCTCTGTTTCAATTATTTTTCCCTTTTCCCCCCAATATAAATTGCCATCAATATCCTTTACGTATGCCCGGACAAGGAATCGATATTCTTTGCCAGGTTCCAGAGATGAAATTCTGTAAAAAGAATTTACTGTGTCTGCTATTTTTCTGAGACTATCATTTTCATCAACAAAATATATTCTGTATTCAAGGTCGCCAGGTCCTTTATTCCACTCAAGAGAAATGCTGTTTTCAGATACTTCGCATATTTCCGGAATGATTTCTTCAATAACTATTTCATAATACAGAGTTTTGTTTCCTGCATAATTACCGATAAACTCAAGTCTTAAACTGAACTGTCCCGGATATTTTGATTCAGAAGGATAAACAATCATATAATCTTTATTTCTGATTAAATTTTCACCTTTACTGTTTTTGGCAATAATATCAGGATTCTGTGTTTTTCCGTTATATATCAAACGTGATTCAGAAAGCTTCACTTCGCCTACCTTATAAATTACCGTTTTATTAATGCTGCTCATATAAAGATTGTTCTTTAATTCAAAAGTAATATGAACCTTTTCGCCGTCATTATCAGATGTTGCAGAGGTGAATTTTTCAGCAGTCACATTGTTTGCATTGAATTTAATAATATAATCATCGTGTGAAATCTGCTGGCGTTCAATTACCGTTTCTCCACAGACGGCACAATGACTCTGATGAGTATATCCGGATTGCGTTTCAGTAGGCACAACAGCCGGTATATCTATGATTTCAGTGTGACCGTAGGGTTCAATCAAAGTAACATCTGTTTTTGTTTTTCCGCAATAACAATACTTTGCTTTCAACCCGTACTCTGTACAAGTTGCTTCTTTTTCAATACTGAAATCACCATAATAATGATAGCCGCCGGTGTAATGCAGATTCTCAGTATATGAATATCCGCATTCGCACGAATACTTGATTTTCGTGTACTCAAAGCATTTTTCCGGAACAATTCTTTCAACAGTAAAACTATGCGAATGTCCTTCAACAGTCACAAATTCATAATCATTTTTCAAAGCAAAATCCTGAGCCAAACTGTTCTCATAACCAAAAACTGTTATTTTTACAGGTAACACGCCTAAATCATATTTGCCCTCAGAACATGTAAGAAGGAATAATTCACAGAGATTGTTGCAATAAGAAAGACAGTCTTTACCAAGGACAGAATTATCTCTGAACACTGCTGTTTCAAGTGATGAACAGCAGGAAAAGGCTTTATCACCGACAATGCTGTATTCTTTAATGTCAATCTTAAGAATTTTTGTACAACCGAAGAACGCTTCTTCGCCCACATAAGTTTTCTCTGCAGGTAGCTCTATGCAAGTTATTTCATTGCAATACCTGAATGCGCGTGACGCAATGTAATTAACACTGTCAAGCTGTACATATTCAAGAGAGCTGCATTGAGAAAAAGCATACATTCCTATACTTTCTACTGTATCAAAAAATCCAATATCTTTAAGAGATGCACAGCAAAAAAATGCATAATCGCCGACAGAATCAATTTTTCCGTCTGAACCGATCCGCTGAAGAGATGTGCAATAAGAAAATGCATGAGAAGGAACACTATTTATTTTTGAAGGCAATGTTATATCGGAAAGTGCCGAACAATTCTGAAAACAGCCTGCTTGCAGAATTTCAATAGTTTGCGGAAGAATTAAAGATTCAGCGGAGGTATAAGAGAAAGCATTGCTTTCTATTATTTTCAGATTTTTACTTAATGAAATATCCGTAACTCCTGTGCAACCATAAAATGCAAATTCTCCAACAGAGGTGATACTATCCGGAAGTTTTATGTTATTAATTGCTTCACATCCGTAAAAACACCAGGGACTTATTCTTTCTGTCTCGGAGGAAAATACTATATCTGAAAGAGATTTACAATCGTAAAAGGCAAAGTCTTTTATTTCCTTAACAAAAGCAACAAAATCCGCATTTTCAAGTGAAACGCAACCGTAAAATGCACCCTCTGATATTTCTTTCAAGCTACCTGCACCGTTAATATGTTTCAGAGAAACACAATCTCGGAACATATAGTCACCTAAGCAGCAAAGTGTATCATTGAAATCAATGTCAGTAAGATTTTTACAGTGAGCAAAAGCATTCTTACCAAATTCAGTCACCCCTGAAAGAATTGTCAATGAATTAATACCGTCACAATTACTGAACGCTTCCTTGCCGACAAATTTTACAGTTTCGCCAAGAACTATGTTGCCCACTGAAGAATTGCTGAAGGCTCCCTCACCTATATGTTCGACAAACATCGGAAAGTTAAGACTGCCTTTAAAATCCTTAAACGCATAATCTCCTATTATTCTGACAGATTCAGGAATTTCAATATTTTTGGTATATCCGCAGAATGCTCTTTTACCTATTTCTTTAATTCCGTACATAATTTTTATATCTGTAATCTTATTATCTACATTCTGAGATTCAGAAAGAAACCTGTCGGAAATCTTCGACACAGCTGCATTACCGTAAATCGCAGGGATAACAATATCTCCAGACGTAATACAGAATTCAGCTTCAAAGGTCCCGTCACTCAACACTTCAAAATATATATCATCAATTTCAGAAATGCGTATGGCTTTTGACGCAGAATTGCTCTTGAGATAAAAGCTGTAGACTTTTCCTTTCTCATAGATGTGTTTTTCTGTATATCTGATTTCTCCATGTTCATAAAACTTTATATCTGATGTAATGTCCACATTTAAAGCATTATTAAAAGCAAAAGTGTACTCATCCGTTTCTTCGGGAATAAAGCATATCTCGGTAATTACATTTTCTTTGCAGAAAACATCGCCTAAAATTCTGTTTTCCGGTACAACGCTGAATGTATAATCTTCCAATACTGACAATTCAAAAGGAAATTCAAAGTCTCCGTATATAATTGCTGCTGAATATGTACCTTTTTTATTGATATCGGCATCTTTCCAATCGATATGATATCTGTTCCTGATATTGACTGACATACCGTCTTTGTAGGTGACAGAAATACAGGCACCGTTTTTATTGAAGCTATCATCAATTCCGAGCAGATAAACACACTGAATTGGTTTTTGTAAAAGCTCAACCGATTCTATCTCTTTTTGATATATCGGTATAAATCTGACATTGTTTACATCTGCGTACATATCGGCAGTTGAGGCGCAATTTGCTCTTATAGAAGCATTTGAAGGAATTGTGTCATAATTCTCTCCATCTGCGCCGACTAAAGATGAGCTTATTTTTATATTATCATTCAGAAAAGTAATTTCATTAAGATTTTTACAACCGCTGAAAGCTCCGGCTTGAACTGAATTAACACTATCAGGAATAATAATACTGCCTAATGAAATACAATCTGAAAAAGCACAGACGCCTATAGTCCGTACGGATGATGATAACGAAATTTTGGCAATATTTTTGCAACCCGAAAATGCATATTCAGGAATATTGACAAGTTTTTTTAAATTAATATCTGATAATGTTTCACAATTTCTGAAAGATTCTTTTCCCAATGTCTTAACTGTAGCAAGAGAAAAAGATGAAAGGCTACGGCAGTTAAAAAAAGCTCTGTCACCGATTCCTGAAATTACCTGATTTATTCTTATTTCTGAAAGCAATTCACAATTCTCAAACATACGCTCAGGTATTTCTCTTAAATCACTTCGAATAATTACACTCTCAAGCTTTGTACATCCCGAAAATACAGACTTGCCTATTTTTACAGCAGATTCAGGAAGAATTATATTTTTAATTGATTTACAACCGAAAAAAGCTTTATCCCCAATATAATACAAGCAAGCAGGTATATTGATATAAGTAAGCTTTTCACAGCCGTAAAACGCAGATGCTTCAATATTAACCAACACGTCCGGCATAAAAACTTTTGTTAATTCCCTGCAATTATAAAAAGCAAATTCACCTATAGAATTTATACCATCCGAAAAATGAATCTCCGTAATTTTATCTGTATAGTCTTTCCATGGAGACTCATCAACTCTGAAGGAGTTCATATTTCCCTTTCCGTTGATATAGAGCACAAAATTCTCTGAAATATACCATGATATAGATTCAGCACATGTACCTGCAGCTAATATTGCGGAATTTACAGAATTATTACAAGAATCACAGAATAAATCATTATCATTATCAATGTGGATAAAGTCATTCTTTTCATAATGGCCGGATATCCACTTATTACAGATATTACACCATATTCCTTCAGTAAAACCGACAGTACCGTTACAATAGCCTTGTGTTGCTTCATATATCTCAGTATTGTCACAATTACAATTAATGTCATTATTATTTTTATCTTCTGTAGAATTATTTTCCGAATAACTAATTTTATTATCATTTGCTGTTGAGTTTATATTTAAATCAAAACTAAAAACAGTTAAAATCATGGCTTCAGCAATTAAAAAACTAATAATCTTTCTGATCATTATCATAAATTATTCCTCATTTCTGTAATATCTGGGATTATGTCATATCATTATAAATTGCGCACCGTAACTGATTTTATTTTTCATTTAATCTACGCGTTATATATGCTATAATCAAATCAATCAAAACCGTTTCATAACTAATTAACGGAAAATAATTTAAAAAACTTACAAATTATTGTAAGATTCTGAAAATATTTATCGTTAACTATATTGATTGCATAATTTTTAACAGGTGCTTACTTATGTTAATGTTTTATACACAGATTATTAATGAAAATGAACATAGAATCAAATTTGAAAAGCTTTACACATTATATAAGAATAAAATGTGGTATACGGCAAATACAGTTCTGAAAGACGAACAGCTCGCAGAAGACGCTGTACATAATGCGTTTATCGGTATAGCAAAAAATATCCGCAAAATTGATGATGTTCAATCTTCAAAAACTTTTTATTATGTTATTACAGCAGCAAAAAACGCCGCTTTAGATATATTAAGAAAGAATAAATCTGCTTTTGAAGCCGACATTGACTCTTTATATTTTGTCAGTGATAATGAAAGCAGCACATTCAGCAGTATTATCGAAACTGAAGATCTTATAGTAAAAACTATTGCTTCAATGCCTTTGGTCTACAGAGATGTTTTATATCTCCTGATAGTTGAACAGATGACAGAAAAAGAAATTGCCGTACTTCTCGGAAGAAAACCGGGAACAGTTCATCAGCAGGTGCGCAGAGGCAGAGCTATAATCAGAGAAGAACTCAAGAAAGGAGAAAGTCTTTATGGAAATAAATGATACTGTATTAGCCGAAGCATTATTGAAAATCAAAATTGCTGAGATAGCCTGCATACCCGATACAGACAAAATCAACCATTGTTTCAGTGAAAGTTTTGAAAACAGAATGAATGCATTAATAAAGTCACTGAATTATAAAGAAGGCAAATATTCCAAATTCACTAATCCATTGACTAAGGCAGCAGTAATATTTATTACCGTTCTCATAAGCATTTTATCTGTCATTATGCTTAATCCTAAAGTAAGAGCTGAATTTACTAATGCTATTATTGAATTTTATGAGAATCATATTAAATTCAGTTTTATATCAACTGAAACGCAACAGAAAGACTTTGTAAATTACGAAAATATATATCCGGCTTATGTACCTCAGGGATTTAAGCTTAAAGAAAAGTTTTATGAATATGAAGCTGTGGGCTTCAGATATGAAAACACAGAAGAAGACCTGAATTATGACATATTTATTTCATTAAATGATGGACTATCCGTTCACACAGATTTGCCTGAAAAGGATATTGAAAAAACCATCATTGAAGGCAAAAACGCATATCTGATTCTTGATTCTTCTGACAACCAACCGTATTCAACCCTGATAATATCAGGTAGCAGAATTACAGTTACAATTTACGGTCAGTTAGACAGAAATGAAATAATCAATATCGGAAAGGCAATCAGAGAAAAACATAATAACGAAAAAACAGAGAGAAACGAAAAATAAGTTTCTCTCTGCTTTTTTTATATTCTGACATAAACCTGCATTTCGCCCTCATCGCGGTTTGCCCACTTGTAATAAGGAATGAACTTAAGTTCAACAGACATAAAGTCGGGCTCATGCCATTCGGTGTAAAGATTATCGCCTTCCGCTTCCTTTACGCCTTCAGCAATAATATATCCGTCAGACAAACTTAACTCAGTATTTTTATTGATTTTTAACATCTGCAGATTGTTACCGTTATCAGTCTGTTCAAGACAATAAACAAAAGGACCTCTTGTAACAGCAACCTTATCAAGATTATATCTTACTTTATTAGAGCATCTTATCAGACGAGGTTCAATATCAAATTGCACATCAAATTCACAATCATGTTCAATATCGACGTAAGCATAACCATCTGACAATCTGTTCGAACATGAAAAGCTATACTCTTTACACCACATCGGTATTCTTAAGGCAAGTGTGAACGTATTATTCGTTTTTACGGAAAAATGAATCTTACCGGTGCGCAGATAATCAGAGTCTATATTAATACTACCGTGACAAGAATTTATTTCAGCTCCAATATATTGATGCACGTAAACGGTCTCTTTATTTTCAGTACAAATGTATTCGCCTATCGATGAAATGATTCTTGCAAGATTAGGCGGACAGCACGCACAACCGAACCACTTCTGTCTGACTGTTTTTATATGCCGCTTCCTGGAATCCTTGCGGGAGGCTTCGGGAAGTACCTCAAGAGGATTCACGTAGAAAAAACTCTTG
Source organism: Acutalibacteraceae bacterium (assembly GCA_045591055.1). Lineage (GTDB taxonomy): Bacteria > Bacillota > Clostridia > Oscillospirales > Acutalibacteraceae > RUG806. Next base: position 12,736 of record JAZNSD010000023.1, on the reverse strand, counting down.
CCGTCAAGAGACATTCCGGACAAAATTGTATTATATAAAGCTCTCTCAATCGTGTCACCCCATACAGGATCCGGTCTGATTTCAAGCATACGTCTCAGAAAAAAAACAAGTCCTATTGAAGCACATGTTTCGCTGTAGGCAAGATCGTTTGGCAGATCATAATCAAAAGAAAAGGCTTCACCATCAGCAGTAGCACCTATACCACCTGTAATATACATTTTTCTGTTAATTATATTTTCACAAAGCCTTAAACAGGTATTATACAACTCTTTATCGTCACAATATTTAGCAATATCTGCCATACCGCTGTAAAGATAAACCCCTCTAACAGCATGCCCTACTGCTTCATACTGATATTTTGGCTGACAATGAGCCTGATTGTAGTGATAATTATCATGAGCGGTTTCTTTGTTATCAACGATATCATAGAAATACGGTTTTTTGCCTCTCTCGTCAATAAAAAATTCAGCAGTATGAAGATAACGTTTATTTTTGCTAATTTCATATAGCTTTACCAACGCCATTTCTGCAATTTCATGCCCCGGATAGCCTCTTATTCTATCATATCCAAAAGTATCACATATAAGATCAGCAAATCTGTACGAGCAATCAAGCAGTTTGCTTTTTCCCGTTGCATTATAATATGCAGCACCGGCCTCGGCAAGGTGTCCGAAGCAGTATAATTCATGCCAATCCTTAAGATTTGTAAATCTTTTACTCAGGTCATTGATAATGAACAAAGTATCGAGATAACCGTCATCAAGCTGAGCTGAGCAGACAAGATCAATAATACTGTCAGCCTTACTTTCAAGAGACTCGTCCGGATGATTGCTCAACGAATATGCTACAGCCTCAAGCCACTTATATACATCACTGTCCTGAAATACCCATCCGTGAAATGCATCAGGATGAGAATTGATTTCATTATAATGCCATTTATCGACAGGATAAACAGGAAAACTAACACCGTTTCTGATTTTATCAGCAATAATACCTGCTTTTATAAAATTCTGAATTGAGTAGCTTTTTTCTGCACTTTCTATTCTGTCATGAAGCGCTTCATACTGATAAGGAATCACTTCAGTTCTGACAAGCTCTGTTTTCTCCTTCCAGAAGCTGTCGATAATATTGACAGATGATGCTTTGATATGATTGGAAAAATCTGTAAATTTCATAAGTTTCTTCCTTTAATTTGATATTTTAATTATACAATTATTCTGCATAAGATCAATAACCAGTTGATTATACCAGCTTAATGTGATAAAATTTCTTTGGTGATTCTCATGAAAAAGACAAAAGCAGTTATAGCTTTAGTATCAGTTTTAATAATTATTGCGGGAGGTTTTACAGGGAAAATGTTTGGTTTATTTTCAATCGGTAATTACGGTAATTATAAATTAACTGAAACAGAAGAATCAGACTCACCTATTAATGGTAAAACAATTATTTTTCTCGGGTCATCAGTCACCTACGGATACGGTTCTCTTGGAACAAGCTTCGTTGATTTTCTTGAAAAAACAGATGGAATAATACCTGTAAAAGAAGCAGTTTCGGGCACTACACTTGCTGATATCAAAGATAATTCTTATATATCTCGATTAAAAAGAATTGATAAAACTGTGGCCGCTGATGCCTTTGTATGTCAGCTGTCAACGAACGATGCAACCAAAAATATACCGTTAGGCATTATCAGTTCAGATTATAATCCTGATTCGTTTGATACTTCCACAGTTGCTGGTGCTATTGAATACATAATTCATTATGTAAAGAACACATGGAGCTGCCCTGTATTATTTTATACACAGGCAAAATACGACAGCGAAAACTATGCCGAAATGGTAAATCTATTATATAAAATACAAGAAAAATGGGACATTATTATAATTGATCTCTGGAACAATGACAATATCAATAATATTACCGCTGAACAAAAAAAGCTCTATCTTGTTGACAATATACATCCGACAAAGGCAGGTTATAAAGAATGGTGGCTGCCTGAAATACAGAAGTCACTTTACAATGTTTTTTGATACAGAAGAAGCCGCCCTGTTAAAGGTGCGGCTTCAAGTTTATTCGGCAGGAGTATAACTCATATAAAAACGAAGAGTACCGCCCTGCATAAGCTCATCATGAGTAATATAAGGACCTTCTATTTCTTTACCGTTCAGAGTAACCGAATAAACATATACATTATCCTCACTCTGATTGAAAACTTCTATATCAAGTGTGTTTCCGTTGCCGAGATTAACTTTTGCATTGTCAATATTTGGTGAACCTATCCAATATTTATCTGTTCCTGCAAGAGGATAAAAGCCCATTGCAGAGAAGACATACCAAGAACTAAGAGTACCGCCGTCATCATTACCGTCAAGACCGTTAATATCTGAACTGAAACGGTTTTTAAGAGTCCATCTTACCCATTTCTGAGTAAGATCGCTTCTTCCGGCATTGCTGAAAAGATAAGGAGTATGAATATCGTGCTGATTTCCGACCCAGAAACCATGACCGGGATCAATTGCAGCTCTGGTGAGTGAAGCATCTTCCATAAAATCTTCAAGCTCACAGACAAAATACTCGTCACTGCCAAATAAATCTATCATACCGTCAATATCCTGAAGTGCATTCCATCTCCATTGCCTTGCGCTGCCTTCACAGTAACAATCCGCGAATTTTTTGATCATTACAGCATCATAGAAGGATGTAATATAGGGACTGAAGTTCCACACATATTCACCGTCGGAATTTCTTGCCTGGAAATACTTAGTATCAGGATTAAAGGTATTTTTATAATACATTGATTTTTCGTAATACTTTTCAGCATCCTCTTCATACCCCAATGCATCTGCAAGAGTTGCTATAGCGCCGTCCTCCCATGAATATTCAATAGTTCTGGCAACAGATTCATCTGCAGGTGCGAGATCATCAGGCACATAACCGTATTCATTATACAGATCAATATAATCTCTTCCGACCTTTGTATCCTTAATTTCAGATGAATGCTTCATATAATTATAGGCAGTTTCAACATCAAAATCCGTGAAGCCTTTAAGATAGCTTTCAGTAATTACTATGTTTGCAGGATCGCCGAGCATTGAGCCCGCATAGCCTGCGCCCATGGGCCAACGAGGCAGAGCACCGCCTGCCTTTGCCATCTCAACAAGCGAGTTGAGGCAGTCGTTCTGAATTTCAGGAGCGATTAAAGTATAAAGGGAGTGTGTTGTTCGTGCTGTATCCCACAATGACATATCAGTCCTGTAAGTAAAACCATCGACTGTATGAACTTTTTTATCAAAACCGAGATATTCGCCATTTACATCGGTAAAGTTTGTAGGCATTATCATACTATGATATAAAGCGGTGTAGAAAACTGTGTTTATCTCATCGTCAGCACTTTCCATATCTATCACCGAAAGAGCCTGATCCCAGGCATTGAGAGCATTTTTTCTCACATTATCAAAAGTGAGCCCCCGGGTCTCGGCATTAAGATTCTCAAGAGCATTTTCAGCACTTATATAGCTTATTCCAACCTTGATTTCTACACTTTCGCCCTGAATATTTCCGAAATTAATATCTATTCCAAGGTCATTTTCATCTCCCGTAATTTCATAGGATTTGATTTCTTTATCAGCAACAGCAACAAAATACACGGGAAGACCGTCATACCTGTCAGAGAAGGCACCATAAAGCTCAGCAGAACCCGTTATAACTCCGTTTTCATCAACGCTCACTTTACCTTTACCTGCACTTGTGTTACCTGCACAGCTTGTAATATCAATATAAATGCGGGCATCCGCAGAATCATAAAATGTATATCTGTGAATTCCTGTGTGAACATCAGCAGTAAACTCAGCAAGACAATCAATTGACCTGAGATACAAAGCGTAATATCCGGGAACTGCAGTTTCATATGCATGAGAATACGGCATAACCCCTGCCTTTGAAGAACCGACAGCGGGAGTTACACGGAACATCTGATAATCCTCAGCTCCTGTCCCTGAAAGTCTTGAGTGACTGAAACCTTTAATATGACCATGCTCATAATAATAACCTGAGGTATTGGTCTTCACAATGTATGCGCCACCGATAAAAGAAGTATCAGGTCCAAGTCTTACAGCTCCGAACGGAACAGTAGCTGCGGGACTAAGCATTCCGGCTGTCCACGGAGTTCCGCCTGTGCCGATAAAAGGATCAACGTATTGTGTGAATTCGCCAACCTCAGCTTCAGGCATATCAAAGGCTTTCATCGGTATGCCGTTGAAAACACCGGCAAACATTGTTTCAAATGTAATAAATAATGTAACAAATATTCGGATAAAAGGCCACATAAAGTTTCATCTCCTCAAAAAATTCTACTATGAATATAATATATATTATGTCTAATAAATTGTCAATAAAAGCACAGCTTTATAAACAATTAGTAAACAACTGACCGCCCTTAAGGACGGTCAGTGAATTTATCTTATACCGAAATTCTCAAGAACATAGTCCATGTCTTTATCGCCTCTGCCGGAAAGATTAATAAGAACAGAACCGTGTTCCATAGTTTTTGCAAGCTTCATACCGTAAGCTACCGCATGTGAGCTCTCTATTGCAGGAATAATACCTTCAAGTCTTGAAAGCTTGAAAAATGCATCAATGGACTCTTCATCATCAATTACATCATACTTAACTCTGCCGATTTCCTGAAGAAAAGCGTGCTCAGGACCTGAAGAAGGATAATCAAGACCTGATGCAACAGAATAAACAGGAGCAGGCTCACCATTAGCATCCTTAAGCATAATGCTGTTAAATCCGTGCATTATGCCTTCAGTACCATACTTGAGTGAAGCGGCATGATCACCAAGCTTTTCACCTCTGCCAAGAGGCTCAATACCATAGATATCAACGGGATCATTGAGGAAGCCTGAAAACAGACCTGCAGCATTTGAGCCACCGCCTACACAGGCAACAATAGCATTAGGAAGGTGTCCTGTCATATCAATAAACTGCTCTCTTGCTTCAATACCAATAACACTCTGAAAATCTCTGACCATCATAGGAAACGGATGAGGACCAAGAACAGAGCCTATACAATAAATAGCTGTTTCATACTCTTTACTGTAGGCATCAAAAGCGGCATCAACAGCTTCTTTAAGAGTCTGAAGTCCGTGTGTAACCTCAACAACATTTGCGCCGAGTATTTTCATTCTGGCTACATTAGGAGCCTGTTTTTTTATATCAACAGCCCCCATATAAATATCACATTCAAGTCCGAAATAAGCTGCAGCAGTGGCAAGTGCAACACCGTGCTGTCCTGCACCAGTTTCTGCAATTACCTTCTTTTTTCCCATATATTTTGCAAGTAATGCTTCACCCATACAGTGATTAAGCTTATGAGCACCGGAATGATTCAGATCTTCTCTCTTTGCATAAAGCTGAACCTTACCGCCAAGCTTATCAGAGAGGCGTTCAAGATGAGTAACCGGGGTAGGTCTGCCCTGAAATTCTTTTCTGATTCTTCTGAGCTCTGCAATAAACTTTCTTGACTGACAAATAGAAAAATACGCCTGAGTAATCTCAGCCATTGCCTTCTGAAGCTTTTCTTCAACGAAAACACCGCCGTATTTTCCGAAATAACCGTTTACATCGGGGTAATTGTTAAAGTAAGTATCAAAATTTACATCATTGTACAACATATTTATATCTCCTTATATATCAATTTTAGTTTTACTTAATATTTTCATAAGAACTATTGCTAAGCAAAGTCCTACAGCACCTTGAATTATATTGGGGAAAACATTTGCCAGTGAAGGAACAAAGCCATATATGCAACCTTCAAAAACATAATATCCGAAAACCATAACAGTCTCCGCACTTACACCTGAAATAACCTTAGAAACAGTATTACTTAGCTTTTTGGATAAGACTCGACAACAATAGTAAGCAGATATAGCAGTAAGCCCTTTTATAAGAAATGTTGCCGGAATATAAACGGCATAACCGGCAAACAAATCAGCAAGTGCACTTCCGATAGCCGCTGAAAAAAATGCAAATACAGGCGGCAGCATCCAGCCGCTCAGCAAGACAAGACAGTCTCCAAGGTTAACATAACCTTTGAACGGAGTCGGAATCTTCACTATCAAAGTTGCCACACAAATAAAAGCTGCAAACAATGAGGAAATCACCAATAGACGAACTGATTTTTTCACAATATCACTTCCCGAATGAAATTAATATGATCATTAAATAAACATCGCCATCGTTTAGTCAACAATACCATAAACAGCCTCCGTAATATAGCTCTGAAAGAAAGATGCATTTCTGCTGAAAAAAAACAAAAAAGCCCTCGACAGAACAACTGTCAAGGACGAATAAATTAATTATCCGCGGTGCCACCTTGCTTCACGTAAACGTGCACTTATCAGGATACAAGCATATCCCTGAGAACTTACGCATCTCACTTCGTTGCAGAATACTCTGTATAAACATTTCACTGCACCCTCAGCGGCCCATTTGACAATCGGTTTCTAACCTGACTCTCAGCACCACAGGCTCTCTTTATAGTCCTTATTGCCTTTACTTCCGCCTCAACGGTTTATAATGAAATTATAATATCACTATTAAAATTTTATGTCAACACTTTTTTATATGTTATGAGAAAAATTTCTGTTTCAGAAATGTTAAATCTGACAATTGACGGCGATTTTATATAGTGCTAAACTAATAATATCAAAATTTGGAGGGAAGATTATGAAAAAATCAACAAAAATCATTTCACTGCTTCTGGCATCGTTATTGTTATTCGCTTCTTCTTTTTCTTTATCTTCAGCCGAAAATACAAGAGTAACAAAAGAAGATTGGCAGAAGCTCTATGATTCAAAAATAAATGAAAACACATTGCCTTCTCTTTGCGTCGGCTCAGATGAAACTCAGCTTAATATTTGTTGGCACGCTGATAAGGATTCCGCAGCTGCTAAAGTTTTGTTTGCCGATAATGCAGAAATGCTTGATGCTGTTGAGTTTACAGGTGAATTAACGCCTGCCGAAAATGAATATCAGTATGTTTGCAGAGTAACTATCAGCGGAATTGAAGAAAACTCGACTTATTATTATAAATGGTATACAGACAACGGTTGGAGCGAAGCTTATAAATATGAATCCAAAAGCTTCGGAAGTTTTAAAATGCTTGTTGTTGGCGATATTCAGATAGGCGGACAGTCTTACGACAACACCGAAGAACAATCAAGAGTCGGTTATGTGTGGCAGAGCGTTCTTGATGAAGCCTTAAACAAGAATCCTGATATCAGCTTCCTGCTCTCCCCCGGTGACAATACTTCTACAGGCGAAGCTCCTGACGAATGGCAGACTCTTCTTATGCCTGAAAAACTGAGAAGTCTTCCAATGGCGCTTGCTATAGGTAACCATGATAAAAAAGGGTTGATGTATGAATACTACACTCATATGCCAAATGAATTCTTCGGAACTTATTTTGAAGGACTTGACAGAGATTTCTGGTTCCGATACGGCGATGTGCTTTATCTTGTATTTGACGCCTGTTCCGGATCTGCAGCGGATCATCGTGCTATGGCAGCTGAGGCAGTAAGTCTCAATCCCGATGCAAAGTGGAGAGTCGGTGTAATGCATCAGGGACTTTATGCTCCCGGTATAGCAATGCTTGAGCCGGAGACAAATATTCTTCTCAATGCTGTATTCCAACCTATTTATGAAATGTATGATCTTGATATCGTTTTTACCGGTCATACTCATATGCAGGGAAGATCAAATTTCATCAGCGACGGTGTAGTTGTCGGAGAAGCAAAGTCAGGAAACATCTATCAGGATCCGTGCGGTATAGTTTATGTTAATGTTAACGCCTGCTGCGATCAGGGTAATGCAGGATATTTATTCCCATACACTGCATATGCATTTGAAGATGCAGATGTTACAACTTATTCAACTGTTGAATTTACCGAGTCGAGCCTCACCCTTAAAACCTTCAGAGGAGACAACTCTGAGCTTCTTGACAGCCTGACAATCGAAAAAACAAAAGAATTTTCCGACTCAAAAGTCAGTGTTTTCTTCCGCACTGTATTATATAAACTGGTTGAATTACTGGGACTCGTTTATCTTGAAATAGATAAAATTGCAGTAGCAATACGCGGCGGCCACTTCTAATATTCATATCGAAAAAATACAGCAGACCTGATGATCTGCTGTATTTTAATATATTTCATCATGTTTAATATATTTTTGAATTATATATTGAATTTTTTGTATATTTTTATTATAATATCAATATTAGCAAAAAGGAGATGATTTTATGGATAATGAAAACCTTCCGATTAACGAACAAAAACTTCTCTATGACCCGATGTTTGACAAAAATCCTGCAAGTCTTTTACAAGACGACCCTGCAAAAGGAATTTTCGGCAAGATTGCTTTCAAAAAAACGGCTTTCATTATTGTTCTTTTTTTCTTTATTTCACTTTCAATGTATTTTTCCTTCAGGACTGTATCTAAAAATGTATACACATATGAAGAAAGCGGAACTTTTTCTGACGGAACTGCAGCATATATGCTTTCTGCATATCACGGTGACAATAAGCAGGTGCTTATCCTCGATTATGTGCGCGATGAAGATGATACCGTTGATGCAAGCAAACCTGTCAGAGAGATAGGAAGATACGCAGTAAACTGCAATGAATCTCTTACTTTCGTATATATTTCAGACTCTGTAGAAATAATCGATCCGAAGGCCTTTTACACTTGCAAAAATCTTAAAGCTTTTTTCGTAGATAAGAATAACCCCAACTACCGATCGATTAACGGCGTGCTTTACAGACTTGAGAATGATATACCCGTTGAAATTATGATGTTTCCTGCAAAGAATTCTGAATATCTTGCCTCTCTTAATCTTGGGTTAGAGGAACCTGACGACCCGACAAAAACTGAGTCTTATCTTGTGAATATTGAAATAATGCTGAATGAAAAGAAAACTATGCAGGAGGACGGGACCGAAAAGAATTCTCTTGAAATCGAAATCAGTAAGAACACTTCTGAATTTACTATTCCCGACAGTGTTACGGTAATCAATGAATTATGCTTTTCAGAATGCTCACATTTAACTAAAGTCAATATCCCCGAAGGTGTTACCGACATTGAAACTCTTGCATTTTTCAAATGTTACAATCTCACAGAAATTAATATTCCCTCAACAGTTATAAATATCGGAAGCGACGCGTTTTCAAACTGCGAAAAAGTCACGGATATTTTCATTCCTGCATCTGTAAAGACTATCGGTCATCACGCTTTTTATAACTGCAAAAGCATTGATATTGTCAGAATGGAATGTTCCGAAGAAGAGGCAAAGGAAATGGATCTCGGAAGCGCTTGGCTTCCCGAAAAACGTAAAATTGTTATGCGTCCTATCGGAGTTTCCTATAATGAAAAAAGGGAGGTAAAGTAAGATGTCTAAGGTAAAGAGCTTTTTGACCGATGTAAAAACACATTGGCACACACCCGATACCTCAAAAGGAAATTATGTTTCCTACAAGGAATACCTTGATATATTTCTCGGCGTAAGTTTTAACTATGCGGCTCAGTCACCTCTCGGCTACATTGGGTTCGGTGCAGGCTGCTTCCTTATAATGTATCATTATGACCTCCCTTATATTGCATTTTCCATTGTAGGTCTTATAGGCATACCTTTAAGCTATCTATGGAGCATTGTGGGTTGGATCGTAACTGATAATCTCGGCTTTATGCAAAAGAAAACCGAAAAGGTAGTTTACACAATTTATTTTTCAGCAACTGCCCTTGGTCTGTTGCTTCTCCTGACCGACTTTACTGCGTTAATTCCTGATACTAATGCACTTAAAGAAATGCTGAACGGTCTGTCGGGAATGAATGCCCGAACATTCTTTAAAATTGTCGGAGTTCAGTTACTCACAAATGGCTTCAGCGGAGCCAGAAACATTTTCTGGAGAAAAAAATTTGTTCCGAAATACGGAAGATATAAATTTAATCTCTATGCAAGTGTTATTCAGAAGTGCGTGCTGATAGTACTTATCGGTTGGCTTCCTATATATGAAATCACTGATGTAAACGAAAGATTCTGGCTGGCTTATCTCCTTTTCAGTCTTTTCGGCATGTATGACTTCTCTACGACAACTGAGCAATGCACTCAGACTATCAGCCCAAATCCTCAGGAAAGACTCTGGGTGCGCACATATCCCGTTAAAATCAGTCATCTTCTGAATTCTGTTTTTGTGCTGATTCTTCCGATTCTCGGTGAATTCAATGATATAAACTTTTATCGTTACGTAGTTCCCGGAACATTCATTCCATGCGCAATTCTTACCCTCTATTTTGCACGGAACATAAAAGAACGAATTCCCCAGCCACCAATTGAGAAAAAACAAAATATTTCATTCTGGTACGGAATTTTCAGCGTTATCAGAAACAAATACCATTGGTTAAACACTGCAACATCTCTTATTGACTCCCTCGGTAACGGTATGCTCTCTCTAACTACAGTAATATATCTCTACACAATGCGATTAAGCGGACTTGAATATTCACTGATAACGCTGCTGTTCACTTTCCGAGGAACGCTTCCCACTTTTGTTGCCCCTATGATCATGAAGCGCTTTTCTTATAAAACTCTTTGCATATTCAAACAAACAATTGAAGTCCTTAGTGCCGGAATAAACGTAATAGTAATTCTTACTTTAGGAAACAATATAATCCTGTGCGGATGGATAATGTACGCGTCTTTATGGCTCAGAGGTTTCCTTGTGGAGGTTATGAATATCGCCAAAAACGATATGAATATACGCCTTCAGGACTATCAGATGTATCTTTCGGGTGAGAGACTTGCGAGCTTCTCAGGTGTTTTTGGCTGGTTCATCTCCCCCATTACAACTCTCGTCGGTCTTATTATCCCGGTACTTCTGCTTCAGAACGGTTTTAACAGCAATTGGGATGTTCTCTACCTTGACGATTCAAGAGCCGGTATACTTGTTGTTCCGCTTATCTTTGACCTTGTAGGTCACGCTCTTATGATGATTCCCTATCTTTTCTGGGACTACAACAATAAGCAGCATCTGTATGCTATTGATGTTCTTAAGCAAAGAGAAAAGCTTGCCGAGGCCGGATTTTTCCCGGATACATATGAGGGCGGACTTTGCTTTGAAGAAGCTCATAACGTAAAACACGGTCTTCCCGAAGAAATAAGACATCTTAAGGATGAAAAACCTACAAAACGAATTAAACAGACAACTATGAAATCATAATTTACAATGAAATCAGAATCATGAACATATGAACAGGTTCAGCAGTTTGTATTCTTGTTATGCTGACGGGAATCGGAATAATTTACTCGGTGAACAAAACAGACGCTTTTCTTACTAAAGAAGGAGAAACTGTTAGCGAAGCCTAAGAAAGGTTAAAAAGGAAACTGAAAATATATAGTATAAAGGACCGTGTGAACAGACACGGTCTTTTATATATTGCAAATAAATACAAAATATTGTATAATCAAAATAAATAATTAAAGGAGGTTAGTTATGCCTAAAATTTCAGGAATAAGTCTTCCGAATATTCCCTGGGAAGACAAACCCGAAGGTTATAAATATCCCGTGTGGAGATATTCAGGAAACCCCGTTATAACCAGAGACAATCTTTTCGGCGCAAACAGTATTTTTAATTCTGCTGTTGTTCCCTATGGTGACGGATTCAAGGGTGTATTCAGAGTTGATAATATCTCAAGAGATCACACGCTCGTCACCGGCTCAAGTAAAGACGGTATTAATTGGAAATTGGACAACAAAGTAATTTTCAGAGGATATGATCCCCGTCTTTGCGAAATCGACGGCAAATATTATCTTTCATGGGTTAATCTAACTCCTCACGGCACGACGATTGGTATAGCATATACAAAAGATTTTTCAGAATGGGTTCAACTTGAAGATGCCTGCTACCCTGTTGCACGTAACGGTGTGCTGTTCCCAAGAAAAATTAATGATAAATATATGCTTCTTATCCGTCCCTGCGATAGAGGACATACACCGTACGGAGACATTTTTATTCAGCAGAGTAAGGATCTCGAATACTGGGGTAATTACCGATTTGTTATGAAACCCGAAAAAAACTGGGAAATGACAAAAGTCGGCGCAGGTCCCACACCCATCGAAACCGATGAAGGCTGGCTGATGTTCTACCATGGTGTTTTGACCAGCTGCAACGGCTTTGTTTATTCCATGGGTGCTGCCATTCTGGATAAAGACGAGCCTTGGAAAGTGCTCCATCGCTCCGATAGCTTCCTCCTTGCTCCTCATGAGACTTATGAATGCGTAGGCGACGTTCCCAACGTTGTATTCCCCTGCGCTGCCCTGACCGATAGCGAAACCGGTCGTATCGCCATCTACTATGGTGCTGCCGATACCACTGTTGCCCTTGCTTTTACCACTGTAGACGATGTTGTAAAATTCATTAAGGAGCATGATCGGATCCAACCCAAATAATTTGATTTAAATTTTAAAAAATGCGAGGTCGTTACCTCGCATTTTTATTATCAACTTAGGCTTTCTTAAAGCGAATGGTTTTGATCTCGAAGGGGCGAAGCGTGATTTTTCCATCCTTGGGAAGGGCAGAAATCTGCTCTTCCTTCAGGTTTGCCTCATAGGCAATAAGATCCTTGGGCAACTGCAGCTTGGCAACTGCTTCTTTGCCGCTCTCTTCAATCAAGCGGTAGATA
>JAZNSD010000022.1:0-3942 GCA_045591055.1 Acutalibacteraceae bacterium | reverse complement strand
AGACATCATACCCAAGATTACCTGACACTTTTTCTCAATATCTTCATCACTCATTGAAAATACAAGAGGATTGAGCCAAACATTGGCGAGTAAAGAGATAACCTCTGCAAGCTCTTTTGCAAACGGTATTTTAATTGAGCCATCTTTTGTGCCCTCTTCAAGTACAGGTTTGATTGCATTAGGTGCAATATCATTCACAGATCTTAAAAGTAAGTCACTTAACATGTGGGGCATATTCTGCAGGTGAATACCCATACTTCTGAATTTCTGTTCCTGTTCGTCAACAAGAGATTCATAAAGCATAGCTTTAAGCTTTTCAGCACCGTTGAGAGATGTATCCTCTGCTATATTGTTCCACTTACGAGCCAAAGAGTTTTCCTGAAAAAGCCTTGCAGTGACAGCGTTCAGAATATCCTCTTTTGATGTGAAGTGATGATAAATAGCACCTTTTGTAAGACCACCTAAATTATCAATAATATCTTGAATTGTCGTGTGTTCGTAACCTTTTTCAAGGAACAGCTTTTGTGCTGTATCAAGAATCAGTGTTACTGTTTCTTCGGGGTATTTATTTCTCGCCATAATTCACCTTACATACTGTTAGTATGTTTATTTTAGCATTTGTTTTGGTTTTTGTCAAGCGTTGTCATCTTCCGAACACAGTATATTAATAACATATCCTGCAGGGTACATTTCAATATAATCCTCAATTGGAGGCAAATGCGAAATTACATTATCAACAAAATTACAAAGATAATCAACATCTTCAATAAAATCCCATGCTGTTCCAATGTCACGATATTTAAAAGAATGTATTGCATTTCTTTTAAATTGAACGGAATCCACCCAAGCATAATCTGTTGAGTTTTCATCGTTCCACAATTTTCCACAACTGAATTCTTTCAATTTATCGAAGGAAGCTTCTTCAGGTTCCTTGGTTTTTCCCTTGTAGCCTATAATAGGTTCTTTGCAATAATCGTCATAATAGACACAATAGAAGAATTTTAGCCACGACTCTACCACCGCACCAAGATTGGCCCGAGCAAGAATTAACTCTCCTTCGCTCATAGATATTCCTTTTGAAATCCAAATATCAAGTGTATTTGTTAATTCGCACATCCAGTTTAGCATTGCTTTATCAAGTTTTTTAGCAGCTTCGACAGGTGCTATTCCGTGGACATCTTTCCATAATAATGCAGTATTATTAGTTTTTATTTTTAAAATCTCATATTTTGAACGTTTAGCCATAATTATCTATTCTCCTTAAAACAATTTTTATACTTAATTTGATTTTAAAACATATACTTCGGTTTTTCAATAGACATACATTTATTCACCCTTAAAATACTCCGTATCTTTCAACCACTCCCGCATTTTTGCATAGGCCCGGTTGACGGTCTGATATGCGGTATCAGGCGAGGATTTTCCAAAGGTGTTTGCAAGGTCGAGGTAAGTCATTTTCTTGAATTTCACCTTTTTAGGATTTCCATCTTTGTCGGTGAGAGATTTATCCATATAGTAATCCGAAAAGCAATCCATACAAAAGCCTAACCTGTTTGCAACCATATACTGCTCGTTATAATACAGCTTACTGAAAACCTCATGCACTGCTTCCTTTCGTATAGCGTTAAGTAGCATTGTCAAAGGCTCAGATGATGAATCTGCAATATACTCTTCCTCTCTAACTTCACTTTCATCATCGGCAAGGTTTTTGTAAAACTCTGTATAATTCATATTGCGAAGACCAGCGGAGATAATCTCTGTAACCTTTTTCGGCTTCAGATTGAGCTCTGCGGCAATTCTGCCGATAGTTTCATCGTCATTTCTGTAATCGTTTTCTCGGTACAGTGCCATAATTTTACGAAGCCTTGCATCCTCATCCTCTGTGGGTATGGTGTAGCCTGTTCTCATAGTCCGCACATACTCGTGAACTGCTCTTTTGACATAAAACTCTGTATAGTAGTTTTCAAAGGACTTGTTCTTTGTAACATCATAATTCTTCAAGGCTTTAAGTAAAGCGAACACACAAGTAGACTTCAAATCTGCAAAGTGACCGGGCATTGCATATTCCTGAACAAAACCTTTAACAGAGTTATTAAGTATCGGCTCATAATAATGTAAAAACCAAGAGAGATATTTATCGTCCTTCTCTTTTAAGTAAAGCTCAATATATTCCTGTAAATTCATTTTCGGCGGTGCCGGCTTCAGCTTGTAAATATACAGTTCTTTCTCCCAATCCTTCACGGCACTCACCGTCCTTTCATTTCAACATTCTTGCTGTATCATAATACAGCTTTTTACGAGTCATATCCTTTGTGTACAGTGTAGTAAAATATTCGTGATTCTCCTGCGCCCGCAGCATATTGTTTTTCGCAATGAATGTAGCCATCTTTGCAAACTCTGCCGTTATAGTGCCTCTGCCTTTCTCTGTTCGGATTGCAGAGGCTCTTTTTTCATATATAGCCACAACGGGATTATCCTGCTCACGTTCCTTGCGTTTGATTGATGCCGCATACTTACGGCAGGTTGTTCTCTTGCCTCGTAGCATATACGGTGCAAAGCCGTTACAGTATTTCTGTTTTCGGGCAGAGGTCATAAGAAAATATCTGTTGCAGATACCGCATTGTTTGGGGTAGTGTCCGTAATGTAAGCCTTCAAAGAAATCAGTAACAATAAAGGAGTAGTAATCTTCAAAGGTCAGCCTTTTTGCAACTGTCGCTTCCTTTTTCTTTGTAACGGCAACATACTCTGTTCTGACATTGCAGTCTGTTTTGCTAAATATATCCATAGCAATCGGCAACAGATGTGCTTCGTCAAAGCGTTCTGCTTCATCAAGACGGAAAACAAACTTTAACAGGTTTCTGTTCGCCTTCTCCATATCTTCAGGGAGCTTGTCATAAAAGTTTATTATTTCATTTACTGTTTTCAGCAAATCCTCTGTCGTAGTGAAAAATGCTTTATCATATTCGGGCGGTAGAATATCCAACACAGCCTGAGCCGTATCAATGCTCTGTACCTTTGCTTTTCTATGAAAATATTGGGCAATTAAATCGGCGTTTGATTTAGTGAAAAGATAAGATATTCTCTCCTTTTCTGCACCAATATCACAAGTATTGAAAGGCTTGATGTTAGGCAGTGTTTTTAACATCATCTGTATTTCTTCCCCGGCTTTTATAAAGTCAGTATCATTTAAATAACCGAGAGCAAGAGTTTCTCTGACATGCCACAGGTATTCACGAAAAACTGCAATACGGGCGGCATTGTCATTTTTGTAATACTGATTAAGCAAGCTCATAGCATAAAAGCCTGCGTAATGCTTCTTATCAATCGTTACTATACCGTCTCTGTAATCTGCACTGAAAAGCATTGTTTCACCACCTACATAAAAGATTAATCGTATATATTATACAAGAACAAATGTTCGTTTGTCAATATAAATATTGTATCAATATCATTTTATAAGGTTTTCAGTCCTAAAAAACGGACTTGCAAAGGGAAGTATATTGATACTATAAAAATTGTAATGTTTTTTGTTGCAGAGTACGCTTTAAAAAAAGGTGAAACGGTTATATAGGCTTATATACGAATTGTTACGGGACTGTTGCGTTTATCATTTTATGGTTGTTGCGGTATTCCGTTAGAAATCGCATTTTCTCCGTATTAAATATAGTAGAGTGACAAGCATAAATCCCTGTTACGGATTTTGATTTCCTCTTGTTACTATATAATGGGTGATTTTGAAAAGAGGCCCTATTATATATAACAGAGGGACATTCCCAATATTATAATAACTGCCCCCACCAATATAATTTTAAGAGCATTAAAAAGCAAGTTTTCGGTATATGAATACTGAGTTAGATTTTTATATAATTTAAAAAATTTTCATTATCAGGAACAATTTTATATATCTAATTCCCATCACTATATAGAGGGATAAATTACATA
>JAZNSD010000021.1:0-38388 GCA_045591055.1 Acutalibacteraceae bacterium | reverse complement strand
TACGCTGATCCTTTCAAGGATTAACGCACCCCTTTGCGGTTGGTAGCTTTAGCTTTATGCGTACCCCTTCAGGGGTAAGCCAGTATTTTGCCCTTTTAGGGCTGTTATAAAACCACCGGCTCAGCCGGTGTGATATTTATTGCTTAAATATATCAAATTTGATACATTTAATGATTTTGACTATGTGCGATTTTTATAAATCGGTTAACCGGCAAAAATTTTTCAAGATGAATTGAGAGATTATTTAGGTGAAAATTACTTAGATGTTTTAGATAATGATATTAAATACTACAAATATGAAGATGGTAATTATTTAATGGAAATTGAGGTATCTCAATTTCCAGTGTATAATCTAAAGATTTATAACATATAAAGGTTCTTCTTTTGAGTGCTAATTATTTCAATAAATCTAAATAAAAAATAACAAACAGACAAATAGTATTAAGAAAAGCTCCGCATAACACGGAGCTTTTACTATGTATAAATCATATATAAACAAAAAATCCGAACCCTTTTCCTATTGGGAAAATTTGGTTCGGATTTTTCTGGTTTGGTGCGGGTGACAGGGGTCGAACCTGCATGCTTTTGGCACAAGAACCTAAATCTTGCGTGTCTGCCAATTCCACCACACCCGCGAATATTAACTTGTTTATTAAATCAAATGCTATTATAATGCATCCGAGAGCAAATGGCAAGAGAAAAACTGCAAGTTTTTGATGTTAGGATGATTTATTTTTTTGTCGCAGATATAAAGCTTATTTTACATTTATTACGTCAGCGGAAACAGAGCTTTTTTGCGGATTGATTTTACGGGACCTTGTTTGTTATAATGTAATAATCCAATGACGGAAGTTTTTAGTATGTTTTTTTTCATTTGCCCCGTTTTTAAGGTGTTTTCATCCGTATTTATATAGGGAGGTGTAGGGATGAAAGAGCATCAGAAGCTTGTAAAAGAAATTAACCGTGCAAAGAAAGATAATCACTTCTGTGATGAATTTATCGGAAGATATATTCCTTTTATAAAATCAGAGGTTTCAAAATTTCTCGGAAGACCCGTTGATGACAAAACTGATGATGAATACAGCATCGGTATGATAGCCTTTTATGAAGCGCTGAGAGGTTATAATGAGAACCGAGGTGCTTTTTTATCTTACGCATCGCTTACCATTAAAAGCAGGCTTATTGACAATATGAGAAAAGAGGTCAGGCATCTTGGTGTTTTGTCCCTTGATGCCCCGCTTTGTGAGGATGATGAGCCTGTTATAAATTCTATCGTTGATGCGAAAAATGAACAGAGTGAATATGAACTCTCCCTTGCCACAAAGGATGAAATAGAAGAGCTTTCAGCTAAGCTTAAAGAATTCGGAGTAAGTCTTTCTGATGTTGCTGATAATTGTCCGAGACAGAAAAAAACTTTTGATGCCTGTAGGGCAGCATTGGAATATGCGAAAAAAGATAAGAAGGTATTTGATGATTTTCTGCGGACAAAGAGGCTTCCTCTTGCAAGGATTTCAAAGGGCTGCAGTGTTGAAAGAAAAACTCTTGAACGTCACAGAAAATATCTTGTTGCACTGTTTCTTATTCAGACAAACGGATATGAAATTCTCAGGGGGCATATAAAGCACGTGATGGAGGGTGAAAAATGAGATATCTTGTTATGGAATGTCATGAGGCCTTTGCCGTGCTTTTAGACAGTGAGGGCAGATTTATAAAGGCCTGTAATAAGCATTATGAGGTAGGACAGTATGTAACTGACCCCTTGCTGATACAGGACGATTCCGGGCTTCTTGAAAATGTTTACCGAATAGACAGAAAACGAAAAGCTGCAAGATCAGTCTTTGCTGCAGCAGTGCTCGCATTATTTCTTAGCTTCAATATTTTCAGTCTTTTTATTAACGACTATATGTCAATTTATATCAGGATAAATCCTGAAATAAGAATTGATATCAACAGACTCGGATTTGTTACGGATGTAAAGGGACTTAATGCAGACGGAGAGGCGCTGCTTGAAAAATGCAATACCGAAAGCCGTGATGAAAATGCTTTATGTAAAAATATAATCAATGAGGCATTTGCAAGCGGTTATCTTGAAAACGGAGGAAAGGTGTCTGTTTATGTTGACTCTCCCGATGATAAGCATTTTCTTGAAACGGGAACAAGGCTTACAGAGACCTTTGAAGAGCTTAATAAAGGAGAGCTTGCCGCTGATATAGAAATTCTCAGCTTCTCTCAGTATTCATTTGACTCCTCTATTACCGAAGAATCCTCAACGGCTGAGATTATTACCGAAGAACCCGAACAGGAAGTTTCTTCACCCGTGCATGAGCCCTCAACCCTCAGACAGCACGGCAACCACAAAAACAATGAATGTAATGATTAAAAAATAAATA
The DNA here is from genome assembly GCA_045591055.1 of Acutalibacteraceae bacterium. Taxonomy (GTDB): domain Bacteria; phylum Bacillota; class Clostridia; order Oscillospirales; family Acutalibacteraceae; genus RUG806. The sequence goes on along the minus strand of JAZNSD010000021.1, from coordinate 35,998 downwards.
TTCCGTAATTTACCCCGAAAGAAAAAATATCCTTTCGTATACTGTAATTGAATGAAAATTCAATCAGAAAACGAAAGGATTTTATTATTATGAAAAAAACTCTTATAATGATTTTTACCGTATTTGTTCTCGGTATCACTGCTTTTGCTGTTTTTGCCTCGGGAAACCCTGACACAGCAGAAAGCACAGCCGCGGATGAGTCTGCTTCCGTTGAAGCTTCATCTGCTGAAACCGCATCAGCAGAAGAGGTATTTTCTGAAATTATTTCAGAATCAGAATCTGCTGTTATCGCTGAAGAGACTGTAAACACATCGGTTTGTAATAACAGATTTAGTGAAAACTGCCCTTATCGTGAAGAATGCTCCTCTGAATGTGAAAGAGCAGATGCAGCAGAGCATTTATATTGCTGCAAAAACTGTGAATACGGATGTAAGGCTGCTTACGGATCTGCTGATTCTTCATTATGCAGCAGGGAATATTGCGAGCCTCATACTTATCAGCAAGCACATCATAAAGTGCACGCCGGCAATAATCAGCATTCACACGGATATCATCACGGAAGATAATCAGGGGATGATTATAAAGTCTTTTCCTATTTCCATAAGATAGTCACCGCTTTTAAGAAGCGATGCCAGCTCAAAGGAATCTTTTGGTAAAACCTTGCTTCTTATCGCCGAAACTCCCTCGTGATTTCTGCCCGGGTGGTGGAAATCAGAGCCTGCGGTTACAATGCCGAAATTTTGCTCTCTTGCATATTTTGCCGCGATGCCTACCCTTGAATTGTGATTCGGGTGCATATTGAATACCTCTATACCGTCAAGAAGGGAAGGCTCGACCTGTTCCATTTCATCTCTGAAGGGGTGTGCCTGAATGAAAACGCTTTCAGATAATTCGTATTTTTTTCGGAAGCTTTCAATGCCGCAGGGGAGCAGGTCATATATTTCTTCCATTATTTTTCTTGAAACACCGAAGACGAGATAATCATTCTCGTTTTCGGTGAATCTTATTTCTGCGGCAAGTAAAACCTTTATGCCTATTTCTTCACCTTTCCGGTATGCTCTTTCAAAGTCATCGAAAAATCTGTCTATGACTTCGTTTTTGGAAAAGCCCCTGTATTCATATACAAAATGGTTTGCGATAGTAACGGCATCATAACCGAGGTCTTTATATATAACAGCCATATCCTCAGCAGATACCTGACTGCAGGAGCTTGCAGGGGATGTATGAGCGTGCAGCTCAATTTTATATTTGTACTCACTTTTTATTGCTTCTTTAAGCTCAGATATGTTCATTTGTATATCACCTTTATTTGCTTTATTAAGAGCTATTATACAGCTTCAGTGTGTAAAGTCAATTGATTTTATCTGTTATCCTTGCAAAAACGTCAAGTATAATGTTATCGTTTTTCCTGACCACAGAGCCGTTTACAACAAAATACTCTCCTTTATTATCTGCAAGCATTACCGCATCCGTAAAAATACCGTCAAATGTATTGAAGCAGTTACGGTGCATAACCCGGTTATCGCTTAATATATTGATATATATTCTTTTGTCACCGTAGGTGATTTTATATGTGTCCTCAGTTTCTTCAAAAACAGGTGTGATTTCATCATTGAGACAAAGAGCCGAAACAAATTTTACTCTGCCGTAATCATCGGTTTTTCTGTTGAAGGATACATAAGGAGTTTTTATAATATCCCTGCCAAAGAAGCCCTCTTCAGTTCTTTCTTCGCAGGGGGTCAGCATTCTGAAGCAATTATTCTCTTCTGCGTGTAACAGGAAGGAGGCTTCCCCCGCTTCATATGCCCATATATCATCGTAGATCAATATAATATCATCTGCCCAGAGGAAGTGTCTCAGATGCTTGCGCAAATGTCTTCCCATAGGTCCCGATGCATCTGCACAAACATAGCGGTAACATCCGTTTTCCGTGAAATTATAAAGCTCGCCTTTGGGTCTTACGTGATGGTGATGGTCGTCGGGGAACTGTCCTTCTCCGTTAAAAAGTACCACATTGTGGGCCTTTGACTGCACATAGTATTCTCTGTAGATTTCATTGCTGTAGGAGCAGCAGTGAGAGTCGAATATCTCGGGATTACCGTTTCTGTAAAATATAAAATGGGAAGCATCACAGTGGGCATGGTTCCATGAATCACCGCATTTTACTGCAAGCATAGTGCTGTTTTCGTTGAATGAATCACGAAAAACTGCCCAACCGATATTTTTATAGCAGGTAGCAGTCTCTTTCGGAGCTTCTTCAGGCAGAGTGTACATTTCTCTGAAATACAAAAGCCGTGTGAGAATATCCTGATTTTCGGAATGAGTGCGGCGGTTAACATAGAATCTGAGAAGTCCGAGCTCGGGATATCTTGCTATCATATAAGGGACCGCGGAACAGGCCTGTGTTTCGTCGCAGTCTCCGAAGCCTACAACATAGTCTTTTTTTGCTGAAGGATAAAAGGTATTTACAAAAAACTGTGCGGATTTTTCGATTATTTCCTTATCGTCAAAGGGTGGCTTACCTGTAACGGCAAGATAAGCCTCGGAAAACCGCAGATATTCCATAAGCGCATAGTTGCAGTAGTTCACGCTTTCATAAAAGGCGCCGTTGTCGAAGGTTGCCGGTTTCATATTTATGGGATTGCCTTTATAATTGAACCATTTTTTAAGTCCATCTGATGCTTTATCCGCAAGATGCCTTCCGTCGGGGAGATAATCACTCATTGTTATTGCGCCCAGTGCCCCCGTGCTGACACAAACGGGCCACCAATTGTGCCCCATTGTATCAAAGCAGTGTATTTTTGTTCCGGGAAGAACCCAGTCATCAAGCTGAGGACGGATTCCCAGAGTATAGGTTCTTTCGGCTATATATGCTTTTTCTTCTTCTGTAAATTTATCACTGAAGGCAGCCCAGCCGTAGCTCATACCGGCAAGAAAGTTTCCCGTAATGAGCTCTCCTTTTCCGATAGCGCCTTTTCCGTGCCATCTTGAATATGCACAGTATTTAAGCATAAATTCTTTTGCCTTATTAAAGTATTTATCGTCACCCGTGAAGGCATACATAAAACAGAGAATATGCATATTCCCGGCAAATGGTCCTGCCGCATTGCCGTAATTCTCGTGCTGAATGGCAAGTCCTTCGCCGTCAACCTGAACATCCTCTTCATCAAGTGCTTCTGCTTCAAGTACCTTTTCTCCCTGAAGAAGAACTTCTTTCAGAAGCTTTCTGCATCTTTCATCCGTACAGTTTTTTATATATTCTATTCTGTCAGCAGGTGCAAAAATATTTTTCATTATAAACCCTCCTTATGCCATTGTTTCAAGCATTTCAAGTGTTACCTCATATAATGTGTTTTTATCGGAAATGTATTTTTTATATTCTTCAGCCATATATTCTCCCATTCTTTTTACCTCGTCACCGTAGCTTCCTGCTATATGAGGTGTGAGAATGCAGTTTCCGAGGGAATAAAAGGGGTGTCCGTTTTCGGGCGGCTCGGGATCGGTTACGTCAAGTATCGCCGTTAAGTCATCGCGGATAGTCAGGACATCTGAGAGATCATTTTCAACAACCTGTGCACCTCTTCCTGTATTAAGAAAAACAGAGTATTTTCTCATACTTTCAAAATGACATTTTTTCAGCATTCCTTTGGTTTCGCTGTTGTTTGCAAGATGATTTGAAACTACAAAGCATGTGGAAAAAACCTCTTCAAGAGAGCATTTCCTGGCTCCCAACGCTTCTGCTTTATCATCACTGAGGAAAGGATCGAATACTTTTACTCTGAGGTTATATTTTTTTAACATTTCAATTACAAGAGAGCCTATCATTCCCGCTCCGATAATTCCTACATATTCACCGAACGAGCCGGGATAGCATTCTTTAAGCTCAGATGCTTTTTTCAGCTGCCCCGTGCTCTGAAAACGGGAAGTTGCAAAAAAGCCTTTGTTTGCAAGTATTATCTGAGCTACTGTATATTCGGCAACGGGCACCGCATTTGCAGCCCATGCCGAAAAAACCTTTACCCCGCAATTAATAAACGGACGGGCAAAAAACTGAACGGTTCCCGCCGCATAGAAAACGCATTTAAGAGAAGGAAATAAAAGCTTAATCTCATTTTCAGAAAATACCGGCATCCCCCAGGTGGAAAAAATATATTCTGTGTCAGAAAACAGTCCGGGTGAAGAAAGAACATCTTCTTTTGAAAACACTTTATCCTGAATTTCCGTAAGGCAATTCAGCTCTTTTCTTGTTTCTTCCGAATAAATTCTCGGTGGATTGCTTTTATCGTTGCAAATAAATACGGCTTTCATAAGTCACCTCAGCTCATAATAAATTTTTCAGGCTTTCTGTTTCCTTTTTCAGTGAAGAAATATTATCATCAGGCATAAATTCAAGCAGAAGTGTTTTGTCTGAATTGAAAAAGCTGAGATATTCCTTCCAGGTGGCTTCAGCCTCGGATAAAGGAAAACGGCTGTCTGCAGTCCAGTTGAAAACATGAATGTTTTTTGTAAATGACGAAAGAAGACGGGCATATTCTTTGTTTTCTTCCACACTCACAAACTGATTCGGCTGCCAGTACATACGCAGATAAGGTGAATCGGTCATCTTCATAAGCTCAATTGCCCCTTCTTTTGTATCTGTAAATGTACCGTTGTGACATTCAAAACAAAGTGTGACACTATTCTTTTCGGCAATTTCAGCAGCTTTTCTGCCTTCTGCAAAAAGAAGAGTCTTGTCTTCCTTTGTGTATTCGGCGGAGGGCTTATTTTTGCACCATATGCGAAGTGTATTTGTTCCGAGTATTTTTGCCGCATCAATATATGCCTGCAGTTCATCCGTGCTGTTTTCGCCCAGCCTGAAATATGTGCCGTAGGAACAGCAGAAAATGCCTTCCTCCTTCTGCATACGGGCAATATTTTCAAGTTTTTTTCTGTCGTCACAGGGAGCATGCACATCGCTTCCCCATTCAATACAGGAAAGTCCTGCTTTTTTTGTTTCTTTAATAATCCTTTCAGGCGTTTCACCTCTGAAGGAAACGGAAACAAGGCCGGTTTGGAACATATTATCACCTCAATAAATGTTTTTGTTTTCTCTGTAGCTTTTCCACACATTTTCGAAGAAATCGTTATTTTCGGGTATGGGGCGGCATTTTCTCCAGTTGATTGTGTATCTGCCGCACGAATACTTTATTTCCTGAATCATATCCCTCATATCAGATTCATTGTCTGCAACATCGGTATTGTTGATATATATTGCGCTTCCTCTGTTTTTATCTGTTTTTTTGCTGTAGTCAAGAATTGAATGAAGCACCGCGTTCTGTATCAGAAGCGTATCGCGGTATTTGTATGCATCAACAAGAGCAGGGATATAGTCAATTTTTATTTTCATAAATTCTTCCAGAGCTTTATTATTTTCAGTGATAAGCTTTGGAATTTCTTTTATATCTCTTACCGCCGCGGCAACACTGCTCATCTGTTTTCTTGCTGATTCAAGAAGCTTTGTTGCAGTATTTTTTTCTGTTGTTACGGTATTTATAAAATCTGTATGTCTGAAAAAAGCTTCTTTTGCTGTTTCGGAAAAGCGTTCTTCATCGGTGTAATTTTCCGCTTTTACGGAAATATACTGTGCAATTCTCAATGCACCTGCCTGTCCTGCGTTCAGAGCAGAGCCGCCGGGGCGTGTGATTCCGTGAGTGCCTGCACATTCGCCTGCGGCAAAAAGTCCCGGAACGGCAGTCTGCCACCACATATCCACGGCAATTCCGCCGTTGCAGTGCTGAGCAGAAAGGCTGATTTCAAGATAGTCCTTTGAAAGATCAACTCCCTTGCTTTTATAAAGCTCAATCGCAGGAGAATTCATTTTTCTGAGCCTTTCGATGGGAGTGCATGACAGGGCATCAGCGTTTTTAAGATACGTGTATGCTTCGTTGGAGAGCCTTGAAAAATCTATTTCCGTAAGGCCGAAGGGATTTTTTGTGTAATCAAGAAAAACCTTTCTTTTCTTTTTGATGCATTCATTATAAACAGCAAGATCAATGCGGGATGAACCGTTCTTTGATTTCTTAGAGTCAAAGGGCCATTGATAGCCTTTTAAGAAAATATCAGACAGAGTTTCATAAATATTGTCGGAGTATTTATTCAAGAATTCATACTCCTTGCCGTTTCTGTCAACTGAAACAAATCTCGGAAGGACCTGCATGTATGTCCCCGATACGTTCCAACGGGGATACTTACTTGCAAGTCCGTATTGCCATTCTGTCATATTCTGAAGGGAAGCGCCAGCTTCAAGAGCGAGTGCCGTAGCACCTGTCTGACTTTCGGGATAAACGCTGTCATAATATATTCCTGCAGGGCCGCCTGTGGCAAGCACAATATTATTGCAGCGGAATATTTTAATTGTTGCTGTTGTTTTATCAATACACAGAAGACCCGATAATTTGCCGTCGGTTTTTAATATTTCTACGGCAAGAAGATTGTCAAAAACAGGTACACCGAGGGCTTTTGCCTCTTTTTCAAGGGCTTCTGTCATATATTTTGAAGTAAGAGGACCTGCAGATGTTGCACGCATATACGGGTCGTGATCTGTTTTATAGCCTGTATATTCACCGTATCTGTTTGCGGGAAAGGGTACACCGAGACTGCAGAGATTGAAAAAGCATTTTGCTGAAAGGGCTGCCTCACAAAGGGCATTGTCTCCGTCAACGGCACCGCCGTTAAAAAGGTCCTGTGCCATTTTTCTTACGCTGTCGGGTGTGTCACCTGCAAGAGACAGCTTATAATAGGTCTGCTTGTCGCTTCCCGTATTCCGTGAGGTGCCCATATTTCTGCCTTCAGTCACTATTGCAACTGTTTTTGATGAGAGCTTTTTTATTGAGCACGCAGTATTGAAGCCTGCGGCTCCCGAGCCTATAACTATGGTGTCAAAAGTTGAAATTTCCATTTTCTTTTCCTTATAGTCTTCTTATATGAAATCCGCCGTCAACGTCAATTGACTGACCTGTTACATAGGGCAGCGAACCGTTTACAAGGGCAAAAACAGCCTTTGCTACGTCTTCGGGAGTGCCCCAACGCTTAATGGGAAGAAGACCGTCCTCTATGAGTGTATCGTATTTTTCCTTTACCTTGCTTGTCATATCCGTTGCAATAATTCCCGGACGTACTTCATTTACGGGAATTCCGTATTCTGCGAGCCTGTCAGCAAAAAGCTTTGTTATCATGGAAACGCCCGCCTTGGATATGCAGTATTCTCCTCTTGAGGTGCTGCTTGTGTATGCGGAAAGGGAAGAAATGTTTACTATTGCGCCTTTTTCTGCGCCTTCGTTTTTTATCATTTCTTTAGAGGCCGCCTGTGTGAGGAAAAGCATTGCCTTTGTGTTTATATCCATAACCTCATCATAGCTTTCTTCAGTCATTTCAAGTATATCATTGCGCTGTCTCGGAGCGATCCCCGCAACATTTACAAGTATATCGATTCTGCCGAAGGTGCTTATTGCCGTTTCAATGAGTCTTTGTCTGTCTTCGGAAACTGCAACATTTCCTCTTACATATAAAAAGTTCTTTTCGGGCGGACAAGTAATGCTTTCTCTTGTGCCCATCCCAACAACATTGATTCCGTTTTGTGAAAACAGCTTTGCTGTTGCAAGTCCTATGCCTGCCGAAACACCTGATATTATTGCAGTTTTATTCATCCGAAGCACCTCCGCATTGCTTTTTGTAGATAGGCGCATATACCTCTTTATCTCTTATTACACAGCCGGGAGTTCCGCCCTGTGTTCTCATAATTTCGGTGCATTTTGAACAGCATATGCATATTTTATTCTTATCCATACCGTCGGTGTGAATTATATCGTTTGCAAAATCGGGATAGGCAAATACCGTTCTTCCGAAGCCGGCCATATCAAAGCCGCCCTGCTCAATAAAGCCTGCAGCTACAAAGGGTGCAGCCACACCGAGATAGGTGAGAGCAGACGCAATGATCTTTATTCCGGGAATGCTTCTTTTTATTTCTGAAATGCCTGAAAGCATCCTTGCAACGCCTGTGAGCGGATGCTCCTCGTGAACATATCCGCCTTTTGCAAACGGACGGTTTACGTGGGGATTGAAATATGGATTACCCATTGTGATATCAAGAATTTCTACTCCGTATGAATAAAGAATTTCTATAAGCTTTTGGGCTTCGGTATAATCGGGAATGATATCCCCCGAGGTGTTTACTCCGAAGCCGTAGGGGTAGGGAAATCCGTCATACACATTCATTCTTGATGTAACGATAAAATTCTTATCGGTAATTTCAATTGCACCTTTTATGCTTTCTCTGAGAAGCCTTGTGCGGTTTTCGAAGCTGCCGCCGTAGCGTCCTTCTCTGTTATATGCCGATAAAAGCTCACTGTTAAGATATCTGTGGCATGCTTTTATATCAACACCGTCAAAGCCTGCCTTTTCGGCAAGTCGTGCCGAATTTATAAGTGCATCCTTTACACGGTCGATGTATTCGTCTGTTACAATACATTCCTTCGGAAGGGGAGAGTCCTTCTCAAAAATCGGATTGTTATATGCGATAAGAGGAGCAGGCTTACCTTCAGGCTTGGAATATCTTCCCGAATGGGTTGCCTGCATTATAATAACAGGCTCTTTTCCGTTTTTTCTGATTGCTGTTTCTTTTATTTTTTCAACCTGCCTTGCGAAAGCATCGGTGTTGTTTTCGTTTATATGCAGCTGACGGGGATTTGCTCTGCCTTCATGCATAACTGCAGTCGCCTCATACCATATAAGACCTGCTCCGCCTTCAGAAAAACGGTCATAGCGTCTTATTGTAAGCTCTCCCGGTGTGCCGTCCGCATTTCCGTCGCAGCCCTCCATAGGCTGGCAGGCAAGACGGTTCGGAATTATTTTGTTTTTTACAGAGAGCTCCTTTTTTAACAGTGAAATATCATCTGAAAAGGGAAGCCCCGCGTCAAGATCTTTATTCTGTCTGAAAAACTCTTCGGTTGATGTGAAAACTTTTCTTGTCATACAAAATCTCTCCCGTTCGTAATTAATTTTATAATATACTCTTTTTGACAAAATCGCAATAATAACATTTTGTATTTGTTAAAATTTGTTAAAAATGAATAAAAAAGAAAATATCCCGGATACATGTAAAGTAACCGGGATATTTCATATATCTGGAATAATGAAAAAAGTTTAGTGCTTATTATTTTGTTTCTTTGTTTTCAGAAGGTATATCAGCTTTTGCTCACTGTAATAAGGAAAGCCTTTGTTGATAATAATCTGGACTGCAAGAATAACAACCATACCGATAATGCAGCCTGCGATTAATGATATGAATTTTGCTTTATAAAGCATATCTATTTTATCGAGCAGCTCCATTTTTTCTTCGTAAAGAGAAAAATCATAAGAGCCGTTCAGCTCGTTAAGCTCGCTTTGCACATCAAGTAGCTCGTATCTGTCTGTGCACTGCTCTTCTGATACTGCAAAAAAACAGAATATACATATAATCACAGCAAAAACAATCAGTATGATTGAAATCTGAGCGGCAAATACCTTTGGTATATTTGATTTCTGCTTGTCGGTAAGCTCACTGATCTGCTCTTCAATGGGACGTAAATCTTTCATAAAAACATCTTCTGAAATGTAGTATACTAAGCATTATATACCTTTACAACTATGGTGTAAATACCGCTCATAACGGTTTTTGAAGCCGTTTATTCCTGCCGTGAGCTGTAAGGAAAAAAAAGCACCTGCGCAAAAAAGCTTTGCAAAGGTGCCGGAGCTGTTATGTAACGTGATCTCCTCCTGCTTTTTACTAAAGGGAGCCGGACATAAAACAGCTCCACTCTCATCGTATCAGAATAAGAGTGGAGCTGTGGTGCGGATGACGGGAGTCGAACCCACATGAACTTGCATTCACTAGGACCTGAACCTAGCGCGTCTGCCAATTCCGCCACATCCGCTTATTGTTGCCTTTATTTTTACACGGTAAGGCCACCGAGCCGGGCGTAATGCTGATCCGGAAGGTCTTTATTTTTACACGGGAAGACCTGACCCTGAGGCGGAGCACGCAGCTTGATCCGCATATGCACATCAGATGTGCTTAATTATGTTATCATATGAAAAATAAAAAGTCAATATCAATATTTATCTTTTATTTGACAAAAAAAGCACATGGTTGTAATATAGACACATAAAAAGTAAAGGTGATGTTTATGAAAAAATCCGTAAAATCAGCTTTGGCTGCAGCGGGTGCTGTTGCCGCGGGAATTTTTTTATCTGAAAATATATTTCTTGCAAAAATAATACTTGATTCAAAAGAAGATTATAACGAAGAGCTTCATTATCTCTTTGTGCTGGGCGGTCTTATTATAGGCGAGGAAACTCCAAGTGAGCACCTGATGAAAAGAATTGCCAAGGCAGCTGAGTATCTTAATAATCACCCCGGAACCGTTGCCGTTACCTGCGGCGGCTGCTTCAGGAAGGGGCAGACAAAAAGCGAGGCTCTAATTATAAAGGAATATCTTGTAAGGCTCGGCGTTTCTCCCGACAGAATCTTGCTTGAGGATAAATCCACAACCACAAACGAAAACTTCAGATTCGGCAAAAGAATAGTTGAAGAGCACAGCGGTAAGCAGTTTTATGAATTGAAAACAGGCTTTCTTTCAAGTGATTATCACCTGTTCAGAGCCGATGTTATTGCAAGAATCAACGGTCTTCCGGGACTTAAACGAATCGGTGCCAAAAGCGGCAGAGACTTTATTAGAGGCGCTCTCAGAGAGCTTGCCGTTGCCCCCGATCTTATAAACAACTATTTTTCTGCTAAGAAATAAATATACATATTGTAATTTGCGGACTGTTTTTTTGCAGTCCGTCAGAGTAATGACAACCCCCTTCTTGAAATTAGGGTTCGTCAAAATAACTAAATAAAGAGAAAAACTGCCTTGATTTTACTGAATTTCAAGGCAGTTTCTTGTTATTTTATTAATTTTATTTATGCAATTTGACAAGCTATTATTTTTATGTGGACTTTGTCAGCAGTCTGGCGGACTGCTTTTTTGCAGTCCGTTTATTTTTCTGCAATATTCTTTATTTTTTTTATCCTTGAGCGCTTCTTACAGCTTTATTTTCTTTTCATCAAGAGGCATTTCAGGTCTGAAATCGGGGATTTCCATAGTTTTGCCGCCGTTTGTTACCGAGAGGTTTGAAAGAAGACCCACAGCTGTCCACTGGCAGGCTTTATATACGTCAAGCTCAGGCTGAGTATTTGTTTTTACTGCTTCAACAAAATCATCAACGATAAAGAAGTCGCCGCCGCCGTGACCTGCAGCAATCTGCTCGGGAGTGGCGTTTCTGTACTTTTCGGGAAGGAACTCCTTGTAATTCATAAGATCTTCCCAGTCCATTTCGCCTTTTTCATTTCTGTTCTTTGTGAGGGATACTCTGTCGAGATCGCCTGCGAGATTTCCCTTGCCGTACTGTGCGGACTGATAGATTCCTTCAGTGCCCTGTAAAAGGTAATTTGTCATACAGTGAGGACGGGGAGACATACAGTCTGTTCTGATTTCAAAGAGATTGCCCTTATCGGTTCTGCACATTGTTGTGGTGCCGCTGTCCTGCTTTACTCCGTAAGAGTGGCGGGGACCTGCAGAGAAGCAGGAGATTTCCGTAATTCTGTCATCGGGGAACCACTGCATAACGGGTCCTATGCTGTGTGTGGGATAGAAATTACCTCTTGTGCCGCACTGCCAGAAGCTTCTCCACGATGTTTTCCCGTCGGGGTAGGTGAGAAGGTCTCCGATATTATGAAGATACATTCCCTCTGCATAATAAGGTGTTCCGAAAAGGCCTTTTTTAACCATTTCCTTTACAAGCTGAACCTCAGGGGTATATATGTAGTTTTCGGCATACATATATATTTTATTATACTTTTCAACCGTTTCGCAAAGCCAGAAAAGCTCATCCATGGAAACGCCTGCAGTAACCTCACTCATAACATGCTTGCCTGCCTCCATAGCGGTTATTGCCTGAGGGACATGGCACTGCATGGGAGTTGATATAATAACAGCATCAATGTCGCTTTCAAGCATATCTTCATAAACTCTGAAGGTTTTTACATCACCGATTCTGTCTGCTGCTTCCTTAAGATGGGTTTCATTCAGGTCGCACATAGCTGTAATCTTTACATCTTCACGAGCCTGAAGTCCCTTGAGAAAAGAAAGTCCTCTTGTTCCTACAATACCTATTTTTAACATTTTTTTGCTCCTTCCGGGGATTTTTTTATATGTAGGAAATTGCTCGCATCAGTGAGCAATTTTGCATATATTCAAGAAACATCTACAGCCCCCAAAACCAGGGGAGGAGGGCATAAATCAGAAATTTTCTTGCAAACAGGATTTTAACATAAATGAAATCCGTATACAATATATTTATCAGAATCCGAAAAACTGAATATACAATCAATTGTCATTATCATTACTTTCAATAATGATTTCGCTTTCCGGATATGGGGACATCTGAAGATTCTGTTCCTGAGATATTTTATTGCTGCCGAGATAACAGTTTCTGAAAACGATAGGATCAGTTCTGGTTATAATGTTCACTGCTTTTTTACAATCACTCAGTATCTGTACATTTTCAAATACAATTCCGCTGACTTCCGGAACGGGATAGCCTCTGTGATAGCTTCTTACATATTCATCATAAGCAGAGTATATGAGTACCTGAGTATTTCTCGGACGGTAAAGGGCAGTATTTCTGACGGTTATATTTCTGCAGGATGCAGTAAACGGCAGAGCGTCTGCTTTGTAACCCTTGTGTGTTCTTACCCATCTGATTCCGTCAAGCTCGCAGAAGCCGTCTTCGTGTGTGGGAGGGGTGACAGAAATGTATGCTTCGTTATCCGGCCGCATTACTACTCTGTACAGCTTTCCGCCGTGAACAACTGCATCGGAATGGTATACTGTCATTCCCTTTGTCCATTCAGTCCAGCCTCCGAGAAGAATTCTTATAAAAAATGGTTCCGCGTATTCGCCGTTCAGGTCAATACAGTTTTCAATAACTCCGTCTTCAATGTCACCGCAATTCGGGTTTGATACGGAATAATCGAAGCAATTGAGAGCGATGGCATCGTCATCGGTTCTGAATGTACATCCGCTGACTCTGAAGCCTTTTCCCGGACCGAAATGAACACCGTCCTTCTGTCCTTCAATATGGCAGTTTTCAACAACGGCATCTGTAAAGTCGGAAATCTGTATTGCATAGTCTTTAAGGGAAAGGTCAAGTATTTTTATTCCGGAAAGCCTTACTTTGTTTACGTACAGTAAAGCGATGTGACCTCTCAGCCCCGTTATTGTTTTTGTACCCCCGGTTTCAGCAGGGGTGCTCTGCACACCGTTTGTAATAAGATGAAGCCCTGATATACTGATATCATTGTCGTATTTTCCCGTGAATGCACCTTCATTTATAAAAAGGTTGCCGTTGTCTCCTTTTTCCGCCTCTGTCCTCCTGAGAGTGACTCCTTTGTCAAAATGAAGATGTGTTCCGCTTTTAAGATATACGGTATCTGCAATATCGTAAATTCCGGGAACGGTTATATTAATTATCTTTTCTTCCTGTATCGCTTTGTTCAGCGCCAGCGAATTTTCTGTTCCGCTGTTTACAGGTGAAAAACCGAAATTTTTTGCGTCCATTGTTTTAATCTCTTTTCTGTTGTTTTTCAGTTTACTTAAATATAACACTAAATACGGCAGTTTGTAAAGGACAAAACAGTATTATAAAAAATAAACAATGATATTTTATTTTTTCCGAAAAAGAAACTTGAGAAAAACAGAAATATGTGATATATTAACTGATAATAAACCCGATAAGGATGATGGCTTACGCAGAACAGCAGTGCAAAAAGCAGAATAACCGATGCCTTGGTGTCACTTTTAAGAAAAAGACAGATTGAAGATATTACCGTTTCACAGCTTATAAAAACTGCAGATGTTGGTAAAAGCACTTTCTACAGATATTATCATGATATATATGATGTGTTTGAAGAAATTACTGATGAATTTGCCGAAAGGGTACTGAACGTGATGCTGTATCTGGTTTTTTCCGGCAAAGAAGGAGAATTTGAGGGATATGAGAATACGATAGATTTTGATACCGCAATGGAGCTCTTCGGGCTGAAGGATGCTGATAAGGTGATTGTGGATTATCTTTTCAGAACAAGAAGCATGAAAACATTTCACCTTGTTGTGGAGAGATTCCGCGAAACTGTAAAAAATTATACTCAGAATACACCTCTTGACAGTCAGCAGGCTGATTATTTCACCAAGTTTGTTATGAACGGTGTGCTGTACAGCTCGCTGGATGATTATAAAGAAAATAAAAATTTTAATATGCAGCTTGTGAAGCTTCTGAGAAGCTTCAGCATCGGTGAGCTTTCAGAAAGGAGTGCCGGGCTGAATGGATAATTCATATAACGATAAATTGCGCACTCACAGAAGGCTGAGAAAAGCATACACCGTGCTTTTATCTCGTAAGAATTATAAGGATATAAGCGTTAAGGAGCTTACCGAATATGCGGAAATGTCAAGAGCTGCTTTTTATCTGCACTTCGACAGTATAGAGGATTTCAGCTTTGAGTGCAGTCAGTATCTTATTAAAAAAATTACCTCTCAGATGATTGCCTGGCTCGACGGCGGAAGGGAAGCTGTTAATGAAAACTGTCGTAAAAGCCATCTTATGCTTGATGAAACAGACAGGGAGCTTTTCGGTTGTTATCTCTCTCAGGAAATTTACTTCCCGGGAAAAAGCTCCTTTGATACTATAGTGCCTATGTATTGTGAATTCCTGAGCAGACGTTTCGGATTAACGGAAGAAGAATGCCGCAGCAACGGAAAACTGCTGTTCTTTATCCGTGCTTTTTCCGCAAGCATTATGGACTCTGTTGCCGATTATAACTCAAAAAATATGGCAAGGGACATGAAGTATGTTTTTATGATATGGGACCGATTGTTTCCCGAATATGAATTATAAATGCTATGGGACAAAAACCCGTAAAGTGTCAATTTGTTGACATTTTACGGGTTTTGTTTCTTGTAAAAAAAGAATTATTTGCATAGAATATTTATGAACATTTCGTTGATAAATGTGGGATAAGTTGTGAATATCCCTGTTTGTTTTCGGAACGACGGCTTCGGCTGAAACAAAAAAAAGGAGGCAACTCAGATGAAAAAAACATTGGCAATCATTCTCTCAGTGATCATGGTGCTTTGTCTCGTACCTTTCTCCGCTTTTGCGGCAGAAAGCTCTTATGACAGAGCCGCAGTCGCTTCAGATGATAAGGACTATATTGATTCTCTCACAGTGAATCAGATAGCTTCCGTTCTTCTTGACTGGATTGACAGACAGATTGCAAAACTGACAGAAGATTTTGAAACCTTCGAAATTGATGTGATGGGCACAACAGTAGCTGTTGATATTCCCGAAATCAAAAGCATTGACGATATTGTAGCTTATGCTGATTATCTCAGCGAGCTCGGCGGAGATTTTGCAAATCTTGATGTGTCAGGTCTTAAAACACTTTCCCGTGAAAACGGTGACATTGAATTCATTTACGGTATAATTGAATTTATGGCTCTCAATTCCGATGTCTTCGGTAAGGTTTTCCATTGGGAAGAAGGCAAGGTATTTGACTACGGCAAGGTGGGCGAATATATCCTCACTCTTGACACAACAGTAGAAGAAAACAAGAAGATTGTTGATTTCTACAATGATTATCTTATCGGCAACGACATTCAGGAAAAGTTCATCGCTGAAATCGCAAAGGAAATGGGCTACACCATTCCCACCGATGAAAACGGCGAAAGAGCAGAAACCTTTGATCAGACTATTTCAAACGGTATTATTAACTGGTTTACCGGTCTTTGCGAAAAGGCAGGCATCCTTTCAGAGGATGGTCTCGCTGCTCTCAAGGCATATGATCTCAGAACAACAGACATCTATACTCTTGTTGAAAACTTCGTAGGTCTTGTTCAGAGCGACAATCAGATTAAGATTGACACTTACTATAATTATATTATGGATACCGTTGTAAGAACTATGCTTAAGGCAATGCTCGGCTACACAGCAGAAGTAGGTGCTAAGGCAGAAGTTCCCGCAGCTTTTGCAGCAACTTATACTGATCTTCAGCTTCTTGAAACAATTTCAGGCGGCACGGTAAACTTTAAAGACGGCGATAATTATTATCAGATCACCGTAGCTGACGGTGTTGCTTCCGCAAAGACACTCACTTGGGTGAATACACTCGAAGTAAACTTTGAGCCTCCCGTTGTCGGTGTTTATACAGGTGCAGCAGATGAAGCTGATGCTGTTATCGGCGGATATGATTGTGATCTTGTTCAGAATTATAATCCCAATCAGGATTACTCAATGACAATCTATTCAACCTATGCTGATCAGATCAATGCTCAGCTCGGTGAAATGCCTGAAGGAATGACAGCTGAAATTACAGCTGATCCCATTCCCGAAGCTATCGCTGCTCTTATGGTAGATGATAATGCAAAGGCAATGAAGGACCTTTTCGCAGTTAAGGTTGATATGGGTGAAAAGAACCTTCTTTCACAGGTTATTACATTCAATCAGATAGCTGAAATGGCAGAAACAAAGGCTCTTGAAGCTGCAAATACTTATGCACAGACAATGATCGGAACAGAGCTTCCTTTTGTCGGCAATGTTACAGAGGTTACCGTTAATGACGTTTCAATTGATCTTTCTTATAACGGCTGGGCAACAGAAGATGAATTTATCTGTCAGGTAACTTCCGCTGCCGCTGCTTCCATTGAGGCAAAAACAGACAAGGGTATGACAATGCCTCTTGATAATTTCAATGTATCTTCATTTATTCAGAATCCCGTTGCTACTATCGTTCTCGATAATCTCAGTGGATTTGAAGGAATTGAAATCGCAGCTCAGCTTCCTGATTTTCTTGACACAGATTTCGTTATTGATGCAGGCCTTCTTGACATCGCAGGCAACTACGATGCTTATAACGGTGCTGTAGGTCAGGTTAACAGAATTCTTGTTGACCTTACAGATATGCTTCTTTCCGATGCAGGCGAAGAAAAGCTTGCTCTTGAAGAAGGACTTAACGATAAGCTTACTGACAATATGCAGAAAATCTGCGATACAGTAAACGAAATGATGGCAATGGCTGAAGAGGTTATGAACGATGCAGGTCTTCAGGATATGCTCGGTAATATCGGTGTTGATGTGGATTCACTTCTTGCAGGTGTTGACCTCGGTATTCTTTATGATATAGACTTCTCTTCAGTAGAAGCTCTTTATGTATCAGCTATCAATCTCGGTCTCGATGTTATCGATAACGGAGAAAATGAAACAATCGCTGCCGTTCACGCTAAGCTTGACGGTCTCAAGACTCTTGATGCAATGGCAGTAGCAATGACCGATTATGTTCTCGGTGAATGTATCCCCGCACTCAACAAGGCATTCGGCGATGCACAGCTTGATATAGCTCTCACAGTTCCCGCTGCTTCCGTTGCTGCAGATGTAGCTGACGGTGCTGCCAAAGACATTATTATGGCAAAGCTTGTTGATGTTCTTTATGAAGCTGCTTCTCAGGGTGTAGAGCTTGTAAATGCAATTGCAAACGAAGCTATCGGACACGTAGAAGGCGAAACAGATATTGATCTTCCCACGGTTAAGTTTGAACTCGGCGTTGAAAAGGCAGACGACTGGACAGTAACTCTTGCAGCTCTTGTTAACAGAGTATATGAGCTTGCTGACGGTATTATCATCGCTTGCGATAACGAATATACAGACACATTTGATAAGATTGCAGCAGTTGCAAACGCAATGCTTCCTCTCGGCTCACTTGCTTCAAACTGCAAGAGCGAAAACTTTGCATTTGATGTAAACAAGGTTCTCGGCTTCATGTTCGACGATGCACTTGCAGGCGACCTTGAAGGATTCCTCCGTCTCTTTGAAACAGCAGAAAAGACAGAAGACGTAGCTGCAGGCGTTCCCGTAACAAAGGCTCTTATCAATGCTTCCGAGCATATCGTTGACGCTATCTTCCCCGACACTGTAAATGCTGAAAACTATGAAGCAACCGTAACAGTCAAGGAAGACTTTACATCAGGCGACAATGATGTTGTTATTGCTTCCAATAATATGAAGAGCATCAACAACAGAAAGACCGCGCTTGTTCCCGCTGCGCTCAAGCTCGTAAGAGAAGCAGGTATTCTTCCCTTCTTTGCAAAGTGTGATAACGATCATACCGCAGCTGATCTTGAAACAGTTGTAATCCCCGGTAAGGCAGCAACCTGCACCGAAGCAGGTACTGAAGATGCATATGCCTGCGCAGACTGCGGCTATGTAGTATCCGGCGGCGGAGCAATCGATGCTCTTGGTCATGATTATAAGACAGATATTGTTGAAGCTACATGCACAGAAACAGGAACAAAAACCACAACCTGTTCAAGATGTGACTATAATGTAACAGAAACACTCAGCAAGAAGGCTCATTCCTACGGTGCATGGACTGTAGCAGCTGCTGCAGGCTGTGAAGCAGACGGTGTTGAGACCCGCAAGTGTGACTGCGGTGCAACCGAAAGCAGAGATATTCCTGCAACAGGCCATAAGGATGCAGACGGAAACTATGTATGCGACAGCTGCTCTGCTGAGCTTCCTCAGCCTGAAAAGAGCTTCTTTGAAAAGATCATTGATTTCTTCAACAGCATTATCGAATGGTTCAAGAATCTTTTCGGCATAGCATAAGCTTATTTTCTTCACACTCTCATTCATACAGCAGAGGTCTCTGCCCGCAAAGGGCAGGGACTTCTGCATTTGTACAGTGGATTTACTTGACAGCTGCAGGCAAATATTATATATTTGAATAGCTATGAATTTATAATTGAACGGTGAAACGCATGAATAAAGAATTAAAAAAAATGAGCAGGGCAGAGCTCCTGGAAATACTTATTTCCCAGATGGAGGCAAATGAAAAGCTTACTTCGGAGCTTGAAGAATGTAAAAAAAAGCTTGAAGATAAAAATATTGTCATTGCCGAATCCGGCTCAATGGCGGAGGCTGCAATGAGATTGAACCGTGTATTTGAGGCTGCTGATGCTGCTGCAAGGCAGTTTATTGATAGTGCGAAGCTGTATTCTGGGACTGCGGAAAAAACTTCTGAAAAGGTTGTTTTTGAGAAAAGAATTGAGGTGCCGGAAAAAAAGATTGCTGAAGATAAAAAATTAACTGAAGAAAAAGAGTCTGCCGCTGCAAAGAGCCGTGAGGAGGCTGACAAGATTCTTGCAGATAAAAGAAAAGAGGCTCAGCATATAGTTCATGAAGCTGAACTTCAGGCTCAGCACATTATTGAAGACGCCAATATGAAGAGTGAAAAAATCATAAGCGACGCTGATGCATATTGGAAAGATACAATAAGAAAAGCCAAGGTAATGCTCGGAAAGTGATATGTGTCAATATTTAACAACTGCTTTTATCAATTGATAGCAGCAGTTGTATTTTTTTCTTTTTTTTGAGTGAAAACTCTTTATAAATTTTTATAAATAAATTATTAACAATAAATGGATTTTTTGTAAATAGTGCTTGACTTTTATATATTTATATTATAATATATGCTCGTATTGTTATTCGACAAAATATGTGTTTCTTGTTGTATTTTATACTTGATATGACATTTCTGAAAGGATATGGAGAACATCAGAACGAAAAACACTGTTCCCGCAGCTCCCGATATTGAGTCTCTGAGAGAGGAGCTTCGGCGGGTAAATTATAAAAAGCGATACAGATATGTATTGCGAAGTACAATTTATACTCTTGTTGTTGTTGCCGCATGTGCGGTTCTGGTTGCTACTATCTGGCTGCCCGTTCTGCAGATTTACGGCACTTCAATGCATCCTACACTTGATGAGGGTGAAATCGTGGTTTCCGTAAAAGGAGCAGATTTCTCGGCAGGAGATCTTGTTTGCTTTTATGTCGGCAATAAGATTCTTGTTAAGAGGTTTATAGCAGGCCCCGGTCAATGGGTAAATATTGATGCAGAGGGTAATGTGTTTGTTGATAACAGACCGCTTAATGAACCTTACGTAACCAAAAAGTCGTTGGGCGACTGTAATATAGAGCTGCCCTATCAGGTCCCTGAAAACCGTATTTTTGTAATGGGGGATAACCGCGAACTGTCGGTAGACTCAAGAAACACTGTTGTCGGATGTATTACCGATGAACAGATAGTAGGAAAAATTGTTTTCCGTGTGTGGCCCTTGGAACGGCTCGGCTCTCTCAGCAGCTGATGCTAAGATAAAAATTTGAAGAAAGGAGGATTTGTGATATGAACAGTGCAAATACCAATGCTCTGAAAAAAGCTGCAGAGCTTAACAGAAAAAGAACCCGCAGAAGAATATGGCACAGAATTCTTACAGTGCTTTCCGCATTTGTAGTGTTCGTTACCACATATATCCTCATTCTTCCTGCCATAACTCTTACCGAAGAGCCTTTATGCGGCATTGATGCACACACTCACACCGAAGAGTGTATAGCTCTGCAGACTAAAACAGTATTTTTGTGTGAAGAAGAGCTTAGTGCATACAGCGGAATTGTTCATACACATTCCGATATCTGCTATAGCGAAGACGGAAGTCTTATATGCCTGCTTCCCGAAACAGAGACTCACACTCATACCGACAGCTGTTATGCCGCTGTTGATACTGCAGAGAGCGTAACGATACCGGACTTTGTTGAAAATGCAACAGAATCAGAAACGACAGCCGATGAAACTGCAAGCGTCAGTGCTGAAGAAAGCACAGTTTCTGAAAAAGCTCAGGCAAGCACCTCTGAAGCCTCTTCCGTCAGCGGAAATGAACTAAAAACACTTGTTTGCGGTAAAGAAGAGATTATGCTTCACACGCACGGCAGTGAATGCTACGATAAAAACAATGTTCTTGTTTGTACAAAGCCTGAGATAATAGAACATATTCACATGAGTGAGTGTATAAAAACAGAAGAGATTCAGAGTATTGTCTGTCCTCTTGAAGAGCATACTCATCATGAAATACTTTGTTTCTCAGATATAACTGCAGATGTTGAAACTCAGGAGGATTGGGAAAAAACACTTCCCGCTGAGCTTACCGGAGATTATCACTATGACTTGCTTCTCGTTGCTGCCTCACAGCTGGGGTATACCGAAAGCAGTATTAATATAACGGCAGATGCCGACGGTAATTATACTCCTTATTCCCGCTACGGTGCAGCTTCGGGAAATGCTTATTGCGAATGGCAGGAAGAATTTGTTACCTTCTGTCTCGGGTATGCGGGCATTGATGAAGAAATGTTCCCCTACGGTACAGATGCTCAAACCTGGGCAGAACAGTTAAAAACAGAAGGCTTTCTGAAGGAGGACAAAGAGTATACTCCCTGTGCGGGGGATATAATCTTTATCAGCAATTCCGGTGAGATTTCCGGTGTGGGAATTGTTTCTTCCGTTTCCGATGATAAAAGCCGGTATGAGGTAATCGAAGGAAATACCTCACAAGGAAAAGTTGAAAAGATTTTGTATGAGTCTGACTCAGAAAATATAGCAGGCTTTGCCTGTGTCGGACAGCAGCAGTTCGGCTGCGGCTTACCTGCACATATCCACAGCACCTCATGCATTGCCGATAATTATGAATATTCCTGCGGATACGAAGAGCATATTCACGATGATACATGTGTCGGAATTTATCCTCTGAGTGAAGAAGAGAAGAAGCAGGTTGAAACCGTAATAAAGCTTATTGATGCAATGCCTTCTTCTGAAGAAATTGAAGAAACTCTGCTTGCTTTTGAAAACGCTGATGATATGGACGGATATGAAGCCTATTTCTTAAAAACAGCTCAGCAGGGTAAATCAGCATATAATATTTACAGCTCACTAAGCGGAGACCAGAAGGCATATGTAAAAAACATAGATAAGCTTATGGAGTCCTCATGGCTCTGGAGTGTGTCAACCTTTGCAGCAACCTCTGCACAAAGACCCGATGATATAGCTTCGGTTACGGGGGACGGCATAAAGGTTCAGCTGTTTAACTATTCGGATCACATAAATAAGACCGCAGACCATAAGTCGTGGCGTCCTATAGCAAGTTATTTTACATTCAGAAATTCAGCTACAACCCCGGGTGATACACCGTCGGATACGACTATTGTTCCTACGTGGAATATAAATTCGGATCACGATATTGACGGATACACAAAAACCCATGCAACTGTTGAAAGGGTGCTTACCGAAAACGGAACCCCTGTTCTTGATCTTACAAGAAATGCTGATGGCTCGGCAAGAGTTGATCCGGGACTCAGCCGTGAAATCAGAGATATGTCATATCTCTTCAGTGACACGGGAGATCCCGAGGTATCTGTTTACAATCCCACAAACACGTTCCTGCAGAAAAACGGAAATTATTACTGGTACGACAGTGCACAGAACGCAGTTGACTATGATGTTGCTTCTAATGTTATCCGTCTGAGAAGCTACGTTGAACGAAATTCAACCACGGCAGGATACACAACCAAGTACGGTGACTTTACTCCCTTTAACTATACAAACGGCGAGCAGATAGGTCTCAATGCAGACGGAGTTACTCCTTACCATATTCAGAGTGCAGATGTTGACTATTGGTTCGGAATGTCAATGGAGGTTAATTTCTTCCAGACAAAAGACGGCTTGCTCGACGGTGAAGAAATGCAGTTCCATTTCTCAGGAGACGACGACGTCTGGGTATTTGTTGACGATGTGCTTGTGCTTGATCTGGGCGGTACTCACGGTACTGTTGACGGTACAATAAATTTCTCAACAGGCGAAGTGCTTCAGTATCTTTCCTGGAGCGGAGCAAATACTACCGATGATGCAAAAAAGAACGGCTCGGATACATCATTCCCCACTACGATAAGAGCTTGCTTTGATGCTGCCGGAAAAACTCCCAACGGCGGCTGGAATGCAGACGGTACCACATTTGCTGATTATACAGAGCATACCCTTAAAATATTCTATATGGAGCGAGGCTCTGCTGTTGCAAACTGTAAGCTCAGCTTTTCTCTTCCCGCTCTTCCCGAAAACTCACTGACCGTTACAAAAGACCTTGTTTCAGATGAAGAAGCCGATGTAACGGAGTTTATTAAAGAATCAATTTCCTATAAATACCGTGTTATGAAGGCGGACAGTGAAGGAAATTCGACAGACGAATTATTCATAAAGGTCGGTGCTGTTTATGATATTCTTGAAAACGGTGTCAAGACAGGCACAGGCACAGTCGGCTCTGACGGCACCTTTACCATAAAAGCAGGACAGAGCGCTCAGTTCCCCGATATGCTGAAAAAAGGCGGCGGACACGTAAAATATGTTGTTGAAGAATTGCTGCCGGATAATACATCAGGTCAGTATGCAGGTGTAGAATACGATATTTCAGGTGCCGGCGGTGAAACAATTACCGACGAAACAGCTGTAAACAATTTCACTGCATACAGAACGGGAGTTCTTTCCGCGGAGCAGACTCAGGCTGTAACTTTCCGTAATAAGCTTGATACGGAAAAACTCAGTTATCTTGAAATAACCAAGGAAATTGCAGAAAATGCAGTTTTCCCGAAGGACAAGATATTTAATATGCAGGTTACCCTGGGTGATGTGCTCTTGCCTGTCGGAACAAAATATACTGTGGGCAGTGAAGAGAGGACCGTTTCCGCAGAGGGTGTTATCCCACTTAAGGTGGGAGAAACCGCATTGATAAAAGAAGGTATTGTTGCAGGAACCTCTTATGTTATAAAAGAGCTTGATACAGTTCAGGAGAATATGCTTGCAACCTATACGGTAAGCGTTACTCCCTCGGGAGAAGCACAGGCGACGGCAAACGGAGTAAGCGGTATTGTTACTCCCGGAACACTGATAAGCGTTTGTGTTACAAATCAGAATAACGACTTTTCTTTGAGTATTCCCGTAAGTAAACAGGTAATTGATAACGACGGCACGTATTCCTTCAGTATAGAAGCTGAAGAGGTTGATCCGCAGACTTTTGAACCTCTTATAGATGTTCCGGGTGCTGTTATTACCGTAAATGATGAGTCTGCTGTTTCATCTGCCATACACCTCGGATATGTAGCCGGCACCACAGGACTGAAGTATTACCGTATCTATGAAAGGGTTTCCGATAAAGAATTTATTTATGATGATACTTTCTATATTCTGGAGGTCAATACAACAGGTTCTTCGGCTGAACTTGTCAGCATAAAGAAAAACGGAAGCGAATCAATCGATCCTTCCTCCGTTCTGACATTTGAAAACCGGAAAACCGTGACCCTCAATGTCACAAAGGATGTCGTGCAGAAGCTGACAGATGAACAATTTGAGTTTACCGCCGTTGTTACAAAAGACGGTGAGCCTTATATGCTCGCTCCTCCCTCAGAGGATGCCGGCTACACGGTTGACGAAAATGTTATTCATTTTACGCTTACTCATAATTCATCGGTAAGTATACCCTATATTCCCCACGGTGCAAGCGTCAGCGTAACAGAAAATACAACTAAGGGCTATATGGTTTATTATTCGGTGGAAGGTATTCATTCCGAGCTGATGAACGGTAACAATGTTACTCTGAATTTTGAAACTTCGGATATGACAGTTCATTTTACAAATGATTCGGTAGCTGAGCTACCCGCAACCGGTTCATACGGTACATTTATGTATACCTTAGGAGGCATATTGCTGATACTTTCGGCAGGTGCAGTCCTTTCGTATAAAGTAATTAAACGCAGGAAGGAGGAGCTTGCATCTTCCTGATGCGTAAAAAAAATTGCCGCGAGGCGAAAAACCAAGAAAAAGGAGAAAAAACTATGAAAAACCTCAAAAAATCCATGGCAGTTGTTCTCAGTGTTCTCATGGTACTTGCAATGAGCGTAATGGCTTTTGCAGTCGGCACAGAAGGTGAAATTACCGTAACAAACGCAACCGCAGGTCAGACCTACTCTATTTATCAGATCTTTGATCTTCAGAGCTTTGATGCCGATAACAATCGCTATTCCTACACAGTAGTTGAGGAATGGAAAGATTTTGTTGCCACTCAGACAGCTTTTGTAACAGTTGATGCTGACGGTTATGTTGAAATCGTTGATGGTGCAGATGCAGCAGAATTTGCAAAGGCAGCTATCGCTTATGCACAGGCTGACGCAACAAAGATTGACCCCACAGAAACAAAGCTTGCTGATGCAGAAACTGTTGCATTCACTGATCTTTCACTGGGTTATTATCTTGTAGATTCCACAACAGGTACTCTTTGCTCTCTTGATACAACTAACCCCACAGTTGAAATCGAAGACAAGAACCCTGCTCCCTCTGTTGACAAAAATATCGTAGAGGGAGACACAAAAACAAAGGAAAATGATGTTAACATCGGTGACACTGTAAACTATGAAATTACAGTTACTCTTCAGCCCGGTGCTGAAAACTATGTTCTTCACGATACTCTTTCCGACGGTCTTACACTTAATGAAAGTGTTACAGCAAGCATTGATGCTGCTTATTATACCGTAACATACGGTGCAGAAGACGGATGCGATTTCGAGCTTGTTTTCACAAAGGAATATCTTGATACAATCGCAGATGAAACTGTTGTTACCGTTACATATTCAGCAGTTCTTAATGAAAATGCTGTTACAGAAGCTACCGGCAACACCAACGAAGTTAAGCTTGTTTACGGTGAAGAAAATGACCTTGAAACTGATCCTGTAAAGACAGTTACAAAGACATATGAATTTGATGTTGTTAAGACAGATTCTGATGATAAAGTTATTGACGGTGCAAAGTTTGAGCTTTATAATGAAGCAAAGACAGAAAAAATCGCTCTTGTTGATCTCGGTGACGGCAATTACCGTGTAGCAACTGATGAAGATATAGCTACTGTAACTGAAATTGCCGCAGGTGTAGCAAACATCAAGGGTCTTGATGCAGGCACATATTATCTCAGAGAAACTGAAGCTCCCAAGGGATATAATGCTCTTAAGGAAGACAGAGAAGTTAATATTTCAGAAAATAATAATGCAACCGTAACAGACGGTGTTTATGAAAACGGCGGTATTCAGATCATCAACAAAACCGGTATTGAGCTTCCCTCAACCGGTGGTATCGGTACAACTATTTTCTATGTAGCAGGTGCATTACTTGTTGCAGCAGCACTCATCGTTCTTATTTCTAAGAGAAGAATGAACTGCGAAGCATAATCTTTTTAATCCGGGTTTGGGGCAGTATTCTTACTGCCCCGGACTTTGTTGGTTTTATTATTATTTTATCCGGGCGATAAGGAGAAATCTTCTGTGAAAACAAAAAAGAAAAAGGGAACTTCAACAACCGTAATACTTGTAGTTGTTCTGATAGCAGGTTTGTCCTTATTGTTATATCCGGGTATCAGCGATTACTGGAATTCATTTCATTCCTCGGTTGCAATAGCCGATTATTCTGAGTCTGTTGCACAGATAAGTGAAGAGGAATATGACAAGTATCTTGCAGATGCCAGAAGCTATAACTCCATGCTTGCGTTGAGAGAGAATTCATTCCATCTTGACGAGCAGATGAAACAGCAGTATAATGAATTGTTAGATATAACAGGTACGGGAATAATGGGTTATATAGAAATCCCGTCTATAAAGGTATCCATCCCTGTATATCACGGCACATCAGAGGCAACGCTTCAGGTTGCAATCGGCCATCTTGAATGGTCCAGTTTGCCTGTCGGCGGTAAAGGTACCCACTGTGTGGTTTCGGGGCATCGCGGACTTCCCAGTGCTCGTCTTTTTACCGACCTCGACAAGCTTGCCGCCGGCGATGTTTTTATGCTGAGTGTTCTTAACGATGTATATACCTATGAGGTTGATCAGATTCTTATTGTAGAGCCTCAGGAAATGGATTCTCTTGAAATTATTGAAAACGGAGATTACTGCACTCTTGTTACCTGCACTCCCTACGGTATCAATTCTCACCGTCTTCTTGTAAGAGGACACAGAATTGAAAACGCAGAGGTTGAATCTGTTGCAAGGGTAACTGCAGATGCAATGCAGATTGAGCCTATGATAATAGCACCAATTGTTGCGATCCCGATTCTTTTGCTTCTTCTTATAGGTGTGCTTTTCAAGCCTTCAAAAAAGAAGAATAAAAAAGCTTCTGATGGCTCAGAACAGATAAAATAAGTTCTAAATATTTATTTAAATATTTATATTATATAATTTTACATTGTAATAGAGGAGGAATGGCAGTGCTTAAAAATAAATACAGAAAACTCAGTGCTTTTATGACTGCAGCTGTTCTTTTATTGCTTGTTTGTATTCCGGGGGTAAATGCCACTCAGTATATTGATGTGAATACTCCTTCTTCACTTACCATTGTTCATGTTCAGGACGGAGTTCCTGTTGCAGGAGAGGAGTTCAGATTATATAAAATAGCCACTGTCGATAAATTTGGTGATTTTACCTGTCTGCCTCCCTTTGACAGCTATCCGGTAAGTATTGACGGTAAAGATACTCAGGAATGGAAGGGAATAGCCGGAGCGTTTGAAGGATATATTCTCAGAGATTCAATAGAACCTGTTGCTGCAGGTGTAACAAATTCAGAAGGAAAGCTTACTTTTGCTGCTGCCGGCGTTCTTCTCCCCGGTCTTTATCTCGTGGGCTCAACCTCTCATATAGCTGACGGCTATAAGTATGTAAGCGCACCGTTCTGTGTTACGCTGCCTGTTGAGGATGCTCAGACTGATGAACTGATTTATGATGTTGTGGCAAAGCCTAAATTTGCTTCAAGAATAATCATTGATGATCCGGATGCCACCATAACACGCCGTGTTCTTAAAAAGTGGGATGATAAGGGCAATGAACATAATCGCCCTGAAAGCATAACCGTTTCTCTTCTTCGCGACGGTGTCGTTTATGAAACTCAGAAGCTTGATAAAAATAACAACTGGACCTATACATGGTCAGGTCTTGACAGCGATTATGAATGGACTTTAGTTGAAAATGAACCTGAGAATTATGAGGTTATGATTTCTCTTGAGGGAATCACATTCCTTGTGACCAATAAATGTACCTTGCCTCCGGAGGAAGAAACAACAACCGATCCTGAAGGTACTACCGATCCCGAAGGAACAACCGATCCCGAAGGAACTACCGATCCCGAAGGAACTACCGATCCCGAAGGAACTACCGATCCTGAAGGTACTACCGATCCTGAAGGTACTACCGATCCTGAAGGTACTTCCGATCCTGAAGGTACTACCGATCCCGAAGGCACTACCGATCCCGAAGGTACTACCGATCCCGAAGGAACTACCGATCCTGAAGGTACTACCGATCCTGAAGGCACTACCGATCCCGAAGGTACTACCGATCCCGAAGGAACTACCGATCCCGAAGGAACTACTGATCCCGAAGGCACTACCGATCCTGAAGGAACTACCGATCCCGAAGGAACTACCGATCCTGAAGGCACTACCGATCCCGAAGGTACTACCGATCCTGAAGGTACTACCGATCCCGAAGGTACTACCGATCCGGAGGGTACTACATCTCCCGGAGATGTAATTCATCCTGAAACAACAACAAAACCGGGCGGTTCGTCAGAGCCTGAAAAAACAACAGGCTCAGAAGAGCCGGGGCACTCGGGAAGTGTAACGGAAAGCACAACCGGAGGAACGGGAAATACCGACGGTGAAAAAATACCTCATACCGGGCAGCTGAAATGGCCTGTTCCTTATATGACTGCAGCGGGCCTGCTTCTTATCATAATCGGAATTCTGAGACGAAGAGGTTCTGAAGATGAAGAATAAAAAGGGTTCAGCATTTATAATAATAGGAATTGCTCTGCTGGTCGGTGCTCTCGGACTCAGTGTTTATAATCTTTATGATTCCGAAAGAGCAGAAAAAAAAGCTCTTCAGGCTGCAGCGGAAATGGAAAGCTATCTTGCTGAAAAGCGGGAAGAAATAAGTAATTACACAAAGTATGAGGATGTTGAATTCATCCCCGACTATGTCCTCTATCCCGAAATGGAAATGCCCGTAAAAGAAATAGACGGATATGATTATGTAGGTGTTCTCGAAATTCCCGCCCTGGAGCTTTCATTGCCTGTTTTGTCGGAAATCAATAACAGACTTCTGAAAATATCACCATGCCGATATGAGGGGACGGCGTATCAGTCGGGATTTGTTATAGGTGCACATAATTATACATCTCATTTTGCTGATCTGAAGCTTCTCAGCGGCGGTGAGGAAGTAATATTTCGCGATAATGCGGGAAATACGTTTTATTATGAGGTATCATTCTGTGAGCAGCTTAAGCCCGGGCAGACAGCAGAAATGAAGAGTGACGAATGGGATCTTACACTGTTTACATGCACTCCCGGCGGTCAGTACAGAGTTACCGTACGTTGTATTACAAAGAATCCTGTATGATCTATAATGTAAAATGTATAAAGGAAGAGAATAAATGAAAAAAGTATTATTCAGAATTATGTCTGCAGTTTTGTCATTGGCGTTATTGCTTCCTTGTTTTTGTATTTCCGGTTATGCTTCAGAAAAGCCGACTGTAAGCTTTTCAAGTGATAAGACTGACAATAAACTTATTATTTCAGTTTATTATGAAAATATTGAAGGTCTTACAGGTACCGGTTTTCAATTGTATTATGATAAATCTGCTCTGACGCCTGATAAGATTACCCGTAATGCCGAAATATGGAAAAATGTCATCGACGATGAAAAGTATATCGACGCTGTAAATCTTAACGGAAACGGTGTTGTAAAGTATAACGGTGCATTTCTTAATGATATTTCGGATATTACGGATAACACCGACAAGGTTCATTTTATTGATATCGTTTTTGATATAACAAAGGGTAAAGAGACAGAAATCAACGGAAAAGAGATAGAATTCAGTGCCGTATTGCATTTTCCCGGTAAAAAGCTTCCTGTTGAAGCGAAGTATATTATAGATCCCGCAACAGATCCGCTTCTCCCTGAAAAAAGATATGCAGGCGATATTAATAATGACGGAAATGTGACTGCAGCAGACGCGAGAATTATTCTCAGATATTCGGTATATTTAGAAGATATACCGGGAGAAGCCCTGCCTTACGGAAACCTTGATTTTAATAATAGTATCTCTGCTGCTGATGCGCGTCTTGCGCTCAGAGCATCGGTAAAGCTTGAAGAGCTGCACAGCCATTATTATGAAGAGAATTCAGGAAGCTATCTTTGTCTTTACTGTAAAAAGAGCTTCACTCTCGAAAAAAAGCATATACACGAATATTCTTATTCGGATTGCTTTTCGACAGGGAAATGTAACTGCGGTTCGGATAACAGGCTTATCCGCGGACATATTTATTCCGATTCAGAGCCTTTGTGCAGTGTATGCGGATTCAATGCAGGCGGTATTGAAGCTGTGTATAAGGATATAAGCAGAATTACCGCAAAAATAAGCACTTCAGCCGAAAATGCGGAAAAAGGAATTGCAGCCGGTGATAATTATGCTGTAATTGAAGCTGCTCTTTATACCGTGGTTTATTATGAAGACATAGTTGAGCTTATAAAGGATTTTTCTGAGCTTCAGAAGTGCCGTGATGAATACAGCAATGCTTGCAATATATTGGATAGTGCTGTTAAGAAGGTAACGGCTTCATCAGGTGACATCTATGTAACCCCCGAAAATGCCCGTGTTCTTAATGAAGCAAGGATAGAGGCTGCTGATAAAGGAAAACAGGCAATTATACTGTTTGACGAGGTTTTAGCCGTAAATAATCTTAAAAAATAAAAAGCATAAAGAAAGTGCAGATATGACGCCGAAACGCATATCTGCACTTTTAATTTTTTTTTACGATATAAAACTGAGGATTTCCTCTGCTTTTTTGTATCCGCTGTTATAAAGCTCAGTGAGCTTTTCCTTGTCTCTTGTAAGTGTTGAAAGCCCTTCGCAGCTGTCGGGTGCAATAATTAGAACCTTGCCTTGCTTTTCGTATTCCAGTGCTATTTCAAGTGAGGTGTTATAAACCTGGTCCCTACACCTGAGCGCCTGCGCAACTGCGGGATATTTGTTTTTTACCAAAAAAGCTGCTTTTTTATCGAGATCAGAGGAGTGCATTTCATTTTTCGGACGTGTTATTATCAGCACGACCTTTTCACAGCCGTCATAAAAGGCTTTTCTTATGGGAATAGGGTCAGAAACACCGCCGTCAAAGCACTGCATTCCCTGAAACTTAACAGGCTTGCACACGGCAGGAAGACATGAGGATGCCATAAGCACGGTATAGTCATTCTTTTTATAGGCATCTTTTTCAAAATAAACGGCCTTGCCGTTAGCTGCATTTGTTGCTACGGTTATGAATCTGCCCCCGTATTCCGACATTTTTTCAAAATCCAGAGGGTTTTCACCGTCTTCATTGGAAAGCACCCCGTAGATATAAGAAAGATCAAGGTATGAACCCTTATCAAAAATATTTTTTACCCCCATATATTCGGGGCGAAGGGTATATTCTGTATAAAACGGAAGATTTCTGCCCCTTTGCCGGCTTATATATGAAACGCTGTTTGCCGCACCTGCTGAAACTCCTATGATATATGGAAAAACTATATTTTCATCTATCAGACGGTCATACACACCTGTGCCGAATGCACCTCTTGTGCCTCCGCCTATATCAATTATACCTATCATATATATTACCGTCCGGCACTGTCGGCATTTTTACGGGCAAGCTCAGCTTTTTCTTTACGTGAAAGAGGCTGTCCTATCCACATGGTGTCCCATTTCATGCCTGCAATTTTTTCAAGGCGTTTTTTCTGTTCATCTGAAATAGAGACTTCCCCCGTTTCGTGTTTTTCTTTGATAACACGCTGTATTTCCTCATGGTCCTTTTTTGTCATAGCAAAGCTCTTGATAAGAATAAGTGTGATAATGCCGAAGATTATGGGCATGATCGAGAAATTAAGACGAAGACCGAAAATGGTTCTTGGAGTCTGTTCAAAAGGCTTTTTCTTGTTAACATCGTATCCGAAGAATTTAAGCGAGAAACCGAGAATGCCTGTCATAAATGAGCTGATAGTCTTT
Organism: Acutalibacteraceae bacterium; assembly: GCA_045591055.1. Taxonomy (GTDB): domain Bacteria; phylum Bacillota; class Clostridia; order Oscillospirales; family Acutalibacteraceae; genus RUG806. The sequence continues at coordinate 3,882 of JAZNSD010000021.1, read as the reverse complement.
GATACGAAGCTTTTGAAAGTTCCTATAACACCTTCTCTTCTTCTGCCTGTGATAAGCTCGTCAACATCAGTAATGTCCGGTTGTATGGTTTCAAGGGCAAAGCCGGGACCTGAGAATCCGAAGTTATAGAGAATTGCTGCAATATAAAGAAATACAACAGGTGTTTTATCTGTGATAAATGCGTTGATTCCCAGACCTATGAGCATAATCGGTGTGAGCATAAGTCCCGAGGTTCTTTTATCAAAGAAGCGGGTCAGGAAGTAGATAAAGGGCGAGCCCATAAATTCAGCAGCACCTGCAATGGTTGTAAGAAGATTGAAATGACTGTATTTATCGGCAATGCTTATGATGAAATACTGATCGGAATAGCTGTAGAAGCTTGAACGGAACGAATTGAATATGCTGATAAGGAAATACTGTCTGAAGGAGCGGTTTTTGAAAACCATATAGTACTCATTGAAAAGATATTGCCAGTTAATGGGGTCGTTTTTAAGATTAAGAGATGAGGGTTCAGGGCATGTGAAGAAAGAGAGAATGGGTGACCATACAAACCACACCGCAAGAACAATACCGCAAAGAAGATACTTTCCTTTGTCTGCAGGGGATGGGTCGGGCAGATTGAATCCGCCGAGGGATATTCCCATAAATACGAAAGAAATAATCTGTCCTACACTGTTAAACATATATTCAACCATTTTGTACTGTGTTCTTCTGAAATAATTCGGCTCAATGGTGGGCAGCATTGCAACATGGGGAACGCTCATCATTGTGAAAGATGTTGAATAAATAAATGATGTTACAAGATAGTATATAAAATTAAAGGTCATATTACCCATGGATGAAATGCCGAATGAACACCATTTCATTATATAAGCAAAGAAGAAGGGAATTGCACCGATAAGAACATAAAGTCTGTGTTTACCGTATTTTGAACGGGTACGGTCGGTGATAAGTCCCATAATTACGTCTGAAAAGGCATCAATAATTCCGTTTATCATACTGATGGTGCCGGTTATGTGGGTAGGCATCTGTTCAACAAAGCTCAAATATTGCTGATGATAAAGGTTGATGGGATACCAGGCTCCGCCAAGTGTGATGTTTGCACAGGTATACGCAGCCATAGGCTTTATGTATGTGCCGAAATTACCTTCTATTCCGGCTGCATTTTTCAGAGAATTACCTGCATCAGACAGTTTTGCTCTGAATTTTCCGCCGTTGGAATTATTGCCCATAAAATCATCTCCTCTTTTGTGCAAAATACATTGTAATATTAAAATTATACCATTATTATAGTAAAAATGTCAAACAAATAATAAGAATATTTGTTGAATAATTCTGTTCAAAAAGACAAATTGCTTATTGCATTGATTTGCATTTTGTGCTATAATTTTTTTTGTATTCGTTCAGGAATTTGTTGTTTTTCACCATATTCCTCACACATTTAGGAGGTAAACACTTTGAAACAGTATAGTTCAAATGACATCAGAAACGTCTGCATCGCCGGTCACGGCGGCAGAGGTAAAACCACTCTTGCAGAGGCAATGCTTTATATTGCAGGTGCATCCGACCGTTTTGGTAAGGTTGCAGACGGCAATACCGTAATGGACTTTGACGCAGAAGAAAAACGTCGTCATAATTCAGTATCTTCCGCTGTATGCCCCCTTGAGTGGCGTGACAGAAAAATAAATTTAATTGACACTCCCGGTCTCTTTGACTTCGCAACAGGTGTAACAGAAGGTATCAGAGCTGCTGAAACCGTTCTTATCGTAACAAAATCAGGTTCGGGTGTCGGAGTAGGCGCTGAAAAGGCTTACAAGGCAGCAACTCAGAGAAATATGTCCAAGTACATAATTGTTACAGGCTGTGATGCAGAAAATGCAAACTTCTATAAAACCGTTGATGCTTTCCAGGAAGCATTCGGAACTCAGGTTTGCCCTGTTGTTGTTCCCTATGTTGAGGGTGACAAGGTTGTAAGCTACGTAAACTTCCTTCAGAACAAGGCATTTGCTTATAAAGACGGTAAGGCAACAGAAGTCGATATGCCTTCAACAGACAGAATTGAAGAGCTTCACGCAGCATTCACAGAGTCAGTTGCTTCTGCAGATGACGAACTTATGATGAAATTCTTCGACGGTGAAGAATTCACTCATGATGAGATAGTTTTCGGCCTTTCAAAGGGTGTTCTTGATGGAACAGTTATGCCTATGTATGCTTGTGCTGCTTACACTCTTGAAGCAGTAGACCTTGTGCTTAACGGTATTACAAAGATGGCTCCTGCACCCACACAGTTCAAGGAAATTGCAACAGATGCAGAAGGAAATGAAATTGAGCTTGAATGTGACGAAAACGGACCTCTTGCAGCAATGTGCTTCAAGACCGTTGCTGACCCCTTTGTCGGTAAGATGACATATGTGAAGGTTGCTTCCGGTAAGATAGACGGCAGCACTCCTTGCTACACTCCCAGAACTGCCGAAAACCAGAGAATGGGTAAACTCATTATCCCCAAGGGCGGCAAGACAGAAGATACTTCCGTTATCACAGCAGGTGATATCGCTGTTATCACAAAGCTTGACGGTATCAAAACAGGTGACACTATCTGTTCGGAAAAAGCTCCTCTTTCTCTTAAAGCTCCTGTATTCCCCGACCCCTGTCTTTCAATGGCAGTAGTTGTTAAGAAGAAGGGTGAAGAAGAAAAGGTTGCAGCAGGTCTCAAAAAGCTTTCACACGAAGATCCCGCTATCAGATATTATACAAACGAAGAAACAAGAGAGCAGATTCTCTCAGGTCTCGGTGAACAGCATCTTGACCTTATTGTTACAAAGCTCAAAACAAAGTTCGGTGTTGAAGTTGACCTTCAGATTCCGAAAGTTGCTTACAGAGAAACTATTACAAAGCGTGTTGAAATCCACGGACGTCATAAGAAGCAGTCCGGCGGTCACGGTCAGTTCGGTGATGTTTGGATCCGTTTTGAACCCTGTGAAGAGCTTGATCTCGTATTCGGCGAAGAGGTTGTCGGCGGTTCTGTTCCCAAGAACTTCTTCCCTGCAGTTGAAAAGGGTCTTCGTGAGAGCGTTAAGCGCGGTATCGTAGCAGGTTATCCCGTAGTTAACATCAAGGCTACTCTTTATGACGGTTCTTATCATCCCGTTGACTCTTCCGAAATGGCATTCAAGACAGCTGCTTCTCTTGCATTCAAGCAGCTTAAGGACACAGCCGGTCCTGCAATTCTTGAACCTATCGGAACCCTTAAGGCTTATATGCCCGACGATAATCTCGGTGATATTATGGGTGATATCACCAAGCGCCGCGGCAGAGTGCTCGGTATGGGCCCCGCAGACGAGCCCAAGATGCAGCTTTTAGAAGCTGAAGTACCTATGGCAGAAATGGGTGACTTCTCAACAACGCTTCGTTCCGTTACAGCAGGCAGAGGATATTTCTCACTTGAATTTGCAAGATACGAAAGAGCTCCTCAGGACGTTGCTGCAAAGGTTATTGCAGAATCCACAATGGAAGACGACGACGAATAAAAATTTTATACCCGTTCCGTTTCACGCGGAACGGGTTGTTTTACTTTATAGGAAATTCCTTCCTATAAAGTAAAAAGATTATATGTCCCGCCGAACGGGAAGTAAACTTCCCTCGGCGATGGACTATACGAAAGCGTTTCGCCGCAGGCGTACGGCGAAGCCGTTTTCTTGTGTTCTTTTATAATCCGAGGAATAAAAGGAGATGTAAAAAAACGAAAGTTTTTTTGCAGCTCCTTTTCAGGGGCGTGAAAAAAAGAGGCAGAATAAACAAACTGAGCGAAAAACAAAGCAATGCTTTGTTTTTCGGTTACCCGAAGGCGTACAAAGGTACGCCGAGAGGCGAAGTTTGTTTATA
>JAZNSD010000020.1:0-33440 GCA_045591055.1 Acutalibacteraceae bacterium | reverse complement strand
TACGCTGATCCTTTCAAGGATTAACGCACCCCTTTGCGGTTGGTAGCTTTAGCTTTATGCGTACCCCTTCAGGGGTAAGCCAGTATTTTGCCCTTTTAGGGCTGTTATAAAACCACCGGCTCAGCCGGTGTGATATTTATTTCAGAAGGAGAGTCGTATTTATGGCTGTCAGTTATAAAAAATTATGGAAACTCCTGATAGATAAGGATATGAAGAAAAAGGACCTTTGCGCTTTGTCGGGCATCAGTCCGTCATCCCTTACCAAAATGGGCAAAAACGGTCACGTAACAACCGAAGTTCTCGCCAAAATCTGCAAAGCCCTCGACTGCTCTGTGGAAGATATTATGGAATTTGTTCAGGAAGAGTAAGCGGATATCCTTTTATAAAACTAACTATTTTATGGAGAAATAATTATGATTACAGGTGAACTTAAAAATAAAATTGACAGTCTGTGGGATGTTTTTGCAGCAGGCGGTCTTGTTAATCCCCTTGATGTAATTGAGCAGATTACTTATCTTATGTTTATCCGTGACCTTGATGATTCGGATAATCTTCGTGCAAAAGAAAGTGCTATGCTGGGACTTCCTTATAAAAGCATCTTTGCAGGCGAGGTCATTGTAGGTGACCGCAAGATTGACGGCAGTCAGCTCAAATGGTCAGTATTCCGTGATTTCCCTGCAGGAAAAATGTATGCCACTATGCAGGAATGGGTGTTCCCGTTTATTAAAAATCTTGACGGCAAAAAGGATAGTGCATACTCAAAATATATGGATGATGCTATCTTTAAGCTGCCCACCCCTCTGCTTCTTTCCAAGGTTGTTGATGCTCTTGATGAAATCTATGCCCTTATGGCAAAAGAGCAGGACAAGGATGTTCGAGGAGATACATACGAATACCTTCTTAATAAAATTGCACAGTCGGGACTTAACGGTCAGTTCAGAACTCCCCGTCACATTATAAAAATGATGGTTGAGTTGATGAATCCCAAGTCTGATGACGTAATCTGTGACCCTGCCTGCGGTACAAGCGGATTTTTAGTAACTGCAGGAGAATACCTTAAAGAAAACTACAAGGAAGAAATTTTCTTCAACAAGCAGAAAAAGGACCATTACATGAATCATATGTTCTTCGGTTACGATATGGACAGAACTATGCTTCGTATAGGTGCTATGAATATGATGACTCACGGTGTTGAGCATCCCTTTATTGAGTACCGTGACAGCCTTTCCGACCAGAATCCCGATAAGGACAAGTATTCTCTTATTCTGGCAAATCCTCCATTCAAGGGAAGCCTTGACTATGATACGGTATCAACGGATTTATTAAAGGTTTGTAAGACAAAGAAAACAGAGCTGCTGTTCCTCGCTCTTTTCCTTCGTATGCTTCGCATCGGCGGTCGCTGTGCCTGTATTGTTCCCGACGGTGTGCTTTTCGGCTCCTCTACTGCACACAAGGCTATTCGCAAGGAGATAATTGAAAATAACCGCCTTGAAGCAGTTATTTCTATGCCCTCGGGTGTATTCAAGCCCTATGCAGGCGTTTCAACAGGTATTCTTATTTTCACCAAGACAAACCACGGCGGAACGGACAATGTATGGTTTTATGATATGACCGCAGACGGCTTCAGTCTTGATGATAAGAGAAGTGAAATAAAGGAAAATGATATTCCCGATATTATCGCCCGTTTTCATAATCTTGAAGCCGAAAAGGACAGAGAAAGAACAGAAAAATCCTTCTTTGTTCCCAAGGATGAAATCGTTTCAAACGATTATGACCTTTCGATAAATAAGTACAAAAAGACAGAATATGTCCCTGTTGAGTATCCATCAACCGCTGAAATTATGGCAGACCTTCACGAACTTGAAATGAAAATTGCAAAAGGTCTTTTTGAATTGGAGGAGCTGCTCAATGGCTAAAAAAATTGTTATTAAAGTTAACAATCCTGATTTTGATTACGATAAATTAGCCGAGGCAATTGTCAAAGCACAGCAAAAAGCAGAAGAACAAAAGGAAATAGAAAGACAGATAGCGGAAGAAAAGCAAAGAGAAGAGATTATTGCCAAAAGAAAAGAGATATTAAAAGAAAAAGATTTTTCAAACATAAAATGCGGATTTTGGAGAGCTATAAGGACCTTTTTCAACACATTGAGAGTTTTTATAAATATATTATTTTTAAGAAAGAAAGATTTGAAATACTTTACTGCTTTTGATGCTTTTGTTAAACTCATAACTATATTGTTTATGTTTATAATTCGTATTACGCTTTATGCAGTAGTTATTGCATTAATTGTTCTAATGTTTGCTGGTTTTAATTTTGCTGTATGTATAGCATTTGCATTTGCAACTTTTACTATTGCACAACTATTAAGGATTGCAACTAACGAAATAGATAATATTGAAAATAGAGAATATTCATTAGCAATATTTTCAAGTTTGATAGGTATTGTGGCACTAATTGTTGCTTTTGCAACAATGTTTGTTGACAACGGTAGTACGGAGATAATTAAACTTTTAGAAGAAATAAAGGATTTATTAATACAATGAGAAGAGGTGCAATATGACAAAACGAATACCACTTGGAAATATGTGTGTACATAAGATTGATATGCTTTCTTCTCAATGTTGTGATGAAATAGAATACATAGATATATCATCAGTAGATAATATTCAAAAGAAAATTGTATCATCACAAACCATTCCAATAGTTGATGCTCCAAGCAGAGCAAAGCAGTTGATAAATAAAGGTGATGTATTGGTCTCTACAGTTAGACCTAATCTGAATGCGGTTGCAATTGTTGACAGAGAAACAGATAACACTTTAGTTGCATCTACTGGTTATTGTATATTAAGAACTGAAAATGAAATACACCAAAAATATATTTATTACTTTTGTCAATCTCCATATTTTGTAGAGAATATGGTTAAACAGGCTACAGGTGCAAGTTATCCTGCAGTATCTTCAAATATTGTAAAAAACTCTTTGATACCTGACTATGATGAGTATGAGAAAAAGAAAATTGTAACATCACTTGATAAAGTTAGTATATTGATTGATGAACGAAAAAAGCAACTTCAAAAACTTGAAGAACTCGTCAAATCCCGATTTGTCGAACTGTTCGGTGACCCGCAGAGCAACCCTTACGGATATCAGTACGCAAAGTTATCCGACATAGCGACATACTTTAATGGTTTGACATACAAACCCGAAAATGTAGCTGAGGAAGGTACGATCGTATTGAGATCCAGCAATATTCAAAACAGTCAGCTGGACTTCGCGGATACTGTTCGAGTAGACTGCGCCATTAAAGAACGGCTCATGGTGCAGGAAAATGACATCCTCATGTGTTCGAGAAATGGCAGCGCCAAGCTGGTTGGCAAGGTCGCATTGATAAAAGGCATACAAGAGCCGATGAGTTTTGGCGCGTTCATGATGATCATCCGTAGTCAATACTTCGGATATTTGATGACATACTTCCAAATGGACGCGTTCCGACAGCAGATTAAAACTGGTGCAACAACAACGATCAACCAGATTACAGGCAGAATGCTTGACGATGTAACAATACCGTTGCCTCCCATGGCACTGGTGGAACAGTTCGCGGCCTTCGTCGAACAGACCGACAAATCAAAATTTGCAGTTCAGCAAAGTCTCGACAAACTCGAAACACTTAAAAAAGCATTGATGCAACGATATTTTTGATAAGAGGAGAGATGCATATGAACTTTACATCAAATTTACCAAGTATTGAAATTCCCCGAAATTATAATTTAGCTGATTGGAAATATGAAATTCTCCAAGAACAAATCGAAGAATTTCAATCAGATTTATCAGACGATCTCGATGTTTGCGTAGCTTTGACTTCATTTGGTCAAAGCATGATTATGCAAGTTGATGATATCGGATATCAAAATCCCGATATGCTATTTTTTTACGGTTATATAAATGGAAACAAGACACAACTAATACAACATTCGTCACAACTGAATTTTATGTTAATGACAGTGAAAAAAGAAGAACCTAACAGACCGCCAAGAAGAATTGGCTTTGTAACTGATAACGAAGAATAACGAGTCCTATATTAGACGAGTATATAAAAAATAAAAGGAAGGTTTATTGTCATGGAAGAAATTAAAAATGCAACTATCTCTATTAATCTCACAGAAGGAAATATTGTTATATCTGGTTCAGAAGCCTTTGTAGAAAAGAATATGGAAACTGTATTCTCGTTTGTTGAGCGTGCGAATACAAGTGCTTATACTCCAAATAAAACTGTACTTCCTAAAGAAGACATTAAGAAAGAAACCAATGTTATAAAGGTAGATAATACTGATCAAGTAAGTGAAAAAGACAAATACAAAAAACTTGGTATTTATAGTGTTGATGCCGAGGATGGCACCATTTCGATTCACAGAAAAATACCAGGCAACAATAATGCTGAGAAAATGAAAAACGTAGCCCTTATTGTACTATATGAAAAGGGTGAGCCTGTCCAAGGTTCAACCCTGAAAGCACTTTGCGAAAAACAAGGCTGTTGGGATAAAAACAATTCTGCCGCAATTTTTGAGCGTGAAATAAAACTGTTTATCAAAAAGAAGATATCTGCACAAAAATGGACTATTGCTCTCACAATTGATGGTGAACAAGCAGCTGTTGAACTAATGGAGGGTATGGCAAATGACAAGAAGTGATATTCAAAAAGTTTTGACGACAGTATACCCGGTAGAACTTGTTGATTCTATGCTGACAAGCTATGAGAATGCTCTTTCCGAATATAAAAAAGAACATTGGCAATATTTCGGCAATGAAATTGGACAGTTTGTTGAGGTTGCCCGTCGAATGATTGAATATCAGCTTGATAATCGATATACTCCCTTAGCGGACAAACTCGCTAACTTCAACGAAAGAATCTTAACTGCGTGGGAAAATTATGATTCGAAAATCTCTGAAGTATATCGCATAGTGATTCCGAGGTGTCTTTATTCAATGTACTGTCTTCGTAACAAACGAGGAATGATACATAAAAGCCATATTGACCCCAATAGAATGGATGCATCTGTATTATTGAGCAATACGAAGTGGGTTCTTGCGGAAATATTCCGTCAAGTTTCTACAATGTCATTTGAGGAAACCGAAGAAATTGTTAACTCTATAATGTGTAAAGAATCTTCGATTGTGTGGGATACGGGTAATTGTTTGCGAATTTTAGATACTAAAATGAGTTGTAAAAACAAGGTGCTATGTCTTTTATATAAGAAAGACGGTCAATCAGATGCAGATTTACAAAAATCCACCGAATACAAAAATACCACAGAATTTAAGCGCGTATTAAAAGCTCTTCACAAAGAAAAACTTATAGAATATACTGATTCGAAATGTATTCTTTCTCCAACTGGCTTGACAGAAGCGGAAATTTTATTGACGAAATAAGTGACGGTGATTTAAATGACCAACTTTGATTTCTTAACAAAGGACAAGCGGTTTGATACGTTTTCTTCTGTTGCAATTGCGGCGGAAAAGACCTTACATATTGATTTGTCAACCTGCATCATAAACTGCCGAAGGGCAATGGAAATGGCGGTCAAATGGATGTATTCCGTTGACGGCGCCCTTCAGATGCCTTATGATGACAGGCTCGTCTGCCTTATGAACAATGAGGATTTCAGAGAGATTGTTGGTATTGATATCTGGCGCAGAATGAAGCTTATCAGAGAGCTTGGCAATGAAGCAACCCATACGGGCAAGAAAATCACAAAAGAACAGGCTGAGCTTTGCCTTGAAAATCTCTTTGTTTTTCTTGACTTTGTGGCTTACTGCTATTCTGACAGTTATACAGAAAACAGCTTCAGAAGAGAGCTGCTTGAGCTGACAACAGAAGAGGCTCTTGATTTTGTAACAAATGCGGATGTTAATCTTTCTGAATTAATTGCGGAAAATCAAGCACTCAAGGCAGAGCTTACCGCTCGCCGTGAGGAGCAACAGCAGACCTATGTCCCGAAGCCTCTTGATATTTCGGAATATAAGACACGAAAGATATATATTGATGCAATGCTTTCCGATGCCGGTTGGACGGAAGGAAAGGACTGGATAAATGAGTATGAACTGCCCGGTATGCCTAACAAGTCGGAAGTTGGTTTTGCAGATTACGTCCTTTTCGGTGATGACGGAAAGCCTCTTGCAGTTATTGAAGCAAAGCGTACCTGTGTTGACGTATCAAAAGGCAGACAGCAGGCAAAGCTCTATGCTGACCTTTTAGAAAAAAGGTTCGGCAGACGTCCCGTTATATTCCTTACTAACGGCTTTGACTCGAGAATTACGGATAATCTTTATCCTGAAAGAAAGGTCGCAACAATTTATTCGAAGCGTGACCTTGAAAAGATGTTTAATCTGCAGACAATGAGAACAAATCTCAATTTTGTGAATGTGGATAAAAACATTGCAGGAAGATATTATCAGGAGGGTGCAATTAAAGCTGTTTGTGATAGCTTCGGCAAGAAAAACCGCCGAAAAGCCTTGCTTGTTATGGCAACGGGTTCTGGTAAAACAAGAACTGTCATTGCCCTTTGTGATGTGCTTTTGCAGCACGGCTGGGTTAAGAATATTCTTTTTCTTGCAGACAGAACCTCTCTTGTCACACAGGCAAAGAGAAGCTTTGTGAATCTTCTGCCTGATTTGTCGGTTACAAATCTCTGCGAAGATAAGGATAACTACAATGCTCATTGTGTTTTCTCCACATACCAGACGATGATGAACTGCATTGATTCCGTAAAAGATGAAAATGGTAAGCTTTTCACCTGTGGTCACTTTGACCTTGTTATCTGTGACGAAGCTCATCGTTCGATTTACAACAAATACCGTGACATCTTCAACTATTTCGATGCTCCTCTTGTAGGACTTACGGCTACTCCAAAGGATGAAATTGACAAGAATACCTATGAGGTTTTCGAGCTTGAAAACGGTGTACCCACATACGGATATGAGCTCGCCGATGCCGTTAAGGACGGTTATCTTGTAGACTATATGTCTGTAGAAACAAAGCTTAAGTTTATTGAGCAGGGTATTATATATGATGAACTGTCCGATGAAGATAAGGAAGCTTATGAAGCAACATTTACTCACGACGGAGAAATGCCCGATTCTATCGGCTCATCTGCTCTCAATGAATGGATATTTAATGAAGATACAATTAAAGAAGTGTTGAATGTGCTGATGACAAACGGCATTAAAATTGACTACGGACAGAAAATAGGTAAAACAATTATTTTTGCAAAAAACCACCGTCACGCAGAAAAAATATTTGAAGTATTCAATAAAGAATATCCACACCTTAACGGTTTTGCAAAGGTGATTGATAATACAATTAATTATGCACAGTCTGCTATCGATGAATTTTCTGAAGCAAAGAAGCTGCCGCAGATTGCAATTTCCGTTGATATGCTTGATACGGGTATTGACGTACCCGAGGTGCTGAATCTTGTTTTCTTCAAAAAGGTAATGAGCAAGGCAAAGTTCTGGCAGATGATAGGCAGAGGAACCCGTCTTTGTCCGGGCCTTCTTGACGGCGAAGATAAGAAGCTTTTCTATATCTTTGACTTCTGCGGAAATTTTGAATTTTTCCGTATGGGCGGAAAAGGTCAGTCTTCTAATCAGATTGCATTGCAGGGCGCAATTTTTAATCTCAAGGCTCAGATGGCTTTTAAACTGCAGGACCTTGTATATCAGACCGAAGAGCTTATTGCTTTTCGCAAGGAATTAGTCGAGGATATGGTAAGAAAGGTAAGGGAGCTCAATAAGGAAAATTTTGCAGTCCGTCAGCACCTGAAATTTGTTGAGCTTTATGCAAATGAAGAAAACTATACCCCACTTACATATGCTGATACACTTCTTATGGCAGATGAATTAGCTCCTTTAATCACTCCCGATGAAGACGATCCGAAGGCTGTCCGTTTTGATGCACTTATGTACGGAATTGAGCTTGCGTACCTTGCAGGTAAAAAATACGGCAGAGCGAGAAAAGATTTATACAAAAAAGTATCTGCAGTAGCATCTGTTGCCGCAAATATTCCCGAAATTATGGCAAAGGCTGAGCTTATTGAAAAAATTCTTCACACCGATTATGTTGATACGGCAGGAATAAATGAGTTTGAATTCATTCGTGAGAGCTTAAGAGATCTTATGAAATATATTCCGCATGAAGGGGAAGTGTATCACACCAACTTTGATGATGAAATTCTCTCAATTGATTGGAATGAATCGGAGCTTGAAAGCGATGATCTTAAGAATTATAAAGCTAAGGCAGAGTTTTATGTCCGTCAGCATCAGGATAATGAGGTAATAGCAAAACTGAAATCAAATATTCCTTTGAGTTCTTCCGATGTAAAGGTGCTTGAGGGTATCTTATGGAATGAGGTTGGCTCAAGGGAAGATTATGAAGCAGAGTTCGGAAAAAAGCCTCTTGGTGAATTTGTACGGGAAATTACAGGTCTTGATATGAATGCTGCTAAGGCTGCATTTTCAGAGTATCTTGATGATGTCAATCTTGATGCAAGACAGATTTATTTTGTTAATCAGATAGTGGAGTATATAGTGCATAACGGTATTATGAAAGACTTGTCTGTTTTGCAGGAATCTCCGTTTACAGACAAGGGAAGTGTTGTGGAAGTATTTACCGATCTTTCTGTCTGGATGGGTATTCGTAAGACTATTGAACAAATAAATGCCAATGCATTAGTAGCATAACTTGGTGATACTTAAATAAATGATATGAAAATAAGTTTTTCTCTGATTTGAGCTTATTAAAGAAGTAGTTGTCCTCTGGATGACTACTTCTTTTTTTGTAAATATTACCATAGTGATAATATAAAAATTAAGTTTTTTACTTTATAGGAAGGACTTTCCTATAAAGTAAACATAAAGGAGTAATTGCCGCGGCGACAATTACTCCTTTGTTTGTGTTAAATGAAGGTAAGCTAATTTTAACGGAAATTAAAATAACCGAATACAAGAAGCCCCACCATTAATATATGGAAGAAAGGAAGAACAGTGATGTCTCCTCCGAAGGAAATGAGGAATTCTTTGAAAGATTTTGAGTTCCTGCGATTCTCGATTACTCTCTGGGGACGGTAGAAGTATACAAGGTCAAAGATAATATATCCTACGCAATAGAAAATCCATGTTTCCCAAAGAGTGTAGCCTCTGAGAACCTGAACAACAAGAACAGCTGCTCCGAGTAAAATCAGGAAAACCCGTATAAGCTTGATGTTCTTATAATCCCAATAGCGTTCGAGTCCGTCGTGCTGAGCAATTACATAGTACATTGTAAAGCAGCAGATGATTGCAGCCATTGTTGTTGAACCGAGCATAACAAGTGCAAGAGGGCCGACCATATAACAGGGTCTTTCAAGAACCTCAACAATGTTCATATCAACCTCACCGAAGGCACGGGTGATTTTGTTGCCGTTTCTGCGGTAAGGAATGATAAAGAGGAAAATTGTGAGAATTATTAATGCACAGAATACCCACGAAAGGATAGTATCAACCTTTTCGGGAAGCATATACCAAAGCTCACCTGCAGCTTCTGCCTGTTCAAGATTTTTTGCAGCAAGAGGCCAGCCGAGGGCAAAAGCTCCTGCGATACCGAGTCCGTGGAAACAACCCTGAGTAAACTCCATAATTTTCCAGCCGTCAACAATCTTGAGCTTTTCCCACTTTCCGAAGAGCATTTTTCCGTTCTTCAGAGGATGAAGCTCCTTGTCATAGAAGGTGATGGCAACAACCCAGCCGACTGAACCTGCAAGTGCACCGCCGAGCCACATAATGATACCGAAAAAATCACGGCGTACAGCCATCATTACCAGCAATCCTGCAACCACAACAAGATTGCGTCCCCATTCCTCGCGGCTTTCTTTAGAGAAGCAGACTTTAGGCATTCTGCCGTGTTCAGGATCGTAGGGGGTGTTGAAAATCCGGTATCCGATTTCCTGCACCAAAGGAACCAGTGCAAAAAAGATAACAAAATCATACCATTTATAAACAACACCGCTCATTGCTGAAAAGCTTACACCGAGAAAGCCTGCTCCCAGTCCGCTCCAGATAGATCCCTTGAAAGCAAGAGCCAAATAACCCAGCGAAGGATTGTATCTGGGACTGTCGTGATCAAGCACGAGTCCCATAGTTGAACCGTATGGTTCCATACCGCCGTAGAAGTAGCCGAGTGCACAGGCTGCCGCGAACAGAAATACATTGTTCATCAAAAGCTCCGAGCCCGTGTACCAGACACAAAGAATACCCATAAATGCACCGGGAAGCATAGCACCTTTTTCGCCGCCGATAGCAGAGCCGCGTATGCCCCATCCGAAGCACATAGTAATCATACTGATTGCCAGAAAAGCCAATATATTCTGAGTTTCCATATGCAATATCCTTTCTTAGTCTTAATCCTTTTCCACACGGACAACCGCATAGCCGATTTTTTTGCGGCCGCATGTATAAACCATATGGAGAAGATTACCTTCTGCAACAATTGAGGGATATGAAAATTCAACACCGGGTTGAGTTTCAAGGTCAATGCGTATGGGGTATGTTGCACCGTTATCCTCAGAAAGGAAAAGGCACAGAGGTGTACGGTCACCCCAGTTTTCACTTACAGGATTGCAAATCAGGCCCAAAACTCCGCAATCAGTCATTGCAGCACCGATACCGCTGTTATTGTTCGGCATATCAGTGGGGCGGGCAACAGACCAGGTACGTCCGAAGTCAGTTGATTCACTGCGATAAATCCAATTAAGGTTTGTGCGTGCAAGCATATAAACTCTGCCGTCGTGGGATTGATCTTCCCATATTGCAGGCTGAATCAGTCCCTCGCCATCCTTGGGGAGCTCTTCCTTACGGTTACAAATGGTGCCGTCGGGCAGTTCAAAAGCAACGGGAGCAGAAAGCTTCCATGTTTCTCCGTTATCTTCGCTGCAGTCAGTCCAGGATTCCCAACGGTCACACAAATCTTCTGTTGAGCCGGGAGCAAGAAGCGTGCCGTTTGAAAGCCTTATCATCTGATTCTTAACAGGTCCTCTTCCTCCGATATCTCCGGGGACAAGCTCCTTGGGCTGACTCCACGTTTTACCGCCGTCAGAGGAAACAGATTTCATTGAGTACCAATGACCTTCATCGATTCCGCTTTTGTATATAAGTGTAAGAACACCGTTTTCTGCAAAAAGTGTCGGATTCCAGTCTGCCTCGCCGTCGTCGGGGGTTACAGGGACAGGAGTACTCCATTCTCCGTCGCGGCGTGCAAACCATATACGCACATTAGGATTCTTTTCTTTTATGCCGCCGAACCAGGCAGCTGCAGGCTTGCCGTTACAGACTGCAACAGTTGCTGCATGGCATTCTCCTGTTTCTTCATTGATACCTTCAGTTTCAAGGTATTCCTGATATAAAAGCTCATAATTGATCATTTGTTAATGCCTCCCATTCTGAAATCACGGTGTCAGCAACAAAACGGTTATCTTCTTCACCGAGATTATAATAATATAAAATATGGATTTCATTATTAAAAAATGCAATACGTGGATAGCCGATGTCCGTGTTGACCGCATCGGTTCGCAATGCCTTTGGCTCACTCCAGCTTTTGCCGTCGCGTGTAGTTGTGATGAACAGGCCGCAGGGTGCTTGCCTGCGGAAATAAGCGAGCACGAGCGTTCCGTCAGGTAATGTGCAAAGCGCAGGCGGGCTGCCGCCGCTCATATCCTCATCTATGTAGTTGAGTTTTGTTTCATAAATCCATGTTTTTCCTTCATCGCCGCTCAGGTAAACATCGAGCTGTGTAAAACCGGGTTCGTTTTCACTTGCATAACGAGCAATTCCGAGTAACGACCCGTCTGGAAGCCTTGCGATAGCAGGCATAATACTGAAGTCGCCGTAGGGCGGATCTTCGCCCATCATTCCGAGCTTTTCCCATTTGCCGTCAAAGGTAAGCTTTGCGGCGAAGGTATTTCCCTCAAGTCCGTCTGCCTTAACACCTGTCATGGCAAGAAGATAATATCCGTCACAGACAATATAATCCGTTCTTGCGCTTACACCGACAAGACCGAAATCGGGAATATAAAACGGACCCTCCCAGCTTTTTCCTGCATCATTTGTAACCATAAGCTGTGTAAACACATTTCCGTCCCAACCCGAAGGCATCAGATACAAGCCGCTTTCGGGAGTAAGCAGATCTGCGGGCAGATCCGGAAGGCGTGTTTTATTCTCATAATCAATTGCAGGAATTTCCGGGTATTCGTGAACCCATCCCGTTTCGGGACGCAGTCGTGCAAACATTCTTATTGTTGGCTTTGTTCTGTCAAGCGCATGGACATCAGGACCGTTATAATGGTGGATACCTTTTTCAAAGCCAACAAGTAATTCATTATTGAATTTCCATATTCCGTGGTTTGCAGGCCAGCCGAAAAAGTCAGTCTTGCCTATAGCCACGATATTGTGTGTTACTGTCATTTTTTTCACCCTTTTGAATAATAATTATCAAAAGCCCCCAAATGAAATTTTTTCGTTTTTCACTCGGGGGGAAAACTGAATAATCAGCAGCCGTGTAATTCTTTGTAAATGCGGATGACCTCCTGCAGGTCTTCCTCTGTGTCTACGCTGACAGCTTTATAATGTGCAGGAGCAGAAACGATTTTTATTTTGTAGCCGTGTTCAAGCACCTTGAGCTGTTCAAGTGACTCTGCCTCTGAAAGCGGTGTAGGTGCAAGTTTTGTATAAAGATTGAGGAATTCATGCGTATAAGCATAAATACCGATGTGTTCAAAATATCTTGCATGCTCTGCATGACGGGGATAGGGAATGGGCGAACGGGAGAAATAGATTGCATTGCCGTTCACATCGCTGACTACTTTAACAACGGTGTTGTTCTGTACATAGTCTTCATCACCCGTGATTTCCAGACTTCCTGTTGCCATAACACAATCGGGACTGTTGATCAGTGCAGAGCCGATATCATCAATAATTTCAGGCGGAACAAGAGGCTCGTCACCCTGAATGTTGATAACGTAGTCGCAATCATAATTGCTTGCAGCTTCTGCAACACGGTCAGAGCCTGTAGGATGGTTGACACTTGTCATAACTGCTTCACCGCCGAAGGCAATAACAGCATCATATACACGCTGATCGTCTGTTGCAACAACCACCTTGCTGAGCACCTTTGACTTGCTTGCATTTTCATAAACATGCTGAATCATGGGTTTACCGCATATGTCCTTAAGAGGCTTGCCGGGCAAACGGGATGAACCGTAGCGGGCAGGAATAACACCTAAAACTTTTGCACTCATATTATAAATCTCCTTAATTAAAAACTGTATTTTTCGCTTATGGCGTTTCTCATTTTGTTGAGTGAGAATGGCTTGATTTCATCACAGATGCGTTCACGCATTGCTTTACCTTCGTCTGTGTTCTGGGGGGCTGAAGTAAAATCAAGAGTTACACCGAGTTCGTTGCAGATACGGTCAACAAAAATAGGCCAGAGCTCACCGATATCACCGATAACAGGAATGCTGTTTTCAAGGCGTGTGAAAGCTGACATTTCCATACGGAAAGGTATTTTTGTAAGCTTTGTTTTGGGAAGTCCCTCGTTGATTGCCTTCTGGATGAGCTCGCTTTGTTTGTTGAGATCCCATGAACGCTTGAGGTTTTCATCAAGGTCAAATCTGATGAGAGTTTTATTTTTCAGGCTGTATGTGGGAAGACCGTTCATTGCTGCCCAGATACCGTGTCCTGTGTATGTTTCGAATGGACCGTCATGAATCTCCTGAGTAAGTGCAACAGCAGATTCAATTATAACATCTGCCTCGGAAAGCATTTTTGCAATGCGCTTGCAACGCTGGCTTACGGGAATGCTGTCGGAAATACAAAGACCGACCTGACCGCCGCCTATAAGCTGAGGAACACTTACAAGAACAGGTACACCCTTAATTGCACCTGCACCGATCATTGTATTGGGGTCTGCACCGAGACCTGCAACATACTCAAAGCTTTCGCCGAGTGTCTGTGCTGCAACCATTATCTCGGTGGAAACAGTTTCGTTAAAATAGCCTACGGGATAAGCCATATTACCTGCTGCCTTGATAATAACCTTGCCCTCTGCCTCACGGCATAAGGAAACAAGTTCTTCATCAAGAGGCAGCTCGGAACGGATACGTGCCCACTCATCATCGCTGAGCTGGGTAAGCTCATAAATATTACCGCGGCAGCGGATATCTTCAGGACATTTGTCGCCGAGAATATCAGCGTCAAAGCGCTTGACTCTGTCAAGAGTACCGCCCATTTCATGAGATATAACTGCAGAGCTTGTTGTTACACCGTCAATAAGACCGGCGTGAATGAGAGCAGCAATAAGAGTTGTAACACCCTCGTGAAGGTTCGGGCCGCTTCCGATAACAGCCGCCACCTTACCGCCGCGCTTTTTTACTTCTATAACTTTTTCTATCGCTGTATTTAAAAATTCTTTCGTTTCATCAGGAAGTGCCTGATAAAGCTGTTCAACCAAAGCAGGTGATGCCATAGCATTATCTCCTATTCTAATATGTATATTGCTTAAAATTTTTTGCCGAAGCAGGCGTCATCGTAGTCGATTGACAAGAGTGTGAAATTGTATTTCCTGTAGAAACTCATTGCTCTTTCGTTTCTCGGTCCGCAGGTAAGGCAAATGCCTGAAATCCCTTTTGCGGCAAGATGGTCACACAGAGTGTCAATGAGTTTACCTCCAAGTCCCATTCTCTGATACTCGGGAAGAATGTTTATGTGAAAATGAGCAGGATATTCTTCCTTGAATCTTTCGGGCACATTATATGCTGTCGATGCCCACTCGTATCTGTCGTCGCCGTAGCTGTCCGAACGGGGGAGATATTCACTGTCAAATATCTCCTTGAATCTGTCGAAATTTTCTGCACAGATTATATAACCTACAACTCTGCCGTTATCCTCGAGAACAAAGCAATTCTCAGGCTCGTGCTCGATATAATAATCACAGAACGTGTTATGGTAAAACAGGCCTGTTAAATAATTCGGCACTTCCTCGGGCCCTTCGCTGTTATCACACACAAAGTGCATGTCGGCACGGTCTTTTTCCTCATATTTTCTGATAAATACCACTAAAACTCACCACCCTCAATCCGGTTTGCAGCTATAGGTTAGCATAAATAGTAGTAAAAAGCAAGAAAATACTTGAAATTTTCTGAAATAGGTGTATAGTAAAGATATACAGTTTTTGGAGGATTGTGTATGAAATTTAAGGATAGATTCACAAAAAAATCTGTGGATACCCTTGCAAAATTTATTATTTCTACCATACCGAAAAAGCATTTCACGACTCAGGCAGATGCGGATAAATATATGCTCACAGGCAATGAGAAGTTTTCATACTTACCCGGTGAAAAATGGACCTGCGGCTTCGGCAAGGCGTCCTATACCCCTGCCGATTATAAAAGCAAAACTTATTATATTGCCGGATATGATTCGAACAATCCCGTAAAGGGTGTTCTTGATGACCTTTATGCAAGAGCAGTTTATCTTGACGATAACAGAGCTGAAGGCGGTGTTGTTTTCTGTGCTCTTGATTGTGTAGGTATAAGCAGAAAGGATATCAATGATATAAGAAAGCTTGTAACAGAAAGCGGCAGACTCGGTAAGGTTAAGTCAATCAATATCTTATCCACCCACACCCATGCGGGAATTGATACTCAGGGGCTTTGGGGTGAAAAAATCTATAAATCCGGCAAAGACAAGGTATTTATGGATAATCTTAAGAAAATGGCGGCACAGGCTATTCTCACAGCGTATGAGAGCAGAAAAGACGGCAGTCTTTTTATGGGCTATGCATCAGTTGAGGATATGCAGGCGGATGTCAGAACACCTGTTACCTATGACAAGAATCTTACAAGATTCCGTTTTTCCCCGGATGATGAATCAGGTGATATTTATATTGTAAATTTTGCTTCACATGCAGAATTGCTCGGCACAACATCCGTTATCAGTGCGGATTTCCCTGCATATCTTATTAAAGAAATTGAAGAAAGTGTGCCGGGATCAGATGCAGTTTTCTTTAACGGTGCAATAGGCGGAATGATTTCCGCAAAGGACATAAAAAAGGTTTACAGGGATTCGATTGATTGCAAAGCATATATGAAGGATTTCGGCAGACAATTGGGTGAAATTACTCTTGCTGTCGATAATGAAATTCAGCTCAGCCCCATTCTCAATATCAAGTCCAAAGGTATTACTGTCCCGGGCGATAATACAGTGCTTATTCTCGCAAGATATCTGAAGGTTCTCAATAATGATATAGGAAGGACCGGAAAGCGAAGCAAGGCGTGTATTTTTTCTGAGGTGGGCTATATGGAACTGGGTAATAAGGATGTTGCCGTATTTCTTATTCCGGGAGAACTTTTTCCTGAACTTTACAATGGAGAATTTCTGACGGAAAAGGACAGTGCAAACCACAGAAAGGCGTGCTATAAAGCAGTGCTTTCGGATATGACAGACTGCAGACATAAGTTTGTAATCGGCCTTTGCAATGATGAACTCGGTTATATCGTTGCAGAAAACGATTTCCTGCTGAACGAAGTCATGCCGTATATCAATAAAGCAACAGACGATATGGACAGAGACCACTATGAGGAAACAAATTCCACAAGTCCCGAAACCGGCGGGATTATCCTGGATGAAACAGAAATGCTTATCAAGTCAGCATTTAATTAAAATAGCAAAAGGAGATATAACTTATGAAAAAGTCTTACAGGTCTTTTATGGCAATTCTTCTTGCAATAACTCTTCTTTTCTCTGCTTATTCAACGACTGCATTTGCAGCCGACATGCAAAGAAAGCCGATTCACGCGGTAACAGATGTCCTTGGTGACTTTGTTGATGTTGTAATAAAAATGTTGGGAATATTTACACCTACTCCCGACTATCCGACAGTTGAGGAGTATTTTTCTTCGGAAAGTGAAAATTTCTATACGGGCACAAAAGAGTTTATAGATAATGCGGTCTATGGCGCAAAATGGTCACTCGGCTTCGGAAAGAAAAGCATTGTTCCCGATGATCTTCGTGACGGCAGTAGAAAATACTACACCGGCGGATATTTTACCCAGAAGGTGAACGGCGTCTTTGATGATCAGAAGGCTGTTGCAATAGCTCTTAATGACGGCTCTGGCAGAGGAACAACAATCTTTGCTTCAATTGACGGTATCGGTGTTGCAAATGCTGATATACGTGCTATAAGAAGTGCAGCAGAGCAAAAGCTCAAAGAAAAAGGTATTGACAGTGATATCAATGCTGTTAATATAAATGCCACACACTGTCACACGGTTATTGATACACAGGGTATCGGACTTGACCTGATACCGAAAATTCTTTCCGGCTTCTTCTTCGGAGCAAAAAGGTCAATGAATACCGATTTCCTTGAATTGATGATTGATCGTGCATCAGATGCAATTGTTGAGGCATATATAAACAGGGAATCGGGTAAACTCTTCTATTTTGAAACCGCCGGTATGGGTAAGGATGATGAGTACGGGCTTTATTCCGATGATGAATATCCGTATCTTGTCAACAAAAGATATTTTACAGAAGGCTATCAGAATAAGTTAGCCTGCTTCAAATTTGTTCCCGATAATGCGGTTTCGGCACCAACTATATTTACTAATATAGGTGCACATCCCACAATCGTTGACGAAGAAACATCGCTTCTCTCAGCAGACTTTCCTGCCTTTATGGAAACAAAAATCAATGATGCAGGTATGAACTTTATGTTTATTCAGGGCGCTCAGGCACCTGTTTCAGTCAACAAGTGGGCAGAATTGCCTGAGCTTACAGTAAGTGAAGTTGAGGCAGAAATTGCCGTTAATCCCACTGCTGAGGATTATAAAACAGCAATACTCTTCGGTTATGAGTATGCAAGACTTATTCTTGAAGCACAAAATAACGCAAAAGAAGTTGAGCCTATACTCAATGTCAGAATGACAGAGTATGCACTTCCTCTTGAGACCGGTCTTTTAAGCTTTGGTGCAATAGAAGGTTTTATCGGAACAACAACCGTAGAGGATTGTTCAAGCAGTACGGGTTATTCTGTTATTACAGAGGCGGGCTATATAGAAATCGGTAAAGATATTGTTCTTCTTACCGCCCCCGGCGAAATTGTTCCTCAGCTTATATACGGTAATGTTATTTCTGCCGAAGATTCTTACCGCGGAACCGAGTGGACATATGAGCCGACCGCAAGTCTTGTTCCTGAAGGAAAAACAGTGCTTGTAATGGGTCTTTGCAACGATGCGATAGGATATATTCTTCCTGATAATGACTATGCTCATTTTATTACGGATCTTATCTGGGATATGGACGGTGCAGATAAGCTTTTCGGACCTTACCGCAGACATTATGAAGAAATGCTCTCGGCAGGAAGCTCGGCAGGTTCTGTTACGATTTCGGTTCTAAACGGACTTGTAAAAAGTGTCAATCCTTAAAAAACAAACTTTCTGCAGCGGAGAGATAATATGAAAATTCCTTATATAGCCGATGAATGGAAAATTTTATTTAAGCCTGAAAAATACGGAAATTATGTTAATGATCATACTATTGTAAAAGGAGCAGACGGAGCCTGGCATTTATTCGGTATAACAAGTGCGGGCGGACATTCTTATGAGGAACGTTATTTTGTGCACGGAAAAGGAGATTGTTTAGCAACTCCTTTTAATGAGATCGGAAAGGTTATTGACAGGGGTACACTTGCCTGGGCACCGTGTGTTATTAATAAGGATGAAGACTATTATATGTTTTACGGACCTTCACCGACTTCTCTTGCGGTATCCTTTGATATGGTGGAGTGGTACGGATATAATGTTATCTTGAATAACGAACCTGTTATGGGGGCACACCGTGATCATTTTGTGTTAAAGACTGATGAAAACAGATATCTTATGTATGTTGTCGGGGTTCATAATAAGAAGAGTGCAGTTTCGTGCTTTTCCTCCCGTGATTTGTTGAAATGGGATTTTGAAGGCTTCGTACTTACTTCGGGGGACAATGCCCCTCTGAATCCCGGATGGGGAGCAATGGAATCTCCCTTTGTGGTAAAAAAGGACGGCCTTTATTATCTTTTTATAACCTATACTGATTCTTCAGATGAAACCTATAACGATACGCTTGTGTTCTGCTCTGAAAATCCGCTTGATTTCGGTGTGTATAACGGTGGAGCAGGCGGAGCTGTTCCTGTTACAAAAATATCTGCTCACGCGCCTGAAATAATTGAGGAAAACGGAAAAACATATATAACAACCTGCGGATGGAGGGATAAGCCTGTTCCCCATAAGGGTTGTGTTTCAATAGCTTCTCTTATGTGGAAATAAATTATATACGTTTTTTTCAGAATCCTGTTGACTTTCACGTTCCGTCATAGTGTATACTTCGTGTTACGGGGTGATATAATGAAAATGCTGATCAAGGAATTTGCTGTAAGCACGGGTGTAAGCGTACGCACGCTTCATTATTATGATGAAATCGGATTGTTAAAGCCTGCATTTGTTGATGAGGCTACAGGCTATCGTTATTATGATGAAAATTCTCTTATACGTATGCAGGAGATTCTTTTTTACCGTGAACTTGATTTTTCTCTTAAAAGCATTGGCAGAATTTTATCCTCTCCGGATTATAACACAAAAAAATCGTTGGAGGAGCAAAAGAAGCTGCTTATAATAAAAAAAGAGCGTTTAGAGAGATTGATTTCTTCCATCGATGATTTGATGAAAGGAGCAAATGTTATGAGTGCATTTGATAACAGTGAATTTGAAAAGTATAAAGCCGAAGCTCAGGAAAAATGGGGCAGAACCGATGCTTATAAAGAGCATACAGAAAAAACAGGGAATTATTCAAAGAAGAAATGGGATGCACTCGCCGACGGAATGGACGGGCTTATGTCAGAATTTTCAATTTGTATGAAAAGCGGAAAGTCTTCCGATTCCGATGAAGCTCAATGTCTTGTGAATGCACTGCAAAGCTTTATTACCGCAAATTATTATTCTTGTACCAATGAAATTCTGTCCGGGCTCGGTCAGATGTATGTTTCAGACGAACGCTTCAGAAATAATATCGATAAGCACGCAGAGGGCACTGCGGTATTTATAAGCGAAGCAATTGAAATCTATTGCTTTGAACAGTGATTTTTTGTGTATGATGCAATTTTAAATTGCTGATATTGTTTTTAATATTTCGTTAATGCTTTTTTAATAAATTAAAAACCGTATAACCTTATGCTGTCATTATACAATAAAAAGCATGGAGGTAATTATATGAAAAAAATTGTATCCGCATTATTGGTATTTGTTCTTCTGTTTACTCTGATTCACCCTGTTTTCGCAGCAGAAGACAGTGAACATCCTACTATTTATATTACAGGTGCTCAAACAAACGGTCTTGTAAATGCTGACGGTTCACAGCTCTATCCTTTGGCGGATGATCTGGATGCAATAGAGATTATCAAGGAAGCTCTTGCCCCTTGCCTTAAAAAGCTTGTAAAGGGGATGCTTACCAATGACTACAAGGAATATGCAGAAGAGTTTTATAATGTTTTTGTGCCGATTTTTGATGATATGGCACTTGATGTGAACGGTGAAGTAAGTGACGGCAGCCATCCGGAAGAAACCATATACACCTGTAATATCCCGAGAAAAACATCCAACTATAATGAATATGACTATCAGTTCAGGTATGATTGGCGTATTTCTCCTTTGATAGCAGCAGACGAATTGAAAATATATATTGATATGGTGCTTGAGGCTACCGGTGAAACTAAGGTCAATCTTCTTGGACGCTGCTACGGTGCTAATGTTGTTGCTGCTTATCTTTCAAAGTACAAGGACCATGCTGAAAAAACTGTTGACGATGTGGCTTATCTTACCTCATCAATACTTGGGCTTGATATGCTCACGGCTTTGTTTACCGGAAATATTAAGCTTGAGGGCGATGCAATTGACAATTTCCTTAATTTCTTTATGAATGAGAAAAATATTATTGAGGATATGGAGCTGAATCTATTTTTAGTGACTGCACTTGAGCTTTTCAGAGAAATTAAAACACTTGATCTGACGGGTGCGGCTCTTGAATTGCTTATAAAGCGTATAAAAACGGATCTGATTCCTCCGTTGCTTCGTGATACATACGGTTCAATGCCCTCATATTGGTCTATGGTTACCCCTGAAAGCTATGAAGCGGCAAGAGATTTCATTTTTGCCGGCTGTCAGGATACTTATAAGAAGCTTATAGAAAAAACAGATGCTTTTCACTATAATGTACAGATGCATGCAGAGGAAAATATGCTTGCGTTTAAGGAAAAGGGTATTGATTTTTATATTATCGCAAAATATAATTTCCCTGATTATCCCATTTATGAGGGTGCAGCCTGCCTCGGTGACGGTAACACAAGCTGTGTGCGTCAGGCCTTCGGCGGTGAATATGCTGATTACGGAACTGTTTTTTCTCAGAAGTACATTGATTCTCTTGAGGATAAAACATATCTCTCTCCGGATCTGAAAATTAATTCCGCAGACTGCCTTTTTCCTGAATATACCTGGTTTGTAAAGAATATGTATCACGATACATTTCCTTATCCCATCAACCGTCTTGCTCTTGATATTATGAACAATGACGCAACGGTTTCTGACGGCAGATACCCGTCTGTACAGGAATTTACGGGTGACGGACTTGTTCCTGTTGAGGGAACAGACGAGGATGCTGTTCCTGAAAATAAGAATGTATTCAGGATGTTCATTGACTTTTTCAGAAGCCTGATAAAAGTTCTGAAAAAGCTTTTCAACGGAGAACTCTCTCTTTAAAAATGATAACTTGCTGCAGTAAGCGTTTTTGCCGCTCAGATATGAAATCATTTATAGTTTTACTGAATAAGAAAAGCCTCCCTGTTTTCCCGGGGAGGCTTTGTTGAATAACCGTTTTAGTAAACATCTTTTATCATTGTTTTTATAATTAACCTCATTAGGTGATATCTGCACGGCAGCCGTCAAAACCGTTAATCTCTCTATTGTTTAATGTGTGTTTTTGTGATACAATAACCGCAGAAAAGAAGGAGAAATAATATGATTTATAGTTTTTATCACATTACTGATGTTCATTATTACAGCAAAAAAAATTTTAAATGCGACTGGCGGACATTTCCTCAGCCCAGCACACAGATTTGCATATTGAAAAGTGAAGAGGCTTTCAAAAAAGCTCTCGGAATTGTTTCAGCGGATGAAGACACAAGCACAGTTATTATCACGGGCGATCTTACAAATCACGGTGACGAATACAGTCACGAAGAGGTAAGTGATATTCTTCGGGAGTTTACTGAAAAAGGGGGGAATCCCTTTGTGTATCCCGATATGCACGATTATCCCTATTTCTCAATTTACAGCTTTGATGAAAACGGCGAAAAGATTCCTGCTGAGCATCTTCCCGAGGATGTTGTAAAAATGATGTATGCCCCTTTCGGACGCGACAAGGCTTTTGATACATTTGATGACGGAACAACTTATATTGCGGAAATGCTGCCGGGCTTATACCATATAGCTATGGGATATGAAGCCGAAGATAAAAAATCAAAGCATTATCCCTATTTTACGGATGAGCTTATGGAGTGGGTAAGGGAACATGTTGAAAGAGCCCATGCAAAGGGTGCAACTGTTATCTGCAGTACCCACCGTCCTGTTGTAGCTCCGTCTCCCGCCTATCAGATCGTAGGCAAAGGCCACAGCTTTATTGACGGAGATAAAAGAATAAGGCAGCTTGCCGATATGGGGGTCAGGCTGTTTTTCAACGGGCATACTCATATTCAGTGTATGAAAGAAATCATAAGCGAAAAGGGCAATAAGATTTATACTGTGCAGACTTCATCCATTGCAGCATTTCCTCCCAAAATGAGAAAGATTACAGTCGATACAGAGAAGGGAACTGCAGAAATAAGAACAATTGATATAGAGCTTCCCGATCTCGGAATGACCTTTACCGAATATGCTAAAAAAGGATTCCTCGGTATTATAGAGGAAATTCCTTATAATATGGAGCATGATGTTGAGGCTTTTGCAAACACTCAGGGCGGAGTATCCCTTCCTAAAGATCTGATACTTAAGCATCCGAAAATCGTGATGTTCCTCGGCAGAAAGCTCAACGGGCTTTCTTACAGCCGGGTTGCAAAATTTTCAAAAAAATATCACGATTTAAGTAAGGCTGAAATTGAGGCGGTAAAGGATAAAAAGTTTGTAAATCTTGTGCTTGAGCTGATAGCTAATCTTTATCGCGGCAATGCACCGTATTCACCTACTACCGTCGAGTATAAAATTACAATGGGCAGCTTCAGAAAAATAGAAAAAATCTTGTCTGCTTTACATATAGATATTAAGAAAACACTCAGAGGGTATACGTTATCGGAGTTTATCGAACCGCTTCTTTATAACAGCGGTCCTGATGATGATAATGTAACAGTGTATTTTGAATAAAAAACAGTTTTGAAAAGAGAGAGAATTATGACTGAAGTTGTAGCAGCTCTTATATGGGAGCAAGGAAAGTTTTTAATATGTCAGAGGCCCGTAACTAAGTCCTGTGCGCTGCTGTGGGAGTTTGTCGGAGGTAAGGTTGAGGCAGGAGAGAGTAAAGAAGAGGCGCTTATCCGTGAATGCAGAGAAGAGCTTGGTATTACTCCTCGCGTCGGAGAGATATTTACGGAAGTTACTCATAAGTATCCCGATATAACAGTGCATCTGACTCTCTTTAATGCTTCAATTGCAGAGGGGAGTCCGGAGAAGCTGGAGCATAATGATATCAGATGGATTACTCCCGAAGAAATCCCGGATTACAGCTTCTGCCCCGCAGATATTGAAATTTTAAGTAAGATAGCTGAGGAGTTCAGGAATGACTAAAGAGCTTGAACACGCTCCTGTATTTCCCGGTATGAAATCAGACAAAGCAACAAAAGAAGATTTAGTGAAGATTTTCTTGATACACTGATTTGTCACAAAGACAGATGTACCGGAATGGCTGCAAATATTATATAGGTGTATTAAAGCATTTTATATCCTTCGATTATGAGGGGAAATATTCGGTTATGCTTAACCCTGATTGTGTGATATAATTATTTTTATACAGATGAATACTGATTCGATCAGAGCTTTTTGAAATCAAATGCAAAAGGATTGTGTAATATGGAATACAGAAAACTTCCTCACGGAAATGATAATGAAAAATTCAGCGTGCTGGGACTCGGCTTCGGCGGTATAGGTAAAACTCCGCCTGAAGAGATTGAAGCAATTGTTCGAAAGGCTGTTGATAACGGCATCAATTTTTTTGATCTTTGCACCGCGGGAGCATCATATGCACCTATCGGCAGAGCAATAAAAGAAAAACGCGATAAGGTGTTTTTGCAGGTGCATTTCGGTGCGGTATACGATGAAAACGGTGAATACGGCTGGTGCCGTGATTTTGATACAATAAAAAAGACATTTCTCTGGGAACTTAAGGAGCTGGAAACTGATTATGCTGATTTCGGCTTTCTTCATTGTGTCGACGAGGAGGAAGATTTTGCAAAGCTTTGCGAGATCGGTGTGCTTGACTATCTGAAAGAATTGAAGGCACAGGGAATTGTACGTCATATCGGTTTTTCCTCACATACTCCGTCAGTTTCAAATAAAATCTTAGATACGGGGCTTATTGATATGATGATGTTTTCAATAAATCCTGCTTATGATTTTGAGAAAGGTGACGAATACGGTATCGGCAGTGTGAAAGAGCGTTTTGATTTATTCAGGCGATGCGAGCGCGAGGGTGTGGGTATCAGCGTAATGAAGCCGTTTTTTGCAGGACAGCTTCTTTCTGCAGAAGCATCGCCCTTCGGCGTTGCCCTTACACACAGTCAATGCCTTCAGTATGCTATCGACCGTCCTGGAGTGCTGACTGCAGTTCCCGGTGTGCAGACTATGGCGCATCTTGATGAGCTTCTTGAGTTTCTTAGTGTAAGTGAAAAGGAAAAGGACTATTCTGTTATCGCTTCTTTTACGGCGGATACGATCTCAGGCACCTGTGTCTATTGTAATCACTGTCAGCCTTGCCCCGCAGGAATAGACATCGGACTTGTCAATAAATACTATGATCTTGCCCTTGCAGGAGACAAAATTGCAGCCAATCACTATACAAAGCTGTCTGTAAAAGCTGATGCATGTCTTAAATGCGGTCACTGTGAAAGCCGTTGTCCCTTCAAAGTGAAGCAGGAAAGTCGAATGACAGAAATAGATATGTATTTCAGCAGCGAAGTATAAGAAAAGATTGTTTGCGGGAGAGTCTTAATTATGCCTATGTGGAACCCTTGGAGAGGATGTAAAAAATGCAGTGACGGATGTCTTCATTGCTATATACACAAAGGTGATGCAAAACGGGGCATTGACACAAATGATATTGTGAAGACAAAGGATTTTTATAAGCCTTGCGAAAAACTAAAAAACGGAAATTATAAAATGAAAAGCGGTATGGTTTATATGTGCTTTTCAACGGATTTCCTTATAGAAGAAGCAGATGAGTGGAGAAATGAATGCTGGGCATCCATAAAGGAAAGGCAGGACTGCACCTTTCTTTTTCTCACAAAGCGCATTGAAAGATTCCTTGACTGTATACCCGAAGATTGGGGAGCGGGATATGAAAATGTTGTTGTGTGCTGCACAGTGGAAAATCAGAAAAACGCGGATAAGAGGCTTTCTGTATTCAGGTCTTTGCCTATAAAGCATAAATGTATTACTGCTCAGCCTTTACTTGAAAAAATAAATATTGAGAAGTATCTTGACGGGGTTGAGCTTGTTGTTGCAGGCGGTGAATCAGACAGATTTGCAAGAGAGCTTGATTACGATTGGATACTTGATATACGTGAACAATGCAAACGCAGAAATGTAAGCTTTGAATTCAGACAATGCGGAACGCATTTTATAAAAGACGGAAAAAAATATACCTTGCAAAAAAAGGACCTTTGCAATCAGGCAAAACTTGCAGGTATTGATTATAAAAGAACAGACTGACACATAAGAATTTACGGAGATAAAAGCAATGATCGTTTTAATTACAGGTGCTTCTCACACAGGAAAAACTCTGCTTGCACAAAAGCTTCTTGAAAAATATAAATTTCCGTATTTATCAATCGACCACCTGAAAATGGGCTTGATAAGAAGCGGAAATACTGCACTTTCTCCTATGAGCGATGATAATGACCTTACGGCATATTTATGGCCGGTTGCACGTGAAATAATTAAAACAGCAATTGAAAACAAGCAGAATTTAATTGTTGAAGGATGCTATATTCCCTTTACTTGGAAAAATGATTTTGAAACAGACTATCTTGAAAACATAAGGTATTATTGTATTGTAATGAGTGAGAATTATATCAGAAACCATTTTTCGGATATAAAGAAATATGCGGATGTTATTGAAAAACGCATTGATGATTCAGACTGTACTTTTGAAAGTGTATCTGATGAAAATATGCAGGTGTTGAAAAATGCAGAAAAATATGGAGTAAACTATCTGCTTATTGATGATAAATATGAGATTAATATTGATTTATAAATCGGTTTTTTGCCGTCGGGGAGGGTAATATGGCATCGGATAAAGAATATCTTGAATTTGTTCTTGAGCAGCTGTCGGAGCTTGAGGAAATAACCTATAAGGCCATGATGGGTGAATATATTATTTATTACCGCGGAAAAACCGTAGGCGGAATATATGATAACAGATTACTTGTTAAGCCTGTAAAAGCGGCTGTTGAAATTATGCCCGATGCCGCTTTGCTCTGTCCTTATGAAGGGGCAAAAGAAATGCTTTCAGTTGCTTGTATCGACAACAGGGAGCTTCTTACAGAGCTTTTTATGGCTATGTATGATGAGCTTCCTTTTTCTAAGAAAAAAAATAAATAAGGAGAGATAAATAATGGCTAAGGAAAAAAGATTTGAAAAGGTATACTCGCAGAGCGCAGGCTCCACGGAAATCTGGATTGATAAAGAAACAGGAGTAAATTATCTGTTTCATTCAAGCGGATATGCAGGCGGACTTACCGTGCTTCTGAATAAAGACGGAAGCCCCGTTGTTACCCCTGTTGAAAACTGAATTTCCCGTTTTGCATATTCAGAACGCAACAGAAAGTTGCTTGTATCGAAAAAAAGAAGTGCTATAATGGTTTCAGAGGTGAAAAATATGGAAACGAAAGATGTTATACTTGAGCTGAGAACAAAAAACGGAATGTCACAGGAGGAGCTTGCCGAAAAAGTTTTTGTTACACGACAGGCAGTTTCACGCTGGGAAAACGGAGAAACCACACCTAATACCGAAACACTGAAGCTTTTGTCTTCGCTTTTTGATGTTTCTATCAACACGCTTCTCGGTTCTCCGAGAGAGCTTATTTGCCAATGCTGCGGAATGCCCCTTGAGGACAGCAATATCAGCAAAGAAAAAGACGGCATTTTTAACGAAGAATATTGTAAATGGTGTTATGCCGACGGTGAATATATGTACCACGATATGGATGACCTTATTGATGTCTGTGTCGGTCATATGGTTAATGAGCAGTTCAGTGAAGAGCAGGTGCGTGAATATATGAAAAATATGCTCCCGACTCTCGACTACTGGAAGAGATATGAAGAGCTCGGAGGTGCAGATAAGTTTGATGCGTTCAAAAAACAGCTGATTGATGAAATCAATGATTTGCATGTAGAGGGGATGCCGAAGCTTGAAAAGCTCAACGCGCTTGTTGGCGGATATATCAATCTTGAATACAGACTTCCCAACGGAAAAAGCGTAAAATTTCTGGATGACTCCGCCACGTATCTTGGAAATCAGCTTGAATGTGAATTCGGAGGAGACAGATGCTTCGGAATCGCTGCAAATATGGATTTTATACTTATATGTACCTATGAAGAAAACGGCGGGAATCCGGAGCTTGTTATTTATAAAAAAAGATAAGGGGTGTTATATGAAAAAACTCGATACATTACAGATACTGTTTATACGGCATGCCGAAACAAATTATACCGATATTGCTGACCGTGATCCAAGCGACGGTGAGCTTACCCCGAACGGAGAGCAGCAATGCGTTGATTTAGGCGGCAGATTGAAGGATATTGCGATCGATGCATATTTTACAAGCTCTCTGCTTCGCAGCTTTAAGACTGCAGCAGGTGTTTGCAATTCAAAGGCAGACAACCCGCTTCTGCAGATATGTCCTGAGCTTGTGGAATGCGGATGCACCCCCGGATATTTCGGCTGCAGCGAAGCTTATCTTCAGAAGTATTATAAAAATACTAAAATGTGTGAAAAGCTTTTTGGTACCAAAAACTACGAATTCGGCTGTGAGGCGTTTGACGACAATGTTATACGTGCCGAAAAGGTGATTTCTTATATTAAAAACAACTTCACCTACGGAGACCGTATTGCAGTTTTCAGTCATCACGGATTTCTCGAGTACCTTATTCCTACGGCATTAGGCGTAAAGCCCCATGTTTTCAGATTTGCACTTGATAATGTTTCAGTTTCTGTTGTTGATTTTTGCCGTGACGGCAACGCAGTGCTTCGCTGTGTTAATAAATAGAACCTGAAAAAAGATAATGTAAGAATCGTACCCCTGACTTCAACAAAAGTCAGGGGTATTTATTATTGGTCTATGGAGTGTATAATATTGTCCATTGCTTTGAGGAGTGTGCCGGCAGTTTCCGGACCGACGGAATTTGTTTCCTCATAGTGCTTTCTGTCAAAAGAATCATAGGGAATATTAAAATAGGGGAGCCATTCGTGAAGCAGAAAATCGTTTTCGGGAATTATATAGCCCAATTCATCATTGCAAAGTCCGACAACAAAATTATGCTCACATCGTGACATTTCGGAAAGAGCCTTGTAGGAAGCATCAGTTTTGTTTGCAGCAGATTCCTGAGTAAGGAAGTTTCCGCTTTCAAGCTCGGGATAAATCTCACCGGGAATAAGATAAGCACCTATCTGTTTATTACCAAGCTCCATATAAGAAACTTCGGTTATAATTGAAACCTCACTTCTTCCTTCAATTGATATATCATTGTTGAGTACGCCTATATATCTTGCAAGAAGAAGTGCAGTATTCTCACATAAAACACTTACAGTCTGTGATTTTATATTTATAAGAGGAGAAAGCTCTGTTTCGTTATTGATACCGAGAATAAGAGCTGCCACATCTTTTCCGTATTCCTTTGTGTGTTCAATACACTCTGAAAGCTCACCCTTGAGGAAGCTGTCAATTTCAGAACCGGTAATAAGACCGCCGATTGCACCGTTCAGGAATATAACATTTGCACCGCCTGTTTTCTCATTTATTTCCTTTGACATATAAGCAGGGAAGTCCGCGCTTATGACATTTGTTTTGCTGCCCAGCATTTCTGCGTGACAGGCATAGTTTACAATATAAGTATCTGCACTGTTGTCAGAAGGAGCAAAACGGATATTTGTTATTGTTGAATCAAAATCAACCGGAGTTCTTGTGTCAGTCTGTAAGCCTTCTGCGTCGGCAGTTCCGAAATATAAATCTCCGTCTTTTCTTGCTTTATAAGCCTCAATGATGGCCTTAGCTGTTTTTTCTTTAAGGGTACTCATAAACTCATCGTTTTTACCGTCAGAGTAAAAAGCAGAACCCCAGAGACCCTGTGTGTCAACTGCTGAGTGAGTATGAGTTGCACAGATGTTTATTGATTTGAGAGACGGTATTTCTCCGCTTTCAATGACAAGCTTTCTGATGTCATTTATGTCTGAACGGCTTATACCTACACAGTCTATTGCACAGATAACAACTGCCCCTCTTCCGGTGTTGTCATCAATATATACTGCCTTTGCCATCATATCGTCAAGCACACCGGTTGCGGGATTATTTGTGTTGTAGCCTGCGATATAGTATGTATCTGCACTTATATCCTCGGGAGTAAGCACAGCGGATGAGAAGCCTAAAGTCCATTTTTCTCCGGTTTCGTCGGAAAATACGCTGTCGCCCTTGAGCATATACTGTGCTGCAGCTTCTTCAGTTGTAAACATTGAAGAGGGAAGTGCGACTGTGATTAATGTTAAAAGTGCGGAAATTATCTTTCTGACCAGAGCAGGAAGACCTAATAAGCGTAATAAATCCATTGCTGTTACCTCCATTTACCTAAAAGATTTGCGAATGCTTTTGAGAAAGCGGATGCTGTGAATGAACCTGTTGAAACAGTTTCTTCATAGTGTCCTTCTTCATTTGAAGCAGAATAATCATTATCGGGAACAATATAGCCTACAGCGTCATTGCAAAGGCCGAAAACGAGAATTTCATCATCTGAACTGAAGTAGGTGTTAAGAGCCGGATATTCGTATTCTGTGCCGTTGTAGGCTTCTTCAGCAGAATAGAATCCGCCGTATACAAGCTCGGGCAGAATTTCGCCCGGGGCTTCAATGATTTTTATATTCTTACCGATTTCAAGATAGCCGATCTCACTTGTAAGATAAATCCTGCCGTCTTCCTTGAAAGCCTTTACATTGCAAAGCCTTGCTCTTTCTGCGAGAAGGAATATGAAGTTATTTACTTCAAAATCAACCTGAGCATGAGATACGTTGAGAACAGGCTCAACGGCTTCACCACTTTTTGCAAGCTCATAAAGAATGTCTGCCGCTATAAGAGAGTATTCCTGCATTTTTTCAAAAGCTGAAAGCTCTTCTGAGATTCCTACTCTGTTATCTGTGTTTATATAAATTCCGCCGCCTATGGCGCCCTGAATAAAAATAAAATCTGCATTCTTTTCAGCGGTGACCGCCTGTTCAATATAGTAAGGGAAGTCACCTGAAAGCTCTGAATTGCTCCAATC
The DNA here is from genome assembly GCA_045591055.1 of Acutalibacteraceae bacterium. Taxonomy (GTDB): domain Bacteria; phylum Bacillota; class Clostridia; order Oscillospirales; family Acutalibacteraceae; genus RUG806. The sequence goes on along the minus strand of JAZNSD010000020.1, from coordinate 2,534 downwards.
AAGATTTACGGGATGGGCACCGAAGTTTGTGATATAAATCTCTTTCTTAGCTGTATCATTGGGCACAAAACGGAAAAGGTGAATTTTTTCATCTATGGAGTAAGGGGCTCTTCCGTCATAGAACATCTCGGGACAGGTTTTTGAAGAATAGTAAAGAGTGCCTTGGGTTTTAGTGTTGTATGCTTCTCTTATTGCATCTGCAGTTTTTTCAATAACGGAATTTATATAAGCTTCATTTCTTCCGCTTTTAGGAATATTTCCCCAGAGTCCTTGTGTATCAACAGCACTGTGAACATGAGTTGAACCTACATCAATACTTATTAGCATTCCGTTTCCCGTGATATCGCTGAGCTTTTCACGGATTGCTTTGGTGTCAGCGTTCATAAAGCCGACGGCATCAATCCATGCAAATGCAGCTGCGCCTCTTCCCGAATTATCATCAAGAACAACAGCTCTTACACACAAATCATCAATAACACCGGTTACTTCCTGTGCCGGGAATTTAAGATATCCTCCGAGAAAATATCTTGTTTTGTCAATATCTGCGGGAGTAAGACTTCTGCGGGCAAAGCCGACAGACCAATACTCTGCAACAGCTTCATCAATAAAGTTTTCTGAGCCCTCAAGAAAATTGCTGCGGATTGCTTCTTCCGGGCGTTCATCATATCCTGTTTTTGTTGCACTTTGCAGCACTGCATTGAAAAGCAAGGGAAGACCCATAAGCACTGCCATAATTGCCGAAAACCATCTGGTTAAAACTTCCATAGTAATTCCTCCGTCAGTTAAGTATTTCTTTTAATTCTTCTTTTAAGTTTACATCATTTGAGAGTCTTGCAGGTAAAGCATTATATTTATCAATAAGAGTAAGAATTTCAGCTCTCCGGGATTCCTCTCTTTTTTGAGCAAATCCGAAAATATTATCAAAAAGATCACATGCAACAAAGAATTTCTCAGACCATTTTCTGAGCTCATTGCATATCGGCAAATCCCTCATAAGATAAGCTTTTGCATCGTGCATTTTTTTTAGATAGTCTGCGGCAAGTGAAAAAGCCTTTTCTTTATCCCTATTTTTTAAGGCTCCTTCTATCTTATTAAGAGCTTCATACATGCGTCTGGAATTTGAATCCTTAAGACATGAGGTATAAAGATGATCCGCAAAAACAGTAAAAGATTCTGCGTTTTCATTTCCAATAACCTGTCTTATTGCATTTTCAAAGGATTCTTCGGAGTTATAGCTTTCGCTGTCCCATAAATAATCAGCGAACGTAATCAGAGGTATTTTGGAACACTCTGCATATTCCATGCAGTTAGCTATAATTCCCTCAGAATATTTCCACAGATCCTTGTCACGGTTTATAATAGGAGAGAGATGCATTTCATTATACATTGCACAGTCGTTTACGGGATAATTATCCCAGTAAAGTGGCTTATGGTGAGTTGATTCAATAAATTTTATTGCTTCGGGGCTTGTAAGCTCCCGTGAGCATATATCTCTTCCTGTCCAGAAAATTGAAATAAGGGGAGAAATATTTTGTCCCAGTTTTGAAATATAGTATTCATTACCCTTCCCGTGATAAAGAGTGGGACAGACTGTGAGGCTGATTGAGTTATCAATATTATGAAGAGCAGAACTGAATCTGTTGATAAGCTCAATGTGAGCATTCACGGTTTCCCCGTAAACAGCCTTGTCTTCAGCGAATTCAAGCTCCTCGTCAATATCATCCAGCAGAAGTCCGAAGTGTCTTACTCCTGCAGAATATACCTGTTTCGCCTTTCTCAGAAGAGCTGAAAAGTCTTTTTCATCGGAATACTTCATAGAAAGCCCCGGGGCAATGCACCAGAAAAAATCCATATAGTATTTCTTTGCAGTGTCAACGAGATTCTTAAGTGCCGAAAGTTCTTCTTCGGGATAAAGCTCACGCCATTTTTCTCTGTGGTATATGTCATCCTTTGGAGCGTAATAAACAGTATTCATTCTGTTTTTTGCCATCAGGGCCATAACAGACATCCGATTTTTATTACTCCAGGGCGGACCGTAAAATCCTTCAATGTATCCCCTGACTTTGAAAGACGGACAGCATACATATTTTCCGTTATGCATTTTTCCTTCGTTTATTCGCTTTGCAGTATCGCATAAGGCATAAAATGCACTTTTTTTACCTGAGCATTCGATATTAATATTTTTATCTGATATGGTGAGTACATATTTTTCATCTGTGATTCTGTGTGATTTTTCGCAATACAATGTGAGCCTTGAATTAACATAGTTTATATTTATATTGAAGTCGTTGAGCATATCATTAAAAAGCTCGGAAACTGCAGCAATATCGTACAAAAATTATCACCTCTATTAAATAATACAATATAAATATCAATAATTCAATAAGAAAAAATCTTACGATTTGTCAACCCCCTACCCCCAATCTTGGGGGCTGTAGGTGTTTCTTGTTCAATAAGCTTGCGTCATTCAATGAGCCCGCAGGCGAATTATAAGCTAAATTGCTCACAACGCGAGCAATTTCCTATATAATAAA
>JAZNSD010000019.1:0-3821 GCA_045591055.1 Acutalibacteraceae bacterium | reverse complement strand
TGTAAGGAAAAGACGGTGGATATATGAGAACACAAAATTTCCCGTGGATGCCTCCTGCATTGTGAGAGCATATACAGGCATAACATAATGCCCGAAATTATATGCCGTAAAATCATACAGTCTGTCGCCGAAGGGCTTATCTCCTGCAGGCAGATACATTGACGGAGTAAAAATCAACGGCAATGCAGACGATTTATCAACTCCCTACAATCCCCAATCTTGGGAGTTGTAGGGGGTTATTGTTATACGCAAATTGCTCACAATGCGAGCAATTTCCTATATAATAAAAAAATATTAAACAGGCTGATTCACACTGAACAAGTGAATCAGCCTGTTTTTTTGATTTTTCAACATTAATTTACAGGTAAAAATATTAAATGTAAGGTAAAATTTCTTTTAATATACTCCCTGATTATAAAACCATCATACGTAAAACAATCTTAATCATTACCAAACAAATTTCTCACAGGTGCAAGCAATCTGTCAACAGGACTGCCGCCGCCGAAGAAGAAGAGGCTTCCCTTACTCATCAGGCAGGTAATGCTTTCAAAAATGGGGTCAAGCATTGAGGCTTCTTCCGTTCCTACAGTTTCATAGCCCGGTGCGCCGACCTTATGAAGAATAGCATCAAGTCTTGTTTCAGCAGCTTCAACCTTAGACTGATCGGTGATTGTCATCTTAAGAACTTCTTCAGCCTGTGCGATAGCAGCCTCAAGCTCTGCCTTATCCTCTGCACTGAGTTTTGATTGGTCTACCTTCCTTGCATCGGTAAGCTTCCAACGGCGCAGCTCCTGTGTATAGCAGGTACCGTTAAACTGAGGATACATTTCGGGGTTATCATTAACATCGGTTACTTCACCGAGAATAATTGCCTTTGCAAGGTTCAGAACAACATCGTTGTAGCCTACCTCATGGTGCTGTTCAAGGAAAATCCAGGTGTTTTCGGGAAGAATTGCTGTTGATGTATCTACCATATTGTCGGGGGAAATGTGATTGTGCTCAGGGTTTGTGCAATAGATATTCTTTTCATATTCAATATCACTGAGTGTTTTTTCACCGGGAGCACCTGTTGCACCCATTGATGCTGATGCAAGATTGACTATACCGTCTGAGCTGACCTTTTCGGCAGAAGCGACAATATTAAAATACGTATACATCTGTTCGCCCAGATCAAGATTTGCACAGGCAATTGTATTAACACGAACACCGTCTGCTTCTGCATCAAGAATATTCTGTCTGAGATTAACTCTTGCCTGCTGGAAACGGTCTGTTCTCTCTTTAAGTGCAGGCTGATCTGCAAGATATCTTTCTGCAAGTGCATCATATCTGTATGAGGGAAGCATTGCCCAGAACTGAGGGCAGTTTAACATTAACGTGTCAAGAATGCCGCTCATAGCTCCCGTAAGAACTGCCTCCAAGCCCGAACGGGGGATAATATGGAGAAGAGTATTTATAAGATAACCGAGTGTGGGCGCACCTTCTGATTCCACAAAAATTTTAGCAATATATTCGTGATAGAGATATTCATCATTAAGACGCCATTCTCTTGCAAAGAAATCAGCCACAATATCTGTTCCGTCAAGACATGCAACTGCATTTACTATCTGGTCAATATTATCGTGTCCGTATTTATCAAGATAAGCTGTGAGAATTGTACCGCCGAGGCTGACAGGAAGAAGAGTGACCTTATCGTGACCTGTCTGTTCTTTAACCATTTCTATATATTCATCAAGATCATCTGCTGAGCTCATAGGATCGCCGACAAGATTAAAGGTGAAGAAATAAACGTGGTCTTCGCCGATTTCATCAACAAGAGGCTTCATGGGAACCATTCTGTAAGTCCAGTCAAGCTCAGACGCAGTCATATGCTCAAGAGAATGATTCCATCTCTGTGTTTTAAGGTTTTCAACGTGGTCACCGTTTTCATCGCATCTTTGATATTTGAAAACTTCAGAAACAAGCTCATAAGCTACTTCGTCAAGACCCATATTTTTCTGTAAGAAAATGGTCAGAAGTGCTCTTACTGCAACCTTTACAATTGCGTTTGTTGAAAGGGCAGCTTCATTGAGAATAAGAAGCGAACCGCCTATCTGACTGCTTCCGTTCATAACAGGCTCATCATTTTCATCATAAAGATATGTAGGTGAATGATTGATGCCGGGAAGAACAATTATGGGGGAATGACCGCAGTTTCCGCCGCAGTCTGTTTCTGTGCCTATAATTGCGGATGCACTTATTGCACCTAATGAAACAAGCATTGTTATACAAAGTATAACGGAAATAATTCTTTTAATACCTTTTTTCATTTTTGCACTCTCCTGAAAATTTTTTGGAAATATCACAATATTACTTATGAATTTCTCTTTTATATTCAGTATATCCTTATCAGTATCATAAATCAATCTGAACTTTTTTTGTTTTTTCGGCAGCAATAAAATAAAAATGCTTCTTATGCGGGTTGACAAAAAAACTTGATATAAACTCAACGAATTACAGACGGGCTTCTTGAAAAATTCGCTGATTGCTTATTACATCAGTTTATGCTATAATAATAAAAAAGGAGATTTGTATGGATACAAAAAAACGTATTACAAAAAAACACATTTCAGCATTTGTTGCTTTGTGTATTATTCCCCTCTTGTTAATTATTTTAGGAATAGGTCTGTTAATCTCAGATACTTTACCTAACAGTGCATTTGTTTGCAAATATATCATACTTCCCATATGTACCGTATTATTATTCGCCGTAGTAATTTTTTCCGGCAGAATACATTCTGCAAAAATCACATTATCGGTACTTATCTCAATCGCATTTGCAGTCGCATATCTTGCACTTAGCTTTTTCGGAAAATTTATAATCCTTTCACATTACGAAAACGAAGAATTATCAACAGGCTTTGTTGATATTGTAAATGTGAATAAGACTATGCCATCCTTTTCCGAAATTGCAAATCCTGAAAAAATGAAATACTACGATTATTTTTCTTCGCAATTTGGTATTTTTACCTGTGATGTGAATGCTTTAGTTTGCCAGTACGATAAAGATACATTTTTATCACAGAAAAAATTTCTGGATGAAAAATATAATTTTGAGCAACAAACAATAACAGACATCTACGGATATACCTGTGAAACAACCGCAACGATAAACGATTACTTTTTCCGTATATTATCCGCGAAAGACAGCAACTATCCAAAAAATGTTTTTCTTATTGCCACAAATGATATAACCAACGAAGTAGTATATATGTCTTTTTCTGACGATGATCTTGATTATATCGAATCTCTGACTGAGTTTATCAACGAGGATTGCGGTTGGAAATATATAAAATAAAACCATAACCGTTACACATAATATATTATCCGGTCATAATATATTTTTCATAAATAATCAAATAAAGCAAAAGACAGAACTTAATTTTACGGGAGTTCTGTCTTTGTTTTCTTTTATATTTTTTAACTTATTTATTATCAAGGAATGCTGCAAGGTCGCCTACGTTTTTGATTTTTGTAAGAGAACCTGCATTTATCGTAACCTTGAATTTCTCCTCGATTGCGGTACCGATGTTCATAAGGTCAAAGGATGAAGCACCGAGATCATATCTGAGAGAGGACTCTTCTTTTATATCATCGGGCTCGACCTCAACATATTCACAGATAATTTCCTTTATTATTTCAAGTGTATCCATTATAATTCCTCCAGAATTTCACCTATTGTCATTTGGGGGTTCTCCGCTGCCATAAGAAGCACACGCACAACACCGTCGTTGAAGGCATATACATCCTCATCCTTTGTAAGGAAAAGACGGTGGATATATGAG
>JAZNSD010000018.1:0-5988 GCA_045591055.1 Acutalibacteraceae bacterium | reverse complement strand
TCGGCGTACCTTTGTACGCCTTCGGGTAACCGAAAAACAAAGCATTGCTTTGTTTTTCGCTCAGTTTGTTTATTCTGCCTCTTTTTTTCACGCCCCTGAAAAGGAGCTGCAAAAAAACTTTCGTTTTTTTACAGCTCCTTTTGATTAATACATTCCGCCGCCCTGTGCGCCTGCCATTGCGGCAGCAGCTGCTGCGTCTGCAGCGGGATCGGGCTTGTCGGTTACGAGAGATTCTGTGGTGAGAACCATAGCAGCTACGGAAGCTGCGTTCTGGAGAGCAGAACGTGTAACCTTTGTGGGGTCGAGGATACCTGCTTCGGACATGTCAACAAATTCTTCTGTTGCAAAGTTGAAGCCGTAGCCCTTCTTTTCGGAACGGTTGATAGCGTCAATAATAACTGAGCCTTCAAGACCTGCATTTGTTGCAATCTGACGGATAGGAGCTTCAATAGCCTTAAGAACTATCTTGATACCTGTCTTTTCGTCTGCATTGTCTGTGCTTTCAAGAAGAGCCTTTACTGCGGGGATTGCATTGAGAAGAGCAACACCGCCGCCTGCAACATAGCCTTCTTCAACAGCAGCCTTTGTAGCAGCAAGAGCATCTTCGATTCTCAGCTTCATTTCCTTCATTTCAACTTCTGTAGCAGCACCGACGTGGATAACTGCAACACCGCCTGCAAGCTTTGCAAGTCTTTCCTGAAGCTTTTCTCTGTCGAATTCGGATGTTGTGTTTTCTGTCTGGATCTTTATCTGGTTAACTCTTGAAGCAATAGCGTCCTTATCGCCTGCACCGTCAACGATGATGGTGTTTTCCTTTGTAACCTTAACCTGCTTTGCACGGCCGAGCTGGCTTACCTGAGTGTCCTTGAGCTCAAGACCGAGGTCTGAGGTGATAACCTCACCGCCTGTAAGAATAGCGATATCCTGAAGCATTTCCTTTCTTCTGTCGCCGAAGCCGGGAGCCTTCACGCATACGCAGGTGAATGTGCCTCTGAGACGGTTAACAAGAATTGTTGCAAGTGCTTCGCCTTCAACATCCTCAGCAATGATAACAAGCTTTTTGCCTGCCTGAAGAATCTGCTCAAGGAGAGGAAGAATTTCCTGAATGTTGGAAATCTTCTTGTCTGTGATAAGAATGAAAGCATCGTCAATAACAGCTTCCATCTTGTCTGTATCTGTTACCATATAAGGGGAGATATATCCGCGGTCAAACTGCATACCTTCAACAACGTCGCAGGAGGTTTCAGCAGTCTTGGATTCTTCAACAGTGATAACACCGTCTGCAGTAACCTTTTCCATAGCCTCTGCAATGAGTGCACCTACATTTTCGTCACCGGAGGAAACGGTTGCGATTCTTGCAATATCGGAAGAGCTCTGAACGGGCTTTGCATCAGCCTTCAGTGAATTAACAGCTGCGTCAACTGCCTTCTGGATGCCCTTTTTAACTGTCATGGGGTTTGCGCCTGCAACAACGTTTTTCATACCCTCATTAACAAGTGCCTGAGCAAGAAGTGTAGCTGTGGTTGTGCCGTCGCCTGCGATGTCATTTGTCTTTGTTGAAACTTCCTTTACGAGCTGTGCGCCCATGTTTTCGAATGCGTCCTCAAGCTCAATTTCCTTTGCGATTGTAACACCGTCGTTGGTGATGAGGGGAGCGCCGTATTTTTTGTCAAGAACCACGTTTCTGCCCTTGGGACCGAGTGTGATTTTTACTGTGTTGCTGAGCTTATCTATACCGGCCTGAAGAGCTTTTCTTGCATCTTCACCGTAAAGTAACTGCTTTGCCATAATATAAGTTCCTCCTTAAAAAATTATTCTACAACAGCAAGAATGTCGCTCTGCTTTGCAACTGTGTATTCTTCGTTGCCGAGCTTGACTTCTGTGCCTGCATATTTGCCTAAGATAACTTTGTCGCCGCACTTAACCTGCATTGTAACCTCTTTGCCGTCAATAACGCCGCCGGGGCCTACTGCAATAACTTCAGCAATCTGGGGCTTTTCCTGAGCGGAAGAAGCAAGGATAAGACCGCTTTTTGTGGTTTCTTCAACCTCTGTGAATTTGAGAACGACTCTGTCGCCTAAGGGTCTGAGTGTCATAATAAAAATCCCTCCTGAGATATTAAATACTTGAATTTTTGTGATTTTAGCACTCTTGTGTCCTGAGTGCTAAAATCTATTTTAATCATTTTTCAGAAAATTGCAATACCTTTTCAAAAAAAAATCATAATTTTTTCCATTTTCTTTTACATTATATCCCGATACGGGAAAATATATATTCTGTTTCTTAAAATAAACGGAAAAATAATATGAAAACAAACTTATTAATATTTAGTATGGAAAAATCCGTAATATGATGTATAATATGTATATAAATAATTTTTCAGGAAGAAATAATATGGAAAAGCGAAAATATAAATATGAGCTTCACTGCCACACATCGGATGTGAGTCTGTGTGCCTCGTCTTCTGCAGAGGAGGCAGTAAAGTTTTATAAGGAAAGAGGATATGACGGGATTGTTATAACTGACCACTATTCCCCCCAGACCTTTCTTCATCTTTCACTCTTTCCCCATAAGCACATTGACAGATACGTAAAAGGCTATTACAGAGCAAAGGAGCTTGCGGGAGAAGATTTTACCGTGCTTCTCGGCTGTGAGGTAAGATTTTTCTGCACTATAGATGATTTTCTTATCTACGGAATAACAGAGGATTTTCTCAGAAATTCGGGAAATCTTATGAGTATGTATCTAAAAAAGCTTTTTAAGCTCTGCGACAAAAACGGACTTATTCTTCTTGAGGCACATCCCTTCAGGGAGCTTCGCTTCAGGCACGCTCCGGAGTATCTTCACGGCTGTGAGGTATTTAACGGTAAGGATAAGGGGAAGGCTGCAAACCCAAAGGCAAAGCAGTGGGCAAAAGAAAATAAGTTTTCCGTTGTCACCTCGGGGGGAGATTTTCACGATTGTGAAGACACTGTCCCCGGAGGAATAATTACGGATGAACCCATAAAAACAAATGAGGATCTGCTCAGAATTCTCAGAAGCGGAAGCTATACGCTCATTGAGGAATAACACTGTTTTTTGAGTCTGCCGACATTCAGCCGACCCTGCCTTTGTTTTACGTCAGCGTACAGTCTGCGTTTTTTCTCAATAAAACAAGGCGGTGATTTTCCGTAACCCCTTATTTTTCAATACTTTTCATTCTTTACAGGCTTGCCGTTTGTCTGCGGCAGGTCTGTATTTTTTTATGATAACTTACAGACTCAGCTTTATTTTTCCGCAGATAATTTCACAGCGTACATACAATTATATATAGAATGAATTATAAAGATTAACAGATAGTTTTTAAAAAGGCACGAGATGCGAAAAAAATATTTTTTTGAAAAATTTCAAAAACCCCTGATATGAGGGAGAGAAAAAATTTTCCTTCTGATAGAATATTCCCGTATTGAAGACAAAATGAATTTTTACATATACGGGAGGATATTTTTATGCAGGACAAAGGATTTATCAAGGTGCCCAGAGGCTGTGTGTTTCAGGATATTTTTAAGGACCGTGAAGTGTTTTATTTCTATTTTATGCTTTTATATCTTGCCCGATATAAAGCAGGTGTGGTAGACGGTATTTTTGTGAGCGAAGGACAGGTGCTTATCACCAAAAAGAAGCTTGCAGAATATACTGCTCTTCCCGAAAAGGATGTGCGCGCTCTGCTTGAACGCTTTGAACGCTACGGCTGTATAACTAAGCAGAATATAAAGAATAAATACACTCTCATAACCCTTCTTCCCGTTTTTGCTGACGGAAAGCCTCTTGAAAAGATAGGAACGGTAAAAAGGAAATCAAAGGAAAACGAAGAAAAGGTTTATTATCCCTCGGTTCAGACATCAGAGCCTCCTTTTGAAGAAAAGATTTCCTGCGTACATCAGGAGAGTAGCACCTTTGACAGAAGAAGAGAGGAAGAAAAAGAAAAAATAATAACAGATGAAAATTCTTTTTCAGAGAAAAAAATAAAAGAATCCGATTCTGCAGAAAAAGGACATGAGGCTTCAATACCGATTCTTGAAAGAATCAGACGGAAGATGATAAGTGATTATGAAAACGGCTGTTCTTCCGATAAAGAGGAGGATGAAAGAAGGGAAAGGGATTTCAATTCTTATTATAACAATGTTTATCTGCAGGAAAAAAGAAATCAGGACATTAAGGAAAGCTCTCAGAGGTTTTTCTCAGAGAGCAGCAGAAGAAGATATGAAAATGCCTGCAGTGAAAAATTACCCTACGGTAAATTCGAAAATATATATCTTACTGCCATGCAGTATGAGGAATTGAAATCTCTCAGCGCCTCTTATGAAAGCCAGATAGAAAGGCTGTCTGCCTATCTTAAGGCAAATCCTTCTAAAAAATATGAGGATCATTTTGCATTATTGTGTCTTAATATAGAAAAGGATAAGCTGAGCGGGGGAGGCATTCGCCGTAATGATGACTGCACTCCCGATCCCACCGCATCCTATGATATCAGAAGAGCAGAGCTCAGGGCGCGTACAGGTGTTCCTGTGGTGAAAAAGCGTAACAGAGAAACGGGACTGTGGGAGCCGGTTAAAAAAAGTGAAGAATAAGCCGTGAACGCTACGGTTTATTCTTCACAAAGGATTATTTCTTTTTTATAAAATAATATGCAGTACCGGCACAGAGTGTAAGTCCTCCAGCTGCGGCAATAATGGCAAGGCGTTTTACCTGCTCCATGCTTGTGGGAATGTGGGTAAGGATAAATTCCTGCAGGGGATTTGAAAGCTTTTCGTCGGTGAGCTCTTCATAGGTCAATGTATGGGTCGAAAAAGTGCTGAGGTCATTTTTATCCAGCTCAATTATTCTGACACCTCTTTTAAGCTTCGGGCCGTATACATTGAAGCCTGCACACTGGGTGTAAATGAGCTTCAGTCCTTCCTTTTGGGCAACAAAGGAATTGATATGGTCGTGTCCTACAATAAGGGCGAGCACGTTTCCTTTTTCTTTAAGAGTATCAAATTCTCCCGAATTCTTATCAGGAATAGCAGGGCTTTCCTTCATGAATCCGCCGCTTCTGATTATGTCATCAGGCAGTACATAAAATTCCCCTTTGTGAGTCCTGAAGGCTTCTACAGCACCTTTTGTGCCGAATGTCACTCTCTTCAGCACATCATAGAATTCAGGCACGGGAATATGCTGAAAGATAATTGAGGGGGTATATTCTCCGTTTTCGCGTGCTTTTTCTCTTTCCTTTCTGAAAAAGCTCAGCTGATCTTCGCTTACGGGGAGATACTCTCCCGACATTGTCTGAGGCAGACAGTCGAAAAGATATATATCAAATATATGCTTGCCGTCGGAATACAGGGGCAGTCTGAATGTGCCCTTGTCGTCAGAGCATCTGTATTCACCGTGAACAGAGAATTCACTTTCGTTATAAATTTCCGCCTGCTCACTGTTTGACAGCCCCACCTGACAGTCGTGATTCCCGAAGGTGACACAGAAGGGTACACCTGCCTCTTCAATAGGGCGGATAATATCCTTTATTGTTTTTTTTGCATTCTCTTTTTTATTACCCTTGTAAAAGGAGGGATGCACTCCGTAAATCTGATCACCCGTAAATACAACAAGATCAGGCTTTTCCTTCTGAAGTGCAAGTGTTATAAGCCTCAGCGTATCGGGAGATACCTTCGCTCCCTCCTGCACATCAGCTATCTGCATTATTCTGAATTTTCCGTTATCATTGAATTTCAACATAATATCACCTGAAAATATTATACCACATAATAATCAAACAGGCAAATCATAATTTATCGATGTGCGCAGTACACGTGTAGTTCTCACAAGCCTAAGAAATATTAAAACAAAAATAATTTCTCGGGAGAGTGATTCAGAAATGTTCAGATTTTATGCCAGTGCGCCGTTTTGAAAAAACGGATGCAATGGCGTGAAATATGAGCATTTATGAACCACCGACCATACCAATCTTTT
>JAZNSD010000017.1:0-6236 GCA_045591055.1 Acutalibacteraceae bacterium | reverse complement strand
GGCTGAATTCCAAGGGTATAGATACCGCCCATATCTGACAGCCAGCCGTTGCCGATATTATAAATAAGATTATCCTTTATATGAATATTATTTGTAGAATTATCTGCATAACCCCAGCTCCAGCCGACGGAAACACCTGTATACCAACCGTCGTGAATTTCATTATTTGAAAGCTCGCAATTGATCGCATGTGTAAGAAGAATTCCTATTGCATTATTAAATATTCTGCCGTAGTAGCTGATATTGCAGTCTTTTATATTGATATTTTCAGTTGTGGCAGGTACCGTGAAATCACCGTCAATAAAAACTGAATTCGCACCGATTTCATTAAACTTACTGCTTACTATGTTACAGTTTTTTGCTGCCTTTTCAAATTTTACTGCAGTAAAGGCAATATTTTCAAAACGGCAGTCTGTAAAATTAATACTGTCAGATGAAGATATAAGGATTGCCGCAGGTACTTCATATGCTGCCTGAGGATGGTCTGTTCCGTATTCTATATTTTTATAAAGCGGATGAGTTGAGGGGAAAGGATTTCCGGTATGCTTACCGTCTATATGATCCCAGTCTGTATTAATGAAATTTATGCCCTGAAATGCGATATTTTTTGCATTTGTGAAAGTGACAAGCTGCTTTGTAAGCCCCGCATAAAGAGTTGTGTTATCAACAGTGTCTCCCTCTTCGGGAATGTAGTAAAGCTTTTCCTCTGTTCTGTCAAGGTACCATTCTCCGGGAAGTGAAAGAGCTTCCTTTACATTTTCAAGAATGTAGTTGTCGTCAACTCTGACGGTCATTGCAGATGCTTTATTTGTTTCAATTCTTCCTGTGCTTTTATTAACGGAAAGAACGGGAAGAAGATCATTACACCAGAAATGCATAATTCTGATATCTATGTCAGAAGGATTTGCAAATTCAAGAAGATCCGACGGGTGTACCTTGAAAGCAATGGAATGGGTGAAGAAATTTGCGTCTGTTTCAGGTGCAATTGCTTCATCTGTGAGAGGATCGGCAATCTTGAATGCACCTTCCTTGGGGTAATCAGAACGGGAAAGTCTTTTGTTGTCCTTGTATAATGAACGGAAATAATCATCGTCGCTGTTAACAGGAACATCAGCAACAAAAGCATTCACGCCGTTAATTACAGTTTTTTCCCAATCTGTTATCTCTTTTGCACCGGAAAATGAAACCTCTTCACCGGGATATGAACGGTAAAGAACATTTTGCTTATCCTCAGCAGTAAAGTTAACTGTTTCTTTAATAAAGTAAGTTCCTTCTCTGAACCATACAGTAACCGGTTCTTCTGTGTCAATTGACTTTACCAGCTCCTTTGCTCTTTCAAATGTTGCAACGGGAGCCGTAACAGTACCTTCGTTGCTGTCATTACCATAGGGTGCAACAACAATGTCATTTTTTCCAAAAATAAACTCACCTTCATCAAAAACAGTTTTTTCTGTTATCACAGGTTCTGTAAAAATACCATCCACAGGAGTTCCCGGACAGAAAATCATCGAAAACCAGGTGAACATTGCTGTAAAGAATGCTATAATTTTTCCCATAGTTTTTGCCTCACTTTATTAATTGATTGTTTATATCTATATTTTAACTATCCTGACAAAAAAATGCAAGCGGATTATTATCAGCTTGCCGGAAAATAAAGTTTTAGACAAAAAAACAGATGATAATTCTCAGTAATATAAGAATTATCATCTGAAGAATACTGTTACTTTGCCGTGAATAATCCGCTTTTTACCATACGTGGTTCCATAAAAGCTTCTTTATGATTGTATTGAAAATGCCGTGACCGAATGTCAGATTATAGAAATCAACAAAAGCGCGCATAAACATAGACAGGTCGAAGGTTCTGTAAACATCTGAGGAATACTCCACACCGTCTGCCATGGTAACGAATGGCTGTGAATAGAGAATTCCGCCGGGACCTGTTATCTGGAAACGAACATAAGATCCGAGAACATTTTCATATGCATTAAGGTCAATGGAAGTAAGCCCTTCTCCTTCTGCAATTATTCTGCCATCGGTAATCCACTGAACGTTGTTGAATTCACTGCCTTCAAAGGAGATTGTGTCTGTTTCGTTATCTACATAAATCTTTGAAACGGCGGGAGGTAAGTTGCCTGTACCGTTGAAATCATCACTGAGATAGTATGTATCAACTCTTCCTACGGAGAACCATGCACCGCTTCTCATACAGTCCTCAAAAGCTTCCTGAGAAAGCTCAGGCATAAGCATCATTGTAAAAGCCCAGTCGTTGTCTTCGATATCATGGGAATCTGAAAAGGCAATACCGGGAACATTTCTGCCCTGAGGAATTGTCAGCTGAAGAATCTGATCCCATATAACAGAATCAAACTTTGTACTGTTTACGTCAAATGCTACGCAGGAATCATAATCAAGGAAGATGTTTGCAAATTTATTTGCATAGTAAGGCTCATATGCACGCCATTCATCCTCGTCATTTCTTCCCACATATTCACCGGTGTGATCAAGGAAAGAGAAGCCGCCTTCCTTGTCGCAGTCTCTTACCACGGATTCGAAGTCTCCGTAAACACCCATTTTTGCCTGCACACTTGTGCAGCCGAAGGTATTGATGTGACAATCGTTGATAGGCGTAGCGCCGTTTGCTTCGCAGGAGCCTGTCACCTCCATCATGCCTCCAAGCTCATAGCCGAGCTGCTGTGCCAGTGCATCACGTTCAGCGCTTTCGTATGTTCCGTTGATAATTGCTTCACGCTCTTCAGATGTGAGCACAACGGGATCTCGCATTCCCGTGCGGCTGAATTTGAAGAAACGGTAAATCGGCACTGTCTGAGGAATTTCGTCCCAACGTGCACCAAGTACGGCGTGGTCTGAAATTGCGAGGATCTGATAACCGAGATCATAATGCTTTTTGACACTGTCAGCAATGCTCTGGTCAGCATCGCTCGCATCTGTGTGAGAATGTAAAGACGCTTTATACTGTTTCCAGTTATCCCAGTCAACAGTATCATAGGGACTTGTTATCGTAAAGTCGAATTGTCCGGTTA
Organism: Acutalibacteraceae bacterium; assembly: GCA_045591055.1. GTDB lineage: Bacteria > Bacillota > Clostridia > Oscillospirales > Acutalibacteraceae > RUG806. The sequence goes on along the minus strand of JAZNSD010000017.1, from coordinate 3,195 downwards.
TGTCATCTGCTGCAAAAACAATTGATGTAAGACTGAACAGCATTGCTGTGCATAAAAAGACTGAAATAAATTTTTTAAGCTTTGATTTCATTTAGTATCGCTCCTTTGTAAAAAAACGGATAAAAAGATTCAAGTTTATCTTTTTAACTGAGGAAAGATTGCGCTTAGCTTTACGATAAAATCATACAGAATAAAATTGATTTTGGATATAAGGTCTCTTAGTATAAGATTAGTGTCTCTGAATTCAATTTCGGGCATAGTAATCACCTTTCAGAATAGATTTATACAAAAGTATATTCTTATGTTAATAAAAATCAAATATAAAGTCAATAATTTATTGATAATATTAACTATATTTTTTTCAAAAAAGCAAATTTTTTTGTTCAACTGAGAGAATTTGTATGGGATATGATAATATTTTTTCTGTTATTTTTTGCGGATATTTTTTGAAATAAAAATGAGAGGTTGACACTTTTAACACTAAAAGCTATTATTAAAATATATCTCAGAGAGGATGAACGGTATGAAAAAGAATTTACTCAGGATATTAAAAATTATCGGAATTACGTTTGGTTCAGTTATCTCATTTGCGGCATTGCTTTGTATCATAACCCTATGCTGGGGCGGTATACAGATGTCGGCAGGAAACGTAACAGAGTCTCTGCCCGAAGTATCTTCAGATTTTATTCCTGAAATCAGACTTATAGTTTTTACCGATACTCATAATGAAAACGAAAATGTTGCCGATGCAATCAATACTGCCTATGCGCTTTTTGATGAAGATAAGGTTTATAAAGGTGTTGATGGCTTTTTCGGACTCGGAGACTTTTCCAGTATAGGCACAGAGCCTGATTATAAGGCTTATGCCGATACACTTAAAGAGCATGTAAGAGACGAAACCGTATGCATAAATGTTTTAGGAAATCATGAATTCAAGGCCGATAATTATAAAGAGCTTTTCGAACAGTATTTCGGGCACGATATAAATACAGTGACTGAAATTAACGGCTTCACCTGTATTGCGTTTTCAGGCGAGCGTTCGCTTACGGAGTGGACATTTACCCCCGGTAGCCTTAAGTGGCTGAACGATGAAATTCATAAAGCAGAAGAAACTGCAGGGAATAAACCTGTTTTTGTCTTTGAACACCCCCATCCCTTCGGCACTGTTTACGGCAGCACAATATGGTGTACACCGCAGCTCAATCCTGTTTTTGCAGGACATACCAATCTTATTAATTTCTCGGGACATTCACATTTCCCTATGAATGACCCCAGAAGCATAAATCAGAGCACATATACCTCTGTAGGCGTAGGTGCAATGGCAAGATTCGAGCTTGATGAAAACTATATTCCCGGACAACATCCTGAAGGATATGAAGATGCTGCTCAGTTTGCGGTAGTTGAAGCAGACAGCACAGGAAGAGTAAGAATCAGAGGATATGACCTTTTATCAGATACATATTTCTGCGATTATTTCATTGAAAATGTGAATGACCGTGACAGCTTCGCTTACACCTATAAAAATCTCAAGGCACACGATGAAGCTCCTGTTTTTCCTGATAATACAAAGGCGGATGTTACTGAAACCGAAGACGGTGATTACAGAGTTTCTTTCACCAAAGCAGAAGTTCCCGAGGGCTTCGTTGTGCATGAATACAAGGTTGTAATTACAGACGAAAAAAACAATGAGATTTACGAGGACAATTTTATTGCAACCTATTATCTGATCAATAAGAACACGACTGAAGGCTTTACTGTTTCAAAGGATATTCTTGAAACAGGAAAAACCTATTCGCTCTCCATCACTGCAGAAAGTGCATACCATAAATATTCAGAAGAAAAAACCGTATCATTTACAGTTGACTGATTTTTATAGCAGTATTGTATTACAGCAAATGGAAATGAATATATATGAGGATACTGCAGAAAAAATCTGCCTTGATATCAAGGCAGGATAATTAAGCCGATTAATTATAAATAACTATGTGAAAGCGGTTATAACCTGTGTTGGTTATAACCGCCTGTGTTACTGTCAGTTAAGATATGTGTTGCAGTATTCTATAAGAAGATCGTTTGCGATTTCTTTGTTGGCTTTATCGCTTCCCAGATCGTGGTCAGAGTTGGGATAGGAATTAAGCACATGAATAACGCCGTATTCAGTGAGCTTTGCATCGAGGGATACTGCATTAGAGTAGGGGACAATGCTGTCTTTCATACCGTGGTTTATAACTGTGGGGACGGTATTTTCGTTCACATAGAAAAGGGGAGATACCTTTTTCAGTGCTTCCTCTGCACTTGCACGCTCAGCATATGTGAAGGATTCACCGGATGCATATGAAAACAGCTCAGCTACAAATTCTTCATCACCTATAGCATTATTTATATAGAAGTTTTCGTCTGTGAAATCAGCAGGTCCGCTGTTACTTACAACTGCTGCGGGAGTGATTGGTGCAGTAGCTGCTCTTGAATAAGCATATAAAAGCGAGAGATGACCGCCTGCCGAATCACCTGTAAGAAGTACCTTGTTGATGTTTACGCCGTTTTCTTCTCCCTTTTGCTTTATACACTTAAGGGCAAGATCAATATCATCAAGAATATCGTGAATGCTGATAGCTTCGCTTATATAACGGTAGTTGATTGAAGCACCTGCAAAGCCATAGGTTTCTGCCGCAGCTTCAACTCCGCCTTTATATCCCTCTTTGTCGCCTGCTATCCAGGCTCCGCCGTGGATAAAAAGAACAAGGCCGATTTCTCCGTCGTTATCTTTGGGAATATTAAGATCAAGTACCTGTCTTTCGTGGCTGCCGTAGGATAAGTTTCTGTATTCATAGCTTTTTTCTTCTGCGCCAAAGCCGAAGAGGCTTGCAAAGAATGCAATGATCGACATAAAAAATGCTACTATTTTTTCCCACATAATATCATCACCTTCATTTATATTTTCAGCAGATATTCTGCTATAATTATGGTAACACAAGAATTTTTCTGTGTCAATAATTCAAAAAAGGGGCTGTAAAAAAAGTGCAGACCGCATAAAACAAGATAAGCAAAGGGTTTTCTGAAGCTTTGAAGTCTTCAAGAAACCCTTTTATACATATAGATACTTAAAAAATGACAAAAAACTGCGTTTTTTGTGTTTTATGCTATAAACAAACTTCGCCTCTCGGCGTACCTTTGTACGCCTTCGGGTAACCGAAA
>JAZNSD010000016.1:0-1749 GCA_045591055.1 Acutalibacteraceae bacterium | reverse complement strand
GAACTTTCCTATTTTGATAAGAGTACGAGAGAACATCTTGAAGCATACGATACATTTGAAGAAGGACACTATTACGAAATTTATTTCCGTATGCAGGCAAAAGACGGATATGATTTTACCAAAGATGAAAATGGTAATTTTGACCAAAGCAAAATTACCATAAACGGACACACGCCAAGCGACTCAGGCTATTTCTCCAATGTGTGGAGAACAGGTTTTGTTAAAAGCTGTTATGGTCCGCTTAAAAAGAATAGCGAGAATCTTCCGCTCACCCTGCGCGATGATGAACTCGTTAATGATATAGTGCAATCTATCTATCTCTATGATCTTGAAAAACCCAAAGTGGGAGCCACTCCGGATTATATTACGGTATGGTTTAGTGAATACTATTATCCTGTGATGTCATCTACAGAAGTTGAAAAATGGGGAGTTTGTTGGAAAAACGTAACTGCCGGAAAAGACCTTGCTGTTGAGGACTCTGTTTTTGAGGAAGGTAATGAGTATGAAGCTCATATCAGAGTTACAACAAATTATAAAATGAAATTGGACGGAATCAAAGCATACGTGGATGGGACGGAACCTGACAGAATTATCGATGTAAAAGAGAATGAAGTTACATTGGTCTACAACTTTGGTATGCTCGGCGAGAAGAAATCAGAAACACAAACCGAACCCGAAAAACCAACCGAAAAAGAACCGGAAAAGGAACCTGAAAAACCAACAGAAATCGAGAAACCTACCGAAACAGAAAAACCGACTCAAACCGAAAAACCTGAGGAAACAGACAAACCTGCTGAAAAGCCGACACAGACTGAAAAACCGCAGGAAACTCCAAAAACATCTTTTGTTGACGTTAAAAAGGGTCAGTATTACTACGATGCAGTTATGTGGGCAGCAGAAAACGGAATTACGGGTGGTACAAGTGCAACAACATTCTCACCAGACGCAATTTGCACAAGAGCGCAAGTTGTAACCTTCCTGCACAGAATGATAGCTTCTCCAGAGCCTGCAGCAATAACTTTGCCGTTTACGGATGTAAAAACAAGCGATTATTTCTACAAACCTGTAAAATGGGCATTCGGCAGTAAAATAACCGGCGGCACAAGTGCAACAACATTCTCACCGGATGTAAACTGCACAAGAGCACAGGTTGTTACATTCTTGTGGAGAACAACAGGGCAACCAAAAGCAAGCATAAAAAATAATCCATTTACAGATGTAAAAGCGGACAGCTATTATTACGATGCAGTGCTTTGGGCGGTAGAAAACGGAATCACAGGCGGAACAAGTGCTACAACGTTCTCACCAGACGCGGACTGCACAAGAGCACAGGTTGTAACATTCCTATATAGATTTATACATGATTAAGATAAAGAAGCAAGAAAATGAATTTTTCATTCTGTAGGAGTTATGGGTGAAAATGAAGAACTGACATATATGAGTGCCGACGAGTATATTAACTCGCCGATGATGTACATTGATGAAACATACGGCGAAGCAGCAGACACATGGGCTTGCGCAACTGATGATGCAGGATTCTTCAACTTTATGACAACAAGATATGTGAAGGGGGACAAATACTGCGTCTTAAATCAACAAAAGCAGTAATGCGTAAAAGTACTGTAAACCGGGCTGATATGCGGGTTGCAGCAGGTCTCTTTAATTACTAATTTCAGTGAAGTTCCCGACAAACTTCTGGAAAAGTCGAAGTGTAAGCCAATTAAGGGAACAGGGATTAAAAAGTGGTAA
>JAZNSD010000015.1:0-2831 GCA_045591055.1 Acutalibacteraceae bacterium | reverse complement strand
ATTAATATAGTAACGTAGGGACGTTTCGCATACGTCCCTGCATTTTTCCATATATTTTATTTTTCGTCAATCCATTTTTTGATAGATTCTTCCGTAGCTCCGTTGAGCAGTTTCGCTTCAACCCAGTCGATTTCAGGATATGCAGCTTTGAACTCTTTGAGAGCCTTTTCGGGAGTGCTGCCACCCGATGTCGCAAACATCACGACTTTCTTTCCTTCAAATCCATATTCTTCAACAAACGAATTTATAATGGTAGGAGCGGTGTACCACCAAATCGGGAAACCGATGTAGATGACATCATAGTCATCGTGGTTTTTCAAGTCTTTGATGAAAGCAGGACGGAATGAGCGGTCGTTCATCTCAACGCTGCTCCGTGAAGTCTTGTCTGTCCAGTCAAGGTCGGCTTGCGAATAAGGCACTTCAGGTCTGATTTCAAAAATGTCGGCACCTGCGATGTCGGCAATCTGTTTCGCTACGGCTTCGGTGTTGCCCGTGGCGGAAAAATAAGTCACTAACGTTTTCATGTTTTTGTCATTTTGAGCGCAGCTTGTCAATGTTGTCAATATCGCTGCAAAGATTAATATTCTTTTCATAAAACAAAAGTGTTTAATAAATTCTTCATCGAAAGTACAAATTTAATATTTTATTGTTTTCATTAAGCATTTATTTCTCTGTATTAATCAATAAGGTGTAAAGGTAATAAAGGTTTAAAGGTTTGAAAGTATTAAAGGTGTTAAAGGTAATACTTATAACTTTACTTCATTACTTCATTACTCCATCACTCCATCACTCCTTTCACCCTTTTCATCCCTTCCACCTCCTCATTTCCTCAAAAATAACCAGAAAAAAATTGTTATATAAATGTTTATTCCTATATTTGAATCCAAAAATTTTACCATTTACAAAGCTCAATGAAAAATAACATCTTAGATAATATCATAACACAAACGTTGAAGAATAGAATTTCATTTTGGTATAAGTTGATAATATTCCTTATTTCTGCTCTCAACATAGCGGCTTGCGTGATAGACTATGGCTTCGTGCTTAACGACAAGGAACAGAATGTAATATTAAATATTTACAATGTCGCGTGGTGGTGCTATTTCATTACGTTTTTAGTCCGCATTGTTTTTCAGTGGAAAATGATAAATCGTAAGACAATATCACTCACGACAATTACCGGCTTACTTTTGTTGTTCTCTGCATTACCTAAGTTCATTCCAATAACAGAAGCAAGTGCTCTTTATAATATATGGCAGTTTTTCAGTAACAAACATTTCATAATATTGACATTACTTCTCTTCGCGGCTTTAGAAGTGTCGAGCGGTATTATCAATTTCATAAATAAAAAGACCAATCCTGCTTTACTGATGACAGTATGCTTCGCAATCATAATATTATTCGGCGCCTTGTTACTTCTGCTTCCGCGTTCTACTCAAGAGCATATCGTGCTTCCTGTTGCAGATGCTATCTTCATATCCACCAGCGCGGTCTGCGTCACAGGACTTTCCACAGTCGATATTGCGCAGACATTCACCTACGAAGGACAAATTGTCATCGCGCTTCTCATACAGATTGGAGGTCTCGGCATCATGACGATAACGAGTTTCTTCGCTATCTTTTTTATGGGTGGCACAGGACTCTTCAACCAATTTGCTCTACGCGACATGATCGGCAGCGAGACATTTAGCTCTCTCATCTCTACCTTATTATATATATTAGGTTTCACTTTCATCATTGAAGCCATCGGAGCGTTTTTTATATGGCTCAGCATACATGGCACCATGAACATGAATCTGCATCAAGAGATCTTCTTCTCCATCTTCCACTCCATATCTGCTTTCTGTAACGCAGGCTTCTCCACTTTGAGTGGCAACCTCGGTAACCCGACCATAATGTATAACCATAATGCCTTCTATATTATTATATCAACCTTGATAGTACTCGGCGGCTTAGGTTTTCCTATCTTAATGAATTTTAAGAAAATGCTTTCGTATAAGTCAGGAAAGTTTTTTGACAAGATTTTTAGAAGAAAGAAACAGAGACCGTTCTACTCGCATATCGCTAATATCAATACGAAGATTGTTCTGAGTATGACAGCAATCTTAATCGTGGTGGGAACCATAATCATCGCTATCAGCGAATGGAACAGAGCATTTGTTAGTATGCCGTTTTTTGATAAGATCGTACAGTCTCTCTTCAACGCCATAGCTCCAAGGACAGCAGGATTTAACAGCATCGACCTGACTCAGTTCTCGTTGATAACGATAATATTCTACTCGTTTCTGATGTGGATAGGCGGAGGCTCGCAATCGACAGCTGGCGGTATAAAAGTAAACACATTTGCAGTGGCAATGGGGAATTTCTTCTCTGTGATAAAAGGTCAGAAAGACGTACGTCTCTTTAACAGAGAGATAGAAAGCGACTCTATTCGCAGAGCTTCAGCCGTAATATTCGGTTCCATGCTCACAATATTGATTTTTTTCATAGGTCTCGTGATAATGGAACCTAATATCTCAGCGAAAGGTCTGCTGTTCGAGACAATCTCAGCATTTAGTACTGTAGGTTCAAGTCTCAACGTAACACCGCTACTGTCAGACGGCAGCAAGATATGGGTCACGATACTTATGTTCATAGGTAGAGTCGGCTTGATAACAGTGTTAATGAGTTTCATAAAACATTCAGAGACGCCTAAATACAGATTACCGAAAGATAATGTAATAATAAATTAAGATTATATATGAAATATTTAATAATAGGACTTGGAAATTTCGGCAAGACATTAGCCGAAGATCTTACCGATAACGGCAATGAAGTTATTGGTATCGACA
>JAZNSD010000014.1:0-6118 GCA_045591055.1 Acutalibacteraceae bacterium | reverse complement strand
GCTTATCGACAGACACACTCTTGTCATTATGACTGCAAGAGGATATTATAATAATGCAGTGTTTGCAGATCCGCTCTTTAAGGATGCAGCAAGCAGAGATTTCACTCTTGCTGAAAACAGCCCTGCCCTTGAAGCAGGCTTTGTTCCCTTCGCCTATGACGCAGGCACGATCACACAATTCTGATAACTTCCCTATCAAAAAACAAGCTGTACAAAATGAGCAAAGCCCCATAAGATTTTATCAGATGAACAAATCCGTTAAATCAGTTGACAGGGCATAAAAAAAACAGCAAATGAAGAATCCTTTAATCGCATCTGAACAAGAAAACGGCTTCGCCGTACGCCTGCGGCGAAACGCTTTCGTATAGTCCATCGCCGAGGGAAGTTTACTTCCCGTTCGGCGGGACATATAATCTTTTTACTTTATAGGAAGGAATTTCCTATAAAGTAAAAAATCCGCCCCGGAACCGTTGTGATATCAACGGCATCGGGGCGGTTTTTTCTGAAAATATTTTACTTTAATATACTATTCTAAATATAAACGAACACCAAAAGCCTTTATATATACAAAGAAATTCTGCAGATTGCTTCAAACAACTCCGGGAATCAAGCAAAGAAAAGCTTATTAAGTGTCATAGGATCAACATATTCGCCGTCTTTATAGACACGCATATTGCCTGAAGCAATCTCATCAATGAGCATTACATTACCGTCTGCATCATAACCGAATTCAAACTTGATATCATAAAGCTCAAGTCCTTTTGCTTTAAGGTCATCGGCAACAATCTTTGTGATAGCCTGAGTCTGAGCTTTCAGGGAGTCGTACTGCTCAGCAGTCATAACACCAAGGTCAACAAGTCCGTCTTTGGTAACCAGCGGATCGCCCTTTTCGTCATTCTTAAAGGTAGTTTCTACATAAGCGGGAAGGTCTTGTCCTTCTGTGCAATAATCGGAATAACGGCGATAAAATGAACCGACTGCTTTATAACGGCAGATAACTTCAAGGCCCTTACCGAAAACCTTAGCAGACAGAACTTCCATTGTGGTATCCTCAAGATTTGCGCTTACATAATGAGTACGGATACCTGCAGCATTAATCTTTTCAAAGAAATAGACAGACATACGGAGATTAACATCGCCGACGCCTTCGATAGTAAGACCGACAGAGTTTTCACCGGGATCAAACACACCGTCTTTACCGGTGCAGTCATCCTTGAACTTGAGAAGGCAGTTGCCGTTCTCCAAAGCATAAACATTTTTAGTTTTTCCTGTGTAAACAAGCTTCTTTTCCATTTTTGAAGACTCCTTTATGAAAGTTTTTATTCAATTGTTTGCTCAAAATCTCCGATATCATCCTATTGGCGATTTAATATTTTTTTATTATAAGGCTATTTTGTTGCTGTGTCAATATTTTTAATGTAATAATCAAAATATTTTAAGACCGGATGTAATGCAAAGGTATTCACCGGTCAGTTGACAGATAAATACAGAAAAGCTATAATAATCTCAGAAAAAAAGCGTTCAGCGGAGACAACCGTAGGTACATTGCAGATTCGGAGGTTTGAAATGACTGCTAATGATATAAAACTGAATTTCAATACATTCAGCGGAAATTATGAAATTGTTCACAACGGCTTTGCATGGATAAGTGATGGCAGAAAGCCTTATATATCCATCCGCAAAAAAGTCGGGGATAAGTATATATCCATATCCCGTCCTTTCCGATCAGCGCTAAAAAAGAAAACGGATTTTTCCGAGAAGAAAATTGTTACCCGCTATTCTGATTTTATAGCATTCGGAAAAAAACTTCCTTTCACTATTGTCTGCACTGCAGAAATAACAGATGAAGCTACTGTTGAATTCTCATTAAAAGCAGAAAATGAAACAGGCTATGACATTCAGGCTGTATATTTCCCCGCACCTTTTAATTCAAAATCAAAAGGCAAAAACTCTTATCATGTTGACCCCATGCGTCAGGGCTTTATTCTTCCCGACGGATATAAAAAGAACTTTGCAACAATATTCGGCTATACACATATAAAACGCCCGATAAACACCGGGGACTGCTATATGCCTGTGTGGGGCAGAGTGTGTGACGGGCATACATTTACTGCTGTTGTTGACACTCCTTATGATGCTTCTTTGTATTCATCCTTCGGGAAGCACAGAGCATTTGTTAATTCGGTTTACTGGCAATCATCATTGGGAAAACTCTCTTATGAAAGAAAAATAAGGTTTATTTTCCACGAAAACGGTGATTACAATACAGTAGCAAAGGATTACCGCAATTATCTGATTAAAAAAAATCAGCTTGTTACCATAAACGAAAAAATCGCAAAAAATCCCAACATAAAAAAGATTATCGGTGCACCCGTTCTTCATCACAAGATATTCTCAAAAATCAATATAAAATCGCAGTTTTATGACAAAAACGGTACAAATGAAATTCTTTGTGCTACTTTCGGTGAGCGTGCCGATCAGATGAAAAGGCTTAAAGCTCTCGGACTTGAAAAGCTGTATGTTCATACTGACGGCTGGGGCAAAGACGGATATGATAATAAGCACCCTTATATTCTTCCCCCTTGTAAAGAAGCAGGCGGATGGGAAGGCTTCAAGGAGTTTTCTGAAGTTTGCCGTGACCTGGGCTTCGTCTTTGCTTTGCATGACCAATACAGAGACTATTATTACGACAGTCCTGTTTTTGACAAAGAAAAAGCCGTGACAAATATTGACGGAACAAATCCGTACTGCTCAATCTGGGATGGCGGTGAGCACAGCTACCTTTGCTCCGAATTTGCTCTTGAGGCAGTAAAAAGAACTTATACCGAGCTTGAAGAGCACGGTGTCGATGTACAGGGCGCATATCTTGATGTTTTTTCAATTATGCAGGGAGATGAGTGTTTCCACAAAAACCACCGTATCACCAGAGAGAAAAGCATGCAATTGCGCGGCGAGTGCTTTGATTATCTTAACGAAAAAGGTCTTATTATGTCGTCCGAAGAGCCCGGAATGCAGCTTCTCAACCACCTTGCTCTTGTGCATCACGGTCCGCATGCTCTGCGCCCGCAGGAAAACGGCGAAGCAGTCGGAATTCCCGTTCCTCTCGGAAATCTTGTTTATCACGATTGCATTATGGTTCCGTGGAACTGGTTTAATAACTGGGGTATTCCAAAAGGTGAAGACGGCGACCTGTACGGTGCATTAAATGCAGGCATGCCATATATCCATCCGTACGGAAATTCTCTTCGTAAAATCGGAACAGACAACCGTACAGCCGACATTGAAATGATGAGCGACGAGGAACTGAAAAAAGAGCTTGAACGTATAAAACCGCTGTGCGAGCTGCAGGCAAGGCTTTATGACAAGGAGATGTTAAAGCACGAATTCCTCGGCAGCTACCGTAAGCAAAAGGCTACATATTCGGACGGAACCTCTGTCGTTATCGATCTGGACAAAAATACTTATAAAATTGAGCTGCAGTAATTTAAGACTCTCATTTGTTTCAATTACAGGCAGAATCAAAAGACCACCGACTCATATGAAGCTGAGTCGGTGGTTGCTTTTATTGTTTATTTATATATATTCTCTTTGATGGCGGCGTTTACATTTTCTCTTGTTGAAAGAAGCCACTCATCATTATGAGGATATTCTTTGAATGTTATGTTGTGCTTTCCTTCTTCTTCAATAACAGAAAGACAGTTTTTTTTATCTGTAAGCTTTTCAAGAGTATTGAGTGCAGCCATATCCTGCAGAGCATCATAGAACACCTTAAGTCTGAGCGAATGATAAGCTGTCCCGTCCTCTGCCGGATAAACTATAAAGCTGTCGCCCGAGGGAAACTTTTTTCCTGCATCGGTAACCTCATAGGGGTTTACCGGAGCTTTTGAAAGTCTTGTAAAATAGAAATTATATCCCCACTGCAAAAAGCCTCTGATATCAAACTTAAACATCTGATAGCCGATAACTCTTGTTCTCAAGGAGTCATTACAGAAAAATCTGTTGGCTACATAGTGATTTGTCTGGGCACTGCAATAATATACCCAGAGATTATCGGCATTTCCGATAAACTTATCTATATGGTCGCTTGAAGGTATGGGATTTGAAACTATCTTCTTTTTATAGAAAGAGTAATCCGAAAGAGCGTCTACAATTTTATAACCCTCAAAAAGACTGTGAATATACCCGGAAGCCTTTTTATAAGTACGCAGCATTGAGGCATTAGGCTCATCACTTACGTGGATAAGCACCTTGCTTTTGAGATTTCTTTCTTCAAAATATTTCTTTAGCTCAACAGAAAGTGCGGCAAGAAAGTCTTTGTACCTGCGTGAGTCCGCACGTGTCCTCCAACCGAAAATCTTTTTATAATTTCCGTCGACCGTTGCCATAATTTTAGGAGCGTGCCTTGCTCCCCATTGTGTATAAAAATGAGCAAGCTCAAAATATTCAATGCCTGAGCGATGAGCCATTTCGATCCACCGTATAAGCTTGTCAAAGTTAAAGCTGTAAACACCGTCATTTACTGTTATATCAATAAGCTGAACGGTGGGTCTTTCCCTTCCCTTCTGTGTGTCAAGAGGAGGTGTAAAAATCGGAGTGAGAACACAGTTCATTCCGTACTCTCCTGCAGTTTTAAGAAAGTTTTCGGTTACTCTCCAGTATTCATCGGAGAAGGCATCGAATTTATAATAAGACATCAGACTGTCCGTATGAAACCAACAGGTGTAAACAAAATCCCTGAAATCAAGCTCTGCATCAATAATTTCAATATCAATAGCGGCTTTCTTGTCACAGACAGTAAAATCTATACTGTGTTTACCAGCATCATTAAGTGCTGCATCAACCTCAAACCAAAGAACGGTTATTCCTTTCTTAAGCTTCACCTTGCCGTCTGAAGGTAAGAGCAAATCGGGATAATATCCGTTTTCGCTGAATCTGAAATAGTCATCAGCTCCTTTTTTCCACATAGGAAAATCAGACCTGACATCTTCGACCGTATACACACGGATATCTTTAACAGTGCTTACAAACTCCAACTCCGCTGCGCACTCTTCAGCTGCTTCAATCGCAAGCTGAAAGGACTTCTTTTCATTTTTAAGCATAGAAAAGCGTTTATATCCGTCAGACGGCATTTTATCACTGTTATATATTTTTTCAAGAGAAGATAAGATTTTAATTTCTTTTATATTGGTCATTTGCCACCTCATTGTAATGCTTTTACGAAAAGTGCAAAAAATTATTTCTGATATTTTTCTTTATACTTTAACACAATTGCATTCATCTCGTCCATATGGGCTTCCATATCTGCAACAAGTCTGAATTGATTTCTTGCTCTTTCAATATTATGCTCTGCGTGTGTCGTTCTGAAATAAACATCACCCTCAAGATAATCAGTAAGAAATCTCATTCCGCATTCAAGGGTCATTATTTTTGCACCGAAAGCAAGATTGTCCAGCTCTGCAGCACAAAGCTTTTCCGCCGCTTCACTGAGATAACCGTCAACATAAGCCTCAAAAAGCGAAAGATCAATACCTACATTTGAAAGCTCGGGATCATCCTCTGCAGTCATATTTGCCCCGTAACGGATGCTGTCTCCGAAATCATAAAGTGAAAGTCCGGGCATAATTGTATCAAGGTCAATGACACAAATACCCTTATCTGTTTTGTTGTCGAAAACAACATTATTGAGCTTTGTATCGTTATGAGTAACCCTCAAAGGCAGAATCCCTTCTGCAATAAGGTCTGTGAGCTTGTGAGTATCAGCCTTGCGGTCAGTTACAAACTTGATTTCCTCTTCGCACACTGCTTTTCTGCCCTTTATGTCACTCTCGACAGCCTTGAGTAGGTTTTCGTATCTTGCAGGAGTATTGTGGAAGTTTTTGATTGTTTCGTGGAGTGTTTCTGCAGGATATCCGTCAAGAAGCTTCATAAATCTGCCGAAGGTTTTACCTGCACTTCTGAAGATATCGTTGTTTTTGGGCTTGTTGTAGGTTAAGGCCTCATCAACATAGATGTACATTCTCCATGCACCGTCGTTTTCATCGCGGTAGAAATATTCGCCGGTACGGCAAGGAAGAAAATTGAGGTTTTCTCTTTTGTAATCTCCGCCGTTTTTCTTGAT
>JAZNSD010000013.1:0-33610 GCA_045591055.1 Acutalibacteraceae bacterium | reverse complement strand
TCGGCGTACCTTTGTACGCCTTCGGGTAACCGAAAAACAAAGCATTGCTTTGTTTTTCGCTCAGTTTGTTTATTCTGCCTCTTTTTTTCACGCCCCTGAAAAGGAGCTGCAAAAAAACTTTCGTTTTTTTACAGCTCCTTTGTATATAAACCGTTATATTTATCTGCTGTTTACCGTATTGATATAATCGGTATAGAAATCCTCAACGGAGGTGGGCCAACCGATGGTACCCATATAGCTTGCATGCTGGAAGTCCATAAGAGGATCCATCATATACCATCTGCCGGGAAGAATCTCCTCGCCGTTTGCAACAGCCTCAGAATAATTCTTTGCAGTTGCAATATCCTTCATAGGACATTTTGCACTGGCATAAGGTACGATACCGTCGCTTATTGCCCATTCCTTTGTCATTTCAACACCGTCAATGGTCTTGCCCTCATAAAGGCTCAGCACAAGTGATGAGAAAGAGAACAAAGAGGCGGTCTGAAGCTTTTGCATGCCAAAGCAGTTTTCTTCGGTTGCAATTGCTGTGTATGAGTAATAATAAGTATTGGGAGCAACATTTATTTTTTCATTAAGCTCCTTAGCTCCGCTTATCGTCATATCATAACCGCAGTTATCGTTTGAACGGTAGAAGTTCATTATATTTCCGATATCGAACCGTGCACGCTCGAGTCCTTCGGGAGGAGTGATTCCGAAATGACCGAATCTGAGATGCCACATCATAACCTCATCGCCGAATACAGTTCCCAGAAGATTGCCGGCAAATGCAATAAGAGCAATAAGCTTGAGATTTACAAGGAAATCCGCAATAGGTGTGCCGTCGTTGGGACTTGAAAATGTGGTGCAGGAATGAATAACATCGTGACCGCCTGTAAATAAGGGAGATGTTTCTTCGCCTGTTGCAGCCATCTCTTCGGCGTCGCCGTAATACATAAGAGAAGCAAAAAGACGCACTGTAGGACCGCCGAAGGAGTGGCCCATAATATTAATGGGTGTGGCAAGATCCCAGTTTTCACCCATAAGGGGCTTTCCGACATATGAATAACCGTATCTGTCGTGTCCGTGTGCCTCGGAATGTGCTGCACCGTAGTCAACAACAGTACCGGTAAGCTGAGCATATAATTCACAGGCTCTGTCCCATGCACTTGAGAAGGGACCTACGGAAGCTTCATAGGTTTCAACTCCGTAAGAATTGAGAATATCCACAATATTGGTATCGCTTGTGCTCATCTTGAGTCCGTCAAAGCTCATACCGCCCCAGTAAGGCATAGGTGCATTATCCTCATAAGCGCCCCAGCCGCCCATTCCGTGAACGAATACAAAGGGATATTCTTCGTCCGTAAGATCCTCCCAGCCGTTAAGTTCATTTTCGGCTGCAAATGCGGGAATCACCGAAACAGTAAAAATCAGACAGAATGCCATAAGTAATGAAACAATTCTTTTTGCTGTTTTCATAATTTCCTCCGGTTGAGTTAATTTTATTTTATAATATCATCGCAAAAAAAGATTGTCAATATTTCCAAATGGAAAAATAAATTAAAACAGCTGAATAAAACGGAAGCACCCGGCAAAAAGGGTGCTTCCGTTTTTAAGATAAAATCTTAACTTATGCTGTTGTTTCTTCTTCTTTAACTTCTTCTTCCTTGATGATACCGAGAGCAACAAGAACTCTTGTTATTGCTTCAAAGAAAGCTTCGATGATGTTAAGGATTTCTTCGGGAGTCATTATTTTTTCACCTCGCAGAATATAATTTTGCATTCATAATGCAATTACACAAATTAATAGTAGCACTATTTCATATCTTTGTCAATATTTTGATAAACAAAACAAAAACCGGACGAAAAAAAACCGACGGGGATAACCGTCGGATTTTTTTAGCATGCTAATAATTAATACAGCATTATTTCTCTGCAATCAATGATTATGCAGCAGCTGTTGTGGTTTCGTCTTCTTCTGCCTTGGGCTTGATGATTCCGAGAGATTCGAAAATCTTGAGAATAGCATCAAAGAATGACTTGATTATATCAAGAACCTGCTGAATTTCCATTATTTTCACCTCGCTGATTAAGATTTGCAGTTTTCTGCATTATCATATTATCATAGGTTTTGCAAAAATACAAGTTTTTTAACTTAAAAGTCCAAAAATTAATACATATATCATATTTTTGCAAAATTTTACTTCGGTTTAGGCTTGGTCATAAAGGAAAGGATCAATCCGGACAGCACTGCAGCCATTATTCCTGCGCTTCCCGCTGTAAGAGGCCCCGTAAATGCTCCCATAAGCCCTTGTTCATCCACAGCCTGTTTTGTTCCCTTTGCCAAAAGTGCCCCGAATCCGGAAATCGGAACGGTGGCACCTGCCCCCGCAATGTCAATTATGCTGTCATAAATACCCAGTGCTCCGAGAACAACTCCCGCACACACAAAGCCTACAAGTATTTTTGCGGGAGTAAGCTTTGTTTTGTCAATAAGCACCTGTCCCAGAACACATATAACCCCGCCGACGGCAAATGTCCATAAGTAATGCATAAAATCACCTCGGAAATATTTTCTGAATTTTTCTCCTGTTTATTCACCCGCAAAAAAATAACTTGCATTCTGCTGCTTTTTAAGATATGATTTTATAAAAAGAGAATGATAAAATGATTTTATAAAAGGAGAATGGTAAAATGATTTTACAGAGAATTCTTGCTTTTTTTATGGCTTCTTTGAGCTTTGCGGCAAGCATGTTCGGATTTGAAGTTCCTTTAGGTAAAAAAACCGAGGCTTTCAGAGTCACATCCTATGTAGTTGCCGAAAACATCACCGCGGACTCTTTTTATAAAGAAGACCTCAGCATCATAACAAATATAATTCTTTTCGGCTGTGCCGGATTTGATACCGACGGCAGCATCACGGTAAATGAAAAGACATTAGAAAAGGCACTCGGAATCATAAACGCGGCAAAAGAAAACAGGGAAATTATTATCACAATAAATCTCACAGGCCCTCAGCGATACGGTGATTCGGATATATACACAGAACAGATGGCTTATCAGGCAGCTCTTCACACCGAGGCATTCAGAAGCGGAGTGCTTGAAGAAAACATAAAAAAGCTCATTGATAATTATAAGCTTGACGGTGTTCATTTTGACTACGAATATCCAATAACGCACGATGCCTGGAAGGCATTCAACAAATTCCTTGTTTCTCTCAGAAAAGAGATACCTGACAAAAAGCTGGGTGTTGCCGTATCCGATTGGGATATAGGACTTAACACAAAGGCATATAAGGCTGTCGACTATATAGAGCTTATGCTTTATGACAATTACGACGCAGACGGAAGACACGCAACTGCCGAAATCTGCAAAAGCTATGCCAGAAACTGTGCACTCAACGGTATTCCTCTTGATAAGGTAAACTTCGGTCTTCCCTTCTATGCCCGTCCCACAGACCGGGGCGCATACTGGTATGCCTACAACGGCTATTACGACAAGCTGGATGAGAACGGTTTTTATTACGACAAGGCCACAGACAAAACCTTCTGGTTCAATACGCCCGATGTGATCGAAGACAAAACAGACTTTGCAATCAACAACGGCTTCGGCGGTGTTATGATATGGCACTACACCTGCGATCTTCCCTCCGGAAACAAAAGCTCGCTGCTGAGAGCCGTAAACACTGCTATAACAAATAACAAAAACTGACAAAAAGAATCCTGCCTCAACCGAAGCAGGATTTTTTTTATTTACGCTTTACTGTTCAGCGGATTCCATTTTCCGCTTATCCAATGAATAAAATACAGAACAAACAAAAACATATTATGGGCAATCATACAGCCCCAGGCAGAAATAAGACCGCCGGAGAAGAAATTTATAAATATAAACGTACCCACAATTCTGATACCCCACATGCCGATGCAATTATAGACAAAGGGCTTTACTGTTCTGCCTACGCCCTGCATCATACCCTCTATGATGATTGAAACACCGTAAAAGGGTTCGGATACGGCAACCATACGAAGCACTGACGAGCCAAGCCTTATTACCTCGGGCGAATCGGAAAAAATATCCATCATAAAGGGAGCAAAAATAAACAGAAGACTACCCGATATAATCATAAGAATAACTTCAACAAGTAAATTCATGCGGGCAAATTCCTGCATTTTCCGATTATCCTTCGCACCGAGAGCATTGCCTGCAAGGGTTGCGGCAGCAGTCTGCATTCCGTAACCCGGTATATAAAATGCTGATTCTACAGTGTTTGCTATCGTGTGGGCTGCTGTTGCAACCTCTCCGAGAGAATTTATCATTGAAGCAAAGGCAACATAACCTGCTGATGTCGCAAAGCGCTGAAGCATGTTGGGGAATGCGACCTTAAGACAGGGAGCAAGAATTTCCCTGTCCGGCTTAAGAGAAACCTTTTTCGGGGACAATACAGGATGCGTCCATAATGCATAAGTAATAATTATTCCGCCGACGGTAAAGCCGACAGCACTTGCAATCGCAGCACCAACTACCCCCAGTCCTGCCCCGGGCACGGTAAACATACCGATTTTCCGTGTGGGATATATGAGAAGAAAATTAAGCACTACATTCACGGTATTCACGGCAATTCCTGCATACATAGGTGTTTTTGTATCCCCCGCAGCACGCAGCACAGTACCGAAAATAATAGTAGCCGCTCTTGCAAGCATAGGTGTATAGATTATAAAAAAGTAGGTTGAAGCAAGCTCTCTGATGCTCTCATCCACCTGCATAAGGGCAGGTACTATACCGCTTAATGATAATGTGAGAACAGTAAAGAATATTCCCGACACCAAAACGGCAAGCACACTCTGGGCACTTGCTTTTCTCACAAGATACATTTCTCCCGAACCGTGCATTTTTGCTATATAGGACAAAAAGCCGACACCTATAGCTGATACCGTGCTTCCTATAAGCCAGTTTACCGTGGTGGTTGCACCAACCGCAGCCGTAGCCGAAGTTCCGAGCGAGCCTACCATGGCAGTATCAATATACTGAACGGCAGTCTGCATAAACTGCTCTAATATAGTAGGTCCTGCAAGGGAGAATATCACCCCGAGCATAGACCATCGGAATTTCTGTTTTTTTATCATATCAAAACCTTAACTGTAATCCTGTAATTTTTGCCGGTTATTTTCCGCAGACCGTGATCTCATCGTTTTCAAAGACTTTTCCGCCCTTTATAACCTTGCAGAAAATACCTTCTCTGGGCATTATACACTGACCCACAAGCTCTCTTATGGCACATCCGTCATGGCATTCTTTTCCTATCTGGGTGATTTCGAGCACACATTCTCCGATATTAAGAACGGTGCCTACAGGGAGAGTATGTAAAATAATACCCTGAGTTGTAATATTTTCGGCAAAAACACCGTGGCAAAGACCGTCGGTGGGAAGTCCTTTTGATTTATCTATGCTCTCCTTTGCAAGAAGGCTCACCTGCCGGTGCCATTTACCTGCGTGTGCATCACCCTCAAATCCGAAATCCTCAATAAGAACACCGGGATTTATCTTTGTTTTGGGTGTTCCTTTTTTTTCGCTTATATTGATCGATAATACCTTCGCCATAGTCTATCCTCCTATAAGATTAAGTCCCCTGAATTTTTCTCCGCTGTCAAAGCGGTGGGCAAGGGGCTTTTCCGTCAAAGCCTTCATAATTTCCTCTGAAAGCCTTTTTTCATCATTTATAAACGGTCTCAGATCATACGTAAGATCATTTCCGAGACACAATTTAAGCCGTCCGTCTGCAAGAAGCCTCACTCTGTTGCAGTATGCACAGAATTTATGGCTTATGGGATTTATAAAGCCTATCCTGCCTGTAAAGCCTTCTGCCTTATAATACAAGGCAGCACCCTCAGCTACTCCGGTATCAGGCATAAGAAAGGGGGCAGCCGCAAGAAGCTCCGCTCCCGTTACGACAAGACCTTTATCATAGCCTTGCTCCGAAAAGGGCATAAGCTCTATAAAGCGCACATCAATCGGCCTGTTTCTTGCAAGCTCCATAAGCGCACCTGCTTCGCCGTCATTCTTTCCTCTTACAAGAACGCTGTTTATTTTAACCGATGAAAAGCCCTCTTCAAGTGCAGACTCTATACCCTCAAGCACCTGAGTAAGCTTATCCGTTCCCGTAAGAAGCCTGAATTTTTCTCTGTCAAGGGTATCAAGGCTTATATTCACTCCGTCAACACCGGCTTTTTTCAGTTCTTTAGCCATACCGCCGAGGAGTATCCCGTTTGTTGTTATATAAAGGGCTGAAATGCCGTCGGTTGCTTTTATTTTCCGTGCAATATCGGTTATATCCTCTCTCATAAGCGGCTCTCCGCCTGTAAGACGCACCTTTCTTATGCCGTTACGGGCAAAGGCACTCACAAGCTTTCCGATTTCATCAGCACTCAGTTCATTCCCGGTGCTGTCTTTTTTATGACCGCAGTACGAACAGTTGAGATTGCATTTTTTTGTAACCGATACCCTGAGATAATTTATATCTCTGCCGAAGCTATCCTTCATATTTATAATCGCTCTTTCCGCCTGTTTTTTCAAGAAGCTTTATCTCTTTTATCACCATTTCACGGTCAACCGCCTTACACATATCATAAACGGTGAGAGCAGCAATACTCACCGCTGTAAGAGCTTCCATTTCAATACCTGTTTTATAGGTACATTTTGCATAAGAAACAATATAAAGCTCGTCCTTTCCGTTATTTTCAAACTCTATATCAATTTTATCAATGGGTATATTATGACAAAGAGGGATAAGCTCCGCTGTTTTCTTCCCGCCCATAATTCCTGCAATACGGGCAGCAGAAAGAGCATCTCCTTTTTTCAGCTGATTGTCGAGTATAGCCCTGAGGGTTTCCTCCTTCATTTTTACGGCAGCCCGTGCCGAGGCTTTTCTTTCGGTGATGCCTTTATCTCCCACATCCACCATTGAAGCCTTGCCGTCCTTATCAAGATGCGAAAAATTCATATCCCGTATCCTCCAAGCTTTTCTATACGTGCCGAGAATTCATCACTTTTCAGGATTTCAAGGAAAAGCTTAACATTTTCATTATCGAATGCATCCTCGGAAATTATGAAATCATATTCCTCATCGCAGACAGGTATGAAATCAAGGTCATACATTTTTGCTGCAGAATAAATTCCCAGCCCCATATCCGCATTGCCGTTTTTAATTCCCGCAGCAACTGCAGTGTGAGTGAATTCTTCATTATAATAGCCTTTTATGCTGTCTTTATCAAGTGAATATTTTTTCACAAGATATTCGCACAGGATTCTCGTGCCTGAGCCTCCCTGACGGTTTATATAGGTTCCCTTCACGATATCTCCGAAGTCATGTATTCCCAGAGGATTGCCCTTTTGCACCATAAGTCCCTGCACACGCTTTATTCCCTTTACGAGCTTAACTCTGCCGTCAGGGAAATATTTATTTACATAGCTTTCATTATATCCGCCCGTGCATTCATCAAGAAGATGTATGGCTCCCATATGCGCTGTTTTAGTTCTCAGCGCAGTGATCGCACCCATGCTTCCCACATGTGAGGATGTAAGAGAAAAGCCTCCGGGCATTCTTTTCATAATATCATTTATTTCATCAATAACAGGGTCGTGGCTTCCTGTTACGATAAGAGAATTTTCAACAGCCTTAATATCGGAGATAAGCTCAACACAAACCTCTTCTCCCGCTTCAATTCCTTCAAGATTCTGAGGAACTCTTAAAATACCGTCTGCCTTTGTAAAGCTCGTGATAACACCTGCACCGCCCGATATGGGTACGGCAACAAGGCTTTCTCCGACCCTTCCGAGGGTAACACGTATAAACTCCTCATACTTCAGGGAGGAATTGATGCGTCTGCCTGTTTTTGCCTTTACTGTCTGAACTCTTCTTCTCTCACTTTTATAGTAAAAGGACAGCACCTCAGAAACGATCTCATTCATAATCACAACAGCAGAAACAGGATAACCCGGAAGTCCTACAACAGGCACCGCACCTACAGCACCGAGTACGGCAGGCTTTCCCGGCTTTACGGCAATACCGTGAACAGCAACAGACCCGTATTCTGCGATTATATCCTTTGTGTAATCGTCTCTGCCGGCAGATGAGCCTGCAAGCATAAGCACTGCATCGCATTCACCCACGGCTTTTTTCAGTGCCTCCTCAAGCAGCTCCCTTTTATCGGGTACAATGGGATAAACCACACTCTCTGCACCGAAGGAGGAAAGCATGGCAGAAAAAACGGAGGAATTGAATTCAATAATTTCGCCTTTTGCGGGATTTTCCGAGGGAGGGACAATTTCATCTCCCGTGGGGATTATTCCGAACACAGGCTTTTTTATGACCTCTGCATTGAGATTTCCCCCTGCAAGAAGCGCCCCCGTGAGTGCGGGAGTAATTTCAGTAAAGGAGGGAACTATCATATCTCCCATACATATATCCTCGCCTATCTGTCGGACATTCATAAAAGGCTTTGCCGAGGAATATATTTTTGAATTTCCCTCACCGTCAGAAATAACATCCTCAATCATTATAACGGCATCTGCATTTTCAGGAAGAGGATCTCCCGTGTCAACCACGGTATATTTATCCGGAGTGAGTGTCACAGGCTCCCTTTCCGAAGCTGAAAACGTATCCGCCGAGTTTACGGCAATTCCGTCCATAGATGAAGCATTATAGTGGGGAGAGCATATAAGGGCATAGTGGGCTCTTGAGGTCACTCTGCCCGATGCCATATGGGAGGGCACACATTCGGTTTTATATCCGAAACCGTTTTTCTCAAGAAGAGAAATATATTTTTCTTTAGCCTCCTGAAGAGGCATATTATCAAGATATTTATGCTTCATCGTGTAAAGAATACCTCACTTTCCTCGCCTGCAAAAGCACCCTCACGGTTGCGGTCGATCACGATATAACCGTCGCTCATACTTAAAAGAGACACAAGACCCGACTTTCCGAAAAGAGGAAATACTTTTGAATCTTCTATTCTTACAGGCACGATTTCTTCTCTTCCGTGATTTGAAGGGATATCCGAGCCGAGAATATAAACACCTTTATTCTCGGGGGAATTATTTCCCGTCAGATATTTTATAAAGGAAATAACAAGCCTTTTTGTAACATAAAAAGCGGCAGCAGGATGTCCGGGCAGACCGAAAACAGGCTTACCGCTGCAGCTTCCTGCGATAGTGGGCTTCCCGGGCTTCATGGCAAGGCCGTGAAACAGCAGCTCTCCGTTTTCGCTGATTATCTCTGCCGTCATATCTCTTTCACCCTTTGAAGAGCCTCCCGACAAAAAAACCATATCACACTCTGAAAGAGCACGGTGAAAAGTATTTTCAATTTCTTCTCTTACGTCCTTCACGATTCCGTAATTAACAGTTTTTACACCGTTTTCTCTGAGAACTGAGGAAATAAGCACGGAATTTACGTCTCTTATTTGGCCTGCTCCCGGCTTTTCACTGCAGTCCACAATTTCATCACCTGTTGAAATAATCCCTGCCACGGGCATTTTCACACAGTCGATTTCAGTAATTCCCAGAGCTGCTAACACGCCTGTGCTTTTTGAATTAATAACGCTTCCTTTTTTCAGAACGGTGTCGCCTTTTTTTACGTCGTCACCTTTTCTGGAAACATTCTCGCCCACCGCAACACTTCTGTAGCAAAGGCACATTCCGTCAAAGCCTTCATCCGTATACTCGCACATTATAACACTGTCTGCACCGGGAGGGAGCATTCCGCCTGTTGAAATCTTCATACATTCCCCTGCGCTAATACCCTCTGAGGCCTCTTCACCCATAAGTATTTCGCCTTTTATGCTGAGCATGGCAGGCATATTCTCACCTGCTCCGAAGGTATCACGGGCTTTAACGGCAAAGCCGTCAACCACACTTCTGTCGAAGGCGGGAATATATTCATCCGAAAGAATATCCCTCATAAGCACTCTTGAAGAAGCATTCATAATATCTGTTTTTTCGATGTCATCATAACGGGAAAAAGCAGTTTCAAGTATTTCAAGCGCATTTTCGGCAGTAACTACACTAAGCATATCAGTATCTCCACATATCAACAAATTTTTTCCCGAATTCCGTTGAGGGATTCAGAATCAGCTCATCAGGAGACGAATCCTCAACGGGCACACCCTTTTCAAGCATTATAACTCTTGAACACATCCTCCTTGCCTGCAAGGGGGAATGGGTGGCAATAACAAGAGCGGCATTTTTTTCACGGATATATTCCTTTACCGCCTTTTCGATTATTTCAGTGCCCTCCACATCCACAGCGCCTGTGGGCTCATCAAGAAGCAGCACACTGCAGTCCTTCACAAGAAGCCTTGCGAGAGAAAGCCTTGCAGACTCCCCTCCCGAAAGAGTAAGGGCGTTCTTTTTATATAAATCGGCGATACCGGTTTTTTCGAGTGCCGCCATCGCTTTTTCTTCATTTTCTTTTTTATTTCCCTTAAGGGAATATGTGACATTTTTAAGCACGCTCATATCAAAGCACATTGTTTTCTGCGGCATATAAAGAATCTTATCGGGGGCAGTCACTATGCCCTCATAATTTATAACGCCTGCTATCACTTTAAGAAGTGTACTCTTGCCCGAGCCGTTTGCCCCCGTAAGAGCAACACTCTCGCCTTTTTTTATTTTAAGCTCCTTAACATCGAGCACGGTGCGTGCGGAATATATTTTCCTGACGTTTTTAATTTCAATCATTATTTTCTCTCCTCCCCGTAAGAAGTGAAGCAGAAAAATTAACGGCAAAGGAAATAAAAAGCAGTATTATTCCCAACGCCAGAGCAAAGGCAAACTTTCCTTTATTAGTTTCAAGAAGTATGGCTGTGGTCATTACTCTTGTTTTCCATTGGATATTGCCGCCCACAAGACTCACAGCACCCACCTCGGCAATGCTTCTTCCGAAGGCAGTGAGCACAACACTCATAAGTGCACGGCGGTTATGCACGATAAAAAGCAGAAGGGTTCTGCCCTTTGACAAAGAAAGCCCCCTTGCGGTTTCCGAAAGAGTTTCACCCGTAACGGATACCACAGAGGAGGTAAGACATATCACAACAGGCGTTATAAGCATTACCTGGGCTATTACCATTACTTCAACAGTAAACAGCAGTCCCATAAAGCCGAAGGGCCCGTATTTAGTGAAAAGCATATAGACTATAAGACCTGCCACCACAGGAGGCAGGCCCATAAATGTGCTTATTGTTCTTTTTATAAGGCTTTTTCCCCTGAAATATTTTTTCTCAATAAGCACCCCCAGCGGCAGGCCTATGAGGCATGAAATGAGTGTGCTGAAAAAAGACATTCTGAGAGTTACGCCTATAATCTGAATAAGCTCTTTGTCCATAGATAAGAGCATCTCCAGAGCTTCACTGAAATTATTCACGGTTTATTCGGCAATAACTGTGAAAAGTGCCTGACCGTATTCTTCTTCACCGTACTTTGCAATAAGCTCGTCTGCCTCATCGGATGTGAGCCACTCAATAAGAGCCTTTGCGCCTTCGGTATTCACACCTTCAAGCTTATCGGGATTGCATTCGATAACGGAATAAGTATTTTTCATGTCGTCGCCTTCATTAAGAAGGATATCAAGACCTGCAAGGGAATCCTTGTTTGAAAGGAAGGTTGCTTTGTCTGTAAGGCAGTAAGCATTCTGCTCATTTGCCATTGTAAGGCAGGCACCCATGCCCTGACCTGCAGAAACATACCAGCTGTCAGAAGCTGCATCGGGAGCAGTGTCACCCCAGATTTTAAGCTCTGCCTTGTGTGTGCCTGAATCGTCACCGCGGGAAATAAATTTGCTTTCGCTTTCCTTTATCTTTGCAAAGGCTGCTGCTGCATTTTCACTGTCCTTGATGCCTGCGGGGTCATCCTTGGGACCTGCGATAACAAAGAAATTGAACATAAAGGGAATTCTTTCAACACCGTAGCCTTCAGACACAAATTCTTCCTCGGAAGCCTTTGAATGAACAAGAATAAGATCTGCATTTCCGTCCTTTGCCTTCTGTATAGCGGCACCTGTGCCTGCTGACTGAACCTCTACAGTGTAGCCTGTTTTTGCTTCAAAAACGGGAAGGATCGCAGGAAGAAGTCCTGAGTCATTTACAGATGTGGTAGTGGACATACGGATAACGGTGTTTTCGGGAGCTTCAACCGACTGTGCTTCAGCGGCTGTGGTGTCTTCGGCTGCTGTTGTTTCTTCTGCCGTGCCGCCGCAGGCAGCAAAAGAGAGAACAAGAGCAAGTGCCATTAAAAGTGCGAGAAGCTTTTTCATTTTTCGTCATACTCCTTTTCAAACACGGAAGGCAAACGGGTTTCCCCCTTCTGCCCTTTGACCGATGGGAAAAATTTCGGTCACGGTCTCGGTTTTCATGCAGAAATTCTGTTTAGAAAAACGGACTCGGAAAACGAAGAAAAAACACTTCGGCTTTATTATACATAAAACATATGTCAAAATCAACAAAAATATAAAATAGCAGTAATACCCCTTGTAAAATATTACTTTTATGTGTATTATATATTTGTATAATTTTGTGCGGAGGTGACACTATGGTATTTTCTGTTCTGACGGTGAGCGACCGCTGCTCAAGAGGCGAAGCCGAGGATAAAAGCGGACCTCTTCTTTGCTCTCTTCTTGAAGAGGAAGGAAGAATAAGAGAATACAGAATAGTACCCGATGAGCTTCAGGACATTGCCGCCGCTCTCATTCATATGTGCGATGAAACAGACTGTGATATAATTTTTACTACAGGCGGAACGGGCTTTGCCCCGAGAGACATCACACCCGAAGCCACAAAAGCTGTGATAGAAAGAGAAACTCCCGGAATCAGCGAGGCTATAAGATACGAAAGCCTTAAAATCACACCCAAGGCAATGCTTTCAAGAGCCGTTTCGGGAATAAGAGGGAAAACGCTGATAATAAATCTTCCCGGCTCACCGAAAGCCGTAAAGGAATCTCTTGAGGTCGTTCTTCCGGTTCTCCCCCATGCTATAGAAACCCTTTCGGGAAACACTCAGTCCTGCGGAGGGAATTACAAATGAGTAAAGACAGTATACAGGGCTTTTCGCTCAGCGAATTCACCTGTGCGGTTATCGGTGCGGGAGGTCTCGGCTGTAATATAGCCGTCCACCTGGCAGGTGCGGGAGTAAAAAAGCTCATACTATGCGACTTTGATAAAATAAGCAGCCGGAATCTAAACAGACAGTTTCTTTATACGGTAAAGGATGTCGGAAAGGAAAAGGTCGCTGTCGCAAAGAAAAAACTCGAAGAATATGCTCCCGATACGGAGATATCTGCACTGTCCGTAAAAATCACGAAGGATAATATTCCCGCTCAGCTCAGGGAATGTGATATGATATTTCTTG
This sequence comes from Acutalibacteraceae bacterium, assembly GCA_045591055.1. Classification (GTDB taxonomy): domain Bacteria; phylum Bacillota; class Clostridia; order Oscillospirales; family Acutalibacteraceae; genus RUG806. The sequence continues at coordinate 20,236 of JAZNSD010000013.1, read as the reverse complement.
CTGCAGACAACAGCAGGGCAAGAAAAGCGATTTCAGACTTTTCCGAAAAAAATAATATTCCTCTCATGATGGGCGGAATTGACGGCTTTTACGGAAAAACATATTTATATCTTCCGGGCATTACCCCCTCTCCGGATGCTGCGGGAATGCTTGACGGAAAAAGGGCACTGTCAAACATCAGTGCCGCAGCAGGAATCATAGGCTCACTTGAGGCTGCCGTCGGCATACAGTACCTTCTGACAAAGGACACCTCCCTCGGAGGAAAGCTCACCGTTTATGACAAAGATACTTTCTCAGAGCTTGTAATCAAACAAAAAAACTGACTAAAAACAGCGTTATATATCAAAATACATAAAAGAAAGAGGAAACAAGATGACTAAGCTTAAGGCATATATGGGACATGTGCTTTTTGTTGACCTTACAAAAAAAGAGGTCAGCGAATTTCCCTGGACAGATGAGGACAGAATAAGAACCCTCGGCGGTAAGATTATGGCTGCCGACATTCTCCTCAATCACATAAAGCCGGGAATGAAAGCATTCGATGAGGACAACTGGCTTGTTATCACAACAGGCCCTCTCACCCGTTGCGATTCTCCCTCATCCACAAGATTCAATATTTCCACCATTTCACCTCTCACGGGCATTCTCACCTCCTCAAACTGCGGCGGCTCCTTCGGCAGACGTCTTAAAAAAGCAGGCTGGGATGCTATGATAATCACAGGAAGAGCCGACACTCTCACCTGGATCGAAATTGAAAATGAAAATGTTACCTTCCACGATGTACCCGAGCGTGCCGGTCAGCTTACAGGCGAAGCACAGAAGGGGCTTCCCTCCTCAACAGGAAAGCTTGTTATCGGTCCCGCAGGCGAAAACAAGGTGCTTTATTCCTGCGTTTTCTCAGGTGAAAGAACTGCAGGCAGAGGCGGTGTAGGTGCCGTATTCGGTGACAAGAACATAAAGATAATCACGGCAAAGGGCAACAAGGAGCCTGAAATACACGATCCCGAAAGACTTAAAAAGATAAACGAGCAGTGGAAAAAAACACTTCTCAAGCATCCTATCACAGGCGCTCAGCTTTCAAAGCTGGGAACTGCAGGTCTTGTAGCACCTATGCAGGCTCACAGAATCCTCGCCACAAAGAATTTCGGTGACGGAAGATTTGAAAATTTCGAAAAGGTTTCCGGTGAAGAGCTGGCAGAAAAGCATCTTATCAGAAACGGCGGCTGTTATTCCTGCCCCATGAAATGCGAAAGAAGAGTAAGATATGAGGGTAAGAATATAAAAGGCCCCGAGCTTGAAACTCTCGGTCTTTTAGGCCCAAACCTCCTCAATGATGATATTGAAAAGATAATCAAATGGAACTATGAGCTTGACGAGCTCGGCATTGATACTATCTCTGCAGCCGGCTCTGTTGCATTCGCTATGGAGCTTCAGGAAAAAGGCTTATGGGATTCGGGACTTCATTTCGGTGAAACCGACAAGCTCAGCAAGGTATTCCACGATATTGCATATAAGCGCGGTATAGGAGCAGAGCTTGCAGAGGGCACAAGAAGAATGAGTGAAAAATTCGGCGGCAAGGAATTTGCAATTCACGCAAAGGGCATGGAGCTTGCTGCATATGAGCCCAGAGGTGCTGTAGGTCACGGACTCGGCTATGCCACCTCAAACCGCGGCGGCTGCCACCTCAATGCAGGCTACCTGGTTGTTCTCGAAGGTCTCGGACTTAATCTTGATGCCTACACGCCCAAGGGCAAGGCAGGTCTTGCCGTAACCTTCCAGAATGTTATGGAGGCTGCCTCTGCAGCAGGCTTCTGTGTATTCACATCTTATGCAATTCTTCCCCACTTCCTTGTAGGCAAGCCCACATCTCTTATGACAAGATTTGTGCAGACTGTTTTCAAATATTCAACTCCCGTTATTTATCTTGTTTCAAAGAATCCTAAAATGCTTAAGGTGAATATTCCTCTTGTGCAGTATCCCAGAGTTATGAATGCAGCTGCAGGCACAAAGTTTACCGTAGGTGACTTCATAGCCTTCGGAAACTTCGGTTATAATACCGAAAGACTTGCTAACATTATTCTCGGTCTGCCCGTAGGCGCAGACACCGACACTCTCCCCAAGCGGCTTACCGATGAAGAGCAGGTGCCCGGTGATAAGAGAACAAAGGTGCCTCTTGATAAGATGAAGGGCGTATATTATGCAATGCGCGGCTGGAAGGACGGCGCCCCCACACTCAAAACTCTCAAAAAAGTCGGTGTGCGTATCCCCGAATGTATAAAGGAGGTATATCCTTATGGTAAAGGTTAAGATTTTCGGTGTTCTTCGTTCCACAACAGGACTTTCCGAGCATAACACAAGCGCAAAAACCGTAAACGGTATTTTTGAAGAAATATCTGAAATAATGGAAAAAAGATATTTTGAAGACCTTAAAAAGCAGGAGGAGGACACCTCCGCAGTCAAGAAAAAAAGAAATGCCGCACTTGAGCCTCACAAGGAGCTTAAATTCAAGGATGCCATCGTTTATGTAGACGGTGAAAGATGTATGAGAAAGGGCAAAAAGCTTCCCGAAACAGGTGAGGTATGGCTTCTCTCTCCCGCAGCAGGCGGATAAAGAAAGAATATCTAACAAAAAAGGATAGTTCCCCCGGCGGAGCTATCCTTTGATTTTTTTAATATCATCTGTTGCAGGGTTTTCAATAAGCTCACCGTTTTCCTGAAATCTTGAGCCGTGGCAGGAACAGTCCCAGGAATGCTCATACGGATTATATTTAAGTGCACAGCCCATATGCGGGCATCGGGGAACGGTCGGTGTCAGAATTCCGGCAAGAGATTCAAAAATATTCACAAAGAGCTGCGGATGCAATATGCTTCTTGAGGGTGAAAAAACACCGGCATATTCATTTTCCCTTTCGAGCACCATATCGCAAAGTATTAAAGCTGCAGCCATAGAGGAAGAAAAACCCCATTTATTGAAGCCTGTTGCCACAAGCATATCCGGAGTTTCTGCGGAATATTTACCTATATAAGGAATACCGTCAAGGGTGATACAGTCCTGTGCTGCCCAGCTGTACTTTGTTTCTGCCGACGGATAATATTTTTTTGCAAACAGTTCAAGCTCCGTACGGTTTCCGCCTTTTTTTCCTGTTCTGTGATCTCCTCCGCCGATAAGAAGATAATCCCCGTAATTGCGGAAGGACATCCCCTTTTCATATTCATCCACATACATTCCGTTAACATCCTGAGCCCCTGTGAGAGCGATCACATAAGAACGGTGCTGATACATTTTAAGAAAATATCCGCCATGCTTGTTGATTATGGGGAAATGAGTTGCAATAATAACCTTTTTATATTTTATTTCCCCTGTTTTTGTAACCGCACGTCCGGGAAGAAATTCTTTCACCTTTGTACGCTCATAAATTCTTAAGTTTTCTTTGATACCGCAAATAAATTTTATCGGATTGAACTGTGCCTGATTTCTGATCCTGACTGCCCCTGCAACAGAAAAGGGCAGAAGGGTGCTTTCAACAAATTCTGCTTCTTCTCCGAGTATGCGGTAAGCAGAAACCTCTTTTTCAATTTTTTCTCTGTCCGACAAAGAGTAGACATATGAATCCTTTTTTTCATAGCCGCAGTCTATGGTTTCAGAGAGCCTTTCATATTCCTTGCAGGCTTTTTTCTGAATTTCAAGATACTTTTTCGCTGTCTCAGCGCCCCTCTGCTTTATGAGCTTATCATATATAAGAGAGTGCTGGAATGTTATTTTAGCTGTTGAATTTCCCGTTGTGCCGCTGCCTATAGTATCAGCTTCAACAACAACGCAGTCCGTTCCCGCCTGACTCAGTTTATATGCACAAAGAAGCCCCGCAATGCCGCCGCCGACAATAAGCACATCCGTTGAAATATTTCCCGTAAGCCGGGGTGATATTTCAGCCTCTGCAGAAGATGTCCATAATGATTTCATATAAGCTTCACTCCTTTAAGACTATTATCAACCGTTAAATATAAACTTATTCTCGAGTTAATATTGAAAATTTCCGTAAAATGTGATAAAGTACTGCTATAAATTACCGGAGGTCATTTTTATGCGTATTATCATAGCAGTTATTCAGTCTCTGCTTTTTGTAATCTCCTCCTTTGCGGTGCAGGATTCAAACTTCAAATTCTGGGTTGACCGTGCAGCTTATGACATAGGGGCAACCTCAGAAATATCCTTTGAAGCTATGGATGCATCCGAATATGCCGTAACTGATGAAGAAAAAGAGCTCTGCCGCAAGTGGTATGAGGACAATATTCTTTATGCACCGGAAAACGGAAATGTTCCCGCTTATAATTTCACTGTCTGCACAAAAAGTCTCAGAAACAATACCGACGACTGGACCTTTAGCGTCAGCGAAGAAAGCGAAGAGGGAGCTGTTCACCGCGCAGGTAAAACAACATATATCACCCTTACCCACAAGGAGCATCCCCTGACAGCTGTTGTTGAAGCCACCATATACGATAAAAACGCATCCTGCGAATGGACTGTATATATAAAAAATGAAGGCGATGAAAATTCTCAGGTCATCTCAGAATTTTATGCTGCCGACTGTAAAATCAACACAGGCAAAAACTCTGAGCTTTATTTCAGCAAGGGCTCAGATCCTGCTCCCGATGACTTCGAGCTTCTTAAAACAGAGCTTTGCCCCATTGAGATGAAATACACCGCAAACGGCGGAAGAACAGAATCCTTCCTTCCCTATTTCAATCTGAACGGTGAAGACTGCGGCGCAGTGGTTTCGGTAGGCTGGACAGGTCAGTGGTTTGCTTCCTTCAAGGAAAACCTTGACGGCAGTGTAAATGTCAAGGCTAAGCAGGAAAAGCTCAGAGGCTATCTTGAGCCCGGTGAAGAAATCCGTTCGCCCCTTGTAAATATTACCTTCTACAAAAACGACAATGCTCTCAAAGGCTTCAATTCATTCCGCGATTTCACTGTTGACTGTGTATATCCCGAGGGCACAAAGCAGGTTGCAACCGCAGGTCTCGGAGTTGAAACTCCGGGCATCACAGAAGAACAGATCATTACAAATATCGGAAATGTTCCCGAAGCCTGGAAATATTCACTGGACTACTTCTGGGTAGATGCAGGTTGGTATAAAATCAACACAAACTGGAGTGACAGCGTCGGCAACTGGATTCCCGACCCCGAGCGCTTCCCCGACGGTTTCAGAGCAATCTCCGACACAGCAAGAGAAAATGGCGTAGGCTTCCTTTTATGGTATGAGCCCGAAAGAGCCTGTAAGGGTACTGATGTTTATAACGAATGTATAAAGCATGAGGGATGGTGTATAAGAAACGAATCAGATGAAGACACTGTATACGTAAATCTTGCTAATGAAGAAAGTCTCAATTACATCACAGATGTGATTGTTGAATCAATAAGATACAACGGTGTTGACTGCTTCAGAATGGACAGTAATTTCCCTTGGCTTCCCCGCTGGGAGCTTGCTGATAAAGAGTGGGAAGACGGCAGAAAGGGAATTACCGAAAATCATTATGTAACAAATCTCTACCGTTTCCTTGATACGCTTCTTGAAGAATGTCCCGGACTTATGATTGACATATGCGCTTCGGGAGGAAAAAGACTCGACATCGAAATTATAGGAAGAGGTATTCCGCTCTGGAGAACGGACTACAACTGTGCGGATGAAAACGGCGGCACTCCCGACGACATTTTTGAAGCAACCCAGGCTCAGACCTACGGTATTTCCTTCTGGCTTGTCCATAACGGCACCTGTGCTTACAGAACAGGAGAATATGCGGTAAGAACAAACATAATCTCCTCCTCTCAGCTTCTTGATTATTATTCAATAAGACCCCATATGGTCGGTAACTACTATCCCCTTGCCGACGGCGAAACCGACACTGATAAGTATCTTGCAATGCAGTTTGATACCGATGCCCAAAGCGGTATGGCTCTTATTTATAAAAGAGAAAACGTACAGGAAAACACATATCACCTTGTACTCAACGGTCTTGAAAGCGGCAGCACATACAATGTATATAACTACGACACACCTGACAGCATCATAACAAAAACAGGTGCCCAGCTTATGACTCAGGGCATTGATATAACAATAAACGAAGCCCCCAAGGCAGAAATAATTATGTACGAAAAGGCATAAAGCTCATCATCCGCACTAAACTATAGTGCGGATGATATTTTTTACAGAATTTACTCTCCACTTGAAACTTAGGTGCAAATCACCCAACTTTCAAGTAAGACTTGCAATTTGAAGTCAGATAATGTATACTCTACTTGAAACTTAGGTGCAAATCACTCAACTTTCAAACAGAAAGGTTGGCAAAAGTATTATGATACAAAGACAAAGTTATCTGGACACACTGATAAACAAACAGCACAACGGTATGATAAAAGTCATTACAGGTATAAGAAGATGCGGAAAAAGTTACCTGCTTTTCAACCTTTTTTATGATTATCTTATTGAAAACGGTACAGATGCAGGACACATAATCACTATAGCACTTGATGACGATACTATGCTTGATTACAGAGATCCTGCAAAGCTTTCAGAATACATCCGTTCACAGATTTCAGATTCTCAGATGTATTATATCTTCATTGATGAGGTTCAGTATGCAATAACAAAGGAAGAGCTTAAAAACTCTGAAGAAATAAGACTCTATAATGTGTTAAACGGCTTGCTGAGACTTAAAAATACAGATATTTATGTTACCGGCAGCAATTCAAAAATGCTGACAAAAGACGTTATGACTGCTTTCAGAGGAAGAGGTGATGAGGTAAGGGTTTTTCCGCTGTCATTCAAAGAATACTATGATTACACAGGCGGCGATAAAGCAGAGGCCTATGAAAACTTTGCTTTATACGGAGGATTGCCTCTGACTGTGCTGAAAAAAAACGATACAGAAAAAATGAATTATCTCACAGGACTGTTTGACGAAATATATTTCAAGGATATAGAAGAACGCTACAGTATAAAATATCCTGATATTCTTACCGAGCTGACAGATGACCTGTGTTCTTCAACAGGCTCACTTACCAATGCAGCAAAAATCTCCAGAACTCTTCAATCCGTTAAAAATATCAGCATTTCAAGCACAACGGTTTCTCAATACCTTAATTATCTTACAGAATCATTTTTATTTACCAATGCAAAGCGATATGATGTCAAAGGAAAAAAATATTTTGAATATCCGTCAAAATATTATTGCACAGATCCGGGGTTTCGGAACGCACGGCTCTGCTTCAGACAGCAGGAAGAAACTCTTATAATGGAAAACATTATTTTTAATGAGCTTTTACAAAGAGGATACTTTGTTGATGTAGGTGTTGTCGATATAAGCGAAACCAAAAACAACGTGCGAACAAAAAAACAGTGTGAAATAGATTTTGTTGCAAATATGGGAGCAAAAAGATATTACATTCAGTCAGCACTTAATATAAGCGAAGCCGAAAAGGCAGAAGCAGAATTGAGACCGCTTAAAAATGTAAAAGATTTTTTCAAAAAAATAATTATAACAAAAACATATCAGAAAGCCTGGACAGATGACTACGGAATACTGCACTTGGGGTTGTATGAGTTCCTCCTCAATGAAAATGCTGTCAATCTGTAATAAAGATATCTCGACAAAAAAAGAATAATATGGTAGAATGTAGAAAATATTTTCAGGGAGAAGCAGTATGAAAAAATATACTCTTAATTTCGGTCAGTTCAGACAGTATGACAAAAAATTCATCACCTCCGAAAACGGACTTGATATCGAAAATGTAACAGCAGCCGCTTTTCAAGGTGAATGTCTTTATATAGCATCCGGGGGCACTCTTTTTGAATATGCCGACGGAAAAATCAAAAAGCTGAACCTTAAGGCAGACAATCTGTTTTCTTGTGACGGCAGACTTTTTGTTGCATCGGGAAATAATCTCGGTGAGCTGAAAAACGGAAAGATAAGAAAGCTTGCCTCCTTCGACAGCAAGGTGCTTGATATTTCCCTTGCTCTCGATAAATCCATGTGGCTCATAACAGAGAAGGAGCTTTATCTTCTTTCCGACGGCGAATTCACAAAAATTGTGGGCATTCCCGAGGACACGGTATGTCTTGCAGCGAAGGACAACAAATCAAAATACGGTGAAACCGTTTACATAGGCTGCACCACAGAGGGGCTTCTTTCAATGAAGGGCAAGCGCCGTCATTTTGCGGAGATCACTCCCGATATGTCGGGCGTGCTTTCAAAGAAGGTAAACTGCCTCGCCCTTGACGGTATGGGACACTTATGGGTTGGCAGCGATGAAGGACTCAATATATACGACGGCAGAAATTACTGGTACAACGGCAACGATTTCTACAGCGTGCCTGCAGGCTCCTTCAACGATATGTATTTTGCAGAAGACGGCAAGAAATATTTTGCAACAAACACAGGTGTTATCACACTTATTGAAGGAAAAATCAGCTATTTCTCCTACGGTGCATGGCTTATGCATCCCACGGTCACAAAGCTTGCAGTTTCCGACAAGGGCACAATCGCTGCAGTAACTCCCCGCGGAATCAGTGTTATTACCAATAGTCTTATGACCCTTGAGGAAAAGGCAAACCATTATGATGAAATGGCAGTTAAATATTTCACCCGCAACGAGGGCTATCAGGTTTCAAGAGAGCTTAGAAAATACGGCGACCTCGACTCAGGCTGGCTTCCAAATTCCGACAACGACGGTCTTTTCACAGGTCTTTACTGCGCCTCACAGTGCTTCCGCTACAAGGTAACAGGTGACGAAAAAGCAAAGGAAAATGCAAAAAAAGCCGTTGAAGCTATGATAAAGCTCACTGAGGTCACAGGCAAAAAGGGCTTCACCGCAAGAGCAACAAGATATTCCCATGAAGAAAACTTTGCTACCGGCAACCGCGAGGAATGGCACTTCTGCGAAAACAATCCCGACTGCGAATGGCTGGGAGAAACCTCCTCCGATGAAATGACAGGCCACTATTTTGCCTACGGCATATATTTTGATCTTGTTGCCGACAAGAAGGAAAAGAAAAGAATTGCCGAGGTTGTAAAAACAATCACAGACCATATAATAGAAAATAATTTCCACCTCTGCGATGTGGACGGTGTTCCCACCACCTGGGCAAACTGGGAGCCCGATCTTCTCAACAACGACGACCGCTGGTATTATGAAAGAGGTACAAACTCTCTTGAGATTCTCTCTTTCTTAAAAACAACCTATCACGTAACAGGCGATGAAAAGTATAACAAGGTTTATGAGATGCTCATAGAAAAGCACCACTATGCAATGAACTGTATGCAGTATAAGGTAGAGGATGCACACCTTGCTCACATCGACGACCAGCTCGACTTTACGAATATCTATCCTCTTATTGTCTACACGGATAATAGCGCTCATAAGGAAATTTTCAAAATGGGACTCACTCACCATTTTGATTACGAAAGAGTTGAGCGTTCACCTATGTTCAACATAATCTACGGTGCTCTTACAGACAACTGCTGCGACATTGAAAATGCGGCAAAGAGCCTTTCCGAAATGAATCTCGACCTTATCCGCTGGCCCGTTTACAACAGCCACAGAAAAGACATCGTATGGGACTATGAGCCTGAAAAAATGGGCTGTCCTCCTCAGCTTAAATACCCTGTTGAATACTCCGCCCGTGTGCTTGTTCACTACGACGGCAACCAGTTTGTATGCGATTCGGGTGCTGAAGAATTCATTGAGATCAACTCAAAAACAGTAAACCGCACCGCCACACTCCCCGGCACAGACGCCAACGGCATGAGAGCCCAGATGCCCTACATCTACCTTCTCCCCTACTGGATGGGCAGATACTACAGCCTCCTCGGCGACTGATAAATACAACACACAACACGCAAACAGTCACATCCCCACTTGAACAAAAGGGGATGTGACTGTTTTTAATACGTAAATCATAATTTAGTGAGTTGATGTCATTTCCCGAGGGACACAAAAAACGAACCTTTGTCAATCATCATACTGAATTCTGATTTTGTATCTGTGACGTGCTCCATACCGTATACAGGAAAGAAGACCTGCTGCTTCAAATTTCAGAACAAAGCTTCTTATGGTCGCATATGCCGCATTGCCGAAATCTTTTTCAAGCTGCTTTGTAGTAAATTCATCTGTACCGTAATAAGACAAAACAAACTTCCAGAGCTGTGACTCTTTTTTAGTTATCATTCCGTCTTTTACTGCCTGACTATAGACTGACAGCACATCTGTTGAAACAACACCTTCATTCATTTTGTTATAAACATTTTCCGTGAAGTATAAAATAAAAGGTGTTACATCAATTTTTCCGCTGTATTTTTTATTTTCCTCAATAAGTGTAAATGCCTCGTAATATGCTTTTCTTGTTTTTGCAATACAGCTTGAAAACGGAATAAACAATGCTGACTGATATCCCTTCTGAATCAGATACCACAGATGTACAAGCCTTGCCATTCTGCCGTTTCCGTCAAAATAAGGATGCACAAAAGCAATATAGAAATGAATAATGGCTGCTTTTATCAGATAGTTTATACCGTCTTCCTCATTAACAAATGAAATAAGAGACTTCATAAGTCCGGGCACTTTTTTACAGTCTGCTCCCGAGTGCTCAATACGGTCACTGATAACATAAACTGCATCATGCCTGTAAAAATTCCCATCCTTAAGCTTCTCATCACCGCTGAGAAAATCCCCTACTGTCATCATATAAAGTCTGTAAAGGTTTTCTTCCGTTATCTTATTTGAAATATCAGAAATGAATTCAATGCCGCGCCTGATACCTGCAATTCTGTTTTCCTGTTCATCCGTAGGTGCCAGCCCCTTCAGAATTCTGCGCACACTGTCACGGTTGAAATCAATACTCTCTATGGCATAGGTTGCAACAATCTCCTCTTCTGCTGCCCTGACTCCGTATTGCTGCCCCCGTGGCTGCAATAAAAGCCTGACCGTGCTGTGATTGATTGAAGCCACATCTTCCATATAAACAATGTCGTTCCCGCAGGAATCAGGAAGAGACAAAGGCTTATGGTACAGCTCCCCCACAAGCAACAGAAATTCATTAAAATCTCCGCTGTACTTATACTTCATTTTTTTATAATCCGTAAAATGCTTATCCTTCAGCATTTGCATAAAAATCCTTGTATCCATACAGACTCCCGTCAATAAAAGCAATATTGATACAAATTAGTATCAATTAGTATCAATTTTATATTAATATACCCAAAAATCTCAGATAAGTCAAGTTTAGAAATAAAATATTTTTATCCCATAAAGAAATATGCGTGTATTTAATTGACAAAAAATATATAATATGCTACTTTTCTTGTGTATATATATTTTTCATTATATTGCAGAATTTTAATAAAATCAAAGAAATTTGTATAAGATTCACGGCAAATATTTACATAAAGCGAAATAATATTAATTCAGAACGGAGATTTGATTATGAAGAGCTTAAAAAAGGCAATATCCGTACTCCTCTGCGCAATAACCATAATAACCGCCGCCCCCCTCTCGGGCTTTGTCGGCATGAAATTCCCCGAAATAGACTTCGGCAGAATTATGCGCACTCTCAACTCCTTCTCAGACGCCATAAACCCAACCGCCAGCGCCGCCTCGGGCACGTTAGGAAATTTGTCCTGGTCTATCGAAAGCGAAAAATTATATATCAGCGGCAGTGGCGATATGCCTTATGCAGGAATTGCTTCATGGCATGTTGACTCGGCAAGTATAAGAGAGATTTATTTAACCGACGGAATAACAAGTATCGGTGATCTGGCTTTTCTTGAGTTTGTAAATGTTGAGAAGGTCGGTAGCTATAAGGTTGTAAAAAAAGGTTCAAAAACTAATAAAGAGACCTCTGATAATTTGCCGGATTCTATTACAAAAATCGGAAAATCTGCTTTTTTACGATGCTATAGCTTAAAGACCATACATCTTCCGGCAAACTTAACCTACATAGATATCGCAGCATTTGAAGAATGCACAAATCTTGACAACATCACATTCCCGGACAAATTGGAAAGTATAGAAGATGAAGCCTTTTATTGCTGTGAAAATCTTTCTTCAATCTCTTTACCTGATTCCGTAACAAGTATGGGAGACAGTGTATTTGCACTTTGTTATAACCTGGAATCTGTATCATTATCGGATAATCTGACTATAATTCCTTATTCATCATTTATGGATTGTGAATACCTTTCTTCTGTCAGATTTCCGAAAAATTTAAAAACTGTAGGAAACTATGCTTTTCTTAATTGCTCCGCACTGACTTCTGTTTCATTGCCCTCTGTTGAATCTATTGCTGCTGATGCATTTTCGGATACATCCATTAGTTCTGTAAGCTTTCCTGCTAACTTAGAACTTATCAGTCCGACGGCTTTTTATAATTGTCCTCTGAAAAACATTTATCTGGATTCATCCAACCCTTATCTTTCTTTAGTTGACAATGTTTTATACAATTATGACCAAACCGAGCTTTTAATATATCCTGCAAATAAAACGGATTCCGACTTTACTGTGCCTGAAACCGTCATACATATAGCTGATTATGCTTTTTCAAGCAATCAATGGTTAGCTAAAATCAATTTTTCACCTGTTTCTCCTCTTGAATCTATCGGAAATTATTCTTTTTATAAATGCACAGCATTGTCGGAAATTTGTATTCCTGCCAAAATAAAAACAATGGGGTACTATGTATTTGACGGCTGTCAGAATCTGAGTGAAGTAATATTTTTATCCCCGAAGCCACCCACAGGCGGTGATAACCGATTTGTAAATTCAGGTGTTTCAAGTGTAAAAATCCCTTACTTAAATCAGCTGAAAGGTTGGCTTGACTATTTCAAAAACGGATGGGATCGAGTTTCCGTATTACCTTATACAGGAGAAGATATTTGTCCTCCTGCAATTATTGGTGAAAACGATATGGATCAATACGGCTTCAAATACCATTATTACTTTGAAGATCAGACTGCTACCTGGTACAAATACACAGAAAGTAATGACAGTATTGTTATTCCCCGTATTGTTGTATTGAACAACGATAGGGTATTTTATGTAACAGATATTTTGGTACCTTCTTCCAGTTACAATACCGGTAATTCAACAATTACTTCCATAACGCTGCCTAACACACTCAATTACAAAGATTCTCTGTCTTTCTACGATTTTCAATCCCTGGAAAATATTTATGTAGAAAAAGGAAGTTGCCATTACACATCTTGTGACGGAATTCTTTTTTCAGAAGATCAGTCACAGCTTTTGTCTTATCCTGTTGCAAAACCGGAAACTTCGTATACTATCGGAGAAAAAATAAAATCAATCCGTCAGTACGCTTTTTACGCAAATCAGAATCTTACTTCTGTAGATTATACTGATAACGGTATATTGGAATCAATATGCGATTTTGCATTTTATAATTGCAAAAATCTTCAAAGTATAGAATTGCCGCCAACCCTGGCACATATGGGTGAATATACATTTATGAATTCCGCCAAACTGAAAAGTGTAACATTTGCAGCAAACAGTTCGCTTGAAGAAATTCCTTCGTCTGCTTTTTCACAGTGCAGTTTTCTTACAAATGTTTTACTTCCCTCAAATCTGAAAAAAATAAATTCATCAGCTTTTTTTGGTTGCTACTCACTTACACATATTGACATACCTCAAACCGTATCTCATATAGATACTGGCGCATTTTCAACCAGTTCACTTAATGAAATCAATATTCCTGCAAGTGTTTCTTATATAGCTCCGGGAGCTTTTGCTGCTTGCGGGGTTCTCGGGAACATTTCTGTTGACAGCAAAAATCAGTACTACAAAGATATAGACGGAGTATTATACAACAAATCAGGAAGTCTGCTTCACACATATCCGCCATTCAAAAAAGCATCAGTATTTACAATTCCCTCAACTGTTAAAGATATAGCATTATCCGCATTTGAATATTGTTATTATATTACGGAAGTAGATTTCAATGAAGGCGCTGATATAAACTCTATAGGAAAGTGGGCTTTTTTCAGATGCAGCAACTTAAAAAAGATACATTTGGAAAAATGCAGTAGTGTTTCAAGTATAGACTCCAATGCTTTCAATTTGTCTGCCTTAGAAAGCCTCACATTTTCCTGTGAAACAGCTCCCGTCATACCAAAAGACAGTAAATTATTCCATAACACTCCTCTTGAAGAGGTTTATGTTACCGATCTCTACATGAAGGAAAGCTGGATCGATTATCTTGACACGGGCTTCGGCGGGCTTCCTCTTAAGAACAGGTCCACCACAGGTGAGATTATGTCTACGGTTGATGAAAACTACAAGGATAATCTCGGATTTATCTATGACGAGGAAAGCTTCGACGATTCAACACACAGCGTAACTATAAAAGCCTTTTCAGGCTCAGGAGATGTGGTTGTCCCGAGATATGTTTTTAAGGACGGAGAGCTTTATTTTGTAAGAGGCTTCGCTCAGGGTGTTTTTGCAGGCAACAAAGAAATCACATCCGTCAGCTTTGCCGATAAGATATTGTCAATTCCCGAAAGTGCATTCTCGGGCTGCTCTGCCCTGAAAAGCGTACCCTTTAATTCCAATATCAGCAAAATAAGCGACCACGCCTTCGCAGGCTGTACCTCGCTTTCATCCTTCAGCACACTCGGCCCCATAGAAATTATCGGCAACGGTGCATTCAACAACTGCTCTTCATTAAAAGACTTCAGCTTCCGTCAGGGACTTAAGAGTATAGGAGACAATGCTTTTTCAGGCTGCGTCTCCCTGCCTGAAGCAATTATTCTCCCTGCAAGCCTTGAAAGCATAGGGAACTATGCATTTGACGGCTGTGCGTTCAGAACCGTACAGCTTGAAGGAAAGCTTTCTTACTTAGGTGAAAATGCATTCGCCGGTAATTCCCGTCTCACAAGAGCAAAATTCAAATCCGACCCGCCCGAAAGCACAGGCGGCTCCCCCTTCGGCGAGACTGATGCCTTTGCCGTGGCATATCCTGATGCAAACACTGCGTGGAAAAATCAGGTGTCGGCTTATCTTTGGAAGGGTTATCCCGCATATACATATTCACTCATTTCACAGCTTAATTCAGACGAGGCATATCCGATCATTATTATGACGGTTACGCCCGACGGCATCCCCTTTGAAGGAGCGGCTGTCACTCTCGGTAATAAAACTGCGAAAACAAACGAAGACGGTATAGCTTTGTTTGCCTACCCCGGAGAAGAAGCGCAGAAACTTAAAATAGTCCCCGGCGGTGAGACCTATCTGGAAACAGGCAAAGAATTGACAGTTTCCCGCCGTTCACCTGTTATTATATTCTCGCTTGTTTCACAAAAGGATCTTATTGAAATCACGGTTGACGATGAGGATACCGGGGTAAAGCCTGCAGTATTCAATGTAGGCTCCTATGAAGAAGTAAAATTCAATTTCAAAGCTCTTTCAGACAACGTAGAAAAGGTAGAGCTTATGTCCGGTGACACGGTTGTGGAGGGCTCTGAAGTTTCCGGAGCCTCCTTGCACCAAGATGAAGGCGCAGAAGTAACAATCAGGTTGCACAAAAACTTCACTCCGGGTGAAAAGGTCATCGCAAGAGTAACCGACAAGGAAGGCAATGAAGCACCTGTGCCGTTGAATATCACGGTATTTGACGGTGGTGTCAATTGGGGATTCGAGTTATCAAAAAAAGACGACAACAAAGACAAATTCAAATTCAACAAGAAGCAGGTAGAAATCCCCGAAGATAAAATTTCTCTTGAGGGCAGCGGTGTTGATATACTGAAAAGTATTTCTCTGGACTTAAAGCTTGATGATATCCTCTATGGTGTGGAATTCGAGCAGGAGCAGCTGAAGGACTGCGTAAAATATTACGTGGGTGCCAACAATACCGAAGACGAGGGCGACATTATCCATACCCTGAAGAAAAAGAAAAGCAAGGATAAAATGTTCAGTCTGAGAGAGGATGCCGTGTCAGGATTTGCTATCGAAGGAGATGTCGGAGGCTACATCAAAGTCGGACGCACAAGCGATCAGAAGGATTTTATAAAGGAATTCTGTCTCGTCCTTGCGCTCAGCTTTTCCTATGACTTCGGTGTTACGTGGAATATTGTCTTCGTACCGCTGAGACTTGAAATATCGTTAACGGGTGAAATTGAAGTAACGGTCGGCGGCACAAGGGATTATGTAACCGATGAACAATTCAGGGTTTTATTCAAAACCGATGTTATGGCAGCACTAAAGGTAAGCTTGGGCATAGGTGTAAAGGGCTTCAGCGCAGGTGTTTACGGCAAGGGAAGCATACGTACAAGCTTACCGTCCCTGATAACGACCCTTGCAGGTGAATTCGGTGTATATGCAAAAGTTCTGTTCTGGCATCAGCAATATGCCATTTTTGAAGGCGAGGTAACCTTCGGAAACAAGAAAAAAACAGTTGCCGAAAGAATGCTGACAGGACCGGAGCTTTATGATACCGCTCTTTATAAGCCCTTGGAAATGCTTGAGCCGTCCCTATGGAACACTGCGGCTGTTGACGAAGGAGAAAATGTTTCACTTCAGTCTGACCTTTCCAATCTCAGCCGTCCGCAGATAGCTTCAACGGACGATACTGTAATGATGGTATTTGAAAGACTCAACACCGATCTTGAGCTTCAGAATTCCCAGGAGCTTGTATTCTCAGTATTTGATAAGGAGGCAGGCACCTGGAGTGTGCCTCAGTCCGTTGAACCCGGTGACAACAAGTTTGATAACAATTTCAGACTTTATTCCGATTCAGAGGATATTTATGTAGCTTTCACACAGGCAAACGCTTCCAATGACAGCAGCGTAGATACAGCGGAAGAGGGTGTTCTTTATCAGGATGTATATGTTGCAAAATACAATAAGGATAATGGCAGCTTCGACGCCCCCGAAAGACTGACGGAAAACAGCGCCTATGATGTAACAGCCGAGCTTGCTGTTATTGACGGCATCCCTACTGCAGTGTGGGTAAGAAATGAAAACGGCAAGCCTCTCACTCTCGACAATTCAAACAGCATCTATATGAGCCGTTTCGAAAACGGAAAATGGAGTGATGAGATTCAGCTTGCCGCAGGTCTTAACGGTGTAACAGGACTTGACATCGGCACACTTGACGGCAAGCAGTATATTGCGGTGGCAAGTGACTCCGATAATCTCGTCGAAACACCCTATGACTCAAAATTATATCTGATCGATACAGATAAGAATATTATCACCAAGGAAATTCCCGGCTTCGGAGGAAACTGTAAATTTGTTAATATCGACAGCAAGGAGGTTCTTCTCGCCTTCTGCAACGGAAGGGCAATAACAATATCCTCTGCCGCAGATGAAGGCACGGTATTTGCTCAAGTGCCCGAAATGAGCGCAACCGCTGATGCAAAGTTCATTGAGTATGAGGAAAATAAGTATGCAATCTCATATCTTTCACTTAATGAAACAGGCGGATGTGTGCGCGCGGTGACATATGACGGCGAAAAGTGGCACGATGCAATAACTCTTACAGAATCCGAGGATTATGTAGGCGCCTATGCGCTCGACTACCGTGACGGTCAGTTTATCATTGTAATGAGAGAAGACGATCTGACCTTCACAAGCGAAACAGAGTTCAGCGTTGACAGTACAATCGGCGGTATTGCATTCACTCCCACCGAGGAGCTGTATGTAAATGATGCGCTCATTGACAGCACAGGCATTTCTCCCGGAGAAGAATTTGATGCTGCAATCAGCATTGTAAATAATGCTCCCGTACATTCGCAGTATGCAAATGTTATATTAAAGGATGCTGAGGGCAATATAATATCCTCTGCCCCTGTTGAAGTTGATCTTGATTCAGGCGAAAGCGAATATGTTGATGTAAGGCTTACAGCTCCCGATACGCTCAGCACAGAGGGCTACTCAATAACAGCAGAGCCTGCCGTAAAAATGAGAGCTATGCGCTTCAATGCAGCACCTGCGGTAAAGACCAAGGAACATAAGAGCTACAGCATTCCCCTTACTTCTCCCGACCTTTGTGTGACAACAGAGCAGATAATGCTGGGAAGCTCACAGAATGTGCTTGTCAATATTACAAACGACGGTAACGAAACCGCAACAGGCTGTATACTCAAGGCAAACCGCGGTGACAGCTTATCACCTGCAGATCCCTTTACACAGCTTGAAGCCGGAAGCATCAGCCCCGGTGAAACAAAGTCCTTCCTCATTGAAATTCCCGGTGAAACATATGAAGAGGGCGACGCAGTTGTAACGGTATATGTTGAAGCCGATAAGGATTTATACAGCTCAAACAACAAATCATCCCTTGCAATTCTCAGTCCTTCCGACAGTAAGGCTGTATATACACCCGATGAAAATGTTGCCCCCACACTCAGCACATCGGTTATTGAAACTGACCTTTATAGGCCAAGCGCCAAGAGCGTTGAGATCGCACTCAACGGTACAACCTTCACGGGAATAGACGGTCTCACCGAAGGTATACACTATAGCTTCAACGACTCAACTCTTACACTTACAAATGTATATCTTTCAAGCCTCTCAACAGGTATGCACGAAATTACCCTCAGCTTCAGCGGTAAATACAATGATTTCACCAAAACTCTCAGTATTTATGTGACCGATTCCTCCCCCACACTGATAGCAGGCAGTGTAACGATTTCGGGAGATGCGGTCCCCGGAAGCACTCTGTTTGCTGATCTCAGCAATATCACACCGTCTTATGCGGAATATGATATTCAGTGGTTACTGGACGGCACTCCGGTTTCAGATGAGCAGACATACACAATAAAGGCTTCGGATGCAGGTAAAAAGCTTTGTGTCAGTGTCACTGCAAAAAATGACTTTGCAGGAAGCATCATAAGTAATGAAATTACCGTACAAAATGCTAAAAATAACACCGAGTTTGCGCCCGTTGAAGCATCAAAAGCCTGTAACAGCATAACATTAAAGAAAACAGACGGTTATGAATACAGAATTTCAACGGGAGACTGGAGCAACAGCACAGTATTCGATAACCTTTCGGCTGATACGGAATATACATTCTACAGCCGTAAGGCAGCAACAGAGTATGCTCCGGCAGGTGAACAAAGCGCTCCCACGGTTATAAAAACTATGAGCCACACCGAAGGCACTCCTCCCACCTGCACGACCGGGCAGAAATGTACGGTATGCGGTGCAGAAATCCGTCCTGTCACAGCTCATATGAACACAAAAACTGTTGAGGCAGTTGATGCCACCTGCTCAGAAACAGGCTATACAGAGGGTGTGTATTGCCTTGACTGCGAAAACTATGTTTCGGGACATACAATAATCGAAATTAACAGTAATAACCATGAGTGGGACAACGGCTTAATCACTGCCGAAGCCACCTGCAGCGTAAACGGCATAAAAACATATACCTGCCTTTATAATTCAGCCCATAAGAAAACCGAAAATCTCGGACTTAATGCAGAAATTCACAAAAACACAAGTGTTACAGAAGAAATCAAAGCAACCTGCTCGGAAACAGGCTTTACTGCAGGTGTTTTCTGTAACGATTGCAAAAAGTATATTTCAGGTCACGAGGTAATCGCCACAGACAGCACTAATCACATAAACACAAGAGCAACAGAGGAAGTCAGAGCAACCTGTTCTGAAACAGGCTTTACTGCAGGCGTTTTCTGTAACGATTGCGAAAAGTATATTTCAGGTCACGAGGTAATCGGCACAGACAGCAGCAATCACGTAAGCACAAGAGCTACAGAGGAAGTCAGAGCAACCTGTTCTGAAACAGGCTTTACTGCAGGTGTTTTCTGTGATGATTGTGAAAAGTACATATCAGGTCATAAAACAATCGGTATTGATAACAATGCCCACAAGTGGAATGAGGGCGAAACCACTAGCGAGGCTACCTGTAAGGTAAACGGTGTTATGACCTTCACCTGCGAATATGATAAGTCTCACACCCGAATTCAAGACCTCGGCACAGACAGCAGCAATCACGTAAGCACAAGAGCAACAGAAGAAATCAGAGCAACCTGTTCTGAAACAGGCTTTACTGCAGGCGTTTTCTGTGATGATTGTGAAAAGTACATATCAGGTCATGAAACTATAGGTATTGATAACAATGCCCACAAGTGGAATGAGGGTGAAATCACTACCGAGGCTACCTGTAAGGTAAACGGTGTTATGACCTTCACCTGTGAATATGACAAATCTCATACC
>JAZNSD010000012.1:0-31606 GCA_045591055.1 Acutalibacteraceae bacterium | reverse complement strand
GATTCCTTTTATATATTGCAATACTGTTTCTAATTTTTGCTCATAACTTATTTTTGCTTTTGACATAGAAAAAAATCCCCTTAAAGTAGTCTTGAAACTTTTTGGTTATTTCAAGTGTCTACTTTAAGGGGATTATATCATATCTGCACAGCGCTCTGAATTATTAAGCATGAACGGCAATTTGCTGAATATCGGGCAGATCTATCTTGATTCCTGCAAGATGTCTGATTATATCCTTTCGCTTGATTATACCGATGAAAACACCTCTGTCATCCACAACCGGAACAAAGTTCTGATAATATGCACGGGAAAGAATTTCATCCATTGATGCAGATGCCTGTACAGGCTGATAGTCGTGTCTTATAATGGTTTTCAGCTCGGTTTTCTCCAGCTTTTTAAGGTCGGGATTGCTGTTGTTATAAAGTGCCCACAGAAAGTCACCTTCTGTTACGGTGCCTTTGTATCTGCCGTCATCGTCAATCACGGGGATTGCAGCATAGCCGTGGAACTTCATTTTCTCCAGGCCCTGTCTTACCGTACTGTCAATATTAATATATTCAACTTCTATTTTAGGGGTTAAAAATCGAAGTACGTTCATCACAATTCTCCTATAAGTATTTTGTGATTATATTAAAAAATATAAAACTGAATTATGCCTTAAATCATTTCAATCCGAAATATTCTTTTGCATTACCGAATGCAATATTCTTAACGGTTCTGCAAAGGAATTCCATATCGTCGGGATATTCACCGTTTTCTACAAGATTTCCTATGAATTCGCAAACGATTCTTCTGAAATATTCGTGTCTGGGATAGGAAAGGAAGGAGCGGGAGTCTGTTACCATTCCTATGAATTTTGACAGCACGCCAAGGTTTCCGAGAGCCTTGATCTGTTCTCTCATACCGTCAATGTTATCATTGAACCACCAGGCTGTACCGAACTGAATCTTTGAAGCGGCTTCTGATGACTGGAAGTTTCCGAGCATTGTACCGAGAACATAATTGTCCTTGGGGTTGAGAGTGAACAGAACAGTTCTGGGAAGGCTGTCTTCAACATCAAGGCTGTCTAAAAGACGGGAAAGCTTATATGCTACTTCATTGTCGGCAATGGAATCATAGCCGGTATCCGGCCCCAGCTTTCTGAACATCTTTGTGTTGTTGTTTCTCATAGGTCCGATGTGGATTTCCATGCCCCAGCCCTTTTTATAGTATTCTTTTGCAAGGAAACGGAAAAGCTCGGTTTTGTAGCCTTCTGCTTCATAGCCGGAAATCTCTTCACCGTTCACAGCCTTTGCGAATACCTTTTCTATATCTTCATCGTTCATTCTCACATAAGGAACGGGGGTGAATGCATGGTCTGTTGCACGGCAGCCCATTTTTTCGAAAAGCTCAATTCTTTCAAGAAGCACTTCCTTGAGCTCCTTGTAGGTTGAGATTTTTTTGCCCGATACCTTTTTAAGCGTATCAAGCCAGGGAATGAATGAGGGAGCTTCAATTGCAAGAGCCTTGTCGGGACGGAAAGCGGGAAGCACCTTGCAGCGGAATGAGGTATCCTCAGCGAGAAGCTTATGATATTCGAGTGTGTCTGCAGGATCATCTGTGGTGCAGACGCAGTATACATTTGATTTTTCAATAAGCTCACGGGGGGTAAAACCGCCGGCAGCTATCATACTGTTTGCTTTTTCCCAGATTTCATCGCAAGTTTTTTCATTGAGAGTTTCGTATATTCCGAAGTATCTCTGAAGCTCAAGATGGGTCCAGTGGTAAAGAGGATTTCCGATGAATTCCGGCATTGCTGATGCCCATGCCTTGAATTTTTCATAAGGGGATTTGCTTCCGGTGATATATTCCTCGTCAATGCCTACTCCTCGCATTCCTCTCCACTTGTAGTGGTCGCCTGCGAGCCAGAGCTCAGCTATGTCGCGGGGAGTTCTGTTTTCGTATATGTCTTTGGGAGGCAGATGGCAGTGCCAGTCAAATATAGGTTCGCTGTCAGCTGCTTCAAAAAGCTTTTTTGCGGTTTCGGTGGAAAGAAGGAAATCCGCATCCATAAATCTTTTCATTTCAGGCATCTCCTTTATTTTGTGTTAAGAAGCTTTATTGTATTATTGGGACAGGATTCTTCACATTTTCCGCAGCCTGTGCATTTATCGTAATCCACAACAGCACAAAGGTTATCCATGCTGATTGCACCTTCGGGACATGTTTTTACACATTTTGTACAGCCGAGGCATCCTGCGGAGCATTCTTTTTTTACAAGTGCGCCCTTGTCGTGGTTACGGCAAAGCACGGCAGCCTTGATTTCTTCCTTTGGCATAAGCTCAATGAGATTCTTCGGACACGCTGCAACACAACGCTTGCAGGCCTTGCAAAGCTCGGGAGATACGATTGCAATTCCGTCGCAGATATTGATTGCATTATAAGGACATTCTCTCTGACAGTCGCCGAGACCGAGACAGCCGTATATGCAGGTTTTGTCACCGCCGAAAAGCTGAGATGCCATTTTGCAGCTCGAAACACCTGAATATATCATTTTCTTTTCGGCACACTTGTCACTACCCATACAGCGCACTACAGCAGCCATAGGAGTGATGCTTGTTGCGCTGAGCCCCATGATTTCAGCAATCTGAGCCGAAACCTCCGAGCCTCCGGGCGCGCAAAGACCTGTGTCCTTTGTATCACCCTTTGAAAGTGCGGCAGCATAGCCTGAACAGCCTGAAAAACCGCAGGCGCCGCAGTTTGCACCGGGAAGCACCTCAGTAAGAGCTTCTTCCTTTTCATCAACGGGAACAGCCATGATTTTTGAAAGCACCGCAAGAAGAAGACCTGCAAGAAGACCTATGCCTGCAACAATGAGAACAGGGAATAATATTTCGTTCATTACGGCACCTCCTTACATAAGTCCCATGCCTTCAACAATACCTGTGAAGCCTAAAAAGCTGAGAGATACTATTGAAGCAGAGACAAGGGTTATGGGAAGTCCTTTGAGGAAATCGGGAACATCTGCCGTTTCAAGTCTTGAACGCACGCCTGCGAAAAGAACCATAGCAAGCATAAAGCCCGCTCCTGCCGCAAAGGAGTTTACCATTGAGTGTAAAAATCCGTAATTCTGAGCACTGTAAATTGTCATATTATCAATGTTGAGAATAACAACACCGAGAACGGCACAGTTTGTTGTGATAAGGGGAAGGTAAATGCCAAGGGCATTATAAAGTGATTTCATATACTTCTTCAGAACGATTTCAACCATCTGCACAAGAGCTGCTATAACAAGGATGAAAACTATAGTCTGAAGATAATCCAGACCGTTATTTACAAGCAGAACATTGAGAGGATAAGTAACTGCTGTTGCAAGAAGCATAACAAAAATAACTGCGGCACTCATACCTACTGCCGTGTTAAGCTTTTTTGAAACTCCGAGGAAGGGACATATGCCGAGGAATTTTGAAAGAACAAAGTTCTGTGTGAGGATACCCATAACAAGAAGAGCTATATAGAATTTCATTCTGCTTTATCCTCCTTTTCCTTATTCTTTTCAATGTCACGCTTTATAAAATCGGGAACGACCTCAGGAATAACATCATTTTCAGGTGCTTCTGTCTTTTTCTGTGTTTCCGTCTTTTCCGGTTTTTCTGACACTTTCGGTTTTTCTGCCGGTATTTCAGAAGCAGTCTTGCTCTCTTTTTCTTCTGTCTTTACATTTTTTTCTTCATTCTTGCATTCCTTTTCTTCGTCGTCAGAGGAAAACTGTGCACAGAATGATGCGTGGGGGCATCCCTTGCAGCCGTTGAGTGTTGCACTCTGAAGACCTTTTCTTTCTGCAAGTCTGTTTGCTGTTGCCATAAGTATACCGAATACAAAGAAGCCGCCTGCAGGGAGAATGAAAAGTGTCATGGGGGCAAGACCGATTGATGAAAGTGTATCGGTGAAGTCAAAGCCTGTGAAGGAGCCGAGGTCAATATATGCACCGAGCATTGTATCAATTCCCGAAAGGAATGTGCCGGCTCCGAGAATTTCTCTTATTGTACCCATACAGAAGAGTGCTGCAGTAAAGCCTATACCCATACCGAGTCCGTCAATGGCAGATACAAGAACGGGATTCTTGCTTGCATATGCTTCAGCTCTTCCGAGGATAATGCAGTTAACAACAATAAGAGGGAGGAAAACTCCGAGAGATTTATCAAGTGCGGGAACAAATGCCTTGACAAGCATCTGAACCATTGTAACGAAAGAAGCGATAATAACTATATAAGCGGGAATACGTGCCTTTTCGGGGATAACCTTTCGCAGCGCAGAAATTACCACGTTTGAGCAGATCAGAACTATCGTTGCCGCAATTCCCATGCCTACGCCGTTCACAACAGAGGTTGATGTAGCAAGAGTGGGACAGGTACCGAGCACCAGTCTCAGAACCGGATTTTCTTTAAGAAAGCCTTTTGTAAGCTCCTTTGTGAAGCTGTATTTTTTCTTTTCTGCCATCAGTTATCCCTCCTTTACAGAATTATATATATCAAGTGCTTCGTTTACAGCCTTTGTAACAGCATTTGATGTGATTGTTGCGCTTGTTATTGCGAGAATGTCATTGTCTGAGGAAACGCTGTTTTTTACCACGGTGAAGGGTCCTTGCTTTCCGTTGTACTGTGAAGTAAAGCTGTCCTTTGCGGCATTCATACCGAGACCGGGAGTTTCATTGATCGTGAGAATTGAGATTCCCGAAACTGTGCCGTCGGCTTTAATGCCTGTCATTACTTCAACAGCACCGCCGTAGCCTGACGCGCTTGTTGTGAATACATAGCCTACTGTTTCGCCGTCTTTTGTTCCCGTGTAATAAGCTTTTCCGTCTTCTGTGGCAGCCGCCGTAAATTCATTTGCTTCGGGAAGCACCTGAAGTCGGGCTTCATCAGCAGCCTTCAGATTGTTTTCTGCAATGATGGGATCAGTTACCATATTTACTGCTGCAAGAAGTCCTGTTGCTACCACGCAGATAAGAAAGAGAGATAATGCAGTTTTTATAATTACTTTTACATCTTTACCGTTCATTATGATGCTGCCTCCTCTTTCTTTTCTTTTTTAGCTTTTACAAAACCGAAGAATCTGGGAGCAGTTGCCTTTTCAATGAGAGGAACTGCAATGTTCATAAGAAGAATTGAATAGGAAACACCCTCGGGAAGAGAACCGAAAAGTCGTATTACTGCAGTGAGAAGTCCGCAGCCGATACCGAATACGATCTTTCCCTTTTTGTTGATGGGACTGGTGGAATAGTCTGTTGCCATAAAGAAAGCACCGAGAATAAGACCGCCGCCGAGAATCTCATATGCGGTGAAGGTTATGTTAAAGCCGGAAGCCGCAAACATAAACACAGCAACCGTAAGTATGTATGAAACGGGAATTGCAAGGCTTATTATGCCTCTGTATACGAGATAAAGACCTCCGAGAATAAGTGCTACGGAGCATACCTCTCCTATGCAGCCTGCTCTTACACCGAAGAGCATATTGAAAAGTCCGGGAATATCGCCGTTTGCAATAAGAGCATCAAGCTGAGAGGAAACATTGAGGGAAAGATCAATACCTGAAAGGTGAGACATGGGAGTTGCACTTGTTACGGCATCGGCAAATGAGCGAGTGGGAATTGTGAAGTTTGTCATTGCGGATGCGAAAGAAACAAGCATAACGATTCTTGCCGTGATTGCGGGATTTGCAAAATTGTGGCCTATTCCGCCGAACATCTGCTTTACAACAACAATAGCTACAAGAGAGCCTACAATGCACATCCACAAGGGAATCGAAACGGGAAGATTGAAGGCAAGAAGAAGTCCGGTAACAATTGCACTGAGATCCCCTATAGAGGATTTTCTTTTCATTATTTTTCTTGAAATGAATTCAAAGAATACACAGCTTGCCACGCAGACGAGCATAACGAGAGCTGCTCTGGGACCGAATACCATAATACCTGCAAAAGCAGCAGGAATCATCGCTATAATTACGTGAAGCATTATTCCCGTAACGGTAGTGGGGCTTTTAGTGTGCGGGGAAGCACTCACGGTGAGTTTTAACTGTTCGCTCATTATTTTACACCCGCCTTTCTCATAACTTCTTTTGCAAGGCGCATATGCTGCACAAGGGGCTTGCCTGCAGGACAGGAATATGCACAGCTTCCGCATTCCATGCATACTGATGTGCCAAGCTTTGACAGAGCTTCGGCGTCACCGATGTTTGCATATTTTTCAATCTGTGTGGGTATAAGACTCATAGGACATGCCTCATGGCATTTTCCGCAGCGGATACATTCTCTTTCAGGCTTGATTCTGGCACCGCTCTTGGTGAATGCGAGGATCGCATTATTGCTCTTGAGAAGGGGAACCTGAGTGTTGACAACTGCTGCACCCATCATAGGACCGCCGGAAAGAACCTTATAAGGCTCTTCGGTGAAGCCGCCGCAGAAATCTATTATCTGCTGAAGCTCCATTCCTACGGGAACTCTTACGTTCTGCGGTGTTTTTATGCAGTTGCCGCTTACAGTTACAGAACGGCTTGTAAGGGGCTTGCCGGTTCTGATGTATCTTGAAATGAATGCCACACTGGCAACGTTCATAACAATACAGCCCACATCTGCAGGAAGTGCACCTGCAGGCACCTTTCTGCCTGTTGCGGAAAGAACCATCATTTTTTCAGCACCCTGAGGATAACGGGATTTAAGTGTCATAAGACGGACTTTGTTTCCGTGGTCAAGATCGCTGTCAGCTATTTCCTTAAGGATTTTTATAGCCTTGGGCTTATTGTCTTCTACTGCTATGATAACTTTTTTGAACCCGAGTATTTCCTGAAGTAAATATACACCGTTCATTATATTCTCGGAGTTTTCTATGCATTCACGGTAATCAACGGTGATGTATGGCTCGCATTCGGCTGCATTGATTATGAGAGTATCAATTTCTTTCTCCGGGGGAGTATTGAGCTTTACATGTGAAGGGAAGCCTGCACCGCCGAGACCTACGAGTCCTGAGTTTCTTACTGCGGTTATAAGACTTGCCTTGTCTGTTACCTTAGGAGGCTCAAGACCGTCAAACATCTTCATTTCTCCGTCAGATTCAATTGTTACCGCAGGTGCCATTTTTCCGTTTGCAAGCTTGACATCCTGAACAGCAGTAACAGTACCGGAAACAGATGCATGTATGGGTGCGCTCACATATTTGTCGCTGTCGCCTATAAGCTGTCCCACATAAACCTTGTCGCCTTTTTTTACAGTAGGCGTACATGGAGCACCGATATGCTGACTCATCGGCAGCGTAACGATTTCCGGCGGTGTGATTCTCACTGTTTCTTTTTCTGCAGTAAGCTTGTTATGTGCGACATAAACGCCGCCTCTGCCCTTGCTTACTGCTTTTAGAATGGCATCAGGTTTTATTTTGCCCATGCTTTCATTCCTCCGTGTTTTCTTTATATTTATTAAATTTCCTGAAATCGAAAATTCTGAGCTTTGTAAGATACGGCATTGTATGATTGAAAATTATACCTGTTACGATGCCGAATGCAGTTCCCGATACAAGAAGCACCGGGGTGTATGACATAAACAGACTGCTTCCCGCAATGACAGAGGCTGCTGTAAGCTGTCCCATATTATGCATAACGGAGCTTATTACGGAAATGCCGGTATAAGAGAGCTTATCAGGTAAGCTTTTCTGAAGAATATACATTGCAGCTATACTGAAAAGTCCGCCCGTGAACGAGATTATTCCCGATACTGCACCTGACATAAGTGCCGAAAAGGCAGCTTTTACAAGAGCTATGCCAAGCGCGGGAATTATTCCCAGCGTTTTGCAGGTAAACATCACAAGGATGTTTGAAAAGCCCGGTTTTATTCCCATCGGAAGAGGCAGTGCAGACATAAGCATTTTTTCTGCAAATGAAATACCGAGAGCTGCTGCCGACAGAATTGAAGTTGCCGTGAGTCTGAAAAGATTGAATTTTTTGTTTTTTCTGTTCATTTCAGTAAGAAACGGCATCGGGGAGGCCGTTTTTATTTCCTGTAAGTTTTATTATTGTTTTATTCGGAATGCATACTGCCGTATCACCCGGAGAAGAAAGCCTTCCGCAGGCTATACAGTTCTTTCCGCTGCAGTCCGATTCAACGAAAAAGATTTCATTTTTCTCTGCTTTTATTATGACACCGTTGCCTGTATCTACGGTTACGGTTTCATCATTTTTCCATAGCTCAATTGTCTTTATTATTTCTCCGTCAACGCTGATTTCTGCAGTGCAGTCGGCATTTTTACCGGAAATCATAAAAACAGCAGCGGCTATAAAAAGCAGAAATGCAATTACTGCAATATCAGCTTTTTTTATTGTAAGCCTATGTTTCATTGCTCTTTTACCATATATTCTTTATTGCTGATATCAATGCAGCCTTCAAGGCCGTCTGTATAAGCATATGTTTTATCCTTGAATACAAATACAGCCTCAGCAAAAAAGCTGTCAAGAGTTTTTAGTGTATCTTCATTGTATCCGCCGATATAGCAGGCTGTGGATAAAGCATCAGCCTGAAGTCCCGATGATGAAATCACGGTAACGCTTGCAAGATCGTTCTCTACGGGATAACCGGTCTCGGGATCAAGTATATGATGATATGTCCTGCCGTTTTCAGTAAATGTTTTTTCATAATTCCCCGATGTGGAAACAAAAACTGCATGCTTTGATGTTGTGGGGGAGAGGGACAGGGTTGCAAAATAAGAGGATGCATCCCCGAAAGGATCTCTTACCGCAACTTTCCATTTTCCGCCGGACGGTCCGGATTTATATGCCATTACAGTGCCGCCGAATGACACTATTACGGGAGTATTATAAGCCTTTATATTATCGTAAATATGATCGCAGGCTGCACCTTTTCCGAATGCGCCAAGATCAAGCGATATGTCTTTATTGATCGTGATTTTGCCGAGAGTTTCGTCTATTGCGATTTTTTCTATATCCCTGTTTTTAAGCTCGCGGCTTATTTCGTCTGCAGAGGGCAGACGGGGTGTTTCCGTTGCAAATCCCCATAGAGAGGTCACATTGCCCAGGGTAATATCAACATTTCTTTCAAGAGTATTGCATGTGAGAATCGTATCCTTCATTACACTTATAAGATAATCCGATGCAAACAGTTTCTTGTTTTTGTTGAGTAAACTGATTTCAGCCTCCGGATCGGTTGCTGATAATGACTTATCTGCCTGAGCTGCTGATGCTTGTATTGTTTTTGCTATCTTATCAGCGGTATCTTCATCATCGGAATAAACCTTTGATGTTATAAGGCTTCCCATAGCAAATGACGAGCTTTCCTTGTAGCCGGGAGAGCAGGAAGCAAATGTAAGAATAATTAAAGCCAGCGCGGATAGGATTAAGATACATTTATATAATACCGTGTAATTTTTCATATAGAGCTACTCTTTTCATTTTTATCTCAGCTTATTATTATATCATAAATAAATAAATAGTAAAGATAAAAAAACGAATTTATTACTTTTATATAAAAGACTTGTATTATTTTTGTATTTATGTTATACTTATAACGCATATCGATTTTTTTGTAACAGCAGGTGATTTTTTGGAAAATAAAGAGAATGAAAAAATACCTGAAAAGGAATTGCTTAATCAGGGAATATCTATGTCTGACGGAAGCACGGTTTATGTTGATCCTAAAGAGCTTTATCTTGACAAACTCCACAACACTGCCGCAGACAGAAAAGATATAGCAAAGGCAAAGGGCAGAACGATGACCCCGACAGACAGAAAGATAATTTCCGCATTATGGGTGCTCAATGCTATTGTTGTTGCCTTTATCGGTATTTATCTTAACGTTACCAATGAAGGTGATCCCTATGATTCCATAAAGCAGGAGGCACGTTTTGAATCCGAAGACGGCTATCAGGGATATTTCAGCAGCGATAAGGTGCTTGCCGATGTGCTTACACCGAATTATAATCAGGTGCAGTATCCCGATGGAATGATAGAGGGCTTTCAGCCTCTTTATTCCGAAAACCGTGATACTGTAGCGTGGATACGTATTCCGGATACAAATATAGATCACGTTGTGCTTCAGACCGACAATCACGATGATTATCTGAGAGCTGATTTCTACGGAGATTACTATGTCGGCGGCAGTATTTTTATGGACTACCGTAACAAGGTAATTCCCGGCGGCACCGGAACGCTTTCCAAGAATACTATTCTTTACGGTCACTATCTGAAGCAGCAACGCGGTATGTTTACCGAGCTTGACAGATATATGGATGTTGAATATTACAGGGAGCATCCGGTAATTGAGCTTTCAACTCTTTACAGTAACTATAAATGGAAAATTATCGGTGCTTTTCTCGCGGCATATGAAGAAGAGGATGATAATTCCTTGTTCTACTACTGGTATGATGATTTTACTGATGAAAAAACTCTGGGCTTTGCAAATGAGGTTGCCTTCAGAAGCTATTTCCAGAATCCGTCTGTTGATGTTGTACCTTCGGATAAATTCCTTACTCTTTCAACCTGTTCCCATGCACTTGATGTGGGCGGAATGGTAAATGCCCGTTTTGTTCTTGTTGCAAGACTTGTGCGCTACGGGGAAAGTGAAGAGGTTGATGTGTCTGCAGCCGTGGATAATCCTGACCGCAGAATGCCGCAGTTGTGGTATGACCTCAACAAAAAAGAGAATCCTTATAAGGACTATGAGATATGGTCGGCATTTTGATCCGATAAAAAATGTTTATTGAAAGGGGCATAATAATGGCTGATATTGATAAAAACAATGTTCAGACAAATGACGGTGACGAGCTTACTGTGGATGATATCCTTGCCGAAATTCTGAATTCCGACGGTTCGTTCAAAGATGAATTCAACGGACTCGCTGCAAAATATATTGTAGATGAAACAATTTTATCTTCTTCAAAAATAGACCTTTCTGACAGAAGAGATGAACCGGGAATCCGTGATAAGGCTATATATGAATCGGGAGACATCCGTTTTACAAGAGAAAAAAGCGTTGATGAACGCATCGAAGAAAAAATTCCCGATGAATTCAGAGAAATATATTCAGAAGCATCATCCGAGGCACAGCGTCCCGAGTATACATCTACGGGAAACGTAAAATATCCTACTATGGGCGTTGGCGCTTCAGAGCAGAGAGTTGTTTATGATGCAGAATGGGAAGCAAAGGCAAAAGCCGAGGCTGCACGTCTTGAAAGAGCAAGACAGGACCGTATGCTCAGAGGTGACAGCACGTATGTCAGAAGCTTTGTTGCAGGTTCTGCTTACCGTGCACGCAAAAATCCGTTCATTGATGATTTGTCTGATGCTCCCTCCGTTCCTGTTTCACCTACAGGGGCACTTTATATTGATCCGCTTTCTAAGGATGATGATTTTGAAGGAAAGTCCGACAGCTCACAGTATTATAATGATAATAAAAAGCCTTTTTTTCCGGAGGGTTTTTCCGTAATTCAAAAAAATAAAGTTGCTGCAAGCGGAAAAACCGAAAAAACATCTGGCGGCAAAAGCATAACTGCTTCAGGAAACGATTCGTTTTATACCGGCAAATCAGGCATGGTGTCAAAACAGACGTCTGAATCAAACACAGACTGGCTTAAGGTTGATGATAAATACAACGGCAAAAAGAAAAAAAGCTCTTACAGAAAAAAAGGAAAAAAGGACGCAGGTAAGCAGCCTGTAGGCAAGGTGACAGACAGAATCCGTGTTGACGAATCCGTAAAAGCTTTGCCGGAAAAAAATGAGACGGCTGACAGCGAAAACAAGAGAAAAAGAGTTTATCTTTATGACGGTAAGGATGTTAAAACCGTTGCCGATGAAACAAAAGGACTTCGATCTACGGTAGCTGAAATTGTTGATAAATACAACAAACGAAGCGAAGAGGATGAGAAAAAAAGACTTGCTGAAATAAGCCGTCTTGAAGAAGAGAAGCGTATCGCGCAGCAGCAGAAGGAAGAGAGACGAGCTCATATTGAGATGCTTAAAAAGGGGATGAGTCCTGAGCTTGCCGATGCTGTTGATGATGCAGAAAAGGAAGACAGTGTTTTTGATGAGTATGAAGATTTTTCTACGATACCTGTCAGAAACAGCAAAGGAAAGTCTTCACGTAAGGCTGCACCTGCAGCGAAAACTCCTGAGAAAAAGTTTGCAGGAGAGAACTATCTTGAAAAATTAAATGACAGCTCCGATGAAGCCGGAGAAGCTTCTGAGGATAATGAAGAGAAAGAGAAAAACGGGAAAAATAAACAAAAGATGCAGCCGAAAAAGAACACTCGGCGGAAGGACAAAAAGTGAAAGACATTATCAACAGTTTTGATGAGCCTGCAAAGGTTATTGCAAGAGCCGATGCTCCTGAAGAGATAATATACGGCCTCACTTTCAAGGAAGCCTTTACAGGTTATTTCAGAACTCATTTTTCAAAACAGTATTTCATACGGATGCTGCAGGAAACGTTTCCTGTTGCAAAGGATCCTGTAAAAGAAAAAATCAGAAAAATAATCAGATTTGTTTCATTGCTGCTTCTTGTTGCGGGACTTTCTTATTTTGTTTTCTATTATCACGGTTACCGTGAACGTATTGAAATATTCAATGATTTACAGACAGCTATAGAAAAGCTTGATGAGGATTCCATGCCCGAGTTTGAAGTAAGGCATATGTGGAACAATATAAAGCAGCAGTATCCCGATGTGGTTTTCCCTGAGGGGATGTCTATCAAATTTGCAAGCATTTATGCCGTTAATCAGGATGCTGTCGGTGCACTGAGTATTCCCGAAAAGAATCTGTGGGTGCCTTTGTTGCAAAGTAAAAACGACCCCAATTACTATCTTTGGAAGGATATGTACGGTGAATATAACAGATACGGAAACCCATATGTTGATTACCGTGCCGATATGTCAAAGAACGGACTCAGTAAAAATACAATAATTTACGGTCATAATACTCATGATAAGCTGGGCTTCAATGTTCTTACAACCTATATGACTGTTGAGGGATATAACGAAGCTCCTGTTGTTACTCTCGAAACCCTGTATGAAAAAACCAAGTGGAAGATATTCGGTGTTATTCTCACAAACTCCGGTTCTGCTCAGGACAGAGGGCATCTGTTCAATTATCTCATAACGGATTTCTCCTCGGAGGATGACTTTATGACAATGATTGACGGTATATATGAGCGTTCAATGATAAATACCGGTGTTGATGTTAACAAGGAAGATAAAATCATTTCTTTATATACCTGTTATCAGGATATCTTTAAGGGAGGACGTCTTGTTGTATTTGCAAGACAGGTGAGAGAGGGCGAAAACGCAGAGGTAGATACTTCAGCCGTAACCTTCAATAATTCCGCACGTTATCCCCAGCTTTATTATGATAATCTGGGACTCACAAATCCCTATGAAAAGTTTACAACGCCCTATCTCGGAGAGGCTGCATCCGCAGCGGCAACCACAGAAGCCAAAACAACATCTGCCGGTAAAAATAACAGCTCTTCGAATAAAAAGCCCGGCTCTGCTGCAAATAAGCCTGCGGCAACTACACGTCCGGCAGAAAATACGACCGCAGTACCGGTTTCTTCCGAAAAGGTGCCTGAAACCACTGCACCGGTACGGACGGAACAACCGA
Source organism: Acutalibacteraceae bacterium (assembly GCA_045591055.1). Classification (GTDB taxonomy): domain Bacteria; phylum Bacillota; class Clostridia; order Oscillospirales; family Acutalibacteraceae; genus RUG806. The sequence continues at coordinate 17,977 of JAZNSD010000012.1, read as the reverse complement.
CTGCAGCAACCCCCTCGGAGCCTGCAGCAACTGTAAGCTCTTCTGTAGGATGATACCGATTTGGTTGTGACATAAAAGAGAAAAGGAAAGAATATGAAGATAAAGTTTTTTTTATTGGGAACAGATAAGCATAATTCTGCCGTAAGGTTCAGAACAGAGCTGAAATATGTGTTTTCCGATTATCTCAGCGACAGAGGTGACGTGCAGTCCTTTGATGATATCAAGGCTGCCACAGCGTCGATAACCAAGGCAATCAGCGATACTCATGCTGTTGTTTTTATTGCTGAGCGTGAACAGTTCGGAGCAACAAAGCTGATGCTTTCAAAGGCATTCGGCTTTGAACTCAGCTGTGATACTGAGATTCTGCAGAAGGCATGTGCAACACTTAATAAGAGTCCGCAGGAAGAGGACTATGACTTTTCTGCTACTCATGCATTTGTGCCTGCACAGTCAAGAGTTTTTGTTCTTGACGACGGTCTTTATGCGGGATTTTCGGTTGCCAACGGAAATCAGACGATAATTGTTCTTCCTTATGACAAAGCAAGAACATCATATCTGCTTACATCAAAGATTATTCCTTATCTTAATGCTACTTATCATGTAAGCATTGATTCCGGAAAATTAAAAAGATTTCATACAAAGCTATTGGCAAGAGCGCTTAATTCAAAGAATTTAAAGCTTGCCGTAGCAGGAACGAATACTGCTTCATTTTTTAAGGACTATACCTCTTCAGAGGAGAGCCTTAATGAAAGGATAAATGTTTCTACCATTACGGAAAAAAGAGGGAATATGCAGCCTGTTGATTATATCGTTAATCTTTCTGTTGCTGCATCTGAGCATCTTTCGTGCCGATATGGTGTTGCAATGTCAAACGCATTTTACACGGGGGACAGTCCCGACAGTGAAAAAATAGTTTATCTTGCAGTAACAAATGAGCGGGAAACCTCTGTAAGAGAGCTGCATTCCTTCCCGGGGGAAGAAATTTCTGCTTTTCTGTCAAGGTGCAGCGGTGACCTGTGTTTGTTTGTTGCGGATGTGCTTATGCATGATTCTGAGCATGCCAAGGAAATGAAAACAAGAGAAAATGCAGCAGCAAAGAGATATAAAATTGCTATTATCACGGTTGTTTCTCTTATTCTTGCTGCGGCTGTTTTCTGTGTTTCCTATTTTTATACTCACGATTATTCGTTTTCTCAGTGGGGTAAGAATGCGGTTGAATGGGTATTTCCTGCCGGAAATCCCTTTGCAGGAATGTTCAGCTCGGACTCTGACAGCAATTTAGGTGCGGAAGGACAGGATACTGCAGCACCTCTTCCCGAAGCGGCGCCTCAGCCTTCTGAGTCAGAAGCCGTTCCGGAAGCATAATTAAGGTTTTGCCGACCTATAAAAAGGAGAGGCGGCGGACCGATGTTTTCTGCCGGAACCGCCGAAAAGGTATTTTTATGAAAAAAAACAGGAGAGTCACCGCAGTTATTCTTGCGGTAATTACAATATTTGTTTCACTTATTGCACCTGCAGGTGCGGCAACGACGTATAAATCGGGGGATCTTACTCGTAACGGCTATATTGCAGCTGATGATGCCCGCCTTGCATTACGATACTCTGTTGATCTTGATTACTATACTCAGGCACATCTGAAAATAGGAGATGTGAACTCAGACGGAAAAATAACGGCTATGGATGCGAGAATTATTCTGCGTGCATCCGTAAGACTTGAAAGCCTTCCTGAAAAGAGCATTTCCGTTACTGATGCAGATTTTAAGACCTATGTCAATAAGCCTGAGGATGACAGGTTCAGCTGGGATGTTCCCGCTATGCCTGTAATAAACGCGCCCTCAGGTACATTTACCTTTACCTACTACGGATACGGCCACGGTGTAGGTCTTTCTCAGTACGGAGCAATTGCCCTTGAGGATAAGGGTATGAATTACAAGGACATCGTTACTCATTACTTTACCGGCACAGAAGTTAAAAAAGCAGCAGCTATTCCCGTTACTACATATTATCCCACTACAGGATATATCAATACGGAGAATCTTGTTGCAAGAATAGTTTATCAGGAAATATACGGCATCACCGACTCAGGTAAATATCAGGAAGCTATTAAGGCTATGGCTCTTTGTGTTTTTACTCTCCTTATGAGGGAAAATTTCTATGTCACAAACCGTTGGGATGTAGGTATTGCGTCGGGAATCGGCTATGCGTATCTTCCTGCAAATCTTAAAAATGCCGTACACAGTGTATTCGGAGAATACATTACGGAAAAAGGACAAAGCTCTGCCATAATGTCTGTTTACAGTGCGGTTGCTGTAGGAAAATCCGTTGCTTCAAGGCATGTGTGGGGCGGCAATCTTCCGTACCTTCAGGCTGTTGAAAGTCCTGTTGATATTCCTCAATCGAAATATATTTTTACAAAACAGTACACAACAACCCAGATGCGCACAAAAATCAAGTCATATGACAGCTCCATCGTGTTATCTTCAAATCCCGCCGATTGGCTTCAGATACTTGAACATACAGGCTCTATCGATGAAAACAGGGGCTACGTAACAAAAATCAGAGTAGGCAATAAAGAGCTTTCCGGCTACAATCAGTTCCATTATGATTTAATGGATGCCTCTTACTATTCCTCCTGTTTTATAATTACATACACCCCCTGATCGTATATTTTTTTAGCGAGGTAATTTACTTTGGACAAACAAAGACTTGAAAATGCTGTAAGAGAAATTCTTATTGCCATAGGTGAGGATCCCGAAAGGGAAGGTCTTAAGGAAACTCCTCAGAGAGTAGCAAGAATGTATGAGGAGGTTTTTCAGGGACTTGAGAATTCTCCCGAAAAATTTCTTAAAATATTCAATGATGAGCACAACGAGGAAATGGTGGTTGTCCGTGATATACCTATGTACTCCATGTGTGAGCATCATCTTCTTCCTTTTGTAGGAAAAGCACACATAGTTTATATTCCGAAAGACGGAAAAGTAATCGGTCTTTCAAAGCTGGCGAGGATAGTTGACAATTTTGCCCGCCGCCCTCAGATTCAGGAAAGACTTACTTCTCAGATTGCAGATTTTCTTATGGAAAATCTTGACCCTTTGGGTGTCGCCGTTGTTATAGAGGCTGAGCATCTTTGTATGACTATGCGGGGAGCTAGGGCAGCAGGCGCAAAAACAAAAACATCTGCCCTCAGAGGTAGTATGCGTTCAGACGCAAGAACGAGAGCAGAAGCAATGTCACTTATTTATTGATTTTTTCGGAGGGAATTATGTCTACACCGCTTGCAGACAGGATAAGACCGAAGACTCTTGATGAAATCTCCGGACAGCGCCACTTGTTTTCACAGGGCGCTGTTCTTCGTAATATCATAGAATCAGGTAATATCCCCAATCTTATTTTTTATGGTCCGTCCGGTACGGGAAAAACAACAGTTGCAAGAATAATTGCAGCTGCAACTCAGAAACGGCTTCATATTCTTAACGGCACAAGTGCTTCTCTTAGCGATGTGAAGGAGGTTATTTCCGAAATCAATACCATTGCAGCTCCGAACGGACTTCTGTTGTACCTTGATGAGATTCAGTATTTCAATAAAAAACAGCAGCAGTCGCTTTTGCAGTATATTGAAAACGGAGATATCACACTTATTGCCTCTACAACGGAAAATCCGTATTTTTACATATATTCTGCAGTTCTCAGCCGTTCCACGGTATTTGAATTCAAAAGCATCTCTCCCGACGATGCCGTGCCGGGTATAGAAAGAGCATTCTCTATAATGAGTGCAGAGAATAATGAAGAATATGATATAGAAGAAGGGGTTATTCCTTATATTGCCACCGTGTGCGGCGGTGATATGAGAAAGGCTGCAAATATTTCAGAGCTTTGTGTTCTTGGTGCTCCCATAGCAGTGAGCGGTAAAAGAAGAAAAATCACAATGGAAACCGCTTCTCAGATATGTCAGAAAAGCGGAATGCACTACGACAGGCAGGGTGACGAATACTATGATATGCTTTCTGCCTATCAGAAATCAATGAGAGGCTCCGACCCGGATGCCGCACTTCATTATCTTGCACGTATCCTTGAGGCAGGAGATCTTATTTCTGCAACAAGAAGACTTGTGGTATGTGCCTGTGAGGATGTGGGACTTGCTTATCCTATGATAATTCCCATTGTAAAGGCAGCCTGCGATATTGCAATGCAGGTGGGACTTCCCGAGGCGAGAATTCCCCTTGCCGATGCTGTCATTCTGGTTTGTAATTCTCCGAAATCAAATTCGGGTGAGGCTGCAATTGATGCGGCTCTGAGCGATGTGAGAAGCGGACTTGCAGGTCCTGTGCCGAGGCATCTGCAGAACAAGCATTTCGACGGGGAGGACGCTGCCGTGAAGGGACAGCACTACCGCTATCCCCACGATGCTCCCAATCATTGGCTTAAACAGCAGTATCTGCCCGATAATATAAAAGACAGAAAGTATTATACCTACGGCGATAACAAAACCGAACAGGCAGCAAAGGAATACTGGAGCAAAATAAAAAAATAAAAAAAGCATTTTTCTTCATCCCCCCGGCCTCTGATCTTGGGGGCGAAAAGATGCTTTTTGATATAAGCAAAATTGCTCACCTTTGCGAGCAATTTCCTGTATAATAAAAAACAAAGCTGTGCAGAATACCGTTAAGACGGAGCTTCTGTACAGCTTTTTTTTGTTAAATAATCATTTTATTTCAGTTCAAGAGTTCTTTTGTATGCACTTGTCACCGCATTCATTACAGCACTTCTGAAAGCTTTGTCCTCTAATGCATGCACACCTGCTATGGTTGTACCGCCGGGGGAGCATACAGCATCCTTGAGAGCCCCGGGATGCATACCTGTTTCAAGCACCATATCCGCAGAGCCTGAAAGCATTTTTGCTGCATACATCATAGCCTTATCGCGGGGAATTCCGCATTCAACGGCACCGTCAGCCAATGCCTCAATAAACATATATGCGAATGCAGGACCGCAGCCTGAAACTGCGCTTGCCGCATCAATTTTATTCTCATCAATTCTGTCAAGAAGCCCTGCTCCCGACATAGCATTTATAAAGAAATCTATACAGTCTTCACTTACCTTATTGTTGCTGCAATAAAGTATCACGCCTTCTCCTATCATCGCAGGAGTATTTGGCATAATTCTGATAACGGGCATTTCCTTTTTTGCAAGAGAGCAGAGCTTTTCTATTGATGTGCCCGCTGCCATTGAAACCAGCACGGGACAGCAGGTATCAAACAAGGGTGAAATATCAGAAAAAAGCTCTGCAAGCATCTGCGGCTTTACTCCGATAAAAGCATATTCACATTCTCTTATAAGCTCTTTCAATGAAGTAAAGGTGACATTATCATACTTTTCCGAAAATGCCTTTGCCTTTTCTTCATATGTATCATACACGGCAATTTTTATTCCGGGATTATTTTTTGCTGCTGCTGTAAGAAGTGCGCCTCCCATGTTTCCTGCACCGATAAAACCGAATTTGTATGTCATAATATTTCTCCTTATCTTATCTGACCGTCACCGGAGATAATATATTTATAAGTGGTAAGCTCCTTAAGTCCCATAGGGCCTCTTGCGTGAAGCTTCTGTGTGGAAATTCCTATTTCACAGCCGAGACCGAATTCACCGCCGTCGGTAAATCTTGTAGATGCGTTGTGATATACGGAGGAAGAATCTGTAAGAGCTGTAAACAAGGCTGCATTCTCTTTGTTTTCCGTAATGATGCAATCCGAGTGCTTTGTTGAATGGCTTGCTATATGATCGATTGCTTCCGATACATCCTTTACAGCCTTTGCAGCTAAAATATAATCAAGGAATTCTGTGTCAAAATCAATATCCGAAGCTTTTGTTCCTTCAATAATATCGCCGCAGAAGCTGTCGAGACGAAGCTCTACGGGAGTAAGCCCGCTGTTTTGTCTTTCGGTCACAAGCTTTTCTTTAAGCCGTGGAAGAATATCCTTTGCAACAGCCTTGTTGATAAGAACAACCTCACAGGCATTGCATACGGAGGGACGGCTTGTTTTTGCATTGTTTATAATGTTTACAGCCTTTTCAATATCTGCATATTCATCCACATAAATATGACATATTCCCGTACCGGTCTGAATACAGGGAACCTTGGCATTTGCAACACAGGCAGAAATAAGGCCTGCACCGCCGCGGGGAATAAGCAGGTCAACATACTGAGAGGCTGTCATAAGCTCATTTGCGCTTTCTCTTGATGTGTCCTGAATAAGATTTATAAGATTTTCGGGAAGCCCTGATTTCACGAGCCCCTTTCTCATAGCCTCAGTAATTGCATTTGAGGAACGGAATGCCTCTTTCCCGGAACGAAGCACCGATACATTTCCGCTTTTGAGAGAAAGTGCGGCAGCATCAGAGGTAACATTAGGGCGGGATTCGTAAATCATTGCTACAACACCCATCGGTACGGCAGTCTTTTTTATAACAAGGCCGTTTGGACGAGTTACGGTTTCAAGAACCTCACCTACAGGGTCGGGAAGCTTTACAACGTCTCTTATTCCGTCTGCCATTCCCTTGATTCTTTCGGGAGTGAGTCTTAGTCTGTCAATCATAACGGGACTTATTTTATCCTTTGCCGCTTCAATATCCGAAGCATTTTCACTTAGAATATATTCTGCATTTTCTTCAAGGGCATCTGCCATATTGAGAAGTGCTTCATTCTTCTGTTCTGTTGTCAGCGTAAGAATTGTTTTTACTGCCTGCTTTGCAGACTTAAGTATTTCAATTGTTGTCATAATTATTTCCTCTTTGCAATAAATCTTGTTCCCACAGGCTTGTTTTCAGCAATATCGTAAAGCACATCGGGATTCTGACCGTTTGTTATTATCATATCAGTTCCGCTTGCTGTGCAGATTTCAGCTGCGTGAAGCTTTGTTTTCATTCCTCCTGTGCCCAGCGCCGAGCCTGCGCCTCCGCCCAGTGCCATTATTTCGGGGGTCAGCTCACTGATTTCGGGAATAAGCTGTGCTGTAGGATCCTTATGGGGATCAGCCGTATAAAGACCGTCAATGTCACTCATAAGCACAAGAATATCGGCATTTACACTTTCTGCCACAAGAGCTGAAAGTGTATCGTTATCACCAACGCTTATTTCGTCTGTTGCAACCGTATCGTTTTCATTTATAACGGGAAGAACATCAAGCTCAAGAAGACGCATCATAGTGTTTGTGAAATTCATGTGTCTTTCGTCATTCTTGAAGTCCGAGCCTGTAAGCAGAAGCTGTGCTACGGTGTGATTATACTCGGAAAAGAGCTTGTCGTATGTATACATAAGCTCACACTGACCTACTGCGGCTGCTGCCTGCTTTGTGGGAATATCAGAGGGCTTTTCCTTAAGAGAAAGCTTACCTGCTCCCATTCCGATAGCACCGGATGAAACGAGTATTACCTCGTGACCGCTGTTTTTCAGATCGCTCATCACCTTTACAAGCTCATCCACTCTTCTGATATTAAGTCTTCCTGTTGCGTGGGCAAGGGTAGAAGTGCCCACCTTTATAACGATTCTCATAGTCTGTTGCTCCGTTTGCAGAAATTTGTTTTCTTTATAATGTTTTTATTATATAGGAAATTGCTCGCGTTGTGAGCAATTTAGCTTATAATTCGCCTGCGGGCTCATTGAATGACGCAAGCTTATTGAACAAGAAACACCTACAGCCCCCAAGATTGGGGGTAGGGGGTTGATAAATCGTAAAATTTTTTCTTATTATATAGGAAATTGCTCGCGTTGTGAGCAATTTAGCTTATATCAAGAAACAGCTACAGCCCCCAAGATTGGGGGTAGGGGGTTGATAAATCGTAAAATTTTTTCTTATATTATACGCTCTTAGCTTTGGCAGGTCAATATTTTTTCTGTTGAAAAATAATTGTCAGAATGTTTTTCTCACATCCTCGAGCAGCTTTCTTATCTCAAGATGCTGAGGACATGCCTTTTCACATTTGCCGCATTTTATGCATTTGTCAGGCTTCGGATTAGAGGCTGTGACTCTCGAATAATACATGGAGGGATTCCAGCCGCCGGACTGCTTTTTAGCATTGAGGCATGCAAAATATTCAGGGATCGGTATATTTTCAGGGCATACATCAATGCAGTATTTACAGGAGGTGCATTGAATGAGATTAAGCCCTTTAAATGCAGACTTTGCCGTTTCAACTGCATGGGCTTCCTCTTCATTAAGCGGGATAAAGTCCTTCATATAGCTTATGTTGTCATTCATCATATCCATATTTCCCATGCCCGAAAGCACGGTAAGCACACCCTCAAAGCCGGCGGCATAGCGTATTGCATAGGATGCATAAGAATTATTTCCCAGCTTGTCAAATGCCTGCTTTGCTTCTTCTGGCGGGTTTGCGAGACTTCCGCCCTTCACAGGCTCCATTATTACAATGTCCTTGCCGTATTTTCTTGCAGTTTCAAGGCATTTTCTTCCCTCTACAGAGGGGTCGTCATAATCAAGATAATTCAGCTGTATCTGAACTATTTCAATATCCGGCTGCTCGGAAAGTATCTTTTCAAGCACATCTGCCTTATCGTGGAAGGATATGCCGAAGTGCTTTATTTTACCTTCCTCCTTAAGCCTTTTGCATACGTTGAAGGCATTGCATTTTTTGAATTTTTCGTAATTATTGCTGTTCAGTGAGTGTGCAAGGTAAACATCAAAATAATCCACACCGCAGGCCTTCAGCTGTGAGTTGAACAAAGGTCTTATCTGATTCTCATTTATAAAAAAGTTTGATGTAAGCTTATTAACAAGATAAAATGAATCTCTCGGATATCTCTTAACAAGGGCTTTTCTTGTTGCTCCCTCGCTTCTTAAAGCCATATAAGGATGAGCTGTATCAAAATAATTGAAGCCTGCCGCCATAAAGGTATCAACCATTGCTTTCAGCTCTTTTAAATCAATCAGCCCTGCTTTTGTAGGCAGTCTCATAAGACCGAAGCCTAATTTTTTTGTTTTTATTCCCGTAAGTGTTGCCATTTATTTTCTCTCCTTAGATCATTTTATAAGCTTGGGTATCCAGTAAGCAGGAGTGCAGCTCCAGGCATGGCAGGCAGAGTTTATTTCAGGTGCATTATAGGGGGACTCAAACTCATTGTTAATGTTGAATACCTCAGGACAGCAATCAAAGCCCGCTTTCACCATAGCACCCCAGGTGCTTCTTATAAAATCAAGTGCCTCTTGTTTCAGCCCTGCTTTTACCAATGCTTCAATATAATAATGCATCATATAGGGAGTGCGCATTGTGAATTCTGTTTCTGTTTCTTTAATGCTCTCAAGAACCTTTATTTCATCCTCCCGTGAAAGCACACCGGAAAGAACTCCCCATACCTGTGAATGCCAGGATATCTGTCCGCTTTTGGGAACAAAAAGATTTTTTTCTTTATCAAAAAACTTAAGAAGTCTTTTTTCAGCTTCTTTAATTTCATAATCAACCTTTTCAGTTGAAGCGTTTACAATTGAACAAAGCTCCTTCAGCTGTCTTAACGTACAGATGTACACTCCCGTAACAGCTACACTTTTGTCAAGTCCGCGGCACCAGTCGATAAAGGGATTGAGGGTGATTTCTCCTGTTTCTCTGTCGATTTTTTCCGATACCTTTTCCATCTGAGTGTAAGCAATATCAAAAAGCTCTTTCGGAAGCTCGGTATCTCCCGTGTTTTTATACCAGTCGTAAAGACAGGATATGAAAAACAGAGAGTAATCACAGAATGTCCATTCGTCAACATAGGGAGGTGAATCGGGGAAGATACAGGGAGCTACCATTTTATGAGCGGGAGTGACAGAAGCAAAAAGATATATGCATCTTTTTATCAGATCAAGATTTCCGAAGACCTTATAGTCTGTCATAGCCTGCAGCTTCAGGTCTCCTATCCACAGCCTTCTGTCTCTTTTCGGGCCGTCCTCAAAAACATCCTGCTCGCATTCCTTCAGTGTGTTTACGGACATATTATATATTTCCTGAAGAAGACTGTCGTCTGTTTCAAGCGGTTTTGCATCCTCCGCTTTAACAGCAGAAACTGCACGGACCTTTATGTCCGACAGCTTAACGGGGAAAACCGCATTATCCGTGCGCCGTATTTTTAAGTATCTGAAGGCATAGCGTCTTTCAAGTGAGCCGCTGTAGGGAGTAAATACACAGGAGCGTTCTTCATACTGAAGCCAGCCGCAGCCAAGCCCTCCCTTATATTCTTCAGGTGGAGTTGTTATTTCAAGAGGAAACTCACCGAAGGAAAATTTCAGCTTCACAGGTGTATCGGTAATTTTCTTAAGCCCGTCATTTTCGACAGAATAATCAAGATATCCCACGATATGCTCGCCGAAATCAAAAATAACACTGTCCCCGGCATTCAGTTCAACAGGAATACTTGCTGTTTTTTCATTCACTCTTTTTATGCTCTGCCAATATGAAGAATCCTCCTTGAATTCAACGGTATATAAAGGCGGCAATATCCTTTCGTGCAGAGGCTTTTTCAGTTTTTCAGCTTTTTTAAAAAGCTCTTTATTGATTATATTTGCCATAATTTTCTCCTGAAAGTTTATTTTTATTTATAATAGCATACCGTAACTTTCGGGTAAACCGTATTTTGTTGTATATATGTTACATTTTTGTTACTTTTTCAGACAATTTATTTGTTTTGTGTTGATTATTTGTTTTTTTAGTGATATAGTAAAATCGTATATATATATTCATAAGCATAAAGCAGAAGGTCAGGCTGCCTGATATGAATAACGTTATATCAAAAGAATTGTATTTTTTTATGAGAAAAATTTTACGGGACATTTTCCCCGGTGTAACAGCTTTTTATGTTACGCAAAAATATTTTACAGGAGATGATTTAAGATGAAAAATTCAAGAATCAAAAAAGCACTCTCAATTTTTCTCTCTGCACTTATGATAATATCCTGTTGGGTATGGGTTGCTCCGGAGCATTTCCATGCTGATGCTGCAAGCGTCAAAGCATCAAGTGTTACAATGGGCGACTTTAAATTTATAGTTCCCGAAGTAATATATCTTTATCCCGAAGCTCTTTCAAGTGCTCAGACTACTACCACACCGTTCCAGTATTATGTGAATAATACCTCTTCAGGTACGGCACAGAGTGATTATGAAACGACGGGTAAAATATATTTTTCTTATGCAAATGCATCAGGCGCAAAGCTTACTTACAGATACATTAACAGTTCATTCGGTTCTATTGGCGGTGAGTCTGTAACTCTTTCTACTACGTCGCCGGGAACAAATGCGACTATTAATATTACAGGCGGTAAATCTCCCGCGCTTGCAGCCGGTACAACCGGTTTCTGGATCGAGTGGATAATGTCTTATACCGATACAAAGGATAATGTTGCAAAGAAAGCATATGCCTATACATATGTATATAAGCCTTATATTTATCCTGTTGCAGGCGGTGCAAATGCAGGTACAGGAACATCCGGCGGTGCAAACTGGGCAGGTCAGATAACCTGGATTTCAGGTATTCATTCTGCAACTCATGTTTCCTCGGGGCTTGCCGATGACTGGGATGATGATTGGCAGAATCATTATACAAAGCTTTCTAACTTTGCAAGCTTCATCAGCCGTGACAATGTAGGCTATGTTAACGGAACAGCATATAACGGCTCTCAGGCAAAAATAACCTCAGGCTTTACTGTTGCACCTTCTTCAACTAATGGTTCCTTAGGATATGCGGTTTTTACAAACTCATCCGGTTCCGGTTACTATCTTCAGATTCCCTCAAACTCAACACCCTCCTATGCCGGTCAGAGTTCTGCAGGTACTTACACTTCACCTGTATCAAATTTTGTAGTAGGCAAATACAGAGGTAACAAATATAATATACAGTCATGCGTTTATCAGAAATCTTACGGTAATTTGTTTGTAGATACCAGCAGATATTCTAATCTTAATCAGATTCCTAATCTCAATGTAGCAATGATGGTTACAGATGATGAAGAATCAGGCGGAAATACAGGCACATGGTATATTGCTGATTATACCGGTCGTACACCTTCGGGATATGATACATGGCATTCAGATTCAGATAACCGAGGAAAATATTATGATGATAAAGGCACGGTTATTGCTTCTCAGGGTACCAGCGCCACCAATACTTCTTACAATGAAACAGAAGGTATCAGATATGCAGGTGTTTGGCCGAGAGCACTTTTAGGTTCAACCGGCACACAGGGTGCAGATTATACTTACAGAGTAAAAGGTTTTTATGGAAATAAAGACGGAAGTTACTATGCATCATCCCATGTAGTATGTGAAATGAGTGCAAAGTATTATAACAAAGCTAACCTTCGTGCAGCCGTACTCAATGCCACAAATAAAATGGCAGCCCTTGGTGTAACGGGTATCACATCAGGTGCACTTGAAAGCTGTTATTTTGATGCAAATACATCATATAAGTGGACTGCATTCCAGAATGCATATAAAGCAGCAGTTCTTGCTCTTACTCAGCTTGACAACACAAGCAATATGGATACTCTTGCTACTAATCTTAACAATGCAATCAATGCTCTTTGCACTAAAATTTCCTTTAATGCAAATGGTGGTACTCTTTCTTCAACAGCAGATGTATATGTAACAATAGGCACAAAACAGACAGTTTCTTATACTCCTACATATACAGGATCAAGAACAGGCTATACCTTTGCGGGTTGGTCAACTTCTCCCAATGGTACGGCAGCATCAACTGTTACAGTAGGATATAATAACACTCTTTACGCAATATGGAGAGCAAATCAATATAATGTAACCTTCGACAATCTTATTGATTTCAAGTCCTGGAACAAGTCAGCAGGAAACGGCACTGTTTCCGATGTAACAGATACCGGATTTACAATTACCTGTAACAGCGGTGCAGGAGAGGCTACTTCAACTTCCCCCTTCTTCGCTGTCACTCCCGGTAAATCCTATAAGATTGAAGCAGATATCACAGGCTCAAAATGGGATGTTTATGTTTTCTTCTGTAATGCAAACGGAGCATGGATAGATTTTGTAGACGGACCTAATGGCAGATACTCAAATCCTGCATTTGACGGAATGCATACCGATCAGATTTTTACAGCTCCCGATAAAACTGAAGTTGTAAAGGCTCAGATCCGTGTGGATGCAAACATTTCTGATAATACGGTGAGATTTGAAAATATCCGTGTTTATGAAGTAGGAACAGTAGCTGAGGGTGTGTCTTATGAAATTCCCGTAACAGTAACCTACGACAGCACCTACGGAACTCTTCCCACTCCCGAAAGAACCGGCTACACCTTCGGCGGCTGGAAGGATTCTGCAGGAAATTCCGTAACCTCATCAACAAAGGTTCAGATAACAAATACTCAGAATCTTTTCTCACAGTGGACAGAAAATACATATAAGGTATCTTATTCAGACGGCTGTGATGATGTTATCACAGTGCCAGCTGATAGCACTTATAAATACACAGATTCAGTGACTGTCGCCGGTGCAGTTTCCCGTGCCGGTCACACCTTCACAGGTTGGCTTTGCAGTGCTGATAATAAGGTATATCAGCCCGGTACACCACTTTCAAGGCTCACTGCAACAAACGGAGCTACAGTAACATTTACAGCTCAGTGGAGCATAAACTCATATAATGTTTTATTTAAAAACTACGACGGAACAGTTCTCAGCACACAGTCAGTTAAGTATGGTTCAGCAGCTTCTGCTCCCGCACATCCTGACAATAAGCCTTATAATAATACAGAGCACTTTGTTGCAAACGGCTGGGATAAGGATTACTCAAGCATACTCGGAGAAACAACAATAACTGCACAGTACAGTGCAGTCGCTCACTCTCCTGTTGAATATAAGAGAGACGAACCCACCTGCACATCTGACGGAACATCATACCTCAGATGCTCCTGCGGATATGAAACCACAGCAGTTATCCCTGCAACGGACCATGATTATGTAGGTGTTGAAACAAAGGCGCCTACATGTACAGCAACAGGTGTAATGACATATACCTGTAAGAACGACGCAAGCCATACCTACACAGAAGAAATCGCAGCAAACGGACATACCCTCACACAGGTAGAAGCCAAGGCTCCCACTTGTACAGAAAAAGGCTACGATGCATACGAATTCTGCTCAGTATGTGATTACACAACATACAAGGAAGTATCAGCAAAGGGCCACACAGAAGTAACAGACGAAGCAGTTGCCCCCACCTGTACTGAAACAGGTCTTACAGAAGGTAAGCACTGTTCGGTATGCGGTGAAGTTCTTACAGCACAGGAAGAAGTACCTGCAAAGGGTCACGATTACGAAGGTAAGGTTACAACTGAGCCCACTTGTGAGGGCACAGGTGTCAGAACTTACACTTGTAAGAATGATGCAAGCCATACCTACACAGAAGAAATCGCAGCAACAGGACATAATATGGTAGCCGGTGAGGTTGTTGCTCCCACATGTACAGCAGACGGTTATACAGTATATACCTGTGAAAATGGTTGCGGAAAAACAGAAAACAGAGATGTTGTAAAAACAGAAGGACATAACTACACATCAGTTATAACAGCACCCACATGTGAAGCCGGAGGATACACAACATATACTTGTTCAAAGTGTAACGATACATACACAGCTGATGAAGTGCCCGCACTCGGACACGATTATGTAGGTGTAGAAACAACAGCTCCCACATGTACAGAAAAGGGTGTAATGACTTACACATGTAAGAATGATGCAAGTCATACCTACACAGCAGAAATCGAAGCTAAGGGTCACAGCTACGGTGAATGGATAGATGAAGCTCCTGCAACCTGTATTGAAAAAGGCACAAAGGGACACTATGAATGTTCAGTTTGTCATAAGAATTTTGATGCAGAAAAGAAAGAGCTTTCAGACCTTGTAATTGAGATTGATCCCTCTAATCACACAAATCTCACAAAGACAGATGCAGTAGAAGCAGAGTGTGAAGCAGACGGTAACATTGATTACTGGACCTGCGAGGGCTGTAAAAAGCTTTACAGTGATGAAAATGCAGCAACTGAGATTACTGCAGAAGAAACTGTAATCAAACAGCTCGGTCACAGCTTTACAAATTACGTATCAGACGGCAACGCAACCTGTCTTGAAGACGGTACAAAGACCGCAAAGTGCGACAGATGCGATGTGACTGATACAAAAACAGACGAAGGCTCAAAGCTTGGCCACAGCTTTACAAATTATGAATCAAATAATGATGCAACCTGTACCGACGACGGTACAAAGACCGCAAAGTGCGACAGATGCGATGTAACTGATACAAAAGCAGACGAAGGCTCAAAGCTTGGCCACGCTTGGTCTGACACTTATACATCAAACGGTAACGGCAAAAACAACACTCACTATCAGACATGTACAAGAGAAAACTGCGGAGTTAAGAATGAAGCAGTTGCTCATACATGGAATGAAGGTGTAGTAACAACTAACCCCGGCTGTACAACAGACGGTGTCAAGACATTTACATGTACAGCAGACGGATGCGGCGCTACATACACAGAAGCAGTCGTTCAGAACGGTCATAAGGAAGCAGCTGCTGTTGAAGAAAAGAGAACAGAAGCAACATGTACAACAGACGGATATTATGAATCAGTAGTTTACTGTTCAGTATGTAATGCTGAAATCAGCAGAACACCTGTTACAATCACGGCTGAAGGACATAAATTCTCTGATACAGTAGCAGCAAATGCAGCAACCTGTATCGCAACAGGTAACGAAGCATATAAGTCCTGTACAGTATGTAACAAGTTCTTTGCAGAGAATGCAGCAGCAGACTCTACAGATGCTAAGGACAGCGCAGATGCATTCAAGACAGAAATTAATTCTGCAAACCACAAGAACACAACTGAACACGAAGCAACACCTGCAACCTGTCTCACAGTAGGTTACACAGCAGGTACATTCTGTGAAGATTGTGACAAGTGGATTTCAGGACACGAAGAAATTCCCGCAATCGGACATAAGAACAAGGTTCATCGCGAAAAGGTAGATGCAACTTGCGTCAAGGAAGGTACGATAGAGTACTGGTCATGTCCCGATTGTAAGAAGAACTTCTCAGACGAAGCTTGTACAACAGAAGTAACAGATCTTACAATCGAAATTGATTCAACAAATCACGTTACAACAACAAATCATGCACAGACTGATGCAACCTGTCTCACAGTAGGTTACACAGCAGGTACATTCTGTGAAGATTGTGACAAGTGGATTTCAGGACACGAAGAAATCGAAGCAATCGGACACAAGAACAAGGTTCATCACGAAAAGGTAGATGCAACTTGTGTCAAGGAAGGTACAATAGAGTACTGGTCATGTCCCGATTGTAACAAGAACTTCTCAGACGAAGCTTGTGCAACAGAAGCAACAGATCTTACAATCGCAATTGATCCCGATAACCACGATCTCAAGACAACAGCAGCAAAGGAACCCACTTGCACTGAAATCGGTTGGGATGAATATGTAACCTGTCAGAGAGAAGGCTGTGATTACACAACCTATAAAGAGCTTTCTGCAAAAGATCATAAGGATGCTGAAAATGACGGAGATCATAACTGTGATATCTGTGATAAGGCAGACGTAACAGAGCATACATATGCAGATGCAACATGTACAGCTCCCAAGACCTGTACAGAATGCGATGCAACCGAAGGCGAAGCACTCGGTCACAGTTATGACCTTACAAAGGGTACAGATAATAAAAACGGTACTCACACAGTTACATGTACAGTATGTGCAGAAGGAACAGAAGGTCATACAAGTGTTGTTAAATGTACTTTTGATTCCGGTATTGTAACAGAACCCACATGCACAAAGCCCGGATATACAACTCATACCTGTACAGTATGCTCCTATTCCTACACCGATGCTGAAACAGCAGCAAAGAATCATATTTTCGGCGAATGGAAAGCAAATAACGACGGCACTCACACAAGAGAATGTACAGTATGTACAGACGAAGAGGGCAGAACAGAAACAGCAGATTGTACCTACGGTGAATGGACCGAAACAAAGGCTCCCACATGTACTGAAAAGGGCGAAAAAGCTCACACTTGTACGGTATGTAAGAACACTGTAACAGAAGAAGTGAAGGAGCTCGGTCACGAATACGGTGAAGCAGACTGCAACAAGCCTGCAACATGTACACGTTGCGGCGCTACAACAGGTGAGGCTCTCGGCCACGACTTCACTGTATATGTAGAAACAATAGATTACACATGTACCACAGACGGATACGATATCTACAAGTGCTCACGCTGTACAGAAACCGAACATCAGAATCCCACAAAGGCAGCTCACAGACCGGAAGCAGACTACACAGTAATCGTGAAAGCAACTTGTGAAGCAGACGGTTACAAGGCAATCCTTTGCTCTGAATGTGATAATGAGCTTGAAAAAGCAACAATCGCAAAGAGAGAGCATAACCTTGTTGATACAACAGTAGCACTTGCACCCACATGTAGTGCAACAGGTATTATGAACCAGAAGTGTGACTGTGCAGAAACAGCAGAATACGAAGCATGTGACTACACAACAACAAGAGTAATGGATAAGGTAGCAGATGCACACAAGGCAGAAGCAGACTACACAGTAATCGAGAAGGCAACTTGTGAAGCAGACGGCTACAAGGCAATTCTTTGCGAATACTGCGATGCAGAGCTTGAGACAGAAAAAATCGCAAAGAGAGAGCATGTATATGTAGATAACGGTGTGAAGACAGAGGCTACTTGTAAGGCAGAGGGTGTGATGAATACAATCTGTTCAAACAAGGAAACTGACACACACAAGGCATGTGTACACGAGTCCACAAGAGTAATTGCAATTGATCCCGATGCACACAAGGCAGAAGCAGACTACACAGTAATCGAGAAGGCAACTTGTGAAGCAGACGGCTACAAGGCAATTCTTTGCGAATACTGCGATGCAGAGCTTG
>JAZNSD010000011.1:0-1653 GCA_045591055.1 Acutalibacteraceae bacterium | reverse complement strand
GGCGGAATATGGGCAGCATATACCGTAGCAGAAATTCTTACATTTATAGTATTTATGGTCATCAACATAATAAAACGGGAAAAACTCTCTAAAAATAATGTAAGTGCCGATATATTCTTCCTTGACAAAAGGGTTGAAGAAAGCTGTAAGTCGTTAGTTTATAAGTGCAACACAAATGAGTATGAGAGTTTTTGCAATGAGATTAAGACTATTGCTGACAAAATTGCAATTTATAATGAGAAAATGCTTATTACGGCTTTAGAGTATTTGACAAAGCTTGAGGATGTTATCGTAGATAAAAAAGGAAAATATATTGAGGTTGAGTTTAACGCATACGATAAAAAAATTATCATAAGCGACAATTTGAGTCATGATAAGTTAAAAGCTGATTTTGCTAAAATCACGGATGAAGATATAGAGTACGGACCCGTTCTCGGACTTAACAGAATTTCTATTAAAAGGAGCTGAAAACTATGAACAAAAGAAAACTTGCATCACTTGAGATAACCAATGATAAAGGCTTTATTTTTCCTGTAATGAGTTTTATAGATTCATTGGTACAACGACACACAGCTATTGATGCAAGCAGGTACCAGCAAATCAGGTTTGTTGCACTTGAAGTATTAAAACAAAGAATTGAAAATTCTTATCCCGGCTCTGAAGGAGAGATATTTGTTGAGCTTTATATTGTGGATGATTTCTTTGAAATCTCAGTAAGAGATAAAGGCATACCGGGATGGCAGGATTTCTCTTTTGATAAAAGCACAATTTCAGAAAACAAAAAAGATCTGCGTAATTATATGATTAGCATTTATGTTGATGAAATTGGTATGGAAAAGCTTGGGAATAACGGGCAAAGAGTGTTTGTTCGTAAAAAGATACTTAATCCTCTGAATTTTGTTGAGCCTGAACCTTATGAAGAAACCGCTGTGCTGGATACAAACATAACAATTCGCCCGGTTGTAACTGAGGCAGATGTAATCGAAGCCATTCGTTGTATTTACGCTGAATATGGTTATTCATATTCCTATGAGCGTCTTTATTACGTAAATTCATTTATGACACTTATTAAAAGCAAGGAAATAATGTCATTTTTAGCCGTGAATGACCACGGACAGACAGCCGGACACTTCTTGCTTGCTTTTTCTGATTTGTATAAAAATATGCCTGAAGTTTCTACTGTAGTTATCAAAAAGGAATTCAGAGGACTTGGTTTGTTTGCTAAATTTATGGATTACTGTGATGAGGTAGGAAAACAGCAAGGATTCCGTGCACTTATGGGACAACCGGTTACATATCATCCAATGTCACAAAAAGCATTTTTAAGAGCCGGCTATACGGCTACTTCTCTTCTTATGTCGTATATAAATCCTGAAATAGAAAGCGAATATAATAAAGGCGGAGAAAGACTTGGACTTAGCGTAAGTGTGAAAGTTCTTGATAAGGATAGCTTAAGTACGATTTATGTACCTGAAGAAATCAAAGGCTTCGTTCAGAAAATATACGAAAGGCTTGGCATGAAATATGATTTATGTCAAAGTGATGAGAAAGACGATTTTACAGAAATGTCTGCTGAAACAAGTACAGCCCTTAAAATGTCAAAAATCATTGTTCGCAGTGCAGGAAATGACATTGAAAAGGAATTCAGACAAG
>JAZNSD010000010.1:0-43948 GCA_045591055.1 Acutalibacteraceae bacterium | reverse complement strand
TTCAATTTTGATATCTTCAACAAAGAGCATAGAATTCTCCTTCTTTGGTTTGTCTCGCAACTACCATTTTGGAGTTTTCTATGCTCTTTTTCAATATTTATTTTTTAATTTCCCCCAACTTTCCGTGAAGAGGCAAAAAATATGCAGTCTCTGTAACAGAGACTGCATATATATAATAGCTATTATTTCTTCTTTTCCCAACCGTCAAAAATTTCATCAAAATCGTAAACATTGTGTTCATCTTTGGAGTGGTTAGTGTACCATACCTGAGCAAAGAAAGGATTTCCCTTTGCGATTTCGTCATAGTTCCACTTCTTTTCAGGAAGATAACACTCGGGACACCAATGACCGCCAAGGAGAATAAGATTAGGACTTGCTTCAAATTCAGCACCGCAGCAACCGCATTTCCACTTGAGCTTTGTAACAAGATCACCTTTCTTCATCTTCTTGCTTACAAGCTCACCGCCTCTGAATTCTGCTGCTTTTTTCATATCTTCAATATCAAGCTCTGTCTTTGGCTTTGATTCATCGTAACCGTGATCGAGAAGATATTCGTCAGCAGCTTCATTTCTCTTGTCGGGGCTTTCAAGCTTGAAGTTATCCCAATTGTTAGGAATCTTCAGATAATCTTCATATGAGCCATAATAAGCTGAAAGTCTTACGGGATCCTTTGTCTTAATCCAGTCAAGAGTACCCCATCTTTCAGTCATTGCAATCTTCTTCATGAAGGGTTTGGCGCAAGCTCCAATAAGTTTCTTTGTGGGAATATACTTGGGAATTCTGAAATAGAATTCAACCTGATTTGCCATATGATCAAAATAATCTTTTACAGGCATATTTGCACGGAAGTGGAGATAATCCTCAAGAATATCACCGTCAGCATAATACTGACCGTGGAAATTCTTTGTTGTAAACCAGTTGGGATCAAAGAGTGTTTTGGGAGAACCAAGACCTATACAACCGAGAAGAAGCTCTTCGAACTCAAAGTTGGTAAGTCTGTATTCCTTACCTGAACCAATATTGTAGAATCTTCTGTAGAATTCCTCGGGAAGAGCTTCAGTAACAAAGTTTCTCATAAGTCGTCCGGAATCTTCAACAGTACACCATTCAAGCATACCGTTAAGAGGAACGTGATACATAATGGGTTCCATATTGTGAAGAATAGCAGGGTAAAGAATACCTGACTGACGCATAACAACCCAATGTTTGATTCCGCTTTCAACGAAAACTCTTTCAGCCATAACCTTTGAAATAGCATAATGGTCATATACAGATACTTTTATCGGGTCACCGCATCTGCCCCAATGAATAGGAGTGTTTCTGTCGCCGGTTTCTGCAACAGAACCGATATAACAAACCTTGATATCATCTGCATTAGGCTGAGCAAGAACAGCTTTACAAATGTTTTCAGCTGCACCTACATTAACTTTTCTTGTGGTGTAAGGCTTATAGTCAGCTGCAGGAGAAACCATGCCGCCGATATGAAGAACATAATCAGCGCCGGTGATGCCCTTAAGAATTGAATCATAATCAAGGAAATCGCCCCAGATGATTTCAACATTTTTCTTTCCCATATAAGGAAGAAGAAGCTCTTTATTCTTGTCGCTGGGACGGGCAAGGAAATTGATTTTAACATCTCCGAGCTTATAGAGTTCCTGGAATGCAGCCCAACCCATGTTGCCGGTACCGCCGGTGAGAAATACTGTTTTCATAACAATAACCTCCTATAAATTTTTCTTAAATATTCTACAATGTTTTACAGACTCAGTAAATATAAATTTGAATAAATTAACTTTAATTTAATAGTTTAGTAACAAAATTATCAGAACAAAAACAAAGCATGCACCATAGAAATATACAACTTCATAAGTACCTTCTGAAGTTTACCGAGAATAGCGTCTGCTATAGTTATTTCATTGAATTCAAGAAGATGTTCACCGCCATCAAGAATATATTCGGAAACGGTAAGAACCTCTGTTTCATACACCGAAGTATCAGATTCGTTAAGAGTGATCATTCTGAGTCCTCTTACGGAATTGTCACCATAAGACTCAAAGCTGGCACCCGGTGTATTTACAATATCGACACCGTCTTTTGATACTATGTATGAATTAGGATGGTCATGTCCGCTGAAGCATGCAACTACATCCCCTGTTTCAACAAAGGCATCAAACTGACCGTAATTATAGTAACCCGGACAGGGAGCTTCAAGAAGAAATCCGTCTTTAATATCACGTACGAAAGGAAGATATGTATAATACTTTCCGTCAAAATTAAGTGTAAGGTCTCCAAGATTAAACGGACTTTCTATAAATAATTTTTCAAAAGCCTCCTGTACGACAATGTGCTGAAAAGCCATAGCATGAACTGTTTCACCGTTGTTAGCAGCTTTTACTTCAGCTGAGGTGTTTTTATACCATTCGATCTGGTCTTCATGAACTGCATCATAACCCAAATGGTTGCCGTTTTCATCAGATGTGTATGAATTAGAATCAAACATATAAAGATTATAAGCTATCTTGCTGCCGTCTGAACTCTTTACCGTAAGATTATGTGTACCCACACCTGTAAGTGCAGGTTCCGCATCATATGCAAGGCAATATTCTCCGCCATATAGCTGATAAAGCTTCAGGAGTTCTTCTCTGGAAACACCCTGCTCATCATCATGATTGCCGAAAACAAGAGTAAAATATGTTTTGGAATCAACAAAAATATTACATATTTCTTCAATAGCAAGTGCTTTTGTTTCTGCGGTAGAAACAGAATTATCGCCGCCGAGAATAACAATATCAGGATCATGAATTTCTATCATATCCGTAATGAACTGCTTTGCAGTTTTATGCATGGGATACATATCCTGAATGTCACAGATATTAAAAATCTTGAATTCGCCGTTATCATCAAACTTAAGAACATCATTATCGCCTGATACAGTGGCAAAGGCTACTGTTGTAAGTGCCAAAGTCATTACAACAGAAAGCATAACAGAAATAATTTTTTTCATTATATTTTCCTCCGTTCACAATATAGCAGAATAATTTTACTACCAAAATATCCATATGTCAAACTATTGATAAATTTTCGTCAAACTCAACTAATTTATATTCAAATAATTAGTTATATTACAGAAAAAAATTTTTATTGTTGATATTGCATTTTCATTGCTTTATTATAAAATTAAAAGTTATTTACCGTAGAAAGGAAGATAATATGAATAAACCTACCCTTGGAATACAGCTTTACACATTAAGAGATTTCTGTCAGAATGCGGAAGATTTTGATGATATTCTATCATATCTTGAAGATATGGGCGTAACGGATGTACAAATCTCAGCAATCGGCCCTATTGATCCGCATATTCAAAAAGAAATTTTAGACAAGCATAATATGAAGGTTTGCATTACTCACAAGCCATATGAAAGATTTTTAAATGATACAGAAGCATTGATAGAAGAACATAAAATTATAGACTGCTATGCATTAGGTCTCGGAGGTGCTCCTCAGGAGGCAAGAGAGACAAAAAGCGGATTGGATGAATTTATTGCTAATGTTAGGAATTTTTCCGAAAAGCTTAAGGCAAACGGAATGACATTCAATTATCATAACCACGATTTTGAATTCAAAAAAATGGATAACGGAGAAACTATGATCGACTATCTTATAGATAATACCGATCCCGACACTTTCCATTTTATTCCCGATGTTGCATGGATTCACTATGCCGGTGCAGATCCCGTTGAATATCTCAAAAAAATGAAGGGCAGAGTAAAGGTTTGTCACTTCAAGGATTACAATATCGTTGACGGAGAAAGAAAATTCTGTACTCTCGGCGAAGGAAAGGTCGACCTTAAATCCTGTTATGAAGCCTGCAAAGAGCTCGGTATTCCCTACATAATGTATGAGCAGGACATAGACTGGGTTGACGGCGATGCAAAAATGGCTACTAAGCTCTCATGGGAATATATGAACCGGATAGCTGAATAAAACATCTTTAACGTTAAAAAAGGCGGCGCAAGGCCGCCTTTTTTAATATCAATAATGCAGAAAACCGCATACAAAAAATACTATTTTACTCTTATCATATCTTTTAATCTTAACAAAGTAAGCCTTTTTCGCATATAAGGAGAATATTCTATGCATAGATCAAAAAATTCCCGATTCTTTTCAATATCTGTTACAGAGATTTTGCATCCGGCTTTTATCATTGCATCTCTTACAGACTCATAAGACGGAACAGAATGAATTATTTCTCTTATTTCTGACCACTTACCGGTAATATCATCGGGATCTACACTGTCAACAATATTCTCTGGGAAATTAAGCTTCTTTACATCCTCCGCCATATTTCCGTAAACCGCAAATATTTTATCCCAATCCGGGTTTTCCGCAACTCCCCTGACGGATTCAACCTCTCCGAGAGAATTATAGAATTTAAGCATTTCGAGAGTACAGACTCCGACATCCTCACCGTGGTAATTGGGAATTATACCATCGGGAAGCTGCAGACATTCAATAAGATGAGCTATTATGTGTTCACTTCCGCTTGCAGGACGGGAGTTTTTTGTAAAACTCATGGCAATGCCAGTCATAAGAAGGCTTTCAAAAATCTGACCTGCTGTTTCCTCATCATCAGCTGTTACTCTGTCAGCCATTGAAAGAAGAGAGTCAACGGCATTTCTTGTAAGACCTGCTACTCTTTCACAATAATACTCACCGGTTAGGAGAGCTGAGATTTTCCAGTCAATAAGACCTACATATTTTGCCATCATATCTCCGAAGCCTGCAGATTTGAGATATGCGGGTGCTGAAGAGAGAATCTTCGTGTCACCAATTATAACCTCAGGACTTTTTGCAGCATATGAAGATTTGAATCCGTCTTTCACAATCGGTGAAGAATCAGATGCAAAGCCGTCCATAGAAGGAGCTGTTCCGAAAATACAAAGCATTTTATTCTGCCGTGCACAGGCTAATCTGCAGGGATCATTGACAGAGCCGGTACCTACGGAAAGAATTGCAATATCCTTATCTGATATAAGTTCTTCAAGTTCTTCAACGTGCTTCATATCGGCAACTCTGATATTATCATATATCTTCTTCGCGACATTGAATCCGTCGAGTGATTCCTCTATGCCCTGTGCCGCTTCAAGAGTATTTCTGTCTGCAACCAAAAGAAGGTTTTCGGGGAAACGGTTTGCCTTCAGTATCTTACCGACTTCATTCACAAGTCCCGACCCTATTCGCACATCCTTTACCGAAGTTCCGTGAAGCTTTCCGCAAGGACATACGTTTTTAAATTCTTCAATAGTTTTCATTATTTCAGACATTATAAATCACCTTATAAATCAAAAAAATAATCAAGTAAAGCATCAATATTGTCGAGATTATGCTCTGTTTCCTTAGAATAGCATCTCGCAGCTTCTTCCAAAGCTATACAATTTGATAAGGCTATAAAACATATAGTTACACATGACATTACAACAAACAGCGCCCTGGAATATAAATCGCAATCGTTGATAGCTTTAAGATAGTATCTGTAAATAAAATATTTGCTCAACTTCATAAGTTTTGAATTATTAGAAGTAATATATGTTCTGAGCTGCTCAGTAGTAATATCGCAGTTGATTGAATTTTTAAGAATTATCTTCCAGGAGTTGTCAAGAATCTCACACCGGTTCAAAAGCATATCAAGATAATCACGAATGAAACAGATGCTTATTGACGGATGATCAGGAATATATGACAAATCGATTTCAAATTGAATATCAGCTGCTTCATCAAGAATAAAATTCTCAAAGTCTGCAAAACTATCGTTAAAATCAAGAAGCTTCTTTCTTGATTGAATAAGAAGTTTTAGGATTTCATCATCACCGCTATAATCCGGAGTCGGATAATTTACTGTTGAAAGTTCTGATTCAAAAAGGATATTTACAGTTTCAGGACAAGATAAAGAAAGACTGATTTCAGTAAATCCGTCATATTCTTCAATAAAACGAGGATGATTCTGACAGATTTTACTTGTATATTCCTCACCAAGATTTATGTGAATATCACAAAGTCCGCTATCATTAAGAAAAGGACATTTATTATCTTTCAGTATAAAGCAAGTCTCACCGTCTTCATTTATATTGAGATAATATCTGATCTTTTCAGCTATTTCATTCTTGCAATTTTTATACTTAGTAACAGTGTCATTGTCAATTACAATTTCCCATTTTGCACAACAGGAATCAGGACATTTATCTGCAAGACATCTGAAATACCTATAATATGAAGGAAAATACTTTTTCATAAATCCACCTAAAATTGCGCCGTAAAATTACGGCGCAATTAACAATCTTATATGGAGATTTCCATTGCAGTATCATAAAGGGAAAGATCGATTGATTTCTTCATGTTGAGAGCTTCGACAATGTCAAAATCAACAATTTTCTCTTTCTGCATAGCAACAACACGGTTTCCTATTCCGTTGAGAAGGAGGTGAGCAGCATAAGCACCCATCTGGCTTCCGGCAACTCTGTCTTTAACAGAGGGAGATCCGCCTCTCTGAACATGTCCGAGAACTGAAGCTCTTGCTTCAACACCAAGGTTATGTTCAATATACTTTGCAAGAGCAGAAACTCCGTTAATTCCCTGTGCTTCAAGCTTTTCATTTACGCCTTCTGCAACGACAATAATGAAATGACGCTTCCCTGTTTTCTGAGTTCTTCTCATTCTTTCAAGAATATCTCTTTCGATATTGAATTCAAGTTCGGGAATAAGAATTGCAGTTGCACCGACAGCAATGCCGGCATTAAGTGCAAGGAAACCTGCACGTCTGCCCATAACCTCAACAACGGTGCATCTGTCATGAGACTCACTGGTGTCACGAATTCTGTCGACCATATCCATAATAGTATTGAGACAAGTATCATAACCGATTGTGTAGTCACAGCAAGCAATGTCATTATCAATAGTCCCGGGTACACCGACGCAGTTTACGCCTCGTACACTGAGATCTCTTGCGCCCTTAAATGATCCGTCACCACCGATAACAACAATACCTTCAATACCGTTTTCCTTACAGATATCAATAGCCTTCTGCATACCGGCTTCAGTACAGAATTCCTTACTTCTTGCAGAATAAAGCATCGTGCCACCGCGGTGAATGATGTCAGAAACACTTCTGAGGTTCATTTCATACATATCTCCGCTCATAAGGCCCGCATAACCTCTTCTTATACCAAGTACTCTTACACCGTTTTCGCAACCGGTTCTGACAACTGCACGGATGGCAGCGTTCATACCGGGAGCGTCTCCGCCGCTTGTTAATACAGCAATAGTTTTCATATCTTTTCCTCCTGGGTTGTAAACCAATTTGATAAATATAATATAGTTAAAAGCTTGCAAAGTCAACTATAATTTGACAAGTAATATAAAAAATCTGCAGTTATAGTCTCAGGACAACATTGTTTTCGCCCAAAAAACGTTGAAGTCCTTTAATAAGTTCGGGGCTGTTATCAGTTCTGATACCGGTATTGAAGTCATACTTCTTAATATCATTATAGTATAAGATAACAGGAATATTTCCTTCGAAAATTGAACACATTTTTCTCGATTTGATACAATCATCAGAAGCCTGAGATGCTACCTTCAAAAACAGACCTTTTTTCGGATTGCCGCCTGCAGGCTTTATTTTCTGAGTTGCAGAAGCACCTTGATTTACAGGCGTAGTATCGGACGGAACATTATTAACGGGAGCATTGTGTTCATAAGCACTATAAGCGCTCTGACGCAAGGTGTAATCTCTGTCAGGCAATTTATAATTCTTAAGATATGCTTCATCATCAGGAATTTCTCTGAGAGGAACGACCTCTTCACAGAGAAGCTTTGGAATTTCATCATCCCGTAATGAAACCTTGCCGGTAAGCAGTATAATTTCATCTTCAATAAAAAACTCACTGTATTTATCGAATTTCTTTGGAAAAACAAGAACTTCAATACTACCGTAAATGTCTTCTAAAGTAAGAAATGCCATTGTGGTATCATTCTTTGTAATTTTTTTTCTTACTACCGATAAAATTCCCAGAAGTCTTATCTTGTCGCCATCTTTGTAGGGTGAATCAATTTCAGTTGCAGATGAGTTTACAATATCCGATGTTTTTGCACTGCCAAGACTCTGAGCAAGACGTTGATGCTCGGTCATAGGATGACCGGACATATAAAGACCGGTGGTCTCTTTCTCCATTGCAAGTCTTTGCTTTTCAGGAAACTCCTTTACATTCGGAGGCACAGGCTCAATAGCCTTTGCAAGAGAAGAACCGAGGTCAAACAGACCAATCTGCCCCTCTATTTTACCTTTTTTGTCATTTTCAAGGGCAGTCAGAATATCTTCAATCATCTGATACATCTGATTTCTGTTCAGACCGAAACAATCAACTGCACCGCTCTTAATAAGATTTTCAAGAGCACGTCTGTTAAGTTCTTTGCCGTAACACCTTTTACAGAAAGAGTAAAAAGTTTCAAAAGGACCGTTTTCTTCTCTTTCCCGCAGAATTTCTTTTATAACACCGCTTCCGAGGTTTTTTATGGCAAGCAAACCAAAACGTACATTGTCGCCTACAACAGTAAATTTCTCTTCTGATTCATTTACGCTTGGAGGCAAAACCTTAAAACCAAGATTTGTATGACATTCAGTTATATAGCCGACAACCTTATCAGTGTTATCAAGTACCGAGGTAAGCATTGCTGCCATAAACTCCTGAGGATAATAGCAGCGAAGCCAGGCTGTCTGATAAGTGACGTAGGCATATGCAGCAGAATGAGATTTATTGAAAGCGTACGACGCGAATGAAGCCATGTCATCAAAAATAGCATTTGCTGCATCTGCAGAAATACCTCTTTTGATACAACCGTCGCATTTTGAGCCGCCGTCAGTTCCGTCAGATCCGTACAGGAAAAACTTTCTCTGCTGTTCAAGAACATCAGCTTGCTTTTTTGCAACAGCTCTACGAACCATATCGGCAGCACCGAGAGAATAGCCTGCAAGCTCACGGAAAATCTGCATAACCTGTTCCTGATAGACAATTGTACCGTAAGTAACATCAAGGATTGGCTTAAGCTCGGGTGTATGGTATTTGATATTCTCCGGATCCTGTCTGTTTGCAAGATAAGCAGGAATAAAGTCCATAGGGCCGGGACGGTATAAAGCAATAACAGCTATAATATCTTCAAGATTATGCGGCTGCATATTAATCATAAGGGAACGAATGCCGCCGGATTCACACTGGAAGACACCGAATGTACCGCCTTCGCCAAGCATTTTATAAACATTCTGATCATCAACATCAATTTTCATAATGTCAATCTCGGGATCCTTCTTCTTTATCATTTTTACAGCATCATCAATAACTGTAAGAGTACGAAGACCAAGGAAATCCATTTTTAGAAGTCCGAGAGCCTCAACCCAGCCTTTGTAATACTGTGTAACAACAGAATCGCCGCTCTTAAAAAGCGGAACATATTCATCAACAGGTTTATCGCATATAACAACACCGGCCGCATGCATACCTGTGTTTCTGGGCATACCTTCAATTTTAATTGATGTATCAAGAACCTTTTTGACCATAGGATTCTCATCATACATCTTTTTAAGCTCCTGATTAGATTGAAGAGCCTTCTCTATAGTCATTCCGAGTTCCTGCGGAATTTCCTTTTGTATAGCAGTACATTCAGCAACAGACATGCCGAGAACTTTTCCGACATCGCGTACAGCACCTTTTGCTGCAAGTGTACCGAAGGTTGCTATCTGAGATACGTGATCAGCACCGTATCTGCGAACAACATAATCAATTACTTCCTGTCTTCTTTCATAGCAGAAGTCTATATCGAAGTCAGGCATGCTTACTCGCTCAGGATTGAGGAATCTTTCAAAAAGGAGCGAATAACGCATCGGATCAATATCTGTAATACCGCAGGTATATGCAGCAATACTGCCTGCACCTGAGCCTCGTCCGGGGCCAACAGGAATTCCGACGCTTTTTGCGTAATTGATATAATCCCAAACAATAAGGAAATAGTCGATAAAGCCCATCTGATTTATTATTCCGAGCTCATAATTAAGTCTTTCCATATATTCTTCCGGATAGTTTTCGCCATAACAACGAACCATACCTTTATAGCACAGGTCAGAGAAATACTCAAAATGATCCCTGTTATCGGGAACTTCAAATATAGGAAGCTTAGTATTGCCGAATTCAAATTCTACATGACAGCGTTCGGCAATCTTATTGGTGTTTTCCACAGCTTCAGGAATGTCAGGAAAAAGTGCAGCCATTTCATCTCCGGATTTTATATAGAATTCATCAGTTTCGAATCCCATTCCGGTGTCCTCTTCAATTGTATGTTTTGTTGCAATACAAACTAAAATCTTCTGGATTTCAGCATCCTCTTTTGTGATGTAATGGGCGTCGTTTGTTACAACAAGTGGGATATCAAGCTCTTTTGCCAATCTTATTATATGAGGATTTGATGCTTTTTGATCTGCGATACCGTGATCCTGAATTTCCAGGAAATAATTATCTTTTCCGAATACATTCTGATACCAAAGTGCTGTTTCTTTGGCTTTTTCATAGTCACCCTTAAGAATAGCCTGTGGTATTTCACCGGCAAGACAAGCAGAAAGACATATTATTCCTTCATGATATTTTTCAATCAGCTCTTTATCTACACGCGGCTTTGTATAAAAGCCTTCCGTCCATGCAGCAGAAACCATCTTAATCAGATTCTGATAACCCTTCTGATTTTCAGCAAGAAGTACAAGGTGATATCTTTCATTATCAAGACCGTGAACCTTGTCAAATCGTGTGCGCTGAGCCACATATACCTCACAGCCAATAATGCCGTTGATTCCTTCTGCTTTGCAGGCTTTATAAAAATCAACAGCACCGTACATAACACCGTGATCAGTCATTGCAATACTTTTCATTCCAAGCTCTTTAACCCGTTTGATAAGCGGCTTGATTCTGCAAGCACCGTCAAGAAGTGAATATTCGGTATGTATATGTAAATGAGTAAAATCTGTCATCTTATTTTCCTTGTCCGTAATAGGCATTTTTGCCATGCTTTCTCATATAGTGTTTTTCCAAAAGATACGAAGAAATAGTGTCAATTCCACTGTTGAGCATTAATGTTTTCAGTGCCATTTCACAAACAATTTCAAGAGTACCTGCATTTTTTGCAGCATCAGCAGCCGATTTTCCCCAAGTAAACGGGCCATGAGAGCGAACAAGCACGGCAGGAACTGCGTTCTCATCAATACAGTTATACTTGAAGTGTGACACGATAACATTACCGGTATTTTCCTCATATGAAGTATTAACCTCATCAGCAGTAAGCTGTCTTGCACAAGGAACGGAACCAAAACAAAAATCAGCGTGAGTCGTTCCAAGAGCAGGAACCTCAATACCTGCCTGTGCGAAAGCAACAGCATTAATAGAATGAGAGTGTACAACACCGCCGATTCCCGGAAAGTTTCTGTACAATACAGCATGAGTAGCAGTATCAGAAGAAGGATTCAATTCTCCCTCAACTTTATTGCCGTCAAAATCCACGATGACCATCATATTGGGAGTAAGCTCATCATAATTAACACCTGACGGTTTAATAGCGAACACTTTTTTTTCTCTGTCGCACTCCGAAGCATTTCCCCAAGTGAAAGGAGCAATACCTAATTTGTATAACATCATATTCGCATTGTAAGCTTTATCTTTTATGTCTTTATACATATTATTTCAACTTTCTCAAAAGATTTCCGATTTCAAGTTCTTTTACAAAAGAATTAATTTCAGTATTCTTGTTGATATAAACAAATTCAATTCCGAGAATATTAGCAAAGTCTCTCATCATTTCAGCAGTAACATCATAACTTAAAACTGAGTGATGCGCAGCACCTGCATAAATCCATGCTTCAGCTGAAGTTTTGAGATTCGGCATAGGCTTCCACAAAACTGCAGATACAGGAAGATTTGGCGTATCATTAACCTGTTCAACGCATTCAACATCATTAACTATCATTCTAAGACCGTCACCCATGTCAACGAGAGAAACAACTATTGCAGAACCGGGTTTTGATTTGAATACAAGTCTTGCAGGATCTTCCCTGTCGCCTATCCCCAGCGGAAATACCTTGATTTCAGGTTTATTTGCAGCAATCGTAGGACAAACCTCAAGCATATGAGCCCCCATAATCATTTCGTTGCCGGGTTCAAAATGATATGTGTAGTCTTCCATAAAAGCAGTACCGCCTGTCATATCCGAAGTCATCGCCTTAAGAATTCTTGTCATTGCGGCAACCTTCCAATCACCTTCAGCACCAAAGCCGTAGCCTTTTGACATAAGATGTTGAGCAGCAAGTCCGGGAAGCTGACGAAGTCCCTGAAGATCCTCAAAATTTGTATGGAAGGCTGTGAAGCCTCTTGCATCCATAAACTTTTTAATAGCAATTTCTACCCTTGCCTGATATCGTATCGCTTCGATATTGTCTGTAGCAATAATATAATTCTCTTCATACTCTTTCATAAGAGAATCAACTTCCGGTTCAGAAACTTTATCAACCTCGGCAATAATATCTCCAACACCGTAATGCTCAATTTCCCAACCGAGTCTCATCTGAGCTTCAACCTTATCACCGTCAGTAACGGCAACATTTCTCATATTATCACTGATTCTGAGCACTCTTGTTTTTCTGCTTTCAAAAACACCGACAGCAGCACGCATCCATGACGCAATTTCTTTTCTGAAATCCTCATTTTCCCAGTGACCTGCAATAACCTTACGTTTTGCACCCATTCTTGTTCCGATGTAACCGTGTTCACGGTCGCCGTGAGCGCTCTGATTGAGATTCATAAAATCCATATCTATAGTTTTCCAAGGAATATCACGGTTAAACTGTGTATTCAGATGAAGATACGGCTTCATCATTTTAGATATGCCCGAAATCCACATTTTTGAAGGGGAAAAAGTATGCATCCAAGTGATAATACCTGCGCACGCAGGATCATTATTTGCTTTGACTACAGCATCTTCAATAGACTTTGAAGTTGTTACACAGGGAAGGACTTCAACAGTACAGGGAATAACAGGATCAGAGTTTAATCCGTCCGTGATAATTTTTGCATGATCATCAACTTCTTTCAATGTATCATCACCATAAAGATGCTGAGAACCGATTAAAAAATAAAATTTATACTTTTTCATAATAAATCTCCACTTATACAGATTTTTTGATTTCCTTAAGACGTTTCATAACATCATTGGCACCTCTGCCAAAATAATCATGAAGAATCTTATATTCAGCATAAAGCTTATCATAAACCTTAACTGCCTCGGGATCAGGAGTATACCGAGTATCAAGAACCTTTCCGAGCTTTGATGCTGCGGAGAATACATCATCATAGCCACCATTTGATTTTCCGGCTGCAACGCTGCCGAATATAGCCGAACCGAGAGCTCCGCCCTGATCACTGCCGGCAATTTTTATAGGAAGATTAAGAATATCGGAATAAATCTGCATTGTCATCGGATCTTTTTTGGCAATGCCGCCTGCAGCATAGAATTCATTTACCTCTACACCATATTCACGGAAGGTTTCAATAATCATTCTTGTACCGTAGGCAGTTGCTTCAATAAGTGCACGGTAAATTTCCTCAGGTTTTGTAAGAAGAGTCATACCGAGAATCATACCGGTAAGATCAACATCAACAAGACAGGAGCGATTACCGTTCCACCAGTCAAGAGCAACAAGACCGCTTTCTCCGGGCTTATATTTCTCTGCTTTTTCTCGGAGATACTTATGTATATTCATGCCTTTCTCTTTAGCATCTTCGTAATATGATGAAGGAAGACAGTTATCAATAAACCACTGGAAATGGTCACCAACGCAGCTCTGCCCTGCTTCATAGCCGAAAAATCCGGGGAGAATACCATCTTCAACAACACCGCACATGCCCTTTACCTGCTTTTCTTCGTTGCCGAGAAGCATATGACAGGTGGAAGTCCCCATAATAGCAAGCATTTTTCCGGCTTCTGCGATTCCTGCAGCCGGAACAAAAACATGAGCATCAATAATTGCGGTTGCAATTGCAGTGCCTGCATTAAGACCAAGTTTTTCTGCCAAAGCTTCAGTCAGCTCGCCGGCCTTTGAACCCATGGGAGAAATATCAGTTGAAAGTTTATCTTCAATTACATTTTCAAGTCTCGGATCAAGGGCCTTGAAGAAATCTTTTGAAGGATATCCGGTTCTTTTATTCCACATCTCTTTATATCCTGCGCAACAGGAATTTCTGTTTTCTTTACCGCAAAGCTGCCAAACAACCCAGTCAGCCGCCTCAATAAATGTATCTGCGGCATCATAAATTTCAGGAGCTTCATCAAGCACCTGCCAAATTTTGGGAATTGCCCATTCGGATGAAATTTTACCGCCATAATTCTTAAGCCAGGGTTCATTTCTTTCTTCAGCCACTGCATTGATCCTGTTTGCAAGATGCTGTGCAGCATGATGCTTCCACAATTTCACATAAGCGTGAGGTTCATCCTTATATTCTTCAATAAAACAAAGAGGTGTACCATCTTTTTTTGCGGGAAGAATTGTACATGCCGTAAAATCAAGACCGATTCCTACAACATCGTCTTTTGATACACCGCTTTCATTAAGAACAGCAGGAATAGTATTATAAAGCACATCAAGATAATCCTGAGGATGCTGGAGAGCCCAGTCAAAGCCTAATTTTTTGCCCGAGGGCAGACATTCAGTCATAACCGAATGGGGATATTCATATACAGCAGAAGAAAGTTCTTCACCTGTATCATTATTAACAATCAGGGCTCTGCCTGAAAGCGTTCCGTAATCAACACCAATAGAATATTTAGCCATAATAAATCCTCACTTTCATTTTTTTGTTTCAGGGTTCTTAGCTTTTATATAAATTGTATTATATACATGATAAATGACAAAGCCGGGCTTCGACGCAGGAGGTTTTTTGAGATTCCGGACTTTAGTATAATCTACCTCAACCATACCTCTGTCTTTGACCGAAGAGAAGAATGCTGCAGCCGATGCTGCAAATTCCATTGAGTCAGAAGTAGCTTCTTTTCCCTCAAGTGACAAAATAACATGAGAGCCCGGTGCCTTCTGAACATGAAACCAGATATCATTTTTTGATGCTTTTTTAAACGATAAATAATCGTTCTGTAAATTATTTCTTCCGACATAAATCTTAAATCCGTCGGGGGTGTCAAATTCAAGAACAGGCAAAGGCTTATTCTTTTTATTCTTTGTTCCCGTTTTGCTTTTCATAAAACCGGCTGATGAAAGCTCTGCTCTTATTTCTGTAAGCTCTCCCTCAGTTGTTGCTCGACTCAGCTCATCGTGAACACTGATAAGATATGACAGATCATCATGTGCCTTTGAAATCAGCTCAGTTAACATTTTTTTTGCAGTCTGAGCCTTTCTGTATTCTTTATAATATCTCTGAGAATTAGCAGAAGGCGAAAGATGAGGCAAAACAGGAATTCTTATAGTTTTATAATCATCATAATAGTTCTGAACTTCATAATACTCATGCCCCTTTTGCAAGGAATACAAATTTGCATTTATGAGCTCTGCATATATTCGTTTTATGTCCATATCTTCGCAGGCATTGAGCTCTTCAGACTGAACATTGATTTTTTTTGAGGTTCTTTCAATAAGAAGATCAACCGTTCGGAACAGATCATCGGCCTTACTTTTGGCACGCTGTAATTTTTCGCGCTCAAAATAACATTTATCCAATAACTGAGAGAGATTATCGGAATATACAGCAAGAGAACTGTTATCATAGATTGTAAGCGGCATATATGAAAAATCTATCATATTACCGTTTTCATCTGAAATATAACATGGTCTGACATTGTTATCTGACATTAATGCTTTAATGAAATTCAGTTCATGACATAAT
Organism: Acutalibacteraceae bacterium; assembly: GCA_045591055.1. Taxonomy (GTDB): domain Bacteria; phylum Bacillota; class Clostridia; order Oscillospirales; family Acutalibacteraceae; genus RUG806. The sequence goes on along the minus strand of JAZNSD010000010.1, from coordinate 27,977 downwards.
CTTTCTTTCATTGAATCGTTAAGTTCCGTAATTTCAGGATCGCCCAAAGTAACTCTGTATGCAATTTCTTTGGAAATTAAAGGAGAAACACCTGCAATTCCGGAAAGAACAGCAGCTGAAAGCTTTTTGTCCTTATGAGATAAAACACGTTTGGCACAAAAATCTGCATCAAACTCAAGAAGAGAAAGCTTATCCTGCTGCGGAGGAAGAATGTATCTGTTTTGCGGTAAAACAGTTCTGAAAGAAGATTTAGAGGAATCAACTCTTTTTAACGCATCTATAATAATTCCGTTTTCATCAAGAAGAATGCAGTTAGAGTACTGCGCCATAATCTCAACAACAAGAGTTCTTTGTACCCTATCACCGATTTCATTAACGGCATCAAAATCAATCATCAGAATTCTATCGAGGCCGACTTGACGAACCTGCTTAACAACAGCACCTGAAAGCTGCTTTCTGAACAGCATACATACCATAGGAGGTGTCATCGGATTCTCAGGTGCGAAATCGGTAAAGTTGATACGAGGAGAATTGCCTCCGACAGAAATGAATAATTTTCGTGACTCAGATCTTGTTCTCAATGTCATTAATAACTCATATTTAGTCGGAAGAGAAATCTTATCGACTTTTGCTCCGATAGCAAATTCGGAAATTTCGTTTTTTATAAAATGTAAAAAAATACCGTCTATACCCATTATTTCACCGATAATACCGTTTTTTCGTAAGGAGCTTCGTAGAACTCAACGGTAGTAAATGTATTTTTAAGCAATTCTGTAAGTTTTGCGACAACAGGAATTTCTGTTTCATAGTGTCCTGCGGCAAATAAAGAAATACCGCGGTCTTTTGCATCAAGAAAAGTATGATATGATGCTTCACCGGTTAGATATGCATCACAACCGAGCAATACAGCATCTTCAATAAAATCAGAACCTGCACCGGAACAGACAGCTACACGGTTCAGAAATTTGCCGGCATCACAATAGCGGATGTCAGCATCAAGCTTACTTTTTATTATATCAGCAAATTCAGAAGAAGATATGCATTTATCAAGTGTGATCAGATTGAGAAAGCCGTTAGCAACTTCACCTGAAACCTTTTCAAAAGGAAGCTCTAAAGCCTCACAAAGCGTATCATTAACACCGTCTTTTGACTTGTCAAGATTAGTATGCGCACAGATTACACTTAATCCGCTTCTGATAATTTTATATTGAATGTCATCAGCAGTAATACTTTTTAAACCTTTGAATATAACCGGGTGATGCGAAATAATCAGTTCAGCATTAATGCTTATGCAGTATTCAACAACTTTTTTTGTAACATCAAGACAAACAACGCACCGCTTGATATCTTTATTAATATCCCCAATCAGAAAACCGGAGTTATCCCATTGTTCTGCAGTTGCAAAAGGAGCTGAATCATCTAAAAATTTATAAATTTCAGAAATTTTCATAAGAAACTCTCGTTTCATAGTAATTTTTCAGATACTCGAAATACGGTATCAATTCATTATCACGGTTGGATTCTCTTAGAGCTCTGAGCTTTATTTGTACACGTTCATATTGACGCAATAAATATTTGTGATGATACTCATTTTCCGCCGGTAGTTTTCCGAAATATAAATATCCTTTTTCCGGAAAATTGCAAACATCAGAAAAATGAGCAGAAATACAACAATAAACTTTATTATTTTCAAAAACATATTTTTCATCGGAGATCACAAAACCGTTGCTGTAAAGAAATTGTCGTACATCTTCACTGTGTGTCATTGGTTGAAGAATAAGGTGCATTCCGCTTTTTTTGATCCATGGAGCGTCAATTAAGATGTCTGAAATAAGATTGCCGCCCATACCGCAAATAATAATCTCTTCACATTCTGAAGAACACACATTCTTCAAACCGTCAGACAAACGTAGTTCAATTACGTCCGAAAGATTATGCATATCCACAGTCTTTTTTGCATTCTGCAATGGTTTTTCCTTTATATCACAAGCAAGAACATCCTCCGCCTTGCCTTGAAGAATAAGGTAAGACGGAAGATATGCATGATCAGTTCCGATATCAACAATTTTGTTTCTTCGCTCTACCATAGAAGCTACAGTAAGAAGCCTTGGTCCGAGATTAATCATTATCTGGTGAGAAAATAATTGTTAAGTTCTTCAATAAGATCGTCAACATCTACACCATGAACCATACAAGCCTGTGCAATTGATTCATTTCTTGCTGAAGGACATCCGAGACAATGCATGCCCATGTTCTGAAAGAAAGGTGCAGTGCCTCTGTCTGCATCAAGAATATCACCGATTTTAGTATTTTTTGTAACAACCATGTTATTTACTCCTTTATTTTATATTTCGTCAGATATTGAATATGATACCTGAGTGTTTGACTGAGAAATTATATATTTAGGTCTGTTTTTTGTTTCTGTATAAACTCGCGCAAGATATTCACCGAGAATTCCGATGCAGGCAAGAAGTATACAGGCTATTATAAACATTCCGCAAAGTAGATAAGGAACAATGCCCACATAAAGCTCATCAATAATATTCCGTACAATTGCATATATGAGACTTCCTGCTGAAAATAAAGCACAAAGGAAGGAGAATAAAAAGCTGATTCTTAGAGGTGATGTAGTAAAACCGAGAATTCCATCAATAGCGTATTTTGCTAATTTAGTTATAGACCACTTTGTCTCTCCTGCCGCTCTTTCTCTGTTAGTATGGCTTATCCATTTAACATTAAAACCGACCCAGGAGAAAATACCTTTTGAAAAGCGAATATTCTCGGGAAGAGAAATAATGGATTTAACTACATCTTTTCGCATAATGCGGAAATCCTGAGCTGATTCAATAATTTTGGTTTCGCTGACTTTATTAATAATTTTGTAAAAGCTTTCAGAAAGAAAGCTCTTAAGCTTTGCTTCGCCTTCACGGTCCTGTCTGTTTGCAGCAGCAACATCATAGCCTTCCTTATCAACATAGTTCAACATTTCAGGAATAAGTTCAGGAGAATGCTGCAGGTCAGCATCAAGAATACCGATATAATCAGCCTTGACGGCATATTCCATACCGGCAAGCATCGCCGCTTCTTTACCAAAATTTCTTGAAAATGAAATAAATTTAACAAAATGATTACGCGCTGCAAATTCCTTGATGATTTTCAGTGTATCATCCTTGCTGCCGTCATCAACAAAAACAAATTCAGTGCTGTATTCCGGCTTTAATTTTTCAGCTACCTTCATAGTTTCGGTAAAAAACATACCGAGAACATCAGCTTCATTAAAACAAGGCACAACAAGTGCTAAAGTTTTCATATAAATCACCTTTCATATTAATTAACAATCATCTGTTTCATCAGCAAGTACAGCTTCAGCACATTTTATGCCGTCAACTGCGGCTGAAACAATTCCTCCCGCATATCCTGCACCTTCACCGCAAGGAAAAATACCTTTGATGCTGGCTTGTCTGAATTCATCGCGAAGAATTCTTACGGGCGAAGAACTACGACTCTCCGGAGCAGTAAGCACTGCATCCTTCAAAGCAAACCCGGGGAGCTTTTTGTCAAAAGCAATAATGGATTCTGCTATTGCAGAAGTAACAAAAGGAGGCAGAACCTTTCTTATGTCTGTGGGAGTAACTCCTGTAGGACAGGAAGGCTTAACGCTGCCAAAATGTGTTGATTTTACATTATTGAGAAAATCGCCTGACTTCTGCCCCGGAGCCGTATAATCTCTGCCACCGTAAAGAAAAGCTTTTCTCTCAATATCACGCTGAAACTCAACACCGGCAAGAGGATGGCTGTCTGGAAACTTGTCAGTTTCAACACCGACAAGAATTGCCGAATTTGCATTCTCTTTATCTCTTGCAAACTCACTCATACCATTAACAACAACCATATCGGTCTCTGACGGAGCACAAACTACTGTACCGCCGGGGCACATACAAAAAGTATAGGCACCTCTCTTATGCAAAGAATGATTTGAAAGCTTATAATTTGCTGCGCCGAGCAGAGGATTATTCCATTGATTTCCGAACAATGACTTGTTTATTAATTCCTGAGGATGCTCGATTCTTATGCCAACTGAAAATGCCTTTTGTTCCATCAGAACACCATGTGAAAATAACATTCTGAATGTGTCCCTGGCAGAATGACCTATGCACAGGATAAGACAATCAGTTTCCAAATCGATCTGCTTATTATCAGAATCCGTGTAAGAGATTCCTTGTATATATCCATTTGCTTTATAAATATCTGTAAGACAACATCCGAATTTTATTTCACCGCCCAGTGAAATAATTTCATTGCGGATGTTTTTAACAACATCAATAAGCTTATCTGTACCTATATGAGGATGTGATGAATACAGAATCTGTTCAGGAGCACCGAATCTGTAAAATGATTCAAGCACATGACGACATCTGCTGTCTTTGATGCCGGTCGTAAGTTTTCCGTCTGAAAAAGTTCCGGCACCTCCTTCTCCAAACTGAACATTGGATGATGTGTCAAGTTTACGTTGATTCCAAAAACCATACACATCCTTTTGACGTGTATCAACATCATTTCCTCTCTCTAAAATTAAGGGTTTTAATCCCGCCTGAGCCAAAATAAGCCCGGCAAACATTCCTGCGGGGCCAAAGCCTGCAATCACAGGTTTGAAAGAGGATCTACGTTTATTTTCAGGCAAAACATAAATGTACTTTTCTGTAAGACTAACCTTTGAAGGCACAAAACGGTCAGCGATACTTTGCTCATTACCGTTTACTTCCACATTTACGGAATATATAAATTTGATATTGCTGCGTTGTCTTGAATCAATTGATTCTCTGGCAATTTCAAGAGAAACAATATCTTCAACGCTGACACCGATAATTCTTGAAACAGCTTGCTTCAATTCACATATATCTGCGCCCGGTCGCACAGAAACCTCATTAACTCTCAGCACTTCACAATCTCCCTGACAGCATTAATACCTGCAACATAACCACTGCTCCAGGCCCATTGGAGGTTATACCCACCGCAATCTCCGTCAACATTAAGCATTTCACCGCAGACAAAAAGTCCGGGAACCTTTTTCAGTTCAAGCGTGCTGCCGTTCACTTCAGAGCATCTTATACCTCCGCAACAGACCTGAGCATCGTTAAAGCTTCTGACAGATTTAATTTTATATTTTTTAGATTTAATAACAGAAACTATTTTTTCTACAACTGAAGGATGCAAAATTCCTATATTTTTAGCAGGATTTATACTGCAATCGACAAGAAAAGTCAATCCGAGTTTTTTTGGAACGATACCGGATAAAAGGTATTCGGAGGAAACGCCGGGATTATGTTTTTTATATGACATAAGGTGGTCATATAATTCCGATGCAGATATATACGGACAAGCATCCACAAATGCAAACACAGGCGTATCAGTACTGTTTAGTGTCCTGCTAACCTCACCTGAAACCTGCATAGATGGAATACCGGATAAACCATAGTCAGTGTATTGAATTTCACCGGTATCAGATGCTAATAGCTTGCCGCCGGATTTAATTTCAATTTTCCCTTGTGCTCTTATGCCTTTAAGACCTTTCGGAAAATTATCACATACAAGAGCAGTTAAAGCAGGTAAAACAGGGGCGATATCAATACCAAAAGAATTAAGAAGCTCAAACCCGCTTCCGTCACTTCCGTGAACAGAAGCCGCTTTTGCACCGCAAGCTAAAATGCATGCATCAGCAAAAAAAGATCCGTTAAGTAAAAAACCGTTTTCAACACATTTAATTGATGTGATTTTATTATCACATATTAGTCTGATATTACATTTATCAATCTCGGCACGTAGCGCATCAAGAACCGATGACGCCTGAAAAGACATGGGATAAATGCGACCGGCCGCATCAGCTTTTGATAATACTCCGATACGACGAAAAAACGCGACCGTATCCTGATAATTAAACCTGTTAACAATTCCGAATGCAAAATCAGAATCACCGTGATAATTATCGGCAGACATATTCTCATTAGAAAAATTGCATCTGCCATTTCCCGTAACAAGAATTTTTTTTCCGATACGCGGATTACGTTCATAAATTGAGATTTCCGTATCAACACCGATCCTATCAGCTTCATAGCGGGCGAAAAGCGCGCTGATCATACCAGAAGCACCGCCGCCGATTACGGCAATATTTTTAATTATTTTATTGTTATTCTTCATTGTGATCATTTACTGCCTTAAATAAAGTATCAATCAAAGTTTTATCATTACCGTTTTTTAAAGCAAGACGATACAAGCCGACAAGTTTGCGTTCATCCTTTGAAAGCTCGCCTAATTGCCTTTCTTTAATCTGTTGTTTAAGTGACAAAACATTCTCAGGTGAACTCCAGACATTTTTTCTTATATCTGTGCCTATAAACCAGTCAATATCGGTTTTAAAAACATCAGCAAGTAAAATAAGCTTATCAAGTGAGGGGGTTGTAGTACCTAATTCATAATAAGCATAAGTTGATCTGTCCACTCCGATCAGATCAGCAACTTGCTGTTGCGTAAAACAACAGGCTTTCCTAGCAGATTTTAATCTTTCAATTACTATCATAATGTCCCTCACGAAAAGTAAAATCAATCAAAAAAATTAAATCCGGGTAAAAATACCCGGATAAAGTATAGCACTAATCTGCGATAAATGCAAGTTAATAATTATAATATTATAATTCTGCTCCGAGGAGCCAAAGCACGCTCACGCCAAGAACCTGAGCAATAATAACAAGCTCGTAATCGCAAACGCTTCTGATCTGTCCTTCAAGCTTTGAAAGTCCGGAGGCATTTATATCCATACCTGCAACCTGAAGCTGAGCAAGAAGATCCTTTTGTTTCATATTGAGCTCTTTTCTTCGGAATTCAATTTTTGCCCCGACAATATTTCGGGAGCCTAATTCCTGCTTCCTTAATCTCATAAATTCACCCCAACAAATTTTTAAATAGTGTATCATAAAATTATCACTTAATCAATAATAATATGACAAAATTTTATTAACGAAGTGTTAACTCCGTAATTATTCTATTTTTTTGTATTTTTAATAATTTCAATTGATAAATAATTTTTTTTATGTTAAAATTAAAAAAAAATCCGGTGATGAGAAATGATACAAAAAAATTTTAATAAAATTGATATGATTTTTGATTTTTATGAACTTGCACAGGCTAATGGTTTTTTTTCAAACGGCATTGATGAAACAATCGCCTGGTTTGATTTGTTTTTCAGACCATCAAATGATATAGGTGGTTTTTGCATTATGTGCGGCATACAACAGTTAACTGAATATATTCAGAATCTTTCTTTCTCAGATGATGAATTGAAATTTCTCAGCAGTAAAGGATTCAATGATGATTTTATCAATTATTTGCGTAATTTCAATTTTTCATGCGACATTTGGGCTGTACCCGAAGGTACTCCGGTGTTCTTCAATGAGCCTGTAGTTAAAGTCAGAGGTCCGGTTATTCAGGCGCAGATGCTTGAAACTGTTATTCTTATGTCTGTAAATCAGCAATCATTGATCGCAACAAAAGCAAACAGAATTGTTCGTTCCGCAGCAGGCAGAGAAATAATTGAATTCGGTGCAAGATATGCCCACGGAACGGGTGCAGCTGTAAACGGTTCAAGAAGCGCATATATCGCAGGCTGTCAAGCAACAACAAATCTTCTTGCTGCAAAACAGTATGACATACCCGTCTTCAGCTCAATGAATCATACATGGGTTCAAATGTTTGACAATGAATACGAAGCTTTCCGTTCTTTTGCCATGCAGTATCCTGATAACTGCATTCTTCTGATCGATACATATGATACAATGGATAAAGGTCTGCCGAATGCAATTAAAGTATTCAACGAGATTTTAGGTCCCATGGGTAAGCGCCCGAAGGGCGTACGTATAAACAGCGGTGATCTTGCATATCTTTCAAAAAAGATACGCCGAACACTTAATGATGCAGGATACCCTGATTGTGATATTATTGTGTCAAATTCGCTTGACGAATATATTATCAGAGATATGCTTCAGAACGGGGCCAGAATCGACAGCTTTCTTGTCGGTGAAAAATTGCTCAATTCGAATACAGCTACAACAATGACCGGTGTATATATTCTTTCTGCACTTGAAAAAAACGGTGAGGTCATTCCTAAAATTAAAATCTCTGAAAATGTATCCAAAATTACTACTCCCGGACCGAAGCTTTTATGGAGACTTTTTGACAATGAAACAGGTAAAGCCATTGCCGATGTTCTTACCACTGAAAATGAAGACCTTTCTGTTTGCAAGGAATATGAGCTGTTTGATCCTGATTACACTTGGAAAAGGAAAACAGTAACTGATTTTGTTGCACGTCAGCTGCTGATACCGATTTTTACTTCCGGCAAAAAGGTATATAGCTTCCCTACTGCTGAAAATACACGTAATTATTGCGCAGAACAGATTGATACTTTATGGGAAGAGGTTCTCCGATTTGAATACCCTCACAACTACTATGTAGATCTTTCTCACAAGCTGTGGACAAAGAAGCAAACAATGATAGATAAATATTTTGCATAAATTTCAACACTTCAATTGAAACATTTCACTGTCGGATCTCATTCTGAATATTCGCCGACAGTGAAATATTTTTTTTCGGCAATATTTTCAACACATCCAATTTCTGCTTCAATATAAATACTGTCACCGGTAATAATATTTTCCGTCTTATCACAGATTTCTCCTTTTTTATCCAATTGCAATACTTCCTCCGCGTAGTCGTTAAAAGCAATAAGTATTGCCTGAATAGCATTCAGTTCAATTATAGCAGAATTCAATTCAACAGATATCTTTCTCATAATTCCTACAGGAAAAACAATTGCACCTGTTTCAAATAAGTATCTATGAGTATAACTTTTATCGTTTTCATTATTAATGATTTCTTCTGAGCCGAACGGGAAACTGCAACCGAAAAAGGTCACACCGAAATTTTCTTCAGCGTCTGACACTTCATATGCATTAATTCTGAAAGCAGTACCTGTAGTAATATGATTTTTAGTGACAGCCCATATATCGGCACTTGCATTTACAAATCTTACCCCTCCGCTCCTGAATTCAATCACACCGCTTACTAACAGATCACCTTTTACAACAGGTGTCCCGGGTGTCAGAGAGCCTCTTCCCTCGAAAATGTCAGCTCGTAATACCTCACCGTTTTTCGACGCCACAATATTACAATACTGAGTATCATCTTTAATTTCATATATATTATCCCTTTCCTTAATTTTTATATAAAGTCTTGAACCAACTATTTGAGCAGAAATCCAGGAAATTTCATCAAACCTGTTATACATAAAATACTCAATATCTTTACAATTTACTGTGGAAGTAAAAACACCTTCACTGACCGAATTATGTTTCAGTTCATTTAGTAATATTTCATCAGATAGGCAATTATTTCCTTCAATATCAATGTTCCATAAACATGAAGACAGAAGAGAGATAATGCAAAAAGAAAGCAAAAGCCCAATCGGTATACCGAATCGTTTTCGATATTTAAAAAACCAATACGGCATACCGGTGTGTTTTATACTTATAATTTCCATCTGAAGCTTATCAATTATTTCGCGCACTTTGTTAAATTCTGAATATTTTACCGTAAATGTAGTTGAAGTCTTATCTTTAATGATGTTTTTAGGGCATATTCCTGCCGTTCGTAATTCATTGAGAAACAGCTCTGTAAAACAATCAGCAACTCTAAACTCCGAAATTCCTCTCATAAGCTTTTTTTGAATAGATGTCATAATTCTACCACTTTCCGTTTTATGTTTTTATAAATTGAATTGAGTTTATGTAGCCTGTAATCGATAATCTGAACTTTTCACAGCTTTTTATCAAAAGACCGTTGCCGGAAATAACAACTGTTAAATTTTGACAGTCAATAATGATTTCATTTTCAGTATACAGTTTTATTTCTTTACAACCGTTTATGTTAAGAAGATTATTACTGTTAATGTCCAAATTGAAACCGTATTCGTAAGGGAGTTCAATTTCATTCATCAATGATTTGACAAAACCGTTTATAATTTCTTTTTTATTTTTTCTCATTTTATCAACTCCCGGTATGCACTAATAAAAATCTATGATAACCGGGCATTAATTAGTACCGGATTTCATATTATTAAATATGAAAAATAACAAAATCGCGTTCATAAAATTCATATTCATAATTCTTGTAACAGCAACAGTTTTTCTGAATCTTCAGGAAATTACACAAGGCGCGTCGCAAGCTGTAAATGTATGCATAAATATTATAATTCCATCTCTGTTTCCTATGTTGTTGATTACTTCAATTATTACTTCCGCTGAAATTCCTGCTGAACTCAGGAAAATTTCTCACCAATTGACATGCAGAGCTTTTGGTTTGTCCGGAAATTGTCTCACATCAATAATCACAGGATTATTCTGCGGATATAACTGTGCTGTCCTTTCATCCTTAAATCTTTACAATGAAAAAAGAATTACAAAAGAGGAGGCGTTCAGAATTTCGGTGTTTTTTACTTCACCGGGCTTTTCTTTCTGTGTAATAATTGCAGGCGTTACATTTTATAATTCATACAGCATTGGAATTCTGATGTTGCTTTCAAACATATCGGCTTGCATTATTACAGCTGCAATTTACAATTTACTTTACATAAAAAAACCGATAACAGAAGCTGAAAATATAAATCATAAAACAAAGATCTCTTTATCAGAGAACATCAATATGACTACAGAAACTTTATTGCGTATTTGCTCCTGGGTTACCCTATTTTATTGTTTTTTACCTTTATTAAAAAAACTTACTTTTTTTGCTCCGTTTTCTGTAATATTTTCTCTTTTCGCTGAAGTCACATCAGGGTTATCATTCAGCATAAAAAACTATAATATCTATGCAGCAGTATTATCTGTTTCTTTCGGCGGAATTTGTATTCTTCTGCAACAGTTACCTGTATTAAAAAAACTTGATATAAAACCTGCCATAATGATTTTATCAAGAATCGTAATTTCTTTTCTGAGTTGCTTGTTATTTTATCTTTTTATAAAACTGTTCGCTGTTGAAATTGAAGCAATTAATATGCACTCTGACATCAATTTGTATTACAATTCATTTTCAGGATCATTATCATTATTACTCTTATGTGCGGTAATAATTTGTTATATAATATCTGACCGTAAACAATTCATTAGTCAGTAAAATTGATTTTCTACTTGCGGATTTAAAGCCTTTATGATATATTAACAGCATAACAGTGAAGGTGTGATCTAATTGAAAAGAAAAATACTTGGTAATATCCCCCCCAGATGCGAGTATTGTAAACACGGAAAATTATCAGCGGAAAATACGGTTTTATGTTCTAAAAAAGGGGTTCTCGAACCTGATAACTCCTGCAAAAGTTTTTCATATGACCCGTTGAAGCGTCAGCCTGAAAAAAAACCTGAACTCCCTGCATTTGAACAAAAAGATTTTGAGCTTTGATTTGTCAGGTACGTTCAACTGATCAAGCATAAGACATATTAAGGAGAATATTGAAATGGAAAAAATCATAACTGTTTTTACCAGCCTTATAAGCTCACTAACATTATTTCTCGGCATAGCAGGAAGTCCTGATTATCAGAAATTCTGCGGATTCTCTGAAGCCTTATCTGCTTTGTTTAACAAATCTGAGATTCTGAATACGGAATACGTAGGCGATATCAGCACCGAAACATGGACAAAATCAGATATTTACAGTGTTGAAGATACGGTTATTCTTAAAAAGGATAAAGATAAAGACTTTATTGTTCTCAATATAACTGATACTCATTTTGCAGACTATGATTACAGAGCATTTACTGCCTTTGATGTTGAAACAAAAATAAGAGCTTTGGTCGCTGATGTAAAACCCGATCTTATTACCGTATCAGGCGATATTGTTTGCACTGATTCAACAGTTTATTCAATAAAGAGAATTACAGATCTTTTTGAGAGCTTCGGAATTCCTTGGGCGCCTATGTTCGGAAATCACGATAATGAAGGCAACTGTGACAAAAACTTCCTTGCTGATATAATGATGAGTGCACCAAACTGCATCATGAGAAAAGGAGATCCTGAAATTGGTGTAGGAAATTATGTTATTAACATAGCAGAAGACGGTGATGACGGTAAACTGAGTATCGTTGAAACTCTTATGATAATGGACTGCAGAGCTCCCGACAGAAGCAAGCAGATTGAATGGTTTACATGGGTTGCACAAGGAACAAACGAATATACTGATAATTCAGCCGAAATTTCAATTATATCCCATATTCCTATTGCCGAATATCAGCTTGCTTACGACGCAGCCTGGGATAAGTCAAATAGCATATGGAAAGAAGGTTTCAAAGCATATGGTGAATGTAATGAAAAAATTTGTTTTGACACCGAAGCTGACGGATTGCCTGCACTTGATGGACTTTTTGATGCCATGAAAAAGTCCGGAACTACAAAATATTTCTTTTGCGGTCATGAACATCTGAATAATTTTTCAATTGAATACGAGGGCATAAGACTTACCTACTGTCTCAAGATCGGTATTGCTTCAGGCTCAAAATTCAGTTTTTCAGGCGGCACTGAATTCAGAATCGGATCTGACGGAATCAACAGAATTCTTCATAAATCGCTTGCTTTCGGTCCTGTTATTTCTATAGAGGATATTATTATCTGATTATTCCGTTTCCTATATAATAAAACAATCCCATTCTCATCTGAATTCCGTGAGAATGGGATTAAATTATTATCAGTAATATTTTTACTGTATACAACAATAGTTGCAAAATAATAGCATAATTAGGATTGTACGTGAATCTGATAATTACTTAGTTTATATCAACGGACTTTCCTGTTTTAGCAGAAAGATAAATTGCATCAAGAATTCTCATGAGTTCAATTCCGTCATCAGCGGTTGCAAGACAATCAGCTTTTCCGTTTACGGAATCAACAAAATTACGGACTTCCCTTCTGAAATCTCTCTCGAAATCAAAATCATTTCTGCCATACGGCACGATATCGGCAAGTTGATTATTAACTTCTGTATAAAGCTCAAACGGACTCAGAGATAAGCCTGCTTTATCGCCGAAGAAAACTATATCGCCGCAATTATTCTTTGTGTTAAGATTAAAGGAAGCTTCAACGTGAAGAACCGCTCCATTATCAAATCTGATCATTGCCGTAGCAAGATCTTCAACTGTAAAAATCTCTTCATTTACAACAGTTTCGCTGTGCCATTCAGTTCCTCTGATATGACTTCTTGCCCCTAATTTATCAAAGGTTGCACCAAATACTGTAACGGGCTTAGGGCTGCCCATTATGTACCGGGATAAGTCAATCACATGAACTCCGAGATCAATAAGCGGACCGCCGCCTGAAAGCTCCTTATTACCAAACCATCCGCCGGGGAAACCACAACGGCGAAGATATGAAGCCTTTGCATAATAAATATCTCCAAGATAGCCATTTTCAATATAATCGATTGCAGCCGCAGCATCATTGCCGTGTCTTCTGACAAAACCTATCATAAGAAGCTTTCCGTTTTTATCGGCAGCTTCCTTCATTCTGAGAGCCTCATCGGTGTTCATTGCCATTGGCTTTTCGCAAAGAACATGACACCCCGCGTTAAGAGCTGCAATTGTACACTCAGCATGTGCATTATTCCAAGTACATACACTCACTATATCAAGATCATTATCTTTGAGCATATCATAGCAATTATCATAGCAATTCGGGATTCCGTATTTTGCGGCAAAAGCTTCTGCCTTCGGGAAATTTATATCACAGCAGGCAATAAGTTCTACATCATCGCCAAGTGACAAATATCCGTCCATATGAGCATTTGCAATTCCGCCGTTACCGATTATTCCAACTCTGAGAGACATGATAATTCTCCTTTCAATAAATACTATTGAGAATTTCAGTAAGAAAAGCTACCGCATTCTTTATATCCTGAAATCTTGTTGCGCCTGCTTCACGCTCAATTGTTAAAAAGCCGTCATATCCAACTTCTTTAAGAGCTGCAATATATTCAGGGAAAGGAACATTACCCTGACCGAGAGGAAACTCCTGATAATCTGTTGCCGAAAGCTTTACTCCGTCTTTTGCATGTGTGTGAACTATGTAGTCTTTAAGAATATGAACAGCCTCAACCGGATCCTGACCTGCACACATAACAAAATTCGCCGGATCGAGATTAACTTTTGCACTTTTAGTGTCTGCTTTTTCGAGAATACCTTTAAGCTTAACAGCTAATTCAGGACCTGTCTCAGTGGCAAAGGAAACTCCGATGTTATCACCATATTTACCAAGTCTTTCAATTGTTTTCACAATGTTATAGTATTCTTCGCTGTTTTCATCATCGGGAACTCTGCCGATATGAGTAGTTATTACATTAGTTTCAAAATCAAGCGCAAGATCCATCATCGACATTGTACGGATAATGCCCTCTTCATTAGTCTCCCTTTCATTAAAATGCAGACCAAAATCCGCACATAGCGCAGAAAACTGCAGTCCGTTGGCTTTTACGTATTTCAGTAATGCTTTTCTGTCATCTGCAGAAAGATTTTCAGGAGCAAGTTCACCGCCTGTAACATAAGGCTGAAGACCTTTAACACCCATATCTCGTGCAAGAATCACAGCTTCTTTGAAAGGAACCTGAAAAGAATCAGGTATAACACCGATTTTCATCATAATATGACACCTCCGATAATATTACTACTAAATATTTTACATTATAATTAATTTCAAATCAACATTAATTTGTTGCAATTCAGAATATAAAATGCTAAACTGAACATAAATGAGGTGACACTATGACAATCCTTAAAGAATATTCAGATGCAATCAATATCATTGAACAGCATTTAGCAAAAACAGACAGAAATATTGTAATCTCAATTGACGGCAGATGTTGCTCCGGAAAAACAACTTTTTCTGCTCTTATTAAGTCTCATTTTAATTGTAATGTTATTCACATAGATGATTTTTTTCTTCAGCCGCATCAGCGTACTCATCAAAGATTAAACACTCCCGGCGGAAATTTTGATATTGAAAGGTTTTCAGATGAGGTCATAAAAGGTATTCGCGGCGGCGAAAGCTTCAGTTACCGTCCGTTTGACTGCAAATCAAAGTCTTTGGCTGAACCGATTACACTTAATCCTTCAAAGCTTACAGTTATTGAAGGCTCTTATTCCCGTCATCCTGAAATTGCGGAAATTTATGATATTACTTTTTTTATCACCACCGAATATGAAAAACAGAAACAAAGAATTCTTATAAGAAATAAAGATGATGCCGATACATTTTTTAACAAATGGATTCCGCTTGAGGAAAAATATTTCCTGACATTTGAAATTGAAAAAAACAGTAATTATGTAATCAGAACATAAAATTACCCGTGTGTGAAACACGGGCTTTTATTTTATATTTCAATAATCATAACCTGCTGACTTATTTATTAAAGTACACTTACTCATAAGCTTCTGAGTACCTCTATAGCTTTCGGTGCTTCAATACTGAAATCAGAGCAGTTAGCTTCCACAGAAACTCTTTCACAGCCGCCATCTTCAAGGGCATCTATGAAAGATTTATAATCAAATTCATTTTTATCAGCCGGATAAATGCGTTTTTTACCGTCCCTGCCCACAGGATTCGAAATATGAGCATGATGAATTGAGCCACTAAGAAGCCGGATATCGTTTACTGTATCACCGCATTGCTCCATATGGAATAAATCCGCAAGGCCTTTAACATTTTCTCTGTCTGCAAGAACGGCAAGCATCACACCTTCTTTAACGGTATTGATCATATTAGTTTCCGCCATCTGAAGTGGCTCCGTCACAACAGTAATACCATATGCGGCAGCTTCGGGAGCAGCAATTTCACGAAGGAAATAACCCATCTGCCATACTGCCTTGGCATAGGAAAAACCTACGGGAATACTTCTGGCACCTGACGAACCGAAAACAACAGTCTTTACACCCATCCTTGCGGAATTCTTCATACCTTTTGCAACAAATTCTCTTACCGCATCATAGTCAACAGTCTCTCCTGTTACCTTTAATGCATTAGGAAGAAAACAATTGGTTGCTTCACATAGAATATTATACTTTTTTTCTCTCTCTTCCCATTCGATCAGCTGATCCTCAGTTGCATTTGCAAATAACTGAAAACCGCATTCAATATAATCAAATCCGCATTCTGAAGCAATCTTTACATTCTCTTCATTATCAATTCCGCAGCAAACACCGAATCTCATAATACTACTCCTTTACTTCTCCGAAATTTTCATTTAAATATTCCAAGAATGCAAGAAGCAATCTGTCGTTTCTTGCATTTCCGTCATTATACGAATAACCGTGCCATGCAGCAGCTGCCTTCCGCTTAACAGAAAAAGCAATACATTGTCCTTTTGACCCGGTTTTAAGATAAATATCTGTACCCCTGAATGATGTTGTTGCATAATCATTTGTCATAGAAGATTTAATATAGTCAAAGGAAATTATTTCGCGATTATTTATTCTGCCTTCATTTGCCCATAAAAAACCAAGTTTCGCATTATCATCACTTCTTGAATACAGCCCTCCGCCGCCGATAGTATGTCCCATAGGACAAAGAAGCATTCCCCACTGTCTGAAATTCAAAGGCTTTGTAATCTTTTCACGTATGAATTCATAAGCAGTAATCCCTGATGCTTTATGTATTATTCTGCCTAACAAATAATAGTTTGCATCAGAGTATTTATATACTGTCCCCGGAGTTGCATCAATACTGAGAGAAAAAATATACTTAAGAAAATCTTCTCCTATAAGTGAAATATGCTCATCCTCGTCAACACCATAAGGAACTGACAACAAGCCGGTTTTATGCTGTAAAGCATGTTCAACAGAAACATCATACCAGCCGATATCAATGCATTCGCCTGTTTCATCATCAGAAAAGAAGTCTGTAACTTTATCGTTGACACTGAGTTTACCTTCAGTTACAAGGATTCCGATAGCTGATGAAATAAAGAATTTTGTCACAGAATGACCGTTATTGGCATAATTTGCATTTTCATTATGCCAATATTCAACACCGTCTTCAGTAACAACTGCAGCATCATAAATCGGATCTTTCTCCCTGGAAACTGCATCAAACAGCGGATTACTCATCTTAAACCTCTACGATTAATTATTAATTTAGAACAGTTTTAATGTTCAGTTTATTTCTTTTCAACGGAATCCAGCCATCTTATTCTTCCGAAAACATCACGGACAGTTCTGTAAGAAGGCTTTGGAACTTCCTTTGAATCAACAAGACCCCATTTTGTTTCAGTGGGACAATCTTCCTGACCGCAATAATAACACTTATCAGGATCCTTATAACAGTATATATTGCATCCGCATATAAATTCATGGCTATATAAACGCTCTATACAATCAGTAAAAAACTTAGCCTGCCCCTGAGGAGTGTGAGGATAACCGGGGATTTTTGTAAGACGCGGCAATTCGCAATAAAAATGGTTAACCATATCACTCTTGAACAAAAAACCAAAATAACGGGAAGGATCATTTTCACATACATATTTTATATGGTCTGCGAAATAAACAGGCATACTTTCAACGAACTGAACAATATTCTTTTTAGCTTCCCTTTCAGATTCTGCTCCGTACCGCTTAAGCATTAACTTCTTTTCTTTTTTTGTTTTCGGAGCACCGCCGCTAAGATATCCGAATTCCTGAATTAATACGGGTTTTCCGGTCAAAGACCATAAATATCTGCACAGGGCTTCAAATATCCATATAAATCCCGGCATATTGAAGAAACATCCCATATAAATATCAATACCAACATAATCACAGAACTTGACATAAGGAAGAAGCATTTCATTAAGTCCGGCCTCAGGACCCGCACAATTATAACCGATAATAATGTTACCCCTTATCGGATACATAACTTCAAGATTTACTGCAATAAACCGCGCTGCCTCTTTAAGATTCAGAGGCAAAGTAAATCTCGGAATACCCATTTCATTTGTAATCTGAAAACCGGATACACATTCCTGCATATCTCTGATAAGAAATGCTGCAATCTCTTTTATCTTTTTTTCCCCTTCGGCAGTTCTTATATCAGCGCCCCATTTAATATATTCATTAGGATAAGGCGTAACAGCCATAACCTTTATGCCGTTTTTCTGAAATCTGATGCATTTTTCCTTGAAGCCTCTGTAAGCCTCTGATTCAGTACCGTCAGAATTAAAGGGAAAAGGTATATCAATTCTTATCCATCCGATGTTTGCCCCTTTGATCTGCTCAAAATTTTCCGTCGGATGACATACTCCTCTGATAAAACCGTGCTGCTCTCTGAAGTTTCTGGTCTCATCTGACGATTCTTTAATAAAATAAGATCTTAAAAGGTTTTTCGGAAGAAGTCTGAGAGCTGCTGATACCTGATCTTTAATAAATTGTTCCATATTATTCAACCTCAACTGTTTCTTCAAAATTTTCTATCATTTCAAGGATATCTTCATTAACAGTCTGTTCTTTAGCAAGGAGCGCTCGTCTTTCATTAAGAGCAATATACATTTTTTCTCTTTTTTCTCCTACAAGATCATAGAAGAAATACGGAATTACCTTTAGCACTTTCGGAAAAAGTCCAATTCCTATAAACAGGAAGAATACTTTCTGATATACCGTTGCATTGCCCTGTGACCAAGGAAGCATAGGAATAGTCGGATCATAACCTGACCATTTGAAAAGGAAAATAGTGAAAGCAGCATTCAGAGGCGATGTTATTTTCGTAATAAGGTCAGTAAGTATATTCATAGTTCCGTCTGGTCTTTCACCTGTAACATATTCGGTATAATCGTTGATCTCTCTTGATACCTCGGCCTCAAACACATTTGCCGGACCGTTATTTATGCCGTTAAGACCATGAAATATTGCATAAATTATTACCATTATCCACTTAGAATTCTTGCCGAACTTTCTGATTACGGGGAGACCGCACAAAAGCATGCCTGCAGCTGAGAACATATCCCATAACCTGAGAACGATCAAAGCATTTTTATTATTATCTTTAAAAATCTTTCTGAATTTAGGGATAAGAGCTGCCGAGGGCATATCACACGCATTATATAGAAGATAAGCAAGAAAAGAAGGAATAGAACCGCCGAATATTTCCTGTTGGGTAACAACGTCCCAGGAGTAACCGCCGTCGCTCCACCAGGAAGTGGCAAAGCCGGCAATGAAGTTTCTCAGTGCATATTTATTCTTAAGAACATAGAACATAGTCTTTGTAATGGGAGCGGGCTTCGGTTGAAGTGCAATTCTTTCCTGACAACCGATAGCCATCGCTATGTTACCTACGGCACCGACTGAACATGATACGGTTGCAAGACCTGCAAAAACGACGGACATCGGAAGAGAAATAAATCCCTTATTATTTAGCTCCATAAGAGGCGGGAAAATTGTATAAACCCCCTGAGAGGCGGCTTCTCCGATATATGTTTGAAGAAGACCTACAGTAATTCTGTCCTGAGGATTCGCTGTCTGAAGCGAAAGAAGATTTCCTCTGGGAATATTATAAATCGTAGAAAACGTTTCCTGAATAAAAAGCATAGAAAATACAAATATAATTTTTTTAGGATCGTCACCTGATGTATTTCCAAGAAATAATGCACCGGAATAGAGCATAAAGGTACTAACAAAATATGGTATTGCACCGAAAACAATATACGGACGGGCCTTTCCCCAGCGCGTACGGGTTTTATCATAAATCATACCCATAAGAGGGTTATTGAGCATATCATAAATACTGATAAGCGACAGGATCACTGTTACATATACCATATCGATTTTCAGAACATTTACAAAATAAAGCGTTCTGTAAACATCAACACCTTTTAAAAGCTTAGTAGCAAATTCGCCGATTGCCGGTAAAAACATTTCTTTTGGAGTCAGCACATTCGTATGGAACATTTTAATTGCAAGCCTGCTGTATTTAATCTTTTGTTCCTCTGCCAGAGAAGCAGCAGAATTATTCTCAGCAGTAAAGACACCCTGCACAAAATTCTTTACATTTTTATTTTCACTCATTCTACTGTCACCTCACAAGTCGATCTGTAATATCCGTCATCGGAAATTGCGTAAACAATAACAGTACCTTTCCCAATTGCTGTAACTCTTCCGTTTTCGTCAACATTAGCGACATTTTCATTATCAGAATACCATGTCACACTTTTGACAGTGGCATCAGACGGTGAAACCTTTGCTTCAAGCTGAACAGCTTCACCAATAGAAAGATCAGCAGACTTTATGTTCATTTTCATTGATTCCACAGGAACTCTTACATATACAACACAGCTGTCAGAATAAGTATTACCAAGGTATTCAAAAGTTGCTGTAATTACTGTCTCACCGGTATTATCAGTTGCATATATATAACCTTCATTGTCAACTGTTGCAACTGTATTATCAGATGAACTCCAAGAAACTGACATTTCAAGAGGATTATCGCAAGTAAGAGTAGCGAGAAGATTATCGCTGTTTTTAGGCTCAATTACAAGCTTTTCTTCATTAAGTGAAATAGATGGCCATGTAAAATCATATCTGTCAGTTTCACTTATATTGAAGGAAACAGTTTTTTTGCCGAGCATCTCATATTCGCCCGTAAAAGTAACGTCAGCATTAACAGTCATTTCTTTAATATAACGCAGAGAAGTAATTTCATCAGTAAGTCTGTTAACAGTAAAATAAACCTTGAACCGGTTATAAACGATTTCTCTCTTATTTAAATTCAGACAGTCTTTCAGAACAGAATCGGTAAGAGCATCAATCTCAGCAGCTGTTCTCGGTATAAAATTCTCTGCATTGTCATCAAATTCAGCGCCGGGAGCAGCATCTTTATTAAGTATAAGCTCAATTTCATATTCATTACGATACTTTTTGAAATACGCTCTTTGTGAACCGCAGAGGTCACATGAAGACAGTTGCTCGTCACTTGTTTCACCGCAAGAGGGACATGAGTAATATATGTATGAGCATTTAAAATCTTCAGGTTTTCTCACTTCTTTATCAAATACTTTCAGAAGTGATGTGATATTATCTCCGAAATTAACAGATGCAGCGATATCATCCTGTTCTTCAACAACTGAAAGATGATCTTCAAAATTATCAAGCGCAAACAATAATGTCGCATTGAATTCATCGGAACCGTCAGTTGTAAGAGAATCTGAATCAACTGAAAAATAAGCATCATAGCTCATTGCAGGATTACTTTTAACAGCCTTATCCAAAACGGCTTCAAGATAATCTGCTGCCTCGTCAGGACTTTCAGGCGCAGGAGAAATCCCCTCTTTTATGTCATTCGGTGGAAATGTTCCTTCCATTGAACGGACTCTGTCAAGTCCGATAGTGAATCCGCCGACAAAGAAGAAGATAAGAACAGCAACAACAACGACTGTCAGAAGCTTCTGTTTGTCAAATTTCTTATCAGCCATTATTCATACCTCCATCTTTGAATCTCTCGTAAAAAGCTAATTCTTCCTTTGCTATTTCTTCATCGATTTTTCTTGTTGCCTCAGTTTCAACAACAGGCTGAGGCAGCTCATCAATATTAATTCTTCCGGCTTTAACTTCCTTATAAATTCTGGCCCTCTCTTCGACACCTTCATCATAAACAGGATGAATGCCGGTCTTCCACAACATCAGATTTACGGCAAACACAGCACCAAACATAACCAGGGTAACAATAAGACCGAATCCGAAACTGCCGTCAATTATTATACAGTCGGAAGCTTTGCCGTTAAATATGGCAATCATCGCCATAGAAACAATACTCATCAGGATACCGAGTGCAGCAGTTACTGAAGTAATTTTCTGCATATTTCTGATGCTAATAAAACCAAAAAGAGAAAACAGCAGGCAAAAAACAGCAAGGAGGATAACAGCAATAAAGCAGATAAGTGCATAAATCAACGCACCGAAAGCTTCCCCTGCAATTTCAGAGCTTACCATCTGTATCAAATAATTTAGTGCTCCGCCTGTAACAATATTGACAATGCCGAGAATACCAAAATGAGCATCAAATTGAATAAAAGGTGCAGATATGCTGATATTTCCTGAAGGAATAAGTAAAGACAATACCGGCAGCAACATTACAACAAGCTTCGCAGTGACATACTTTGATCCCGAGAAAGAATACTTCAGATTCCTCAGTTTTATCTTCAAACCTGCCTGTGAAAGCTCAGCGAGCTTTGCCTCTCTTATGAAGTTCTCTTCAAAGTTAAAAAAGCGCATATTAACACCGCACGCGGGACAAAACTGACTTATATCAAATATACGCAGTTTATTTCCGCATTTAGGACAATTTGCCATAGTTATTCCTCCTTTAATTTACAGCTGAGATGACCGATATAGTTAGCAAAAGAAAGCTTCGGAAGAGCGTCAGATCTGAATATCACCCTGGTCAGGCAACAATTATCAACCTGCCAGCAAAAGGATTCGGGTAAAGAAAGACCAAGCGCTGCTCTGATGAGATATCCGAAATAAGACCCATGTGAAACAACCATAAGATGTTCACCTTCTGACGCTTCCTCAAAAAAGAATTTCATACAACGCTCTGCCCTTTTTGCTATATCAGATTCAGTTTCATTGCCGAGCAAAAGCGGACCTCCTGTCGGTGAAACCTCAGTGCAAGGGACTGCTAAAGGATAATCCTTTTCAATTCTTGAAATTTCAGTACCTGCAATTTCAGTATTTATTTCCATAAGATCAGGAAGAAGAATAATTTGCTTATTTAATTTCAATGCCGTCGGATAAGCTGTCTGAACCGTTCTGATTAAAGTGCTGGCATAGATTTTATCAACATTATCAGTTAAACTGCTGTCAGCAAGATGTTGCGCCTGCTGAAGTCCTTCATAACTCAACGGAGGATCATCTTTCTGGTAATCCTCCTCATAAGGAAGTCCGATATTTCCGAGAGATTGAGCATGACGTACAAAAGTAATCAAAAAATTCTTATTCTGACACATAAAGACCTCATTAAACATATATTTTATATCATAATATCAAAAAGCTATAAAAATAACAAGTCCTTATGTGCATAATACTTAAAAAAAAATTATATTTTCACACAATTTTGTTAATAAAATTCGAGTTACGCGATTATTTTTTAATTTTATATGGTATTTTTTTTACAAATATTATATACTATGATAAAAAAGCAAAGGAGAATACTATGTCTTACATACGTGATAAGAAAGAGGAGCGTACCGGTTTTCAATCAGGTGCCCCTTTGTTACCTGCTACAGACTGCAGGTGCGACTTTGCGATGGTCTATCGCCTTGAGGAAACTACAATTGACAGAATAAAACAGCATAAACAGGCGGGATATGTTATACATTTTATGACAGGAATTGCATGGGGTCACTATCAGGATTACCTTTATGGTGAATACGACGGCTCCGATCATTGGGATGAAGCACAGCAGGACAGATTCGGCAATCTGATTGTTCACGGAAAAGATGTTCCGTATATGGTACCTACTATCGCATTTGCTGATTATCTGACTGAAAAATTGCGTGCTATTGTTGATGCCGGTGTTGAGGCAATTCATGTTGAAGAGCCTGAATTCTGGGACAGAGGCGGATATTCGCCTGCATTCAAGCGTGAGTATGAACTGTATTATAGAGAGCCATGG
The DNA here is from genome assembly GCA_045591055.1 of Acutalibacteraceae bacterium. Classification (GTDB taxonomy): domain Bacteria; phylum Bacillota; class Clostridia; order Oscillospirales; family Acutalibacteraceae; genus RUG806. Next base: position 4,262 of record JAZNSD010000010.1, on the reverse strand, counting down.
ACTCCTCCTCATGAAAGCATAGATGCAAAATACAAGTGCGGTAAACTAAAGGCGTATCTCTATACAAGAGCTATTGATCGCATTTCATCTGCTCTTAAAGAATATGCAAAAAGAAGATATAATAAGAATCTTCGTTTTTACGTTCCTACACATTCTCTTATCAACTACACTCAATGGAAAATTGTCAGTCCCGAGGGAAAGCTTGCTGACATTCCCGGCGTTGACGGTTGCATTGCTCAGGTATGGACAGGCACTTCCCGAGAAAAAAACTGGTTTAACGGAGTGCTCAGAGAAAGAACCTTTGAAACTGCTTATCTCGAATACGGCGTTATGCAGGAGCTTGTAAAAGGCACGGGAAGACATATGTGGTTCCTTCACGATCCGATTGAGGACAATCCTGTCTTTGATTGGAATGACTATAAAAAGAACTACTTCTGTACAGTCAGTGCTTCACTTTTGCATCCGAAAGTTAATACATATGAAATATGCCCCTGGCCAAACAGAGTATTTTATGATAAATACCCAAAAAATGATGAAGCTGCAGAACCGATCCCTGAAGAATATGAAACAATTCTAAATAATACTTTCAATACTTTGGGAACTATTGAAAATTCTGAAGAATCAGGCTTGCGAGTCGGGATTCTCGTAGGAGACTGTGAATTATATCAGAGGGAATATCCTGACAGTTATTTCTCAGATAAAGCCAAAGAAATTACAGGAACAGTAATCAATGATGACAAAGAGCTTATTGAACAATTTATAAATAAGCTTTTCAAAGATGAATCAAATAATAAAGAGCTTATGCTCAGATTCGTATCATCAAATGCATTCCCCTCATTTTTCTCCTTAGCTCTTCCATTGCTTAAATACGGCATTAAAATCAGACCTGTTCTCCTTGATAATATCAGAAGATATGTAGGCTATCTGAACGATTATGATATGCTTCTTATGAGCTATGAATATATGAAACCCGATTATCCTGATATCAACACATCAATAGCATCCTGGGTAAGAAGCGGAGGTCAATTGATTTATATAGGTGACGGCTCTGACCCATATAACAGAATTAATTCGTGGTGGACAAACAAATTCAATAATCCTGCCGAACACTTATTTGCAATGCTGGAAACACCTTTTAATGAAAACAAAGCTGTCCATTCCTGCGGTGACGGAACAGTCTCTTATTGGAAAATGAATCCTGCTGTTTTTTGCTTCAACAAAGAAAACGCTGATTCTCTTCGAGAGTTTTTCATTGAAACAGCTAAAAGAAAGAATATTGATCCCGAATTCACTAATTATTTAATATCCGAACGTTCCCCGTATATCATTGCTGCTGTTATGGATGAGAGTATAAGTGAGGAGCCTCTGATACTCAACGGCATTTTCTGTGATATGTTTTCTCCCGAATTTGATATTATAACTGAAAAGATTCTTTTCCCCGGTGATAAAACAATGCTTTATGATATTGCAAAGGCAGATGAATATGATATCATAGGTACTTCAGTAAGAATCATCAATATTGAATTTTCTGATAATAATGTGCTTCTTGAAATCAGCGGCGCACAGATGCGAGCAGCAAATATACGGATAAGACTTCCTTTTGTGCCGGAAAATGCCTTTATTGATGATAAACAGATAAGCATAAAATATGATAAAATTTCAAAAACAGCACTTATTTCTTTTTCTAATTCAATCGGCAACAGAACAATTCTTATCACTAAAAAAAGGTCTTCTTAAAACATACAGACAGTAATAACGTTTTTCAATGTTCAGGTGAAATAGTTTTTATGCAACTGAAAGAATAACGACAAAAAATACTGTTTATATAAAATAGAGAGTCAATTTTTTGTTAAAACAAGCCTGAAATAGTGGCTTGTTTTATTTTTAATTCGACTATTGCTTAATAATCAATAATGTTATAATATATAAGCATATTTTATTTATACGGAGATAATTTATGTATAATTTTTTTGTAAGCGAAAAAGCACGTCAAGATAATATATATTTAATCACAGGACATAATTTCAATCATATAAAGAATGTACTCAGAATGAGAATTGGAGACGAATTTCTTATAAGTGAAAATTCTGCCAGTCACCTTTGTGAAATTATTGAAATTAATGACTTTGCTTTGTCCGCAAAAGTTATTCAGGAAAATTATAACAATACTGAATTGCCGATTGAAATTTATCTTTTTCAAGGTCTTCCTAAGAGTGACAAATTTGAAACTATCATTCAGAAATGTGTAGAACTGGGAGTCAATTCAATTATACCGACACGTATGAACAGATGCGTTGTAAAGCTTGATGACAAGAAAGCTAAAAGTAAAACTGAACGTTGGCAGGCAATTTCAGAAAGTGCAGCAAAACAAAGCAAAAGAAACATCATACCTGAAATTACAGATGTTACAAGCTATGCTAAAGCATTAGAATATGCAGCATGTATGGATATCATTCTTGTTCCTTATGAGGCACACAACGGAATGCAATCCACTATTTCGGCATTGAAAGAACTGAAGCCCGGCATGAAAGTAGCAATTATTATCGGACCGGAAGGCGGTTTTGATGAAGCTGAAATTCAAGCTGCAACTGCCAAAGGCGCACGGATAGTTTCTTTAGGAAAACGAATTTTGAGAACCGAAACTGCAGCAATCACAGCAGTTGGTATGTGTATGTTATACACGGAAGCTAATATGGAGAAATAATAATGAAAGAACTTCCAATTGAATTTATTCATCGTATGCGTAATTTACCCGGATTTGATTTTGAAGCATACTCAAAAGTCTTAGAGGAAGAGCCTGTAAAAGGATTCAGGGTAAATACCGATAAAATTTCATTAGAGGATTTTGAAAAAATTAATATTTTCGGCAGTGAAAAGATTCCGTTTGCAGCAAACGGCTTCTATCTCAACTATGAAAAAGCAGGTAATCATCCGTTTCACCATGCGGGGATGATCTATATTCAGGAGCCTGCAGCAATGGCTCCTGCCGAATGTATTGACATTAATCCTTCTTGGAAAATTCTTGATATGTGTGCTGCTCCGGGAGGCAAAAGCACACAATTAAAAAATAAACTCGGAAGTAACGGAGTGCTTGTTTCAAATGAGATTAATTCTTCAAGATGCAGAATTCTCACCGGCAACATAGAAAGATTAGGACTGAAAAACACAGTTACTACCTGCATGGATACAAAAAAACTTTACTCATATTTTCCGAATGCTTTTGATCTTATAATGTGCGATGCTCCCTGTTCAGGTGAAGGAATGTTCAGAAAAGATGACACCGCAATAAATGAATGGAGCGAAGATAATGTCATTATGTGCTGCGAAAGGCAGACTGAAATACTGGAGAATGCAGTAGGTTTATTAAAAAACGGCGGTTACATTATTTACGCTACTTGCACATTTTCATTAGAAGAAAATGAAATGGTGATTGATAAATTCCTGTGCAATCATCCGGAATTTGAATTAGCTGAAGTTAATGATAAAGTAAAAGAAAGCACTGTTCCCGGGATTCGTTTTGACGGCTGTAAATGTTCGGATATTCATCTTGCGAGAAGATTCTACCCTTATATATCAAAAGGTGAAGGTCAGTTTATGGCAGTTCTCCATAACAAAAGTTGTAACCTCCCGTCTGAAGATATTTTTACGGCAAAGAGAATTGCACCGTCTGAAGAGGTATTTAATTTTCTTGATGAAGTGTTGATTTCATACAATAAATCGGATGTAAGAATTTATAATAATAATCCCGTTTTTTATTCAGGCAACCTGGGTATTAAAGAAAGAGCGGCATTTTCGTGCGGTGTCACAATCGGCGAAATGAAAAAGAACTATATACTTCCCCACCATCAGTTTTTTATGTCTATGGGAAATAATTTCAAACGGATAATATCGCTTCAGCCTGATGACATTAATCTGAAAAGGTATCTTCATGGCGAAGAAATTGATGTCGACTGTGATAATGGCTGGGCTGTAATTTCAGTAAACGGATGTACAGTCGGAGGCGTAAAAGTAGTAAACAAACGAGCTAAAAACCATTATCCCAAGGGGTTGAGATTAAAATATTAACAAAGACAGCAAGCTGTGAACAAGTCCAGTAAAAACGGACAATAGAAAAAAAGAGACTCCTATGGTAGAATTAAAGAAACTACCATAGGAGGAAATTTTATGCCCAGAAGCTACAGACACATAAAAGAGTATGAACAAGAAATTGTAAAACTGAAAAAACAAGGAAAAACCAATCAAGAAATAAGTGAAATATTTGG
>JAZNSD010000009.1:0-116930 GCA_045591055.1 Acutalibacteraceae bacterium | reverse complement strand
AAACTTGCAATGCACAAAGCATTCCTTCATTTTTCTTCCTTGTCTTGGCAAAAATCTGCTCTCTCAAAACTGCAAAGTGCCATAAAGGTTGCAATTTTGAGCTGCTGCGTACTCAGCTTAATTGCTGACACGCTGCATAACTATCTCCAAGGTGTTGTTCATTTTCAAACAGCATTCTCCAAAAATTTTATTCAGGCTTTTGCCTGTAAATTCAGTATAGCATATATACAAATAAATAACAAGTGGCTGCCTCACTTCGTTCGTGATACAGCCACTTCAAAGCTCATTTAATCTCTTGTTCCAAATCGTCAAATAAATCGCTGTCAAAGAATTTTCTGATACTGATTTCAAGACCGTCGCAAATCTTTTTGATTGACACAACACCGGGATTCTTGCTCTTCTCATTAAGCATACTGTAAATAGTCGAGGGTGAAACACCGGAGATGTTTGCAAGTGCGTTAATTGCAATATTTCTTTCATTGCAAAGTTCAAGTATTCTCTTTTCAACCGCTTCCTTAATATTCATATCTATACCACCTTTACGATATATCGCTAATATAAGTTTAATAAAATCTGCGATAAATCGTGTGGGACATATCGCATATTTATAATTCTTGTGATATAATTGCGATATATCCCATATAAAGAGGTGATATTTTATGGTTTGTACCTTCTTTGGTCACAAGGACACACCAAAAGAAATAGAGCCGACCTTAAGGTCGACCCTGATAGATTTGATTGAAAATAAAAATGTAAATGTGTTTTATGTAGGCAACAACGGCAACTTTGACACAATGGTCCGCCGTCAGCTTGAAGATTTATCTCAAACCTACCCTATAACCTACAGCGTAGTTTTAGCCTATCTCCCAACCGAGAAAAACAAGTACGATAACTTAACAAACACCATTTACCCCGAAGGCCTCGAAACCGTACCCAAACGCTTCGCAATCTCTTGGCGAAATAAGTGGATGATACAACAGTCGGATGTGGTTGTAACCTATGTCACCCATAATTTTGGTGGCGCGGCACAGTTTAAGGCAATGGCAGAGAATAAAACTGTAGTAGAATTAAACAATTATTAAAATCATTACTATTATTAAGAAGCTATAATACAAAGTACATATTTAATTTATACTAAGCACACTTCTTTTTCTGTTTCTTCTAAAAACTCAGGAATGATATTTTCTCCTTCTCCCTCGTTAATTAATCTTTGTAAATCAGATTCTATTCGAGTAAGTGCTTCTCGGATTTCTTCAATTTTTTGTTCGTCAAATGTTTGTTCACCATGAATTGTTGTTAAAACCAATTCGCCGTCTCGCAAATGCATAGGATTATGCGCAAAATCATTTCTCAAACGGAAAATATACTCTATATCAGCCCATGTTGTAAGTCCAATTATTTTCTCTTCACACAATCTTTTGAGAATCATTTCTTTAACCTTCCAATTGAACTGTATAGGGTCATTTAATATTTGAGGAATTGGATCCGGAGATTTCTTTACACTCTCCCATTTTCCGGATGTGCTGCTGCAGACATTACTTGCTTTAATTGTCAAATCATCCTTAAGCTTGTCCAAGCACGATATGTACTTTGTGCTTATAACACTAGAAACCATCTGCTCAAACTTACTCGCCTTTGATAATACAATGCCTCGAATAGAATGTACATTGTACCAAGATTTAATGACTTTTACAATGACGCTCCTTATTTTCTCGGTAAATTCATCGCCCAACGGTGCAATATAAACACCATCAAAGTATTCCATTATAGATTCTGAGTCGAAACTATTTTTTACTGCAGATATCAAAGATCTAGAGACGCTAGAATAAAAAACGATATCAGTATACATATCATTATTACATCTTATCTCTTCAACAACATCGCCACCAAACAAATCGTTTTTCAAGTTGTAATCTATAACAAACAAATCCACATCGCGTGCTCTTATGGCTTTATTTAAAGAACCACCCTCGCAACTAAGACTTTCTTTAGAAATGTCATCAATAACCTCAACATCAGGTTCGTATCCCAAAGATGTAATAATTCGTTTTACCATTCGGACATCTTTTTTACATTTTGTAGCTTGATCATCAATCCAGAGTATACGGAACTTACTCATTATATCACCATCCTTATTGCTAAGCCACGCGGCGACTGTGGTATAGCGAAAATTTGACCGTTCATCTTTCTAACAATTTCTCTCATATGAAACGCGCCAATTCCAAAGCCTTCTGGCGTAGTCGTTTCTCCCAATTCAAATATAACTTGGGGGTTAGACATATACTTTTCTGCCAATCCATCGCCATTGTCAATAAAATCGATTTGCAATTTATCACCAACTCTTTCGCTTGTGATTCTTAAGGAAGTGGCATTTGCCTTATTAGAATTACTGATAATGTTTTCTAAGAACATTAATATGTCGGTAAACTCAACTTCTTTGATAATCGTTTCGGGCGCATCAAACGAATACTCCAACCGTTTAGAACCTTTAGCTTCAACATATTCTCTAATCAACTGAACAACGTCTGTCGTAATTTTTGGCGAAGATAAAGAAAATGTTGCAGAATCAATAAATTTGGGAAGGTTTTCAATTTTAGCAGCTGAAAGATCGATAGCCATAACCGTTTCCATAATATCAGAGTTTTGGCCTAGCTCAAAATCCTCAAAGTCACAAACCAAGCTTCGAATTTCCTTTGCAAAATTCACAGACAAATGTATTGCATGCTTATAGTTTTCACCTTCAGAAGTGAAATTGTTTTCTAATACGAAAAGTCTTTTTTTTGCTTTTTCAGTCTCAGCTAACGCACTATCTCTTTGTGCTTCAGCGACTTTTCGTGTTTCACTTTCCTGATGTGCCCTTTCTCGTTCCAAAGCGGCTTCTTGTTCAGCCTTTTCTTTCGCAAGTCTCTCTGCTTCAGCCTCGGCATCAAGTCTTTCCTTTATGGCTTTTATTTCTTCATTTACCTTTTTACCGGCATCATTTCTTCTTGTTACCAAGGTGTTTATGATTTTACCGACTATTTCACTCAGTTTTTGAATTCTTGGATCACTGATACTGTAACCTTCGCGGTTTGATGTAGATGCATCTTCAAACAAATCATCATCCAGTATATCGAATGATATTTCACCTTCTATATAAGGCGCAAAAGCTGCCACCGAGCGAATGTATGGCATTAAATTACTAACCGCTAGCTTTCCTCTCACGTACAGTCTAAGTGCATTAGGATGAAGTTGATTTTTCTTTGCATAGGGAGAATTTCTTTGTAAAATTGCATTGTCCAAAGAAGAATGAATTCCTATCCAACCAATCATATTGTATGGAACTTTGACATCTTGCCCATCCAAATTAGTTAAACTGATCTCCCCAGAGGTTATATATTTTTTCTCATTAAGTACTACTGTATCGCGAGGAAAATCTACTTCTTTGTATACTGTATCCTTAGTGATATACACCTTTGGTTGAATCCTATCCTTATAACCTAACCCGGTATTATCGAAGATACCAAACATTGTATCAAAATTCACCTTTTTCTTTATTGGAGAAAATACAATTGAATCATCGTTTTTCTCAATTACACAAACAGAAACGGTGGTGGATATAACATGATCAATATAATAATCAGCTAACATAAGGGGCAAACTTTTTAATCTTTCGCAGCCTATTTTGCGCAAATCAACATCGGACAAATGTATCATTGTGCCTGTTCTTAACTCATCCCATTTGGCTTTTGAAATCAACATTCCGGTATCATATGTAGTTCCCATCAAAGCCGGAATATCACTATCCTTGATTATCTGAGTATTTACGCACCATGCTGATTTTCCATCATCTGTTTTAGTGTAAAGATAGTAGCGCGGAGATAAATATAGTGCCGCCAATTTACCTATACCTTTTCTGCCGAGAGTTTTACCTTCTCTGTTATCACTTCCTAAACGCTTATTTCTTCCTATAAGTGTATATTTTTCACTAAGATCTTCGAAAGACATACCTGTTCCATCGTCGAAAATCTCAACGACAGCCTTCTCTTTGTTGCGCATATCAATTAATACGTAAACATTTTCAGCTCCTGCGTCTATACCATTTGCTACAATTTCAGAAACTGCAGTCCACGGGTTGGAATACAGATTCTTACCCAACAATTTCATTGCAAAATAAGTAAAATTAAAAGGAATTCTTTGGTTTTCAGCCATGTTACTATTCCTCCTTGTTTCTATCTTGATTATTGTTTCGAGGCAAATGTCTCGCAATTTCTTGTGCAATTAACTGAATAACCTCTACAACAACGCTATTGCCAAATTGCTTGTAGTTTTGCTCTTGTGTTTCTGCCAATTGAAATGTATCTGGGAACCCCATAAGCCTTGCGCACTCTCTTGGATATAATTTTCGAACTACACCATTAATTTGATACATGCCTGTTTTACCACCGAGACCGCCCCCCTGAGACGACAAAGTAGTGGATACACCCAAAACAGAGTAAATTCTTTCGCCTTGACGACCAAGACCTATTTTTCCAATGCGCACAAGTTCATTTCTTCTCTCATTCGGAATCGCTTCATTTATAGTTGTTTCTCTTGGTATTACATAAGTACCGTCAACTGTATTTTCAGCATCTGTGATTAGAACATCTTGAAGAACCTTGAACTCGTCAATTTTGGTTGGGAAGGAAAACTGGGAGGAATTTATATCTTTTCTGAAAGCAACTATATAAATTCTTTTTCTCGCTTGTGGAACTCCGTAGTCGGAAGCACACAAAACATCGGAACATACGGTATATCCAATGTCATCTAATTCTTTCTTTACACGAGCTAACGTTTTTCCCCCATCATGTTTTTCAAAATTCTTTACATTTTCCAAAAAGACAACCTTGGGTTTATGATGCTTTGCAATTGCAACTACATTAAAAAACAATTGCCCTCTTGGATCATCAAAACCTTTTTGATCTCCAGATATACTAAATGGTTGACATGGAAATCCTGCACAAAGAATATCATGCATCGGTATTTTATCTTCAGTTATTTTTGTTATGTCTCCATACGGTTTCAAACCAAAATTTTTTTCATATACCGTACAAGCACCTTTGTTGATATCCGAAGCAAATACGCATTTTGCACCTAAAGAAGATAGTGCTAAATGAAATCCACCGATACCACAAAATAAATCTATAAAAGTATATCCTTTTAGCTTTTTTTCTTTTTCTGAATATTCTATCATATGAATCGTTTTCCTTGATGTTTATTATATCAATATACCGTTGCAATGGTCAACCTCGTGCTGAATTATCTGTGCTGGAAAGCCCGTGAATGTTTTGATGCGAGTCTGCATTTCAGCTGTTTGCCACTGTATTTTTATACTCTTATAACGCTTACATTTACGAGGGCCACCAAGCAGAGAAAGACAACTTTCTTCTGTTTCGTATGGCTCTGATTTTTTGATAATTTCAGGGTTGAACATAACCATATACGTACCTTCATTATCAAAAGCGATAATGCGTTTACGCACACCTATCATATTTGCCGCCATACCGACACAGCCATCTTTGTGGGCGATGAGTGTATCGAGCAAATCTTTAGCTACTTGCAAATCTTCTTTTGTTGCGACTTCCGATTTCATACTGAGAAAAATCGGATCGTGCATAAGTTCTTTAACCATTCTGTTTCTCCTCGTTGGCTATGGTAATAACATCGTGTTGTTTTATGTGTTTTTTAAGCTCTTGTATATTTCTTCTGTAAAAATACCTAAAACTTGTTTTTTTATCTCATCATTATTAAGCAGTAAAGAGAAGAAATCTTGATTCTGTGACAAACCTTCAATAAGTGCATCATCAATATCATCAAAGTATGAGAATTCAAAATCTTTAATTGTGTTGTTTTTTGCACTAGTACGAAGTTTTTCTGACTTCATAAGCAAGTCTTTGATCTGTAACATTGCTTTGATTGCAACATCATTGTCATATGATTTTCCGGTTTTGCTATTAATTTCTGCAATGATAACAGAAAGACGTTCTCTCTTGTCCTCCGGCAACATAATAGCATCAGCGGTAGGCAATTTAACAACAGGGTCAGAAACCATCTTTTCACCCTTGTGTTCTTCGCCCTTCTTTTGAACGAAGTTAGAAGCTTTGATTTTACCATCAAGATTATAACCACCGCCGGGATGTTTGATATCTATATACGACATAAGATAGTTTACAAACAGATACTTTTTATGAAGTTCAACATCCTCAAAGCATGAAACTTGGATAAGGAATTCATAAAAACGAATAAAATGACGCATAACAGCAACTATCTCCAGTTGCTTCAAGATATCATACTGCTCAATACGGTTTTTCGCACGCTTAAAGTAATAATTAAGCTTCTTTTTAACAGCAGCATTAGAATCGCCTTGATACAGATACTCAACCGCACAATCAATGTCTGTAGGATCGAGCACAGTATAACCATCAAGTTTTGTTTCCAAATCATAGACGGCAGAAGGAGTTACGGAGTTGGCGAGCAATGTTGTAGTGTAGTAAGGTTTAAATGCAGCAACAATATCCTCATATTTGTTTACAAAGTCAAGAATGAATGTCTTCTTATCAAACGGCGGACAAATACGATTAAGTCTTGAAAGTGTCTGAACAGCATTGACACTACGAAGTTTTTTGAGTACATACATTGCACAAAGTTTCGGCTGATCAAAACCGGTTTGATATTTATTTGCAACAAGAAGCACTTTGTACTCATCTTTATCAAATTCTGTTGTCAGTTTATCTTCAGAAAAACCATTGATTGAACTTTCAGTATATTCTTTTTCGTCATCAGGAAGATTAACTTTTCCTGAAAAAGCTACAAGGGCATGAATATCCTTGTATCCCTTACGATTTATATAGTCTTCTAAAGCTTGTCGATATTTAACTGCACTTTGTCTTGATGCTGTTATAACCATAGCTTTTGCCATACCACCAAGTTCACCCATAACAGTTGTACGGAAATGCTCGATAATAACTTCAATTCGTTGTGAAATGTTTGTTTCATGAAGTTCTACAAAACGTGCTATCTGACGTTTTGCATCAACAGTCTTGCAACGAGGATCTTCCTCAATTTCCTTGTTAATTTGATAGAATGTAGAATACTCTGTAAAGTTTTGTAAAACATCAAGAATAAAGCCTTCTTCAATTGCCTGCTTTATAGAGTAAATATGGAAAGCTTCTCTCTGACCTTTAGCATTTACTTTACCGAAAAGCTGCAAAGTTGTTGGCTTTGGAGTTGCAGTGAACGCAAAAATTGAAACGTTGGGTTGTTTACCGTTGCGGGCGATTTCATCAGAAATTATATCTTCTGTATCAATTCCTGCTTCGGTATCGATCTCCACATCGCCCTTACCTAATGTCATAGTGATAGCTGCCATATCTTTTCCGGAAGTTGAAGAATGAGCTTCATCTATAATTACAGCAAAGTTCTTATTTTTAAGTCCAGCAACACTATCCACAATATAGGGAAATTTTTGAATTGTGGTTGCAATAATTTTTGTATTTCCTTTTAATGCAATAGCGAGATCTGCAGATGTACATTTATCGTCCATCACACGAATCAAGCCAGCTTTATGCTCCATTCCAGTGATAGCTGCTTGCAATTGCCTGTCAACAACGACACGGTCAGTAACAATTACGATGTTGTCAAAAATAATCTTATTGTCAGCATCGTGTAAAGATGATAAACGGTGTGCTAACCATGCTATGGAATTTGTTTTACCCGAACCTGCGCTATGTTGAATCAAATAGTTTTGAGAACTGCGATTTTCCTCAACATCTGACAGCACCTGACGAATAACATCAAGCTGATGGTAACGAGGAAAAATAATGCTTTCTTTAATCTTTTTCTTTCCTGTAAGTTCGTCTACAGATTCTTTAACTTGTATAAAAATGAACTTGTTTATAAGGTCAAGAACAGTATCTTTTTTGAGGATATCTTCCCACATATAATAAACGCTATACTTGTCCTCGTAAGTAGGATTACCTTTTCCTGCATTTACGCCTTCTCCATTACCCATATTAAATGGTAAGAAGAATGTAGACTGACCGTCAAGCTTGGTTGTCATATAAACTTCGTTTAAGTCCATAGCAAAATTGACAAGACATCCTGCTTTGAACAAGAATAATCTCGACTTAGGATTACGCTCAGTACGATATTGATAAATAGCATCTTCGTAGGATTGTCCTGCCATATTGCATTTTAGTTCAAATGACATAATAGCGAGACCGTTTAAGAAGATTACAAGGTCTATGCGTTCTTTGTCACTCGCCCAAACCTCTTCCATAACGGAAAAAATATTCTTTTCGTATTTATCAAGTAATTCCTGATTAAAAGTTGTTGCAGGCTTAGTATACATTAGATGTAATTTATAGTTAGCAATTTCAATACCATGCTTAAGAACATTAAGGAGACTTCCTTTTGTCTTTGTCATTTCAGTATTCAAATAATTTACTAAAGTTTCTTCAAGTGTATCTTTGTAAATCTTACGAAGCAGTTCCATTGTTTCTGCCTGTGTATCCCAAAGAAACTTGAATAACATTTCACGGTCAATGGCAAAATAACGATCAAATGAAGCAGCTTTACGTTCAATATAATCATTATTATTGACCAACTCATCTATTATGTATCTTTGATATTCTTTTTCGGAAAGTATGTTATTCATGTTTGAACTCCTTTTTTATATGTTCAGGCAGTGAAACCTTTTGAATTATATATGAACGAGCGTGAAGAGTGTAATCCACTCCATCATCTGTGGTTTCCAGTTCTGCTTGCGGAGGTGTGCTTTGACTATGTGCATATTTGCACTCTATTTCATAGCTGTTGCCAACCATATCACACATAATGAGTTTTATAGAATTAAGAGATTCATGCAAGACAACACCACCATTATTGTTAAAGGTTATTTTGCAGGTTTGTCCTTTTTCTATTAAAATACCACTAAAACTATAAAAACGATTATTTAAGGCAATAGAGTTGAAAATTATATGTGTATCTGAAACATTTTTAATTCCAAGTTCTGAAAATTGCACACTATAAACTTGCTTATTGGTAAATTTACTTCTATCTTCAATTTTACAAAAATCATAATGATTTTTAAGAGGAATGTTTATATAGCTATCATATAAAACGTCATCAACACTCTTAATGTATGGAATGTTCTTTTTTCGTTCTTCCTCTTTACGTTCCATTTCAACGCGTTGTAAATCTTCTTTTCTTTTATCGTTACTATCTTTTATTGTCCAAGCAACGCCAGCAAGAGTTATTCCACCGCCAATCAACGCCGCATATACGGTAACAAATGTCTGAAAATCATCTTCTTTTAAACCACACCACTGTACATAATAAGGAAATGTAGTGAGTATCAATGACCCCCAAAACACAATACCAACGATATTTCCAATTGTTTTGCTACTATCTCTTTTTTTGAAAAGATAGCTATTTATAAACAGAGCAACCGCTACTAAATAAGCAATTCCAAAACTTAATTTATACAATAAATTGGCAGGTTCAACATTGTTAGAAGTTTCATTAACTGCAGCAAGTAAAAAAGTTAAAACTGCTGCTGATATTAAAATTGTCGGAAGTTTTTCAGAATCAAGTTTTTTACCAAACACTACATTAATGCTTATAAATATTTCGACAAACAAAACAACTAGGAACATAATTCCATAAACTGCTTCTTTATAGCCCCATAAATTATGGTCGAGGAACATTAAAAATCCTATAATATAAATTGCAGACAAAAATCCTATAAAAACTTTATCTTTCCAACTGTTTTTTTCTTCATTTTGCTCTGTTTTATCGTAAAACACTAAAGTTATTAATAGTACCAGTCCTACGATGTAACATACAATAAACAATATTTTTACAACAATTTGCATTTGTGAAAAGTCATAAAACACAGGCAAGAAACCACCTAAGAATATTAACCCCATAATCAATATACTAATTGGTATAACCCAACCTAATTTTTTTGTTTTTTCGACTTCTATTTTCTTTTCGGTTTCTCGGCCCATAAGAGCCCTCCTTATAATAAGCAAATAATTTTTATAAAAGCAATATAAAGAAAACTTTATATATACCTATAGCTTTTATTTATACCTTTTTATTAACTGTTTAGCAAACAATAAAGCAATTTGTTCATTTGAATTTTTACTAGATTCAATTGCCTGAATATCTGCAACGGTAGGGTATTTGTTTCTCAATTGTTCAGTGGTTATATTATGCAAAATAGGGAGGATCAACTTTTGCCCTTCATCATTCTGTCGTTCGAGTAAAGTCTTAAGTTCAAGCTCAGTCCATTCTCTATCAAAAAAGTTTTCAGAAATAACGATAATTGCAAACTCTGATTTTTTTAATCCTTCATAGATTTTCTTCTTCCACTCATCACCCCATTCAATGGTGTCTTTATCATAGAATACATCAATGCCAAGAATATCTAACGTTTGTTTTAGTTCTTCTACATAATCACTTTTATCTTTACTTGCATGTGATAAAAACACATCATACATTTTTCGTGATTGATTTTTTGATTTAAATATAGTTTCGTCTACTTTTTGTCTTTGGTCAAAGTAATGATAACCATTATATGTGAAATCAAAGCCTATATATTTCATTCCCATATATCGAACATTTTCAATCAATCCGTCTTCTTCCAGCTTTTTGAATAGGACTCGTTCGCCATTGACAAACTCATAAGTTAAAATACTCCAATCATCTTTTCTGGCTTTAGGTATTAACTTTTTCAAGAGCATTTCATAGTCTTTCATATCTTCCTCCTGCATTGGCAATGTAACTTTTTTGTCATCAATGTAATCGATATCTCTGCTAATGCTTTCAAGAATTGCAACCAAGTCATTATATGCACTAAGCGTTCTATGAAAAAGAATAGATTCAATTCTTTTAGATAATGAATGATCTTTTAAGTACTTGTTATAAAAGATTTCAAAGTCGTTAAGCCAAATATTGCTTGGCTTGTTATATTTGTCTATGTCAGTGCCAATTGATGCTGCATTAATTGGCGATTTTATTGATTTTGTGCGTTGCAACAATGATCTTAACTCTCTTTCGAAAGAACTAAGGTTTGCCTCAACTGCTTTTCTTGTTTTTTCTTCGAACAGATATCCATCTTTTAAAATAGCAATATTGTAAGGATAGTTATCCGCCCAAAAAACATTAATCAAATCATTATCCTTAAGTTCTTTAAAACAACCACGCAATATTGTGTCTTCACGATGACTTATATTTGAAAAACGAGTCTTCCAATATTTTGATTCTTCCTCATGTTCAACGATTTCGAGCAATAAATCAGTAGCTTCTTTTGATATATCTATAAAATCGATCATTTATTCAACCTCTTTCTTGCCAGTTACATACTCAAATATAATCGATTTTTTATATGCTTCGAGTGTAACGATTTGTTCTTTTTTATCTGAAATGCAAGCATCAACTTCAGAACATTTTTTGTCAAGATATTCAACGATCTCATTTTGCTCATCTAAAGAAGGCTCAATTAACATCATTTTAGATAATTCCTCGTAATTAAGACCCTGACGAACGCCCGCACCCATATTATATAGAACCTTCATCAAATCATAAGCATACAGTAAATAATAAAAATATTGAGCGTTCAATGGCTTGATTGCACAAAGCGTAACGTACGCTGACGTAATTATACCTCGCTCTCTGGCAATTCCAGTTCGCAAACTACGTTTGTCATTTTGCAAGTCTGTTAATCGCAATACAATATCGTCTTTTTCGATAATGTTATAAGTGTTAAAATTATTTGGAAGTAAACCACCATTTGTGTTTATATCTTTGCGAATAATCCTACCATAACTTAATGATAACAGATTATTTTCTTGCCCTAAAGCGTTGGCATTTTTGCGTTCGGTAAAATAATAATATAGAGGGTGGGTATTCCAGTGTGAAGGAATTTCTCCAATCCAATCTATACTACTATCTTTTATAGGCAACACGGGGTTTAAGCCTTTTAAAACCGTTTCAATAATAGTTGACCTTTTATATTGTTCTAAAGTTTCAATTTGTGTTTGAATATCAGCAATCAGAGCATCAATTTCGTAACACTTTTTGTCAAGAAATTCGGCAATTTTCTTCTGCTCGTCGAGGGGCGGTAACAATACTAATGCCTGTTTCAACCATTGAGGTGATACATTTCTTTGTATTGAACCGACTCCTCTGGAACAATATTCGTATTGCTGAACCATAGTACAGTCTCTAAACACATAGTTCAAATAATCCGGATAGCATGCATCTGACAATTGATATATCAAATACGCAGGGCTAATAATCCCTTTATATTTCGAAACACCTACAGAACCTCGCCATGCTTGTTGATTATTCATAACAAGATCGCCTACATCAACATTTTGATATTTGTCCAAACTTTCGCTTGGCTTGTGTACTTGCATATTGGTTGAGTCTGAATATCTTATAACTCCACGATCCAAATACACCGACAAAAGCTCTCTGTTTCCTGAATTTAATATGCTTTTGGGTGTACAAATAGATTTAAACTTGACAACATTCCAACATGATGGAATGTTGCCTATCCACTCAATCCCACTATTTTTCATTTTTCTCATTTCATTTCGCCTTTTCTTTTAGCAAATAATTCTTTGAGTTCTTTTCTTTTTGCCGCTTTTTCTTTCTTTGCTTTTTGTTCAGCCAAGATCTCTAATAATATTGGTTTTAAAACAGTATAATCTTCACAACACTGTTCCTCTGTCATTGCATGAATGCCCGCACTCAACAAACCATACAGCGGAAGATAAATTTCATCGTCAATAGCAAGGTAATCTTTAATTGCTTCCAGCTTTTTGTCCGAATGTAATCGTCTGAATTCCTCTTCTGTTATACCTATATTTTCTTGATTTTGCTCAAACACCGACATCAACATAGTCTCATAAACTCTTCGCATATATGTATAAGCAGCTACATAATAACCTGAACTTGCACAAGTTTCAGCTTTGTATAGCTGAGAAAAACTATCTTTGTCAATTAAATCGTTCTTCTGATATTTTTTCAACTCGTCTCTGCTTACATCATAAAGAGTTGGATATTGAGCTAATTTAATAATACAATCTTTCTTAAAGTATAATTGATAAAAAAGATTTTCTCCACAACTTGGGCAACCATAAATTAGAGAACGAATATTGCAATACCTGGTAGTAGTTCTCCATTCTCCCCCTAAACCTTCAACTTGATTCCAGTCTTTATACACAAAAGTCTTATCACTTTTACAAATAGGACAGTATAAATCTAATGTAGGAAATCCAGATTTACTAGCAATTTGTTCAAAATCTTCCCTTGTACAATCAGAAACTTTACTGTAAAGACCTTGATTTACTAAAATATTATATAAAGAAATAGCTTTTTTCCCAGTCATTTGTTTCTCCTTCATTTAAACAATGCGTCTATTCTTTTACTCACTCGTTCTTCTATTTCAATAAATTTTTGTGCAAGAACAGCACTATCTTCAGGTTTTTGATACTGATAAAAATATCTTGTAAAAGCAATATCCGCACCTGTTTTTATAACTGTCTTTTTCTCTGTGATTGTTTCTTCAAAGAAAGCAACTGCATCAGGGACGTGTGGCAACACCTCACGAGCCATATAATCATCAATATCTTCTTCGATTTTTACAACTTCTGTTTCAGCCGTTGTTTTATCATAGATTATATTGCCTTTTTTATCTCTTTGAATTTCTGCAGACTTGTCCATCACTGAAAGACCATTTGCAACTTTTTCAATCAACTTTTTATCAGTTTCTAATATCGTTGACAGGTACTCAACAAATGGTTTTGGCGAAAGAAATAGTTTATCCGATATATTATCTTTAAGTCTTGAAACAATTAAATCAAACGTAGGTTTACCTGCAAGAAGTTTATCGAACTTCTTCTTGTCAGCATCAGAGATAGCAACACCCTGGCTTTCATATTCACGAACTTTTGCTTCATCATAAAGATTATTAAGTGTGCCATTTAAAAGCATGGTTTCAATTCGTTCTTCTGTAATAGCATAGCTACGCTGAAGCGGTTGCATCACAGTATATTCACGATACATAAACTCTTCGTTACGATAAATTTTACAGAATTCACCCTCTTTAAAATCAACATAAAGGTGAGCGATCTTCTTCCTGTCTTCAGGAGAAATTTCATTTTTCTTATCGCCAACCGCTTTGCGAAGTTTATGATAAAAAGCTGCCGCATTTATAAGCTGAACTTTACCTTTCCTTTCGGGGCGCTTATTCTTTGAAAGAATCCATACATAAGTCTGAATGCCTGTGTTGTAGAATAAATCTACAGGAAGCGCGATGATTGCTTCAATCAAATCTGTTTCAAGCATCCAACGACGAATCTGACTTTCCCCTGCAGATGCCTTGCTTGACATAAGAGAAGAACTATTTTCGATTATTGCAGCTCTACCGAGTTTTTCATCCATTTTATCAATGGCAGACTGCATAAAGATAAGCTGTGAATCACCACCGTCTGGCAGACCATGTCCCCAACGCCCTGTTTCGCCTTTGGCATATTCTGTACGAACAGCATCTTCCTGCCCAACTTTTGCATCTTTACCTGACCAAGGGGTACCAAAAGGTGGATTTTCAATAACAAAGCGCATCTTTATGTTTTCAAAGCAATCTTCTTTGAATGTATCTGTATGTCTAAAGTTTTCAGAATTCTGATTCTTTATCAACATTTCTGCAAGACCGACCGCATAAGATACACCCATATATTCCTGACCAAATAATCTAACATCTGCTGTAGGATTATAATGCTTAATATAATTATAGGCAGTAGAAAGCATACCGCCGGTACCACAAGCCTGGTCACATACGGTGATAACCTTACCATTATCAAAAATATCGTCGCATCCTTCGGACATAAGAATTTCAACAAGCAGTTTAATTATATCTCTACCTGTATAAAACTGTCCGGCATCAACATTCTGGAAGAAACGTCCGATGAGATTCTCGAAAATATAACCCATCTTGATGCTGTCGAATGTTTCAAGGCTTAAGTCAAGTTCAGAGAATGCCTTTACGACAGAGTAAAGACAACCATCCTTGTCCATCTTGTCAATATGTGTATTGATTTCGAGCTCGTTTAAAATATCCTGAACATTTGAAGAAAATCTATTGATATAAGATTTAAAGTTTTCAGCAATATGGTCGGCATCGTTGCAAAGTTCTGCCAAGTCATAACCACTTGTATTATAAAACTGATAACCAGACAAACGACAAAGAGCCTTTGGCGGGTGTTTTGGATCTTTTTCAAATGTTGCTCTAACAATGTCTTTTTTATCTGCAAGAGCACATTCGAATCTGCGGATAATGGTCATAGGAATAATTACATCACCATATTTATCCGGCATATATGAACCTCGCAATTTATTCGCGATTGACCATATAAAATTTGCTTCTTGTGTTACATCAATGGGAGATTCATCCCAAAAAGTATCTATTATTTTGTTTTCAGCCATGATTAACTCCTATTTTCAATTACTTACAAAGCTCTTTATAAGCTTTACGAACTACCTGCGCCATTAATTGGCGGCGTTTTTCAAGGAATTCCGGATATTCCATAGTTTCGAAATTCTCCGGCAAAGCATTTTGTTCACAGGCTTTTTTATATCCTTCTTCACCAAGTTTTTGACGATAAGTATTTACGTAATCAGCAGGTGCCTTATCGGAAATCTCTATATTAGTGGCATAATCCAAATAAGTGAAGTTAGCAAGCTGGTTACGGTCGCGGTCATTGGCGTATCCAATCTGTTCCAAATAATGTTTTGGGAAGATATGATGCTTATCAATTGCGTTCTTTGTTCCACTTGAACCAATAACAAAATACTTAGATACGGGTGTGTTGCTAAAAAGCATAGGCGTATTCAAAACAATTTGGGCAGCAATATAACCGTTCCATGCAGGAGAGATAGCCGCTGCACTATTAAGTTCACTGGGAAGAGTCAGTTTAAAGTAATCGTCTGTAAAATGTGTTTCAATTACCTTGTCTATGTAAGCAATAAACTCGTCTGCAGTATGAACATCACGCAAATCTGCGAACTGATTTTCTACTTCACTTTCGGTAGAGCCGGTATAGAAATATGTAATGGTACTCATAAAGAACCATTTGCTGATGCATTTCTTCAAGCTCATGGCGTCTAATTTGTAGTCATATTTAGCTATAAGATAAAGAACATAACTAAAAACAACTGCATTTGATGATGCAATTAATTTGTTGCTGATATATCCTGCTTCAGCAACTATATTGATGAATCCATGCCAGTTATTAAGATTCATAACTTTATCTAACGCATCTTTGAACTTATCAAGATTAGCCTGTCGTTCTTCTGCAGAGAATTTCCCTGTTTTCAGATTCTTACCACGCAACAGCATGTAAGCATAGCGCAATCTTGCACGTCTGAATCCAACGCCAACAGCCATTCTAATTAAATGAGAAGGCTCAATTGCAAGAAGAGTGTTGTAGGAAGTATTATCTGCAGGAATTCTGGATTTTTCTGAAAACTCATTTATTTTATCGCTTGTTTCATTTTCATAAACAGATATGAGGGTTTGAATAAAGTTGTTCTCAGTAAGTTTTTGTCCACCTGAATTTACTCTTACAAAAATATCAGCAACGGCTTCTTCATCGGCATTATACTGTATTTCAAGAGTAGGTAATGAAAAATCGGAAAGATTTAACAAGGCATTAATATTATTTTCCACTGTAATTTCTTCCTCTAAGGAGAGTTCGGGAAGATTCTTTTTCATTCTGCCTTCGTTTGCATCTTTAATAAATTTACGACGAAGAGTAATAATAGTGTTTTGTTCTTTTGCAAGAAAGACATCGCTGATACGAGAAATCCATTCAGTATCTCTTTCGTATGCAGGTGTCCAAACCGCAAACTCTCTTGTCAATGGATTAAAGGAGATCTTTATTTCTTTATCGGCAAAATTTTTATCTTTTACCACAACACCATACATAGCAGCAACCAGTGCTGTTAAACGCTGTTGACCGTCAATAACTAATTCCTTAGGTTCATCGTGAATCTTCTCATTTTTTCCAATAACATTTTTCTTGGTTTCATAATCAGAAGGAGATTCCCAAATCATTACATAACCAATAGGATATCCTTTCATCATAGAATCAAAGAGATCTCTTACTTTGTTATCTGCCCAGACAAAAGGACGTTGTAAATCAGGCAATCCTATTCTACCGATTCGGACACCTCTAACTAAATCATCAACTTTACTTGGTATATTTTTAAATAATTCTGCTCCCATAACATTTCACTCCTAAACAAATTAGTTGGAAGAATCTGGTATTATTTCTACAATATCATCCATTGTACACCCAAGAGCTGTACATATCTTAACAAGAACATCACTTGATACAACGGCACCATCTTTGCCCATTTTTGTAATGGTGGCAATACTGATACCTGCTTTTTCAGCGAGTTCTTTTTTCTTCATCTCACGGTCAATTAGTAGTTTAAATAACTTCTTATAACTTGCAGCCATGTTACACCTCGTTTAAAATAGTTAGTATGACTTTACTATAATAAATCAGTATAGCACAAAAAACGATTTCTCTCAATATATTTCAGCAAAAATGTGGAGATTTCAGCATTTTTCTTGTTCTCTTATATATTAATGACGAAAACTACAAAATGTAACGCTTAAAGATTAAATTTTGTCGAAAGGCACAATAAAGAATCGAATTCATTGTAAATAATGACCAGTGTTTTATATCAGCTTACCTGTGAATCATAAAAAATACGCTAAACAGTCCCATAAAACGGACTCTAAAGGCTCGAGGGGTTAAATGACGCACATTTGTTCTGGTATAATACTCTTGCAAATATAAAACGAAAGAGGGTATTATATGGAATTTCTTAAAAGAAAAACATTGCTTGACCTTGATAGGTTGCCCACACAAAAAGAATTGCGAGAGTTCTTTTTGGCAAATGATTGGAGTGCACGAAAGCCTTATGACTTTGATAAATGGAGTCAGGAGAAAATAGAGGATAAAAATTACACGCAGAATATCTTTGACAAAATCTGGCATAAAATCAGCAGAAAGCACGGACAAAAAGCTTCTCCAAGATGTTACACAAAGGATTATCCGCCTGAAGTTCTCAGAGTCAATGTGAGTGATATTGTCAGCGGCTCTGTTGCTGAAATGGTGAATGAACACCCTGAGGTTGTACAGAGTATATTTGATAATCTGTCAGACGATTTCTTGTCGGGTGGTCTTCAAACCGTTAAAGCTGTTATGGCCGGTCAGGAAATTGACGACCCACAGGCTCTCACGGAAGAGGACATTGCAAAGGTTGACCGCTTTGTTGACAATGCAATGGATACTCTTATGAAAACGGTTGATTACGATACTCTTGTTGCGGTGTGCAGAGAATATGGTGCTCCCGAGGATTTCTCGGACATCAAGACAAATTATCTTCGCACGGAATTTGAAGAAAAATATGACCATACGAAAGCAAAAACAAAGGTAACATTCTTAACTCTTGCTGCTGACTATGCTATGGATGTTGAGCGTATCAACAGCTACTCACCTGCAGAATTGGCAGAAAGTAGCGCCTTTGTTGCAGACTTCTATGAGGAATTGGATGAAATCGATTTAGCAATTCTGAAGCTGAAGATTGAAGGAAAAAACCTTGAAGAAATTGCTGATATTCTCGGTTTCAGAACTCATTCAGCCATTCACAAGAGAATAAAGCGTATCCAACAGCAGTATCTTGATTTCGACCCTGATTTCAGGAAGGAATACAACAAAAAATATAAAAATAAAAAAGTTTCATAAAACAGGCACATTTTTGATGTCCTTATTCCCATTACTATTAGAGGGAGAAAATGTATTGCACTCGTACTTCGGTATCGGGTGCTTTTTTTATGTCTTGAAAACAAAGCTGAGATTTTTTCAAAAGCAAAGTCCAATCGGTCAGATTTCGGTTTTTCAATCGGTCTGATTTTGAAATCCCAGTCGGTCTGATTTTTCTTTTTTCGGCTCGTAACAAAGAATTAGGGAACAAACTGACTGTAATTGAGTACAATTTGTTCCCTAAAAATGTTTGACTTCTGACATGTTTCAATTGTGTGAAAATATATAATAACCGCCCCCACAAATGCTGATTTCGGTATATGGATACTGCGTTATATTTTTCAGAAACAATTTTTATAACAATAACAACTGCCCTCACGGGGAGAGCAGTTGTGAAATGTCAGTTATCTTCATTTTTAATCCGTTTTACTGTCCGGATGGTAAGATAAATATTTACAGCCGATATCAGTACAAGTCCGGCAGAAGAAAGCATAAATGCTAAGAAAATGTTTGGTAAAGCTTTTTCAAAGCTTCCGAAGGTGTCCACTGGTGCATGTGCATTGTAGCTTTGCTGAACTAACGCTGAAGATACGGAATTAACGAGATTCAATCTGTCACAGCAGATGTAGATACCTTTAAGCGTTATAAGCTCGCTATATTTATCTGAAGCTGCTTCACTATTAATATCCGTTTCAAGCATTACAGAAGCCATTTTATAAAATGAATCTAAGGTAACAAAGCATATCGGGTCTTCTCTCATGCTTGGCGTCATATTTTCCTTTTCAATTATTGAAACGAGGGATTTATCAGAAACTCCGTTTTTTGCTTCAAAAGTCAGTTTTTCGAGCTTGTCCGATTGGAATCCGTTTTCAACAATTTTTGTTACGCAGATCTCAAAATTTGCCTGACTGATTTCTTCATTATAAAAATAAGCAGTATCATTCTGCATTTCTGATAAGCCTAAGAAAGAACTGAATTCTTTTGGAATTGCATATACATTCACTCTTTTATTTTCAAGATATATGCCTGAAGAAAAAGTGTATACAGGAATAATATCAATGTTTCTGCCCGGATATTTTTGTGTAATAATCTGCCCGATTCTTTCTGTATCTGAAAAATTAACACGGTGCAGATTAACATTTTCGAAGCTGTAATCAACATACACAGTACGGGCAGCCATATTTTCTGCAGTGTTTTTTTCGTATTCAAAATAGTCCTTTGAATACATAAAACCTGCAACGCTTGTAAATGTGATACCAAGAGACACTAAGAATACAACCAATACAAAAACAATTTTATAGGGTTCAATCATACGCTTAGGTTTACTTGTATTATCAGTCAAAGCTTTATTGATATTTTTTTTATAGACTTGAAAATAGATAAATACGATTAAACATAAAAACAATACTATAGCTGTTACTATCGCGATATATAAAGCTGAATTCATAGTTTTACCCCCTTGTTAAATACCGATTGCTTCCTTGAATGAATGATAATATGTTCGTGTTACATCAACACGGGAATTATCGGATAAAGTCAGGATAAATTTCATAGAAAGTGTCGGTGAGATTTTCTTGATCTGATTTTTTGAAACTATTACACTGTTGCTTACACGTAAAAATTTCATTTTGTCAAGTTGTTCAAAAATCTTATACAGTCTTTCGTTTACATAATAAATGTTGTCTTTTGTTCGGACATCAATTAAGTGCCCGTAAGATTCAAGCGAAACAATATCATCACAGGATAAAATAACTCTTTCGTTTGTTGCTTTATCTTTTACAATCAGTTTTTCGGCAAAACCGTTTACTTTACTTAAAATCAGATCAGCAGAATCATCGGTTTCTATTCCGTGTTCGTGTAATTCTTTTTCAATTTTTTCGTAATCGGCATCATTGATATTTAATCTTATTTTCAATAAAAACACCTCCCTGCAGCTACGGGTGTAATTATACCTTCTGATATATATAAATTCAATAATACTTGAATAATCTGCATACATACACTCATAAATTGCATATCTGAATTTGTTTTTATATATCTGCAGCTTAAAAAACCGGGGTGGAAGATTTCGCAGTTCAGACTCAAAAATCTTATCGTGCAAACAAATCAGCTGAAAGCGGCCCCGGCTAATTGATTTTTTGACAGATCTTATTATCAAAAAAACTGAAAATATTAATTAATAATTTATAACAATCCGTCTGAGAAATCAGGCGGATTGTTGTTGTGTTTATCTGAAGTTATGTTATAATGAGCGGTATAAAAAGTTTATTTATCTGACATTGTTTATTTGTGATAAAAAACAGAATATTGAATATCTGCAAGGTGATACGTATGAAAAAAACTTATATAACATCTATGCCTGACCATATAGGTGCGTTTCTGAAGGCGAGTGTATGCTTTGCACAGCTTGGTATTAATATAACAAGAGTCAGTTATAACAAAGCTGTGGATTCCCATACATTGTTTATTGATGCAGAGGGAACACCGGAGCAGCTTCTGAAGGCTGATATGCAGCTTAAGGAAATCGGCTATCTGGGCAGTGACAGCGACAATAAAACAAGTGTGGTGCTTCTTGAATTCTGTCTGAAGGATGAGCCGGGAAGCGTTACCGAAATACTTGAATTGATAAATGAATTCAGCTTCAATATATCGTATATAAGCTCTCAGGAGAACGGAACAGATTATCAGTATTTCAAAATGGGTCTGTATGTGGATGATTCCGATAAGATTTCCCGCTTTTTAAGTCAGGCGGAAGAGCTGTGTAAGGTAAGAGTTATTGATTATAACCGTTCTAAGAATGTATACGACAACAGTATTTTTTATAACACATATGTGTCAGGTCTCTCACAGATGATGGAGCTGTCTGACAGCGAATATGATGAACTGCTGATAAATGTTAATCTTGCTATGCAGACACTTGATGAAAGAGGCTTGTCGCCCTACAGAACCTTTGACAGTATAAGCAAGTTTGCTGAGCTGCTGAGTGTTTCAAGAAAGAAGAATTTTATTCCGAGAATAAGCACACATACAATTTCTGATAATACTGAAATTATTCTGATTGAGCCTCCTTGCGGCAGTAATACCATGATAATTAAAAGTAACGGAGAATATCTTTTTGTTGACAGCGGATATGCCTGCTATAAAAATGAAATGCTTGATATTTTTGAAAGACTCATCCCCGGCTTCAGAACAATGAAAAAGAGAATTCTCGTTACTCATGCAGATGTGGATCATTGCGGTCTTTTGCCTTTGTTTGATGAAATCTTAACTAATGAGAAGACAGCAGCCTGTCTCGAAAAGGAATATAAGGGAATGAACGGATATCGTGAAGAAAATCCTTTGCATAGGCCCTATATAAACATCTGTAAAATTCTTACGGGATACCGTCCTGTAGCATCTCAGAAGCTCGTGAGAATGTGGAAGAGTGCTGAAGCCTATGAAAAGCCGCTTACTCAGACAGGCTTTTTCAGCTTCGGTGAGCTGAGCTTTGAGGTTTATGAGGGCAAGGGCGGACATCTGCCCGGTGAAATCGTATTGATAGATTACAATAATCATATTGCAATTACCGGTGACATTTATATCAATATGCACGGACTTACTGCAGAACAGGAAAAATATAACAGATATGCACCGATACTGATGACATCTGTTGATACCGATCCTTTGTTATGTGCAGAGGAAAGAAAAGCAGTTCTGCAGCGCCTTGGTGCAGGCAAATGGCAGATTTTCGGCGCACACGGCTTTAAGAAGGAGTATTCGGTTAATGTGTAGCGCGGTTTATTGAACCCCGGGTAGTCCGTACAGTCGTTTTTTTGACATAAATCGTGGTTTTGAAGCAAAATATACTTGCATAACATATATTATTGGATTATAATTGCAGTGTTACGAAGAAAAATGGGTTATGGTTGAGAAAAAGCCGTTTCTGCGGCTTCAATCATATGTGTATGGAGATTTTTTTGATGAAAAAGAGAGTATTTTACGGTCTGACGGCAATTTGTCTGTCGTCGGTGCTTGCCTTATGCTCATGCGAAGCACAGGATGAAGCTGAAACTGAAGTTCAGACCACCGAGGTTATTACAACGGAAGCTGTGACAGAGCCTGAAACGGAAGAAGAAACTACTGAGGATGCAGCAGAAAAAATAGCAACCTATTTCAACGATGCGGTATTTATCGGTGATTCGGTCAGTATGGCACTCAGAAACAGATGTGAGTCAACCGACAGACTTCCCGGAGCATCATTCCTTACCCGTCCCAGCTACGGTACGGGACATGCCGTGAACGGGACGATGTATCTTACATATCAGGGCTCAGAGATGGCTCCCGAGGATGCAGTAAAGGAAATCGGAGCAAAAAAGGTATTTATGATGTTCGGAATGAACGACCTTAATATATACGGTCTTGAAGGAACGATTGATAACTGGAGAACTCTCACTCAGCGTATCAGGGAAAAGAATCCTGATGTTGAGATCTTTGTGCAGTCTATGACTCCTGTTATGGCGGGCTCCGAATCAGGTAAGCTCAACAATCCTACTATTGATGAGTATAACGAAATGCTGAAGGAATTTGCATTAGAGGAAAGCTTAGGTTATATTGATATTGCAACACCTCTTAAAAATGAAGACAACAGTCTTAACAGAGAATACAGCTTTGATAACTATGTGCACCTGAATGATGCAGGTATTGACAATTGGATTGAAACTCTTGAGAGCTTTGTTGAAAATCAGTTCTTGGGAGAGCAATACGGATAATAAAGGAGATATTGATTATGACAAAACGATTTGCAGCACTCTTTATGGCTTTTGCCGTACTTTTCAGCTTTGCAGCCTGCGGAGCTGACAACAGCACTGAAGAAACAACACTTCCTGACGAAACAACCGCTCCTGCCATGAGTGAGGCAGCTTCCTCTGAAAATGAGGATGCTTCTTCTGATGAAAACGCTTCCGCTCTTGCAGCCATTTATGATGCATGTGCAGAAAAAATGCCTGAAATGATGCCTCTTGATGAAAAAATGATGCTCAATTATTGCGGAATCAAGGCAGAGGATTGTGTTGAATACTATGTTTCAATCTGTGCAGACAGTCTTCGTACCGATGAGATATGGCTCATAAAAGCAAAGGATGAAGCAGCTGCAGAAAAGCTTGCAGAGCTTGCAGATGCACGTCTTAAGGCAAAGGGTGATGAAAGCATTACTTATTCACCTGAACAGTATGAGATAGTTCAGAAGGCAAAGACTGTAAGAGCAGGCGACTTTTTCGCACTTATTGTTTCTCCCGATGCGGATGCACTTGAAACAATTGTAAACGAAGGTATAGCTGATTGATTTTCCTGAAGATAAAGCATCGACCATATCAGGTTGATGTTTTTTCTTTGGAACGGTATATATTCTTCGTTAAAAATCAAGTATCGGAAAGAGGGATATTCATTGCTGTTTTCAAGTAATGTTTTCTTGTTTGTGTTTTTACCTGTCGTACTGTTTTTATACTATGTTCTGCCGCGTTGCTGTAAGAATCATGTTCTGCTTCTTTTCAGCCTGTTTTTCTATGGCTGGGGGGAACCTGTCTATCTGCTTCTTATGGTCATAACCATATTGATAGATTATGGCTTCGGTATGCTTATAAGCAGCCGTAAGCGCGCAAATAAATCCGCCAAAGCTGCGCTCTTTGCAGGTGTTATCGTAAATCTTGTGATTCTCGGCTTCTTCAAGTATGCAGGATTCTTTGCCGAGCAGCTTAAGCTTATCCCGTTGTTCTCTGAAATAAGCGTACCGGAAATTACCCTGCCTATAGGTATTTCCTTCTATATTTTCCAGTCGATGAGCTATATCATAGATGTTTACAGGGATGATGCACCCGTACAGAAGAATCCTCTTACCCTCGGAACATATGTTACGCTGTTCCCCCAGCTTATTGCAGGGCCTATTGTAAGATACGGAGATGTTGCTCAGCAGCTTGATTCAAGAAAGGAAACTCTTGCAGATTTTTCCTCGGGAATTCAGTTGTTTAT
Organism: Acutalibacteraceae bacterium; assembly: GCA_045591055.1. Lineage (GTDB taxonomy): Bacteria > Bacillota > Clostridia > Oscillospirales > Acutalibacteraceae > RUG806. The sequence goes on along the minus strand of JAZNSD010000009.1, from coordinate 92,058 downwards.
TGTAGGTCTGGCAAAGAAGGTTATTCTGGCAAATCCCATGGGAAGTCTCTGGAATATGCTGCAGACCGAAGAGGGTACTGCTGCCGCCTGGATAGGTATCTGTGCCTATACTCTTCAGATATATTTTGATTTCTCGGGATATTCGGATATGGCAAGAGGACTCGGCAGAATGTTCGGCTTTGAGTTCCTGGAGAATTTCAATTATCCCTATATTTCAAAGACCATAACCGAATTCTGGAGACGCTGGCATATAAGTCTTTCGACCTGGTTCAAGGAATATGTTTATATCCCTCTGGGCGGAAACAGAAAGGGACTTCCGCGGCAGATAATAAATATTCTTATCGTATGGTCGCTCACGGGGCTGTGGCACGGAGCAAGCTGGAATTTTGTTTTCTGGGGAATATATTACGGAATAATACTTATAATCGAAAAAGTCTTCCTTTTGAAGCTACTGAAAAAAGCACCTGCATTCATCGGTCATATTTATTCTGTTTTTATAATTCTGATCGGTTGGGTGTTGTTCTATTTTGAAGATGTAAGTAAGCTGGGAGCATTCCTTCTGAAGCTGTTTACACCTGCCGGGGTATCTTCGGACACGGGAGTTGTTATACTTTCATATCTTCCTGTTCTGATAATAAGTATAATCGCATCCACACCTGTACTGAAGGCAGTCGGGGAAAAATATAAGGACACAAAAGCTGCGGCTGTTGTAAGAGTAGCAGGCTGTGTGATTCTTTTCTGCCTTTCAATTGCCGCTCTTGCAAGCCAGAGCTATAATCCCTTTATTTATTTCAGATTCTGATAAGGAGGACAATATGAAAAACAAAAAAGAGCAAATTGTTATTATAAGTGCATTCTGCGCTTTTATTTCCCTTATGTTCATTCTGCTTTTTGTTTTGCCTGAGTCCGAATTCTCAGAGCTTGAAAAAAGAAATCTTGCGGATTTCCCTGAGGTGTCCGTCGAAAGTATTGCAAGCGGAAAGTTTGGCGAGGATATTGAAGTATATCTTGCTGACCATATACCGTTCCGTGATTTCTTTATATCGCTTAATGCAGGCTTTGAGCTGTTTACGGGGCGAATGGGAACTTCGGATATTTATCTTACAAAGGATAAGGCTCTTGCTGAAGCACCCGGAAGGCTTAATGAAGAAGAATTTATAAAAAGCATGGATGCAATAAATTCATTTGCAGGAAGTATGGATATTCCCGTTGATTTTATGGTAGTTCCCTCTGCCGGCTGGGCATCAAGAGACAGAATCTCCGGTGCAAGCAAGGAATACCTTGACAGAGAATATATTGAGAGAATATATTCCTCCGCTTCAGAGAGTATCAATATAATTGATGTAACGGATTTGTTTGATGATCCGTCTCTCTATTATAAAACAGACCATCACTGGACAAGCGAAGGCGCATTCAGAGCCTATGAGACATATATGAAGGCTGCTCAGAAGCCGTACAGAGCTGAGACTGAATTCAACAAAGAAACAGTTGGCGGCTTTTACGGTTCAACATACTCAAGAGCCACTCTGGGCTTTATTTCTCCCGAGGAGCTTGAGCTGTGGCACGGCTCGGAAAGCATAAGTGTCACAAACAATGAAAATGAAGCTGTACATAAGGGTATCTTTTATACCGAGAGACTTTCCGAGACCGACAAGTATACTGTTTTTCTCGACGGAAATCATTCTGTTGTCAGAATAACCAATCCCGATGCGAAAACAAAGGAAACCATACTTGTGGTCCGTGACTCATACTCAAACTGTCTCGGAGGTTTTCTCAGTGAAACCTACGAAACCGTAATTCTTGCAGATCTGAGATATTACAAAAAGCCTGTTTCAGAGCTTTGCGATGCCGAAAATGCCGATAATATTCTCATCTGCTACAGCCTGAATAATTTCCTGACAGACAAGAATATAATCTGGCTGAGATAATAGCCCCTGAAAGAGTATAAAAAAATATTATACAAAGCCCCTCGGAAAAGTCCGCAGGGGCTTATTGTATGCGGCTGTGTAAAGAATCTTCAGCAACGCTCAAAAGGGATTTCAGAGGAAATTAAAAAAGAAAAAGCCGCAGGTGTAAAACACACTAAAAAGAGGATTGTAAAGATATTTGCAGGCATCGGTGTTTTCTTAGTTCTTTGCGGTCTTATTGCAGGCACAGGTTACGGTATTTATGAGTCTGTAAATATCTCAGACCGTGCTTCTGCTCTTCTCAGCAAACCTGTTAATGAAGAGATTTTTGAAGATATTTATAATTTTGATAAGTATTATGCCGGTACTTCTCCGTTAGGGAAAATGTTTTTTACAAAGAAAGACGAAATTGCAGAGCTTAAAATGCAGGCGGATAAGCTTGTAGAAGAGCGTGCAGCTTATATAGAAACTGAAATCAGCAAGCTCCGGGCTGTAACGGCAATAAACTCAACAGAGGAATATAATGCAATTGTTGAAACCTGCAATTCCCTCAGATTAAGTTCTTCAGATAGCTTTGAAGCCGATGTAAAAGCTAAAGTAAGTAACTATGCAGATTTTGAAGCATATGATAATGCTTTTATGGCTCTTTGTAAGAATTATGAGGTAACAAAAACCTGTGGATCCTGCTCAGGCAGTGGAAGGTTTTCCTGTTCAAGCTGTGACGGCGCCGGTAAAACGCTTGTTACATGGTATAGCGAAGGAGATTGGGGCGAGAAGTCATATACTTCATACACCTGTACCTCTTGTAACGGCAGAGGCAGTTCTTCCTGTTCAACCTGCAGCGGCACGGGCAGCTATACATACCTTGATTTCGGTGATTGAAAGCGATGAGAAATTTATAACAGAAATCAGTATTTGTAATTGTAATATACAGTATACAGGCTGAAACAACGAATCCCCACGGAGAGAGCCGTGGGGATTTTTGCGGTTTATGAGGATTTTGTTATGCTAAAAGCCGGACGTCAAACATGCCGGTGTTGATTGAAACGAAGAGATTTCCGAGAAGAAGGGTGTCGAAATTCTTTACGCTTATTTCTTCGGGGACGGCGATGGGATAAGCTGCTTCATAGGAGCTTGTGATGTGCTTGGAATTTACATTATTGAAAAGATAGTTGATGCCTGCTCTGTGAACATAAAAGCCGTCGATATCTATTTTCTGCGGCAGGTAGCAGGTATATCCGAAATCGTGATCCTCGGAGTTTTCTGCACTGAGAATGTGGCTTGCTACATTTGTGGGATAGAATTTGCAGTCACGGATAATTAGTTCACCGTTCCATGTGGAGCCGTAGTCATCACGGAAAGCAACAAAGCTGTCGGACAATACGGTGGTGTTTTCAATAAGAGCAGTTCCCATACCTATTAGCTTTATTCCGTGATGACCGAGAACGGAATTTCTGATGGTGGCATTGAGAACCCCCTGATGAGCGTCAAAGCGGGAAAGAGCGCAGCCGTCATATACAAGATTTTTGCAATAGTTTGTGCCTGCAATTCCCCAGTAGTTGCCGTCGGTTATATTATTTGTCTGATTGCAGTTTATAAATTCTGCATTGATGACTGTTGCGGCTCCGATATCGTAGCTGCCCATTGCAACCGATGTGCCTGCTGAGCCTATTGTTTCATATCTCTTACGGCCCGTGAAGGTGCAGTCCTTAACTGTTACATCAGCACAGCAGGAGAGGCTTACAAATGCTGAATAAGGGGCGCCTGTTTTTCCTTCGTTTATTACATCGTGGTATAAGTCTTCAACGACGGTATTTGAACGCCTTACCTGAATACCTCTTGTGTAATAGGTGTATTCTGAGGGCGCATTATTTGCGATAGTGGTGAAGAAACCGCCTTTTATTGTTAAGACCTCTGTATCCATAGGATAGGCGGTGGCACCTGTTACAGCATCAAAGTCCCAGATAAGGGGAGTGTCGGGTGAAATATTTCCCTTTTCATCTACGAGTATCACATCAGTCTGACTGCTGCCTGAATTCTGATTTGCACCCTTTCGGATGTATCTCTTTACGTTGGAGTCCGTAAGTACAACAAGGCTTTTTTTGTCAAGTGTTGTGCCGATGCTTGTTGCGTCAGCTTTCACGGGCGAAACCTTGTCGGTTATAGAAACGGCACTCTCAGAGGGAGCAACATTAAATACCCAGGAGCTTCTGTTTTCAACGTTTGTGTCATCAATTATAAAACGGGCGGTTGACCAGTCGGTGTCGGTTTTTATATATGCGGTTTTGCTCGCGCCGCCGATATAGTATGTGGCGGTTTCATCTGCGAAAACGCTTAAATTATTGGCATTCGCATATTCGTGTGTCTTTACGATAGCTTCCATATCATCTGTATTTCCGTCACCTGCAGCCCCGAAATCCTCATACGTTATGAAGCCGGAGAAGGTTTTTGTGTATTCATATCCGTCTTCAAAATTAAAGCTGTTTTCCGAAGCGAGAAGAACTTCATTTGCGAAAGCGGTTATACCTCTTGAAATACCGATTGAAGAGCCGCCTGTTATATACACATTGCCGTTTTCCACCTTAAGAGTGAAGGTGTTTCCGTCATTGAGATTTTCGTTTATTATAAAAGCCTTTTCTGATGAAGCTGAGCCTTCGGTTCTTTTTCCCGAAGCCTTGTGAAGCTCATCCTGAAGAGTAGCTGCAGCATTGTTGTAAATTGTATTGTCCTCACAGGAAGGGGTGACAATGGAATATTCCTCAACGGATATACCGTTTACGGTTATATCCTCAAGAGGTCTTACTATATACGGACTTTCATAGTCTTCCGCTGAAAGCTCGTATTTCAGCTCCATTTCGGAAATAATCTGAGCAAGGGGAGCAGGTAAACAGGAAACGATGCACAGTATAATCGCAATAATTTCTGAAAACATTTTTGATATCTCCTTTGTTTGGTTTTTTCAGGGGAAATGTTTTTGCCGTGATAAACTGTGAAATTGTGCTGCCGTGGGATCGATTTTTTTCAGTATATCACACAAATATGAACATATCAACAAAAAAGGCAGGTAAAATGATTTCTGATAAGAATGCTGTGTGAACGAAGTACTGCTGTCATATGCGGTTGCTTTTTCAGTTTTTTTGATATTAGCAGAAACAATTGAAGCTGTTAATAGTACTGCTGAAAAAGAGTTTGTTATTGATAAGTATATACATAGCGACAAAATATCGAAGATTATTATATTCTTAGTGAAAGAATCAGAAATAGTATTACAGTGAGAAATTTACTTGTTTATATTTTGTAAAATAAAACAGACAGCGGCAGAGAACGGAAATCCTCTTTTGCTGTCTTAATTTTTATGCGATATGTTTTTCTTCAGAAGCGTTTCCAGAAATCGATGCCCCAGGGGTGGGATTGTTCTTCCCAGAGATCTCTGTGGGTGAGGATTCTTTTACGCATTTCCTGTATTATGTCTTTGTAGCTTTCGTCATCTGCAAGATTTTTTGTTTCCCACGGGTCATTTTTCAGATTATAGAGAAAAGTCCATTTATCCTCCTCGCTGTCACCGTTGCGGTATTCGATAAGCTTATATTCATCGTTTTTTACGCCGCGGACAAACTTGTCAAAGATGAGATAAAGCTCATCACGGAAGGAATTGCCGTGCTTTCCGTCAAGAAGATGATTAAAGCTTTTTCCGTCTACAGAAGCGGGGATTTCAATTCCTGCTCTTTCGCAGAGTGTGGGGAAAATATCATAAAGATATACATATGCATCGTTTTTATGGTTTTCTGCAATCCCGGGACCTGCCATAATAAGGGGAATCCGTACACCGTGCTCATATATATCTTCCTTTCCCATCCATCCGTGCTGTCCCACGGCAAGACCGTTGTCGCCTGTGAAAACAATAATTGTGTTGTCATCTTCGCCTGTTTCGTGAAGGGCATCGAGAAGTCTGCCTATTTCATAATCGAGATGGGTTATCATAGCAAAGTATTCTGCTATGTGACGTTTTATTTCTTTTTCTTCGCGGGGATATGCAGCAAGATGCTCGTCCCGGTGCACCATAAGAGGATAGTTTGTATCAATAATTTCCTGAAAATTAACAGGAAGTGTTATTTTTTCGGGGTCATACATTTCACGGAAGCTGTCGGGCATAGTTCTCGGATCGTGAGGTGCAAGAAATGCAAGATACATAAAAAAGGGCTTTTCCTTACCTGCATTTTTCCTGAGCAGCTCAATTGCCGAATCTGTGAGCAGGGTGCTTGAGTGCTTTCCCGGGTCAAATTCATCGCAATGCTGCTTGGCGGGATGATTGTCATTATAGAAATCCACAACGAAGTTTATCACATTGTCGTATTTACCCGTTGGGTCAAAACGGCAGGTCGGCACATTCCAATGGTCCCACATTCCGCCGAAAAATATTTTTGCTCCCTGAGTAAAGCTTCTTGCATATGCGGGACAGCCGTTGTGCCATTTGCCGAGACCGATGGTTTCATAACCGTTATTTCTGAAGGTCTCTGCAAGAGTTTTATGCTCCTCGGGGATATTACCTCCCAGCTCATCAAGATGAAAGGGATTTCTGCCCGATAAAATCATTGCACGGCTGGGCATACACACAGCTCCGCAGGTGCCTCCCGCAATATGCGCACGCACAAAGGATGTACCGCGGGCAACCAGCCTGTCAAGATTCGGTGTGATTATTTCAGTGTTGCCCAGTGCGTGAATTGTATCAAAACGCTGGTCATCGGTTACGATAAATAAAACATTAGGCTTTTTGTTCATTATTCTTTCCCCTTGGTGAATCTTATAAGCCGATTATATCACAGGTAAATCATGTTTTTCAATACAATACACCGGCACAGGAAGATTGACATTTTCTGACATAAACCTTATAATATCAATGTATTTCGCAGGAGGTTTGTTTTATGGAAAACTTGAATATTACTCCGGATAAGACGGAGAATGAAAAGAAAGAAAGTAACAGCAAAAAGCAGCTGATTGCAATAATCGGAGTGATGCTGATAGTAATATTGCTGCTTTCTGTTATCCTTGTGGTTAAATCCTTCCCGGATTCTGCTGATGAGCAGGGACAGCCTGCAAACAAGTCTGATTTCTCAGAGGATGCAGGAGAAGCTGTTGAAAAACTGACTTCGACTATGTTCCGTTGCGGTCTTGTGTCTGTTTCTGAAGACGGCAAATGGGGCTATATGAATGAAAGCGGGGAGCTTATTATTGAATATCAGTTTGATTATGCGGGGGTGTTCAATAATAACGGAATTGCAGCCGTTTCGGTTGACGGTAATTACGGGCTTATTGATAAGAGCGGCTCATTTATTGTAAATCCCCGTTTTGAATATGTTTCGCCCTCCTTTGCCGACGGTGTTGCAGTTGTCAGAAAAGACGGTAAATACGGCTATGTCGACGAAAACGGAGAAACTGTTATAGATTGTTATTATGACAGTGCAACGGATTTCAGAAACGGTTATGCCATTGTGCTTTTCGGCTCTTCTTACGGTGTTATTGATAAGGAAGGTAACTATGTTATTAACCCTCAGTATGATGATCTTGCTTTTGCATATTCTTTGCCGTCGGGAAAGAAGATCTTTCTTGCAGAAAAGAATTCTCAGTACGGATATATTGATATAAAAGGAAAAACTGTTATTGATTTTGTATATGACAGCATTGTGCCCGATAACGGTACTACTGAGTTTATAAATGATAAGTATGCTATAGTCAGAGTCAATAAGAAAACAGGTGTTATCGACACAAACGGTAAATACCTTATAAAAGCCATATATGATGATCTTATGTATTGCGGAAAAAATGTATTTGCATTTACTGATTTCAATTCAGATAAAATAGGCTTTGTTACTACAGACGGAAAGGAAACCGTTGCATCACAGTTTGATGAAGTAAAGCCTGCAGGTGACGGACTTATCTGTGTGAAGCTGGGTGATTATTACGGCTTTGTGGATTATTCGGGGAAATATATTATCAATCCCATGTTTGACTTTGCCGGAAGCTTTAAGAACGGATACGCGGTAGTATGCAAGGATGAAAAGTATTCCTTTATAAATAAAAAAGGTGAAAATATCGTCAGCTATCAGTTTGATTATATGTCAGACTTCAATTCGGACGGGCTTGCAATTGTTGCCGTAAATAACAAATACGGTGTCATAAACGACAAGGGCGAATATGTGCTTAAATGCAGCTATAACTATCTGTCGGGAAAGGCATTTTCTGCAGACTCTGATGAAGCACTTTACAGTGATTATTTTTATGCGGTGAGTGAGGAAAAAACAATAAAGATAATCACTCCCGAAGGAAAGGAAATTGCTGAAGAGAGTCAGGGAATAAGAGGCGATATCTTTACTGTCTGTGCGGCAGAAAACTGTTATCAGCTTATCTCCGGAGACGAAGATGCAGAATATTGCTATGAGCATGTGTCAACAGGAACAGCTTCATCGGAGCATCAGATCGATTATTCTCAGAATTCAGGTTATGTTGCGTATCTCAGAAATCCATCATCCCGAGTAACCGTTTATACCTCCTGCGGTGTGCCCGCCAACGGACACTGGATATCGGGAAATGATCCTGTTACCATTCATGAGGTATATACCGACGGCTGCTGCAAGGTTTCATATTATACCGACAGCGGTGAGAGCAGAACCTGTTATGCAAGGCTTTCGGATTTTACAACAGGACATATCGTTTCTTCTTATTACGGAAAAAATTATACAGCATATCTCAGAAATCCTTCTGCAAGAGTGAGTGTTTATACCTCCTGCGGTGTGCCCGCCAACGGACACTGGATATCGGGAAGCGAGCCTGTTACTATTCATGAGGTATATACCGACGGCTGCTGCAAGGTTTCGTATTATACCGACAGCGGTGCCGTGAAAACCTATTATGCAAAAATAGGTGATTTTACAACAGGACATATGCTTTCGGATCGTTACGGCAGAAACTATATTGCATATCTGAGAAATCCAAGGGCGAGAGTGAGTGTTTATACCTCCTGCGGTGTGCCTGCTTACGGACACTGGATCTCGGGAAATGAGCCTGTTACAATTCACGAGGTATATACCGACGGCTGCTGTAAGGTTTCATATATCACCGACAGCGGTGCCGTAAAAACCTATTATGCAAAAATAGGCGATTTTATATTCTGAACAGAAAACTGATAATAAATAATGAAGCACAAAACGCATATAAAAAAAGCGTTTTGTGCTTTGTTTTTTTAATATACAAATGTCATTACCGATTCGGGAGGAATTATAACAGGTGCATCTGCCTTGACCGGAATTTCTGTCAGGTCATTATCCTTATCGGTAAGTACACTTAGGGCATCCTCCGGGAGAGAGGTTTTCTTTTCTTCAGATGAGGGATTTATGAGGATGACCACGGTTTTTTCTTCATCAAAAAAAGCGAGAGGGAGGATATCCTCATCATCGCAGGTGATTTCTGCTCTTTTTGCTCCGACGGGTATGTATTTTGAAAAATTTCCCGTTACATAAAGCCTTTTTGTGGTTTCATAGGTTTTATTTTCGGGGTCAATGTAGATAAGTCCGTCGTGATAGTCATAATGGGAGCAGGCTATCCAGTGCTGCCAGGAGGTTACATTGAGGAGGGTGAAATCCTCATACATTGTTTTTGCCGTAACCAGGGCGGAGTCCATTCCCGTATTTTTTCCGCCTGTCATATGAGTCCATTCGCTCATTTTTACAGGGAGACCGGGATATTTTTTATCAAGCCACCTGCGGTATCTTGTAAGGAATTTTATTCTGTCATTAAAAAACGGCAGCGGCTGATAAAGAAAATATGAGTGCAGGTCAACGGCATCGATTCTGTTTCTTACCTCGGGATATTTCATAAGCTGCCTTGTGTAGGACTTATTGAACCAACGGATATCACCGTTTTCCATTCCGGAAAGCTTAACCGCTGAAAGAAGGGGACGGGATGCCATTTCCTTTGCAAAGGTGAGCATCACCCTTCCTGCCTGCAGGGGAGAGTAATGACAGCCCTCCTGAGAGCCTGTCCATATCCAGAAGGGCTCGTTTACGGGGGATATATATTTTACGGGGATGCCTTCCTTTATGAAATGCTCTGCAACATCAAGGCAGTAGCGGGCAAAGGCGGGATAATTTTTCTTACTTAAGTTTGTTCTGAAAAGCTGATGCTTTTTAAGATGTGCCCACCCGTTTTTTGTGAGACGCTCAATGGGGGAATTTACAAAAAGAATAACCTCTTCTGCGCCGTCTGAAACAGCCTGCTTCATCATATATACGGCATTTTTATCCCTTGTGAAATCGTACAGACCGTCACCCTTGTCGAAGCTTTCTGTTCTTCTTGCAAAATCGGAGTATTCTCCGTTTTTGCTGTGGGCTGAGCCGGCACCTATGTTATACCGGTATATATTCATACCTATACCGTCGGTTTTGCTGTAAAGAAGACGGGAAATAACATTTCTTATCTCTTCACCGTTTTCGTCCTTGTTGTCCCAGCCGCCGACTATCTGTGCCCACCATGCACCGCTGGCGCCGATGCCGTCAAAACGGCTGAATATCTTATTTTTATTTACGGAAAATTTCATAATATCCCTCGCCTTATATATTTTTGCCGGGGAAACATAAACATTAAAATAATACCGATTTCTAATTTTGTTTTATTTTATATTATTCAACAGTGGGAATCTCGGGGAGAACCTCGTCACCGATAAGGTCTTCACCGCTGAAAAGCTCTTCGCTGCAGGGCTCGCAATAGACGATCCAATCGTCGTTCATAGAGGAATCCTCATCAATGCTAAGCTCTGTCGTGCAGTTGTCGCAATGCACGGTTTTTGAGGATTTTCCGGATGATTCCGTTGTACCGCCGCAGGCACACAGCATAAGTAATGTAAGAATAAGAGCGATAATGATTGCAGTTTTTTTGTTCATAATAATCTTTCCTTTTTATTAAATTTAATATGATGCTAACATAAATTCACATTGTTTGTCAATGATAGGAGGAGATTGATTTAAAAGCAGACCGCCTTTTTTACTTGTTATATATTTCCTGATGTGGTATACTGAAAAAGAAAAGGAGGCTTTGCAAATGAAAAAAACTCTTACAAAAGGCAGAAAGGCATTATATGCCGTATCGGCGGTGCTTCTGGCACTTGTTCTTATTGTTTGCGGATATCTTTGCTATGTTGTTTTTTCTTATTCAAGAATTGAGGATAAACAAGTGCTCACTATAGCGAATACAGGTGAAGAAAAGGCACTTGAGACAGATACTGAATATTCTGCATATATACAGAATATCGGCTTTGGCGCATATACGGCTGACTTTACGTTTTTTATGGACGGCGGAGAAAAATCATGGGCAGAAAGCGAAGAAAGCGTTGTCGAATGCATAAATAAGGGTATCGGTGAGGCTAAGAAATATGACGCTGATTTCATCCTTTTTCAGGAGGTGGATTTTGACTCCACCAGAAGCTATCATACCGATCAGCATAAAATGATAACTGATGCATTTCCCTCTTATGCATCCGTGTTTGCCGTGAATTATGATTCGGCATTTCTTATGTATCCTCTGACTGAACCCCACGGAGCTTCAAGGGCAGGAATACTTACTCTCAGCCGCTTCAATATCTCATCTTCAGTCAGAAGAAGCCTTCCCATTTCAGAGAGTGTGTCAAAGTTTCTTGACCTTGACAGATGCTACAGTGTATCAAGAATACCTGTGGAAAACGGCAGGGAGCTTGTGCTTTATAATCTTCATATGTCTGCCTACGGCGGAAGTGATGAAATCAGAGCGGCTCAGATGAATATGCTGTTTTCAGATATGAAGAGTGAGTATGACAAGGGAAACTACTGTATTGCAGGCGGCGACTTCAATCACGATTTTACGGGGGATTCAACTGTCAGACTGAACGGCGACGGCGAAAATGATTTCGGCTGGGCGCAGCCATTCCCTGTGGAAATGCTTCCCGAGGGAATTGAAAGATGCGATGACTATACCACTCAGACGCTTATTCCTACCTGCAGAAACTGTGACATTCCTTATGTGAAGGGAAATCAGGTTTTTGTTGTTGACGGCTTTCTCAGAAGTGAAAATATTGAATGTCTTACACTTGAAAATATAGACACAGGCTTCATATATTCGGATCACAATCCCGTGAAAATTGAATTTTTACTGAAGCCGTAAGCTATTCTTTATTGACTTGCAATCTTTGGTGTAATATAATTATTTTATTAATCACTCAGGAGGTTAATATGAATACATTATTTTCAATCATTCTCAGTTTTCTTATGTTCTTAACATCTCTTTTTTTGCCTTTTGTAAAGGCTCCCACACCTGAAGCTAAGGACGATTTTGTTCCCGTAATGCGTTTTGTTGCCACAAGTGACACGCATATCAATACTCTCGGTGACAAGGGCTGCACACGTGTTGCAAAAATGATAAATTCCGCCTATGAATATGCTGAAAGCGACAGCGGCTATAACAGCCTTGATGCTGTTGTATTTTCCGGTGATATTACGGATAAAGGCACATTTACCGCTTTTTCCGCTTTTGCTGCTACCACAGATAAGGCAATAAAGGACGGTACCGAAAGACTTGCTGTTGTTGCAAAAAGCCACGACGGAGGCACATATGATGCAAAGTCTCTTGAAGTATTCACTTCGCTTACAGGACAGGAAACGGATTTTCACCGTGTGATAAACGGCTTCCACTTTATCGGTGTTTCCCGTGCACCCGAAAACGGTGTTCATTATTCTTCTTCTCAGGTAGAATGGCTTGACGCTGAACTGAAAAAGGCAACTGAGGCTGCTCCCTTACAGCCTGTATTCGTGTTCCAGCACGAGCACGTGCTTGATACTGTTTTCGGCAGCTACAGCTATGACGGCTGGGGAATGGATACCTTCAGCGATGTGCTTAAAAAATATCCCCAGGTCATTCATATTTCGGGACACTCACACTATCCCGCAAACGACCCCCGTTCCATTTGGCAGGGCGAGTTTACTGCTATAGGTGACGGCGGACTTGCTTATTATGAATTCACCGTTGACGATGAAACAAGCGTTCATCCCGAAGGCTATCAGTCTATGACTCAGGCACTTATTGTTGAGGTTGACAAGAATAACAATGTTCTTATCAAGGTGCTTGATGTTGACAAGGGAGTTTTTGTTGCCGAGTATCTTGTTGATAACGTAGCTTCTCCCGTAAAGCTGAAATATAATCACGAGCTGAGAAAGACATATTCATCCGCTCCCGTATTTGCTGAGGATGCAGCTGTTTCCGTCAAAAAAAGCATGGGTAAATACAGCTTTACCATTCCTCAGGCAAGTGTGAAGGGCGAGGATAATAAGGTTTATCTCTACAGAATTTCCGTTACTGATGAAAACGGTAAAGAGGTTTATTCTGCCTGGGAGCTTTCGGGCTACTACTATGCTGATGTGCCCTCGGAGGTTTCCTTCAGCCGTATTAAGCTTACATCCGGCAAATGCAATGTAAGCATTGTGGCAGAGGATGTATGGGGTAATCAGAGCGAAGCGCTTACCTGTGTTATCGGCTGAGTATTATTATAAAAAACATATTACTGGGAAAAAAACGGATTTCTTATCAGAGGAAATCCGTTTTTTTGTATGTTTAACCTTGCTATTTTTTTTATGAAGAGTTATAATAATATGAAAAACTATTTTTGATTTCGGGTGAGCATATGAAAAATGTATACCTGGCACAGATTAATGTGGCTTACAGCGACAGACTGGCTTATCTTCCTTATGCGGCAGCCTGTATTGCGGCTTTTGCAAAAAATGACAATGAAATAAATGAAAGATTTAATTTCGGAGAAATACTTTTCCTCAGAGAAAAAATTGAGGATGCGATAAAGAGAATAAAGGACCCATTTGCTGTGGGCTTTTCCTGTTATGTCTGGAATATGGAGTATAACAAGGCTCTTGCCAAGAAAATAAAGGAGCTTTATCCCTCCTGTGTCATTGTTTTCGGCGGACATAATATTCCCTATGACACCTCTGTTCTTAAGGAAAATGATTTTATTGATATTCTTATTCACGGTGAAGGAGAAGTGTGTTTTACTGAGCTTCTCAAAGGACTTGATAAGGGTGATATTTCGGATGTGAGCGATATATCTTACCGCCGTGAAAATGAATTTGTTACCACAAAGAGAAGCGACGGCTGTTTTTCACTTGAAAATTATCCTTCACCTTATCTTACCGGTATATTTGACAGTATGTATAAAGAATATCCTCTGATTGATTTTCAGGCGACTCTTGAAACAAACAGAGGCTGTCCTTATCAGTGTGCATTCTGCGACTGGTGCTTTACCGAGAAAATACGCTATTTCCCCATGGAGAAAATCAAGGCTGAAATAAAGTGGATGAGTGAGCATAAGGTATCTTATTGCTACTGTGCCGATTCAAACTTCGGCATTTCCCCCCGTGATATGGAGGTTGCACAGTGCGTAGTTGATTATCATAATTCCACAGGCTATCCGGGAATTTTTAAGCCCTGCTATGCAAAAAACAGCGATGAGCTTGTTTTCGGTATAGGCAAGCTTCTTAATAATAACGGTGTTGATAAGGGAGTTACCCTTGCTTATCAGTCAATAAATCCCGAGGTTCTCGAAAATATCGGCAGAAGAAATCTTGATATTGAATATTACACAAAGCTCAATGCAAGATATACCGCTGAGGGAATTCCTACATACACGGAGCTTATTTTAGGTCTTCCCGGAGAAACCTATAAATCCTTCTGTGAGGGGCTTTGCTATCTGCTTGAGGCAGGTCAGCACAATTCAATGACTGTTTATACCTGTCAGGTTTACTGTAATGCCCCCCTTGCACAGCCCGATTATAAGGAAAAATTCGGTATCCGCTGGGAGAGAGTGCCTCTTCACGGTATTCACTATCCCGCAAACTTCAACGGTGTACAGGAGTATTATGACGTTGTTGTTGAAACAAAGGATATGACAAAGGAAGAATGGGTGAGAGCAAATATGTTCTCCGTATGTCTTCAGTCCTTCCATCACTTAGGTCTTCTTCGCTGCTTTGCCGTATATGCCCGTTATGAGCTGGGAATTTCCTATTATGATTTTTATAACAGACTTTTAGATTTCATTTATTCCGATGAAAACAGCTATCTTTATTCTCTTTTCAATATGATAAGAGAAAAGACAAGAGACACGGAGTATTCTGACTGGTGCTATCAGAATGATATATTCAGCCCTGTCGGCTGGTATTTTGAAGAGGGCGCATTCCTTGATATGGCATATAACAAGGAAAAATATATTGAAGAGATAAAAGGCTTTGTTGATTCGCTCGGTATAGATGAAGACATACGGGAGAGCCTTTTTAAGTATCAGAATGACATAATAAGATATCCCGGTCAGGAAATAATCACCGTGGAAAGCGATTACGATTTCTACAACTATTTTGAAAACATATATGAGGATAATTATAAGCCTCTCGAGAATAATAGAATAAAGCTTACGATTGAGCTTGAAAAGAAAATTTATGATTGGGCAAAATATGCCCGTGAAATAATCTGGTTCGGAAAAAGAAGAAGTGCAACGCTCTGCACTAATCCCAGAGAAAAGATTGAACTTCAGATAATCAAGGAGTAAAAGCTATGAAAATGCTTCTCATCTATCCCCCGCAGTGGAATCCTACATCAATATATTTATCCGTTCCCCTTCTGGTGTCGCAGCTGAGAAGTGCGGGATATGATGCAGACGGTATTGACCTTAATGTGAGGTTCTTTAACAGAATTCTCCGTTCGGATTTCCTTCTTGAAAGAGTAGATGAGTGCGAAAGGAAATATAAGGAGCTTGCAGAGCTTATTTTTGAAAAATATCCCGATGCTCAGGAGAATTTCAACAGCTATTCACTCGGTGAGCGTACAATGTTCCTTAAATTCAAGAAAATGGCTGAAATATTTTCTGAGGGTACTGATGCTCTCAGGAGAGTAGCTCTCGGTACGGATGAAGCTGTAAGGATTCTCAGAAGCAAGGAAGACTTTTACGTTCCCGAAAAGCTTTTCGGCGCAAAAAAGACGCTTATTGAGGCTCTTAAAATTGCTTCTCTGCCGTATGCTCCCAATGAAATGATATGGGATAACTATTTTTCAAACCCGCTTATGAAGATTGACTGGGAGAATATAGATTTTCAGTGCAGGGATGAAAGCACCAACATGTTCATTGATTTTTTTAATGAATTTGCCGAAGATAAAATGCTTTCACAGTATGACTATATAGGTATTTCCGTGCCTGATCTGAGTCAGCTTATTCCTGCCTTCACGCTTTCACGTATTCTTAAAGAAAAAACCGGAGCAAAGATTTCAATCGGCGGAAATTATATAACACAGAATAAAACGGATTTTATGAATCATCCGGAGCTTTTCGGAGAATACGTTGATTTTCTTTCCGTGGGTGACGGTGAAATTGCCGTGATTGAGCTGGCGCAGTATTTAAGCGGAGAAAGAAGCAGTCTTGAAGATGTTTCAAACGTAGTTTTTAAGAATGAAAACGGCGAGGCTGTATTTACATATGAATCGAAAAAGCTGGATTTTAAGAATATATCATATCTTGATCTGGATGATACGGATTTTTCCCTGTATTTTTCGCCTGAACCCGTGCTTCCCATACAGCTTTCAAAGGGCTGCTACTGGGGTAAATGCAGCTTCTGTGATTATTACTACGGTCAGCAGTGCTTTGATATAAAGAAAATTGAAGCCGTTATTGAAGAGCTTAAGTATTATAAAGAAAAATACGGCATCAGGAGATTTGCCGTTATTGATGAAGCAATACCTCCTGTGTATTATAAGCGTCTGGCTGAAGCTATTATTGAAAGCGGTCTTGATATTACATATTATTCTTTTGCAAGGCTTGAGGAAGAATTTTCGGCAGACGTGCTTGAAAATATGTACCGCTCGGGTGCAAGAATTCTCCTGTGGGGATATGAGGCATATTCTCAGCGTATCCTTGAAAAAATGAACAAAGGGATTTCAGCCGCTTCAAGAGAGAGAATACTGAGAGACTCCCATAATGCGGGAATGTGGAATAATGTTCTGTTTATTATCGGCTATCCCACCGAAACCGAGGAAGAGGTAAAGCTTACACTTGATTTTGTGAAGAATAACCGTGATATCGTGAACAGTACCACACCGTCTAATTTCTCTCTGAAGAAAAATGCCCTTCTTCACGATACCGTGGGCAAGGACGGAATTATTTCCTGCGAAACAAACGGGGAATTCTATACTGTGCTGAGAGATAATATCGAGGGTATTCCCCAGCATATAAGACGTGATATCAGAAGAGATTTTCATCTTGAGATGATAACAAAATATTCAAAATCCATCTGGCCCGTTAATTATTCGGATTTTGACCTGCTGCTTCTGTATCTTTCTGAGTATACCTGCAGATATGTTGCAGGATACGAATCTGAAGAAGACCTGACACTGATGTTCAGGTAAATTATAGTTTGCGGGGTGCTTTATGAAACAGTTTGATTGTATAGTTGTAGGTGCGGGCATGGGCGGTCTTGCGGCTTCCTGTATGCTTGCAAAGAATAATAAAAAGGTGCTTCTGCTTGAGCAGTCCCATACTCCCGGAGGCTTTGCAAACAGCTTCGTGAGAGGAAGATTCGAATTTGAGGTATCTCTTCACGAGCTGTGCGGCTTCGGACGGTATGATTTGCCCTTCGGACCTGTAAGGGGTCTTTTTGACAGGCTCGGTATTTCTGACAGAATTGACTGGGTCGATATCCCCGATGCCTACAGAATGATTACTCTTGATAAAAAATATGATGTTACGATGCCCTTCGGCATTAAAGAATATATTGACAAGCTTGAAGAATATGCACCCGGCAGCCGTAAGGAGGCTGAAAGGCTTTTTCAGGCGGGAGAGGATGTCAGAAAGGAAATCGAGGCACTTGCACAGCCTATGGGAAAGCTGAAAAAAGGCTTCATTATGATGAAAAAGGGCGTGCTTCTCGGTACTGCAGGCTATTCTCTTAATGAGGTGCTTGATACCTTTGAGCTTTCAGACCGCGCGAAGGATATTCTGAGAGCCTACTGGGCATATCTTTGTGTTGACCTTGATACTCTTGATTTTGTGCATTATATTCAGATGCTCTGCTCTTATATAGAGCTTAAAAGTGTTGTGCCGAAATTAAGAAGCCATGAAATGGTGAATTGCCTTATCGACTGTCTTAAGGAAAACGGCGGCTGCTTCTGGCCCGGCTCAAAGGTTACGGAAATCCTTACGGAGAATAATGCCGTGACGGGAGTGAAGCTTTCCGACGGCACTGAAATATGTGCTCCTACGGTGATATGCAACTGCTCTCCCCATAATGTTTTCGGCAAGATGATGAAAAAAGAGGCTGTGCCCGAATATGACAGGAAGAGAACGAATTTCAGAAGCTTCGGCGGCAGGGGCTTTTGTGTGTTCCTCGGACTCAATAAGAGTGCAGAGGAATTGGGACTTAAGGATTATTCGTACTTTATTTTCCCCGATATGGACACAAAAAAGCAGTTCGGACGTATGGCACATCCCGATACAAATGATGTTCAGAATACGGTATGTCTCAATGCTGTTTATCCTGAGGCTTCCCCCGAGGGAACATGCATGCTTTGTATGACCACTCTCTTCACAGACAGCTATTGGAGTAAGATCAGTGCAGATGATTATGTAAAAGAAAAAGAGAAATTTGCACTTCATATGATAGAAAATTTTGAAAAGGCAACAGGTGTCAATCTTAAGGATAATATAGAAGAGATAGAAATTGCCGCACCGGTCACATTCTCAAGATTTACGGATACCCCCGACGGTGCGATATACGGCTATCTCGGCAAAACAGGTGACGGTGTTGTTGCAAGAAGAATGGAAAAAACCGAATGCAGTATAAAAGGACTTCATTTTGCAGGCGGCTTCGGACATATGCTTCTCGGCTACAGCTCAGCCTTATCATCAGGCAGATATGTTGCCGGAAAAATACTCACAGAGGAGGAGAATGCCCGATGAAAAGAATAATTGTAAAAAGCTTTCTTCAGGATGCTAAAAATACGGGCTCAATCCCCTCGGTAAGAAGCAAAATGATAGAGGCTTCCGAAAACACGGATGTCAGTGCAGAATTTCCCGTGAATAAGCTGGCAGATACTCTGCATCCGGTGAAATTTCCTTTAACTATTAAGGCAAAAGAAATCAGAAACGGTTTTGCCTTTGTTGAGCTTATGCATAAAGATGGTGAGGCTGAATTTTATTTCAAGGGCGGTCAGTATCTCGGAATACGGTACCGTTTTGAGGATAAAGAGCTTTTCAGCGCTCTGCCCGTGCTCAGCACTCCCGGGGAAAAGACCGTATGTACAGCTTTTACAAAAGGATATGACAGCACTGCTTTCTCCTTTTTTGAAGGCTCTGCCGATTCTGATATTACCGGAGTGTCATTTGAAGGGCATATGAATTACAGCGGAATCAGAGACAGAAACGGTGCTGTTGTTATTTCCGACTGCTTTTCTGCCGCTTCTGCAGTGTCCTTTATGAAAACAGCAGAAAAAATATACGGAAGCGCCGATATAAAGGTTTATATTGATTGTGAAAACAATGATATGTATAACAGTATAGCTGCCATGAGCGGTGGCAGCTGCATCAGGCTGCTGTCGGAGAATGAGCTTCCCGCTGCCGATAATAAAACCCTTTTTATCACAGGCAATTATGAATTCTGTGAAAAATATTTTAATATTTACAAAGATAAAAATGTCCTGATAAAAAAATATCCCGTCAACACCGTAAGAGAATATGAAACAGAAAAGCACTACAGTATAAAGGTGCATTACCGTGACCGTGTTTTTGAAGCATGCTGCCGTGAAGGCGAGGTGCTCAGTGCTGCACTTCTGAATGCAGGTATACCTGCCGATATAAGATGTGCTGACGGCGAGTGCGGATATTGCAGGATGAGACTTTTATCGGGTGAGGTAAGCTCAGTTCTTCTGACAGGCGACAGAAGAACAAAAGCCGATGCAAAGTACGGCTTTATTCACCCCTGCAGCGTTACACCCGTAAGCAACTTAATACTTGAATTATAATCTGAAAGGGAAGTTTTTATGAAAACACTTCTTATAATGCCCCCTCAATGGTATCCCATGAATCCTTATCTTTCACTTGCTCAGCTTACAGGACAGCTGAAGGCTAACGGATATGATTCTCTGGCATATGATATAAATGTTGAGTTTTTCAATGATATACTTACAAAGGAAAATGTTCTTTCCTATGCCGGAAAGGCAAAGGATTTTATAGCTTCTTTTGCCGGCGAAATTGCAAAAAACGGATATTCTGCAGATAATTTCGCTTCATATTCTCCTGAAATAAAAACATATCTTGCCCGTTTTCAGATGACGGGTGAATATATGGCAAAGAATCCCGGAAGAATAGAGGAAACCGCAGAAAATATCGAAGATGCAGTTGCCGTTATGAAGGATAAGGAACGTTTTTATGATCCCGAACAGCACTTCAGAGCCAAGGATATTATAAGAGATGCCCTTGAGATAATTTCTCTTCCTTATCTTCCCTCAAGAATAATGCTTGATAATTTTATTGCCAATCCCTTCTATTCATATAATTACGATGATATAAAAACAGAATGTTACGACAGAAATCTTAATCTGTTTGTTGAATATTATGAAAAGAAGCTGGAAGAAAGAGATCTTAGTGAGTATTCTCTTATGGGTATAAGCATCTGTGATTTAAGTCAGGTAGTGCCCGGGCTTACCCTTGCAAGGATGCTTAAGGAGAGGTATAATGCCCATATTTCTCTCGGAGGCAATTATATTTATAAAATCCGTAATGATCTTAAGAATATTCCCGAGTTTTTTGATCTTTTCTGTGATTCTCTTCAGATAGGCGATGGTGAAAAGTCAATAATTACGCTCTGTGATATGCTTTCGGGTAAAAGGGATATATCCGATGTATATTCTCTTATTTATAAAAACTCAGAGGGTGAAATCATTACCAACAAAGAGGCCCCGCTTCTTGATATGGATAAAATCGAGTTCCCGGATTTTACAGGATATGATTTCAGTAAGTATTTCTCAGCTGATATTATTATGCCTGTTCAGCTTTCAAAGGGCTGCTATTGGGGCAAATGCACCTTCTGCGATTTCTATACAGGGCAGCAGTGCTATGATACAAAGAGTGTGAGCCGTGCCGTGGATGAGGTTGAGGCGCTTATTGAAAAATACGGCTTTCATCATTTTGCCTTTGTGGATGAGGCTGTGCCTCCCGCATACTATAACCGTTTCGCTCTTGAGCTTATAAAGAGAAATGTAAAGATTAAGTTTTATTCCTTTGCCCGTCTTGAAAAGGGCTTTACTCCCGAGGTGCTCAAAAACCTTTATGATGCGGGAGCATGCTTCTTTGCCTGGGGATATGAGGCACATTCTCCGAGAATTATGAAGCTTCTCAATAAGGGCGTTGATGTGGATTACAGACTTACTATTCTTGAAAATGCAAAGGCTGTGGGATTGTGGAATCACTGCACCTTCCTTCTGAGCTATCCTACGGAAACTGCCGAGGAGACAGAGGCTACAAAGAATGTTATAAGAAACAGAGAGCTTATAAACAGCTGCACACCCTCTAATTTTGCACTTAAGAAGAATGCCATACTGCACGATATGGCAGATGAAATGGGAATAAAGAATATTGTCAATAACGGTGATTTCCACGTTTCCTGTAATTATGAAATGGCAGGAATGAAAACCGGGGACATAAAGAAAAACCGAATGGATTTTCAGCTTGATTTCCTTGAACAAAACCGCACTGCGCTGTGGTCGCTGACCTTCAATGATACTGATCATATTATGCTCTATCTTGCAAAATACGGAGCAAAATGGGTATATGATTACGAGCTTAAGTATCATAAACGACATCTTCAGAGTTAAGGAGACAAATGCCATGAAAAATGTGTATATGGTGCAGGCATCAAACACCTACGGCGGTAATATCTTTAAATCTGCTTATCTTCCTTATGCCGTAGGGCTTCTTGTGGCTTACGCAAAGGCAGATGACCGGATAAATAAAGAATATGATTTCAAGCGGTTTATTTTTACCCGTGAGGAAACGGATATGGCGGCAGACTCCCTTGAAACACCTGCTGTTATGGGTTTTTCAAATTATATATGGAATACCGAGTATAACAAAGCACTTGCAAAAAAGGTCAAAAGCAGATATCCCGACTGTGTTATAATCTTCGGCGGACATAATGTGCCTCCCGGAGCTGATTTCCTTGAAAAATACGATTACATAGATTTTCTTATTCACGGCGAAGGTGAGGAGGCCTTTAAGGGACTTCTTCTTGAGCTTGTGAAGGATGAGCCTGATTTTTATTCTGTTTCAAATATTTCCTTCAGAACCTCAGACGGCGGTTATTTCACCACCGAGGAAAAGGTGCTTGAGGGGACAGATTATCCCTCACCCTATCTTACGGGAGTTTTTGACAGCATAATAAAAGAAAATCCGGATATGCAGCTTGATGCTATTCTCGAAACCTCAAGAGGCTGTCCGAGAAACTGTGCATACTGTGATTGGGGCTGTACAAATTCAAGGGTCAAGCTTTTTTCTCTTGAAAGAGTAATTGCGGAAATTGAATGGTTTGCGAAGAATAAGATTGCGTTTCTCTGGGGTGCTGATGCAAATTTCGGTGCCTATGAAAGAGATGAAATTATTGTGGATAAGCTGGTGGAAATGCGCGAAAAATACGGCTATCCCGAAAGAATCCGTACAAATTATGCAAAAAACAGACACGAGGCTGTATTTAACATAAACAGAAAGCTTGAAAAATACGGACTCAGCAAGGAGGGGGCAACTCTTTCTTTCCAGAGTCTTAATCCTGACACACTTGAGGCTATCGGCAGAAAGAATATGAGCCTTGATAAATTCAAGGATATTATGCAGATGTACCGTGCAGACGGAGTTACAACATATTCAGAGCTGATACTCGGTCTTCCCTGTGAAACATATGATTCCTTCTGCAGAGGGATAGGCAGCCTTCTTGAAGCAGGTCAGCACAGACTTATCAATGTGTATAACTGTGAAATTCTTCCCAACTCCCCTATGGCACAGAAGGATTATCTTGAAAAATACGGCATCAGGACCTCAGAGGTGGTTTTCCTTACCTCTCACAGTAAGGTGGATGCGGAAATAATTGAAAAGACAAAGTATGTGACAGGCACAGCGAGTATGAATTCCGAGGAGTGGATAAAGGCAAATGTTTTTGCCTGCTTTGAAAAATCATTGCATCACTACGGAATATTAAGAAGCTTTGCCATTTATCTGTATCACGAAAAGAATGTCCGTTATGAGGATTTTTATAATGCCGTTATAAAAATGTGCCGTGATAATGAGGATAGCTTTATAAATTATGCCTACAGCTTCCTTTATGATTTCTATAAAACGGTCGTTGAGGAAAAGCCCATGAAGCTTTATACAAATGATATGTACGGCAAAATCACATGGGCACCCGAGCACGTGGCTCATATGGACTGGATATCAAGGCTCGATGAGCTTTATGAGGTTATGAGACCTCTTTTCTCATCCTTCGGGATTGATGATGAAATTACAGATGAAATTGCAGAATATGAAAAATGCATAATGAAACGTCCCGGTGAGAATAATTTCAGCCGCGAGTTTTCTTATGATTGGCACGGATATTTCACCACCGTTCTTTCAGGCTCTTATGAGCCCCTGAAAAAGGTAAAAAACCGTGTGAACGTGAATAATGAAAAGCACCCGGACACCTGGACCGATTATGCTCTTGAAGCGGCCTGGTTCGGTAAAAACGGCGGTGCATATAATCCCGGTGTGACAAGACAGCTGCTTTGATTTTTTTTTGAAAGGACGAGGTATTAATGGCTGAATTCAGAAATGCTACAATAATGCTCGGTGCTGTTGATGAGACGGATTCCCTCAGACAGACTGTATATAAGATACTTGAATTGTGCCGTCATGAGGATCTGGGGGAAATAGTAATCGGCTATTCTCAGCGTGTAACACCCGAAAGCAAGGCAGTTGTGGACGAGCTTGCAATGCTTGATACAGATGTGCCTATAGTTACATTTATGCAGAAAAGAAAAGGTATTTCGGGACTTGTTGATATTATTGATATTGCGAAAAGCTCCCACTGTATTCTGGTTGCTTCCGATATGGCACTGGATCTTCAGTGTGTTGCCGATATGATAGAAAAGGCAAAGGAGGACGGGGACAGAATTGTTTCCTCATCCCGCTGGATGAAGGGCTGTACCTTTGTTGATTACGGAACTCTGAAAAAGATTCTCAATTTTTCGGCACAGCAGTTTCTTAAGGTGCTTTTCGGAGCAAAAATGACAGACTTCACAAATCCATGCCAGATAGCTCCCACGGAGCTTTATCAGGCTATCGAGTGGGAAAATGAAGGCTTCCCTATACTCATTGAAATGGTTCTGAAGCCTTTGAGACTGGGTTATAAGTTTATTGAGGTTCCGACAAACTGCTATCCGAGGAAGCAGGGAAAATCAAAGAATTCCCGCAAACAGACAGCGATGTATCTTGAAACCGCTCTTCATATCAGATTTATGAAGAAG
Source organism: Acutalibacteraceae bacterium (assembly GCA_045591055.1). Lineage (GTDB taxonomy): Bacteria > Bacillota > Clostridia > Oscillospirales > Acutalibacteraceae > RUG806. Next base: position 67,543 of record JAZNSD010000009.1, on the reverse strand, counting down.
AAAGACATTCTTAAAAAGGATTCCGCACTTTATAAGAAAATGTTCGGTAAAAAATAAGCTAAAAGGAGTGTGCGGATATGAAGAAGAATTTATATTTCTTTCAGGTAAACTATTCATACGGTAAGTCCGCACATATTCCTTATACGGCAGGACAGCTGTCGGCTTATGCGCTGAGCGATAAGGATGTGGGAGAGAGCTTTCAGCTCAAGGAGATTTTTTTCCTTCGGGAAGGCGTGAATGATGTGCTTTCAAGGATAAATGATCCTGCAGTTGTTGCCTTTTCCACATATATCTGGAATTTTAATTATAATAAAACCGTTGCAAGGCTGATAAAAGAAAAGTATCCCGGTTGTGTGATAATTTTTGGCGGACATCATGTATCTCCCGGTGGCGGTCTTCTTGAGGAGTGTCCCTATATCGACTATCTTCTTCACGGTGAGGGGGAAGTTATTTTCAGACAGCTTCTGCGGGCTGTGCTGGGACTTGAAAAGCCTCAGGATATTCCGGGTATATCCATGAGAACCGATGATGGTATAATTACTAATCCCGAAATGATTTCAAGCGAATGTGATTTCCCGTCGCCATATCTTCTCGGATATTTTGACAGTATAATAAAAGAGCATCCCGAAAAGGATTTTATGGCTCTTATTGAAACCTCAAGAGGATGCCCTAATTCCTGCTCATATTGTGACTGGAGCAATATGAAATCAAGAATAAGAAAATTTCCTCTTGAAAGAATATACGGTGAAATTGAATGGATGGCTGCGAATAAGGTAAAGGGTCTTGGGGCTGCCGATTCGAATTTCGGAATGTTTCCCCGCGATGTGGAGATAACAAAAAGGATTGTTGAGGCAAGGCTTAATGCCGGGTACCCCCAGGGCTTTCAGACATCATATGCCAAAAACAGCAATAAAACGGTTTTTGAAATAGGAATGATGCTTGAAAAAAGCCGTATGAATAAGGGAATCACACTGTCATTCCAATCAATGAGTGACGAGGTGCTTAATAATATCGGCAGGCAAAATATAAGCATTGAAAGCTATTCTGAGCTTATGAAAATGTATAATGAAGCAGGTGTCAGTACATATACTGAGCTGATTCTCGGTCTTCCCGGAGAAACCTATGAAAGTCTTGTTGAGGGAATCGATAAGCTGCTTTCTCTCGGTCAGCACAATTCTATATATATTCATAATTGCGAGTGGCTGCCCTGTTCAATTATGGGACAGCCGGATTATGTTAACAAATATAAAATAAAAACCTCTCATATCCCTCTCAATCAGCCGCACAGAGAGGATAATGAGGAGGATAATATTCCTGAGTTTTCAAAGATTGTGACATCAACCTATTCTATGGATGAGAATGAATGGAAGAAAATGAATCTGTTTTCTTTTACTGTTCAGGCATTTCACCATATGGGGCTTCTGCAGTTTATTGCCCTGTTTCTGTACAACGAGGGAATGTGTTCGTATAAGGATTTTTATACGGGAGTGCTTTCTTATTTTCTTAAGAATAAAAGCACTGTTGCGGGAAAGGCATTTGCTGCAATTGAAAAGCATCTTGATAATGTGCTTGAGGGCAAGGGTACTCTCAGCTGCACCGATGAACGGTTCGGAAAGGTACAATGGCCCTTTGAAGAGTATCTGTTTCTTTCCTGCGTTTATGAGGCAGACACTTTTTATGATGAGATTGAAAGCTTTCTTAGCGGCTATTTTAATAATGACGGGGTATTTTCCGAGCTTTATAATTTTCAGAAAAGAATGCTGAAAAGACCCTTTGACAGGGAGATAGAGTTTATCTGCAGATATAATTTCCCCTTGTATTTCAATGCACTTCTTGACGGTAATAAAGAGCCTCTTGAGGCTGAAGAAAATGCTGTAAATATAAAGGTCATGCCTTTTGAAAACTGGGAAAATTATTCAAGAGTTATTGCATGGTTCGGCAGAAAAGACAGCAACTGCACTTATATAAGAAAAACTCTGCAGGGACACAGGCACGAGAAGGACAACAGGAGGACCTTATAATGAAGAATTTATATATGGTACAGGCATCAAACACCTATACGGGCAATTCATTCAGGGCTGCGTATCTTCCCTATGCCGTAGGTCTTCTTGTGGCTTATGCCTTCAGAGATGAAAAAATCAAAAGTGAATATGAATTCAAAAGGTTTGTTTTTACCAGAGAAAATACCGATGATGTTGTAGGCGGACTTGAAAATCCGTCTTTTGTAGGCTTTTCAAATTATATATGGAACACTCAGTATAATCTCACTCTGGCAAGAAAAATAAAGGAAAAGTATCCCGGCTGTGTTATTCTTTTCGGCGGACATAATGTTACTCCCGATAATTCTTTTCTTGAGAAATACCCCTTTATTGATTTTCTTATCCACGGTGAGGGTGAGGAGGCTTTTAAAGAACTTCTTACCGAGCTTATAAAAGATGAGCCTGATTTTTCATCCGTTAAGAATCTTTCTTACAGAAAGCTTGACGGCACTGCGGTGAAGAATGAAACAGCGGTGCTTACAGGAACCGATTATCCTTCCCCTTATCTTGACGGATGGTTTGAAAAAATATTTGAAGAGAATCCCGGTATGCAGCTTGATGCAATTCTTGAAACCTCAAGAGGCTGCCCGAGGGATTGTGCATACTGTGACTGGGGCTGTAATTCTCAGAAGATCAAGCTTTTTCCTATTGAAAGAGTTTTTGCGGAAATTGACTGGATGGCTTCCCACAATGTGAAATTCATATGGGGTGCCGATGCCAATTTCGGTGCATATGACAGAGATATGGATATTGTTGACTATCTTGTGAAGACAAGAGAGAAAACAGGCTGCCCCGAAAGAATAAGAATCAATTATTCTATGACAAGGCACAAAGAGGTATTTGAAATTAACCGTAAGCTTGAAAAATACGGTCTGAGTAAGGAGGGGGCAACGCTTTCCTTCCAGAGCCTCAATCCTGCAACACTTGAGGCGATCGGCAGAAAAAATATGAGCCTTGATAAGTTTACCGGACTTATAAATCTTTATAAAAAAGAGGGTGTAACCACTTATTCGGAGCTTATCACGGGACTTCCCTGTGAAACCTATGAAAGCTTCTGTAAGGGAATTGGCTCGCTCCTTGCTGCAGGTCAGCACCGACTTATTACCGCATATAACTGCGAGATACTGCCCAATGCTCCTATGGCACAGAAGGATTATATGGAAAAATACGGAATAAAAACCGTGACGGTTGAGCATCAGACCGCGCATACGAAAAATGAGTCTGAAATAAAGGAAAAAACCAGATATGTTATCAGCACAAATACTCTCAGCCGTGAAGACTGGATAATGTGCAACGTGTTTGCCTGTATTGAAGAATCCTATCACCACCACGGAATCCTGAAATTCATTGCCATGTATCTTTTTGATAAGCTGAATATACCTTATGAGGATTTCTATAATTCCGTAATTGATTTTGCAAAAGAAAATAAAAACACGGTAGCGGGCAGTGTGTACATTTCCTTGTATTCATATTTTGAATCAGTATCATTGGGAGAGCCTCTTCAGCTTTATGCCAATGAAATATTCGGTGATGTTACCTGGATACCAAAAAAAATGCCTCATCTTGATACAATCTACCGTATCGATACTTTTTATGAGGAGCTGCGTCCTCTTCTTCTGCGCTTCGGTGTGTCGGAGGAGATAGCCGACGAGCTGATAAAATATGAGCGGACTGCTCTTAAATATCCCGGAAGAAATAATTTTTCCGAAAGCTTTTTATATAACTGGCATGAGTATTTCACTGCATTCGGTGAAGGCGAGAGCATACCTCTTGTTCCTGTGAAAAACAAGGTTTTTGTTGAGCTCGGTTATATTGCCGATAACTGGAAGGATTATGCCGTGCAATCAACCTGGTTCGGAAAGGACGGAAGTACATTCAATCAGGGAATGAGATGTGAAAGTTAATAGTTTATAAACTTTTATATAAAAAAGACGTATTTTGTTCATTTGTTCATTGAAAAGCTTTTTATTTTTTGTTACTATAGAATTATAGATATGATTACCATGAGGTGAGTGTTTTGAAGCTTTTTAAGAAGTCTTTATGTGTTTTGCTGAGTGCCATTATGATGATGGGCTGCTGTACTCTTTTGGTATCGGCAGCGGGAAGAAAAGCTGCTCTTCCGGTATCTGCGGGAATTGAAGCATTGAGAGATGAATTTCAGATTGATTATGCTCCCGAGGCAGGCGGATATGCACTTGATTATGCATATTATTCTCCCAAGGGAAGCGTTGATAATACAAAATATCCTTTGGTAATTTTCCTTCATGGCATCGGTCATGCAGATTATGTAGGGGCACAGCTTGATGACAGCGATTTCCCTTACTGGGCATCGGCAGAGCTTCAGTCGAGATTTTCAGAGGGCGGTGCATATATTCTTCTTCCCCGTGCGCCTGAGCATAAGCTGGTTTACTGGAGCAAAACTCTGCTTGAATCTCTTCGTGCAGTTATTGACGATATGATTGCAAAGCACGGAGATAACATCGACACAACTAAAATATTTATCGGCGGTTCATCTGCAGGTGCGGAAATGACCTGGGATATGATAATTTCTTACCCTGAGTATTTTGCAGGAGCCTTTCCTATTGCGGCAACAGGTACGGTGAGTGCAGCTGATACTAAAAAATGTGCTGACGTGGCAATATGGATGATCGCAAGCTCAAAGGACCCTGTTATAAGCTATCCTGCAACAACAACTCCGTTATGGAATAACGTGTGCAAGAATAACAATAATCCCGGTGACTGCCGTCTTACTACTATCGGCAGTGTAAAGGAGCCTGCAGGAAAGGGAGCAAGTGATAATCATCATATGGCTAAGGTTGTTACCTTTGATATGCATATGATGGACGGCAGCAAGTATTATGACTCTGAAACAAAAGACGGCAACGGCAATATTCTTAATCTTACCGCCCCCAACGGTATGATATATTGGATGAACTCCCTGCAGTCTTCATATGAAGGAGATATAACTGACGGTTCGGGTAATATTAATGTTAATATTTTTACTAATATTTTTGATGCAATAAGAAACTTTTTCCTTAAAATTGTAAATATGTTCCAGAGACTTTTCGGTCTGTAATAAAACAAAATCAGAAGCAACGAAGAAATTTTATGTAATTTCTTCGTTGCTTTTGTATTAAACAGTACCGTTTTTTTGTAATAATTAATAATTGAATTCTGTTATATGTATTGATATAATCAGTATGTAAATTTATCAAAGGAGATTTGACCGATATGGATTTTTTGAACAAGATAATAAGCTTCTTTCTGCTTATTCCCGCACTTTGCGGTCTTTATAAGACTGATGCCAAGGACACAGAGGAGGCATACCTTCAGGTGATTGAAAGCATCGGTTATGAAAATACCGTTGAAACAGCAATTCCTCAGACAGATATTTATGATATGATCATAGAGCATTATATGTCACCCCTTCCCGAAGGAAAAACCGAGAAAAAGGCAATTGTTATCGGATATGACGGCTGCAGAGCTGATGCTCTTACAATGGCAAAGGGTTCTTTCAGCGGTATCAATAAGCTTCTTGAAAACGGTGCTTCTCTTAATCTCGCTTATTGCGGCGGCGTGAATTATCCTGACGGTGAGAATACTCAGGCAACCTCAACGGCGCCCGGCTGGTGCTCGCTTCTTACCGGTGTGTGGGCTGATAAAAACGGTGTTTTCGGAAACGGACAGCCCAAGAATCTTGAATATAAAACTCTTATGACAACACTTACCGAAAGCGGTGTGATAGACAGTGCAGCCTTTATCACAAAATGGGGCGGGCATTTTACTGACGATAATTCCACATATCTGCCCGAGGTGAAGTATTGCGAAGAAAAAGAGCTTAATGTCAGCTTCAATAAATGCTCGGGAGATATAGCAAGTGCGGATGCGGCTATAAAAAATATTTCTTCTGCAGACTGCTCGGATTTTATTATTGCTATTTATGAAGGTACAGATGCTGCAGGTCACGGTTTCGGCTTCTCGGTAAATAATCCCTGCTATAAAGCGGGCTTTGAGCTTAATGATAAGCTTGCTTTTGCAACCATAAACAATATTGAAGCAAGAGACACATACGAAACCGAAGATTGGCTTATAATCATAACAAGTGATCACGGCGGTTTTTCCACAGGTCACGGCGGTCCCGCAATTCAGGAGAGAATGGTATTTATTGTTTCAAACAAATAACACAGATTGAATAATGGTCTGAGCTTAATGGCTCAGGCCTTATTTTTTACTTTATAGGAAATTCCTTCCTATAAAGTAAAAAGATTATATGTCCCGCCGAACGGGAAGTAAACTTCCCTCGGCGATGGACTATACGAAAGCGTTTCGCCGCAGGCGTAGGTTGAAGCCGTTTTCTTAGCGTTTGAAAAAAAATTAAAAAATTTTCAAAAACCGCTGTTCTGAGGGAGAAAACAGAAGGCGGTTTTTGTTATTATGTGCCTGCAAACAGGAGGTGACATATGAAAAACAATACGGATTCCTGCGGCAGCAGAGGAAATAAAAGCCGTGAAAAATATCTTGAAAAATGTGCAGATATGCTTTGCGAAGCTGCTTACAGAATGTGCAGGGAGAATTTCGGGAAGGGAAAAACAAAGGAAAAATGCGATCCCAAGATTCTTAAGGAAACCTGTGCTGCTGTAAAGGAGGCTGCGGCAGTATCGGCGGGACTTGATAAAAAGGATATTGATACGGGAGAGGAAATAAGAATTGTTTTTGAAGGTCCCGAAGAGTATGCAGAATGATCAGAAAGGAGGTGAAAGCACATAAAAGAACTGAATCTGGGAATTCCCAATGAAAAGCAGAAGCTGTTTTTAAGCGACCGCCACAGATATATTGCATTCGGCGGAGCAAGAGGCGGCGGAAAAAGCTGGAGTGTGCGCACAAAAGCGGTGCTTCTGGCATTCAGGTATCCCGGGATAAAAATAATGATAGTAAGAAGAACCTATCCCGAATTGCGGGCAAATCACATAAATCCTCTGAGAACGGTGCTTGCGGATTTCGCTCAGTATAAGGACAGCACAAAGGAATTTATTTTTCCGAACGGTTCTCTTATAATGTTCCGGCATTGCTCAACGGCAGCAGATATTGATAAGTATCAGGGTACTGAGGTGGATGTTCTTTTTCTGGATGAGGCAACACAGCTTACTGAGGAGGAATATGACCGCTTCAAGGCCTGTGTGAGAGGAGTCAACAATTTTCCGAAGAGGGTTTATCTTACCTGTAATCCGGGAGGAGTGGGGCACAGCTTTGTGAAAAGGCTTTTTGTGGACAGAGCCTTCAAGGAAAGTGAGAGCCCTGAGGACTACAGCTTTATAAGAAGCTTAGTAACAGACAATAAGGCACTTATGGAAAGCGATCCTGATTATGTGAAGCAGCTTGAGGCACTCCCGCCGAAGCTTAAGAAGGCCTGGCTTATGGGGGACTGGAATATTTTTGACGGGCAGTTTTTTGAGGAGTTCAGGGATGTTCCCGAGCATTATTATGACAGGCGCTTTACGCATGTAATAGAACCCTTTGAGGTCCCCGACAGCTGGACAATCGTAAGAAGCTTTGACTTTGGCTTCAGAAAGCCTTTTTCCTGTGACTGGTGGGCTGTGGACTTTGAAGGGAGAGCATATCTTATTCTGCAGCTTTACGGTTGTACGGATATTCCCAATGACGGACTTAAGTGGCATCCCGACAAAATATTTTCGGAAATACGCCGTATTGAAACGGAGCACAGATGGCTCAAGGGTAAAAGGGTTGACGGTGTAGCGGACCCGTCTATATGGGATGCTTCGAGAGGAGAAGCCATAGTTGAATCGGCAGACAGGCATCTGGTTTATTTTTCAAAGGGAGACAATAAGCGTATTCCGGGGTGGATGCAATGCCACTACAGAATGGGATTTGATGAAGAGGGAAAGCCCATGGTTTATTTTTTCAACACCTGCAAGGCTGCAATAAGGACAATTCCGCTTTTACAGTTTTCTGAAACAAATCCCGAGGATCTTGATACCGACGGAGAGGATCATTTTGCAGACTCATTCAGGTATTTCTGTATGAGTAGACCCATAAGTCCCGTTTTGAAAAAGGTGCCTGAAAAGGTGTATGATGATCCGCTTGAGCTGAATACCGGGAGATACAGACGGTATTCTTATTAATTCAATCGGCAGGAGAGGAAAATGACAGAAAAAAATATTAACAGTAAAGAGAAAAAAATATTAAAGCCCGCAATCGGAGAGGAAGAAATACGCGAGGCGATTCTGATTCTTGCAAAGTATAAAAACGCGAAAGCAAATCTTGATGCAAGGGTTATAGAAAATGAAAACTGGTTCCGTCTGAGGCATTGGGAGCAGCTGAGAGCCGGCAGCGATAAAGCTAAAAAGCACTCTGCCTGGCTTTTTAATTCAATTGTTACAAAGCATGCAGATTTTATGGACAGCATTCCCGAATGCACGGTTCTGCCCCGTGAGGAAAGCGATAATCCCGAGGCTCAGAGGCTTACAGGTGTGCTTCCGGTGGTTTTCGAGAGAAATAACTGGACAACTGTCTATTCCGACGGTGCATACCGGAAGCTTAAGACCGGAACTGCGGTATACAGTGTTCTGTGGAACAGCTCGGCAGATTCGGGTCTGGGTGAAATTGATATTAAAAATACGGATATACTCAATATTTTCTGGGAACCGGGAATAAGGGATATTCAGAAAAGCAGAAACATCTTCTGTGTTGATCTTGTGGATAATGACATTCTTATTGATGAGTATCCTTTTCTTGACGGAATGCTTGGAGGAAAGGGTGCCGAAATGCTTTGCTATACCTATGACAACAAGGTTGATACCTCGGAAAAATCCTGTGTTGTTGACTGGTATTACAAAAAACGCTCGGGAAATAAAACCGTGCTTCATTACTGCAAGTTTGTGAATTCCACACTTTTATATGCCTCGGAAAATGACCCGGCATATTCAGAGCGCGGATGGTATGATCACGGCTTATATCCTTTTGTTTTTGATCCTCTTTATAAAGAGGAGGGAACGCCTGCAGGCTTCGGCTTTATTGATATTATGAAGGATGCCCAGGAGGAAATTGATATTCTTAATAATGAAATTATCCGTAATGCAAGGCTTGGCTCAAGAAAGCGTTATTTTACAAGAGTCGAAGGGGCAGTGAATGAAGAGGAATTTGCAGATTTCAGCCGTGATTTCGTGCATGTAAGCGGTTCATCCATCGGGGAAGAATCCATAAGAGAAATCGGCTTTACTCCCTTGTCATCTGTTTATCTTACAGTGCTCAGTAATAAAATTTCAGAGCTTAAGGAAACCAGCGGTAACAGAGATTTTACTCAGGGCGGTACTATGGGAGGTGTAACCTCAGGTACTGCAATTACAGCCTTACAGGAGGCGGGAAATAAGCTTGCAAGAGATATGATAAACGCCACATACAATGCATTTTCCGATATATGCAATCTGTGTATTGAGCTTATAAGGCAGTTTTATTCCGTACCGAGAAGCATCAGAATTCTTGGGGACAACGGTGAATGGCAGTATTCTCTTTATGATAATTCAGCGCTTAAAGCATTGCCCGGAGGCAGTGAATTCGGCGTTGATATGGGAATGCGCGCTCCCGTGTTTGATGTGCGTGTAAAGGCACATAAGCAGAACAGCTTTTCACGGTCGGCACAGAATCAGGATGCCATAAACTTTTATACAATGGGCTTCTTTGATCCCGAGAAGGCACCTCAGTCACTTGCATGTATGGAGCTGCTCGATATGGAGAACAAGGAAAAAATCAGATCGGCAATTCAAAAGAATGCCGCAGAGTATGAAAGGAAGGATGCATTACGGTCAATGTCAGATATGAATGTACCTCTGAAAGGCTCAGCGTTTCACTGACGGGACATGCAGGCTTTGATGTGAAGGGAAAGGATATTGTGTGTGCTGCAGTTTCCGCACTTTGTATTGCGCTTAAAAGCAGCGTTACAGGCCTTTCTGAGAAGGAAAAAAAGTTTTTTTATAAATATTCTGCCTCAGACGGACGGCTGTTTCTGGAGGCTTCACATTTCAGTGACGAGAAAACATATTTACGTATAAATGATTTGTTTTTGATGTTTTATAACGGGATGAAAGAAATACAAAGGCTGTATCCTGCCAATGTGAAGCTGAGAACAGAATAAATTGCTTTTATTTTCCGATAGGAATTAAATGCTGACAGACACTTCGGAAAGACGATGAAAACAAAAAAGGAGAAACAAGAAAATGATTAAGGATCTTTTACAGATTTTCGCTTCGGAAGGAAATACTGCTGAAGAAGCTTCCGCCGCGGCAAATGAAGAGGTCCCGGAGGGCGACGGCTGCCGGGAAGAACAGGAATTTGAGGAGCTTATAAAAGGCAAGTACGCGTCTGCCTTTTCAAAGCGTACCCAGGGAATAATCGACAAGCGTTTTGCAAAGCTCAAGGGGTACGAAAAAACCGCAAATGCCTGCGAACCGTTACTGAAAAAATTAGGGGAGCAGTACCCCTCAATAGCTGCGGAGGATACCGAAAAGCTGGTTGAGGCTTTTCTGAGTAATTCTGAGCAGGCTGATAATGCCGTGAATGAAAATGCTGAAGGTGAAGAAAAGAGAGCTGCTGCCGCTATGGCAGCTGAAAAGCTGATAAAAAAGAGGGCATCTGAGAATTTGGCGGCATATTTAAGCGGTGAGTCAGAAAAGCTCAGAGAGATATATCCTTCATTTTCACTTGAGAAGGAGCTTAAGAATTCACCTGAATTCAGGCACCTTCTTACTGCCGGTGTATCCCTTCGCCGGGCTTTTGAAACGGTAAATCTTGAAAAAATTATGGGCTCTGCTCTAAGATATGCCGTTATGTCGGCAGGAAAGAAAACTGCAGACAGTATAAGAAATTCAGGGCGGGTAAGTGAGAATTCGCTTCAGGATTCCGCCTCATCGGTAAAGCGCACCGATGTGAACAGCCTTACCGAGAAGGATATTATGAAAATACTTTCTGAGGTAAGCAAGGGCGCAAAAATTTCATTTTGAAAAAAAGGAGAAAATTATGAATTACGAAAACATTACTCTTACACATTTTTCTGCAGGTGAGGTTATCAATACCACCGGCGGTACCATGGAAAACGGTGCTGTTACCGCTCCCGATACACTTTCGGCAGAAATGAAGACATTTTATGACAAAACACTTATTACACTCGCAGGTGCAAATCTCATTCACGAGCAGTTCGGTCAGAAAAGACCTATTCCCAAAAACGGCGGTAAGACAATTGAATTCAGAAAGTTTTCAAAGCTTCCCAAGGCACTTAAGCCTATCACCGAGGGTATTACACCTGCAGGTAATAAGCTCAATGTTACTGCTGTTACCGCAACGGTTGACCAGTACGGTGACTATGTTGAACAGACAGATATGCTTGAGCTGACCGCAATTGACAATACAATTGTTGAGGCAACCAAGGAGCTCAGCTCTCAGGCAGGTCTTACACTTGATACGATCGTAAGAAATGAGCTTGTTGCAGGCACAAATGTTATGTACGCTCCCGAGGTGAGGGACGGCAAGGAAACAGAAATTCTTTCAAGAGGTGACATTAATAAATTCTGTAAGCTCCGTGTAAAGGATATCTTCAAGGCTGCGGCTGAACTCAAGGCTGTGAATGCACCTAAAATTGACGGCAGCTATGTTGCTATTATTCATCCTTATGTTGCCTATGATCTTATGCAGGAGGCAGGCGAGCAGTGGATCGGCATTCAGAAGTATGCAAATCCTGAAAATATCCTCAAGGGTGAAATCGGCTCTCTCGGCGGTGTGAGATTTGTTGAAAGCACTGAAGCAAAGATTTTCGGACCGGCAGCTATCAGTGAAAATATTACACGTCTTACGGTAGCTTCTTCATCGGACACTGCTGCTGTAAGTGTGAATGTAGAAGAGGATATGGGCGAAAAGACATTTGAGACTCCTGTAAAGGTTTTTGTGGCAGGCAAGGAAAACACAATTACTGCTCTTAACGGCAATACCGTTACTCTCGGTACGGCTGTCAAGGTGAATGCAGGTGATGTTATCTGCGGTGAGGGCGCCGGTAAGGACGGCTCTGCAGTATTCTGCACTCTCTTTATTGCCGAGAATGCATACGGCGTAACAGATATTGAGGGCGGCGGTCTTGAGCATATCGTAAAGCAGAGAGGCTACGGCAACGATCCTCTCAATCAGCGAAGCTCTGTGGGCTGGAAAGCAACCAAGGTGGCAAAGAGACTTCTTGAGGAATATATGATCCGTTTTGAATCAGGCTCGGAATTTTCCGATACTGCCGAAAGCAACTGACACATGAAAGCTTTTTCAGCTGCTGCAGTATGAATTAAAAAAGGGAGTCCGGAATTTTTTCCGGCTCCCGTAAAAAGAAAAAGGAGAAAAATATGAAAAAGAATAAGAATGAAAAGACACTCAGAAGTGTTTTTATCCCCAAGCTTAATAAAAATGATGACTCTTTGTTTGTTGCTGTGAACGGCAGAAGAATACTTGTGAAAAAAGGTGAAACCGTTGAGCTTCCCCTTGCCTTTGCCGAGGTTATAGAAAATTCTCAGAAGGCACAGAATGAAGCGGAAAGCTTTATTGCTGCAGTGTCGCGTGAAGGCTGATAAGGGCGGTGGATGGCTATGACGGTGAGAGAAGCAACGGAAAGAACAGATGAGTTGTATCCTAATGTTATTCCCTTCCCTCAGAAGGCATATCTGCTTGAGCAGCTTGATAATAAGATATACAGTGAGATACTTATACAATATGAGGATATTGACTGCAGCTTCAGGGGCGGTTATGAGCAGGATGCTGATACAGAGCTTGTTATATCAGCTCCCTTTGAAGATATCTATATCAGATATCTCGTAATGCAGCTTGATATATTGAATTCGGATATAACAAGATATCAGAACTCATATTCACTGTTCAATTCTCTTTATCTCGATTATATCAGGTTTATCAATCGTAATCACAGAATAAAGCGGCATAACATAAATATAGATTAGGGGGGGATGCTGATTGTTATATCCCGGACTAAGGAAGCTGAAAGAAAGATATGTGAAGAATAATGCTTTCGGCGGTATTGAACATAAAGAAAGTGTTACGGAAGGCTGCTTTTCAGATATGGAAAACTTAAGCGGAGATTATTTTCCTGTTATGAGTGTCAGAAATCCCAGAGCGATTTGGACAGGCTATGCAGCAGACAGCACGGGTGAGAGCTACAGAGCTGACGGTATACTCGGCTTTGCCGGCGAAGGAATTACGGCTGCAGCAAATGCTGGCGGAAGATTCTGCTTCTGTGCCGGTCAGGATATTTATGTGAACGGTCAGAAGGTTTTATATGCAAAGCTCAGAGAGGGTGTCGGAAGAAGAAGTATTGTTCCCTTTGGAGACGGTATTTTTATTGTTCCTGACGGCGAATATGTTACACGCGTCAACGGATATTATACCTCCGAATGCTCAAATGTGTATCTGGATGCAGATGAAGCAGTATTCCGATTCTGTGATGAGAATTCAGAAACCGTGAGTGTGGAGAATTTTTCAAAGCCTTCTCAGCCCTCTGACGGTGAACAGTATCTCGATGTGTCAGACGGAGTTATGTATCTTAGTGAATACTCATCTGAAAACGGCTGGCAGAAAAAAATGCAGCTCTACGCAAAGATTATCGCAGCCGATATCGGGATACCCTTCGGACCGGGGGACCGTTTGTTTGTTCCTTCAGCTTATTTCGAAAACGGTGAATGTGTGGTAAAAAATGTGATTTCGGAAAATGAGATCCTTGTGTCCTGCATTCTTTATTCAGACTGTCCTTTATATAAGAATTTTTCAGTTGCAAAAAAGATTCCTGAAATGGATTTTGCAATAGAGCATAACAACCGCATATGGGGCTGCAGGTACGGTTATTCCGATAACGGAAAATTTGTAAATGAAATATATGCAAGTGCTCTCGGTGCTCCGGGTAAATGGGATTGCTTTGAGGGGACGTCTATGGACAGCTACAGAGTGTCGTTAGGCTGCAGCGGTGAATTTACCGGTGTAGGGAAGCTCGGTAATGATATTTTGTTTTTCAAGGAGGAATACATCATCAGGATAAGCGGTGAAACACCTGCGGATTTCACCGTAATGACATCGTCAGCAAGAGGTGTTCAGACAGGATGTCACAAAAGTGTGATAAATCTTAACGAGCGTCTGTATTACAAAAGCCGCTACGGTGTTATGGTGTATGACGGTGTTATGCCTGTTTCAATTTCGGAGGCTCTGGGAAAAACCGTGTATACGGATGCCGTAGCGGAAGGAATCGACAATAAATACTACATAGCAATGACTGATGAAAACGGCAGGCGCCGTGTTTTTGTATTCAATACCCTTACGGGACAGTGGTTTTGTGAGGACGATAATGATATGACCGAATATATGCTCAGATTGAAAAACTGTCTTTATTACATTTCAAGAGCGCCAAAGGCCGATGAAAATAATATTAAATATTATTTAATAAAGCTTTATGATTCGGCAGCTTCTTCTCAAAGCAGTAATATTTTATCGGAGAATAATGAAACAGAATTTTTGTTTAAGCCCGAAAATGGTGTAAGGTGGTACGCTCTGACAGGAAAGTTAGGAGAATGCTTTCTTCCCTCAAGACAGATTCTGAGAAAGCTTCTTATAACTCTGTCTCTGTCTGAAGGGGCATATGTTAATGTATATATCAGTACGGACAACGGTAATGACCGTAAGAGGATTTGTGTTATCGACACTCCCGTAAACAAGGTGTTTACCGTTCCCGTAAATACACCGCCGTGCCACAGCTACAGGCTGTATTTTGAAGGTGAGGGAGAATGCAGAATACACGGAATTGTAAGGCTGAGCGAAATTACGGGGCAGGTGAGAAATATTGGCTGATGATGTGAATGTAAAACAGCTGTATCTGTTGCTGCTTTCGCTCAAAGAGGAGATAAAACAGCTTTCTGTACATATGAAGGCTATGAGAAAGGAAATGAAGGGAGAAACGGATAATGGCAGAAAATAAAAAAAAGAAGCCCGGAACGGTCAGTGAGCTGAGTGATAAGGTTTTACAGACTGTCATAGACTCAAATAAAACAAGAGCAACACCTGTCGGCGGTGATTCTGAGCAGTATTCTTATATGTCCGAAAAGCTTCTTGATGATATGATAGAAAAATCCTCATCGTATTCGTATGATGTGAATCTTGATCCTTTATATAATCAGTATAAGGATATGTACCGCAAGGAAGGAATGCTTGCCGCAAAGGATGTTTTCGGACTTGCGGGCGCACTCACCGGGGGCTACGGCAATTCTTATGCTTCGGTTGCTGCTTCAGGTGCTTATTCGGATGTTATGGATAAGCTTACAGATGTGGGACTTCGCCTTGAAGAGAAAAATTACGACAGATATCAGGATACACTTTCTTCGATGAAAACCGCATATGAAGCATATTCGGAGATTGCAGACAAGAAATATGCCAAAGAAACCTATGAAAGCGAGCGTCTTGATGAAAAAGCGGAAAAGGAAAAGGAGAGTAAGCTTGAATTTGCCTATAAGGCTGCGGAAAACGGAGATTTCAGATATCTTGAAGCTCTTGGTGTTGATGTAAGCAATCTTCATCAGCAGGATGCATTCAATGATGCAGAGTTCCTTGCAAAGTATAAGGATTATTCGGGCCTTAAGAGCCTCGGTATTGATATAAGCCGTCTTAAGGAAGATGACCTTAGTAAGCAGGCAGAGCTTTTTGCAAAGTACGGGGATTATTCGGTATTGAAGGAGCTCGGCTTTGATGCTTCTGAAATGGAAGAGAAGGAGCTTCTTGACCTGGCTGAGGTATATGCAAAGTATGGGGATTATTCGCTTCTTAATTCTCTCGGTGTTAATACTTCAGACAGAGAGCAGGAGGAATACTACGACCGTCTTCTTACCTGGGCAAGATATCTGAGGGCGCTCAGATGGTAAATGTTTTTATAAATGCGGCACATACGTCCTTTTCTCCCGGAGGGGTGATTTACGGGAGAACAGAGCATTCGGATGTGCTTGAATTTGCAAGACTGCTGTCTGCGGCATTAATAAGAACGGACGGTATATGCTGTGAGTCTTATACAGGAAACTGCAGAAAAGGATATTCTGACAGCGATATTGTTATTATATTGCACAGAGGAAGCAATGTGGGTAATGACAATACATACGGCTGTGATATTACCGTGAAAAGCACGGCGGATGCAGATACTCAGTATGATGCCTTCCGGCTTCTTCAGAGTCTCGGCGGCGAAAAGGGCTTCAGGCTTAAAGGAGTGCATGTCAATACCCGCAAGTCCCCCTTCAGACAGATGGAAGAAACGGGGAGCAAAAATACATTCCTCATAAAGCTGGGGTATATAGATTCTTATAAAGATAATAAAATCTTTGACAGCAATCTATTGCATCTTACCGAGAGTCTTGCAAAAAAAATTAATGAAATATTCGGAGGAGAAAATAATGGAACTGAAGGCTCAGTTTAAGCGGCTGAATTCGGGAGAACACAATTCAAGGGTGCTTGATATTATAATTGATGAAGAGCATATAAAAAAGAAGGTAAAGCTGGGTTTTGTTACCCCTATGGGAAAGGTTTTTATTACTGATGAGCTTCAGAACGGTTTGTCTCAGCTTTCTTATGGCATTCCCTTCGGATTGCTCGACGGTAAAGGAATTCTCCTTGCGCAGATTATTGTGTATGAGGATGAAGGCTTTATTCTGAAAAGCTCAGTGTATGAATTTCCTGTATATGCATCTGTTGATGATATGACCTGTCCGCAGGTTACTCCCGAGGGAGCAAAAAGTCTGGTATTTCTTTATGATATGCTTATGAACAAGGCTGAAAGGATTCATGAGCATAATGATATATATTACACCGAGGATGAGGTTGACGGGCTGCTTTCGGGGAAGAGTGATAATGACCATAAGCACGATGACAGGTATTATGTTGATGTGCAGGTTGATGCTCTGCTTGCAGGGAAGAGTGACAGCGGACATAAGCATGATGACAGGTATTATACCAAGGAGCAGGCGGACAATAAGCTCAATGGCAGTCTTTCAGAGGGGCTTTCGGGGAAGAGTGATAAGGGGCATATGCACAGCTGGACCGAGATCGGTGATAAGCCCGGAACAGAAGGTATGCAGCTTCTTTGCTCCTTCGTCTGTGATTATCTGACATCATCGGGACTGCTTTTTGGCAATCCCTGGATTCAGCAGTTTGAGCCGGGGCATAAATGTGATTTTGTGTCCGGGGAGGTGCTGCAATTAAGAATAAAGCTTCCCGATAGCGACACTGTGCTTACGGAGGACTGCAGATTTATATATCTTCCTGAAGAGGGCTTCGCACTTCTTACATATAACAACGCAAAAATGACTGAAGAGGATCTTCTTGCGGGGAAATGCAATATAACAAGCATTTATCCCATTGATAAAACCAAGCCGGCCTTTTTTCTGTTGGCATATAACAATGAAATAATTGAAGTGGATGCGGATGATAATTACACGGGTGTAAGGCTTGAACTTGGAAGAGTGACCTGTGTGAAGCTGCCCTCCTCGGCGGTGGAGGTTACCGATGAGGTAGCCGAAGGAAATAAGCTGCCTGTTACCTCTCAGGGGGTGTATGATGCATTGAAGAGAGCATGCAAGGTAGACAGTGTGAACGGAAAGACGGGCGCTGTTGAGCTTACTGCCTCTGATGTAAATGCTTTGCCTGCTGATACCGTAATCCCTGCCGTTCCTGAAAACGTATCAGCTTTTTCCAATGATGCGGGGTATATCACAAAGGAGGATATTCCCGGTAATGTGTCCGCGTTCAGTAATGATGCAGGATATATTACGGCTGAGGCGCTTGAGGGTCTTGCTCCCTCGGGAGGCGGTGCCGTTTCATCGGTAAACGGTAAGACGGGCGCTGTCAGTCTTACTGCTTCTGATGTGAATGCTTTGCCTGCTGATACCGTAATCCCTGCCGTTCCTGAAAACGTATCAGCTTTTTCCAATGACGCGGGGTATATCACAAAGACAGATATTCCCGGCAATGTATCCTCGTTCAATAATGATGCAGGATATATTACAGAGGCTGCAGTACCCGGCAGTGTGTCGGCATTCAATAATGACATCGGATATATCACGAAAAACGATATACCCGTTAATATATCTGAATTTACCAATGATGCAGAGTATATGACCCAGGAGCAGCTGGCACAGGCAATTGAAAGCTGCGAAAAGCCCTTTGTCGTAAAGGCAGCTGCGGATATGGAAACTCTTACTCTTATAAGCTCGGATAAGACGGTGGAAGAGATAGCAGCAGCACACAGTATGGGATATCATGTTTTTATGGATCTTTCTGTGGACGGTCTTAATGTATTCCTTGAGCTGAGGGTGATAAGCGGAGCTGCATTTGCAGGCTTTCAGTCTGTCGTTGTGATGGATGAGCCCACCTTTATCAGTCTTTTTATGCTCAGTGATAACAGCTCAAGTGTGCACTTTTATCACTTTGCTGAAGCTGATCACACACACTCATACAGTGATATTACTAAAAAAGCGCCGATAACACTCACTTCCTCGGACGATTTAGACAATATATTTGATGACGGCATATATGTGTATTCCACATCAAGCGTGCCCGGTAATGCTCCCTTTGCAAATGCCGCTGTTGTTGAGGTGTTCGGTGCGGATTCTGTCTCAACACAGAAGATACAAAGGGCATACAGATACGGTGCTGCGGGCTACTGTGCATTCAGACAATTATATAACAGCACCTGGGGAGAATGGATGTATCCCGTGTCATCAAGGTCATCCTCAAACAGGCCTGTGTCCGATTATACGGTAGAGGAGGGAACTTCCGGCGGCTGGAAATACCGCAAGTGGTTTTCGGGCAGAATGGAGGCATGGGGAAATCTCAATGCAAGTGTTACGGAGATATTCTCAAACACAGGCGTTTACGGAACAGTGGTTATTACGGCGCAGGTCAAGTTTCCTGCCGGGATGCTTACGGGAGAGGACAATGTTGAATACTGCGCACTTCAGGCACGTAATTATCAGTTCTTCGGAAACATGAGCGGAATTTCAAGCAACAATCTCTGGGGCAGATTTACAGGAGCTTCAGGTGTTGAATCCACATTCCCTGTAGGAAATACAGAATTCCCCGTACACGCATATATTACGGGCAGATGGAAGTAAAAATATAACCCTGTTTCAGGAGAGAGTAATGATGATACTCTTTCCGTATATATTCAATATATAAGCTATTAAAGGAGTGAATAATATGGCTTTTTTAACACCCGATAAAACATATACGCTTCACGGACTTGAAATCAAGGAAAAGATTCTTCCTGCTTCCCTGAAACCGAACAGAAAGCTTTCCTCAGGTACAGGTAAGGTGGAGTATATCACCATCCACAATACGGATGATATCAATGAGGCGGCAGGTACAAATGATGCCGAGCAGTATGCCCGTGCCACATTCAATGGTGCAATGGGCGGTGTGACTGTTCATTATTATATTGATGAAACAGACTGCTGGCACATTCTTAATGACAATGAGGTAGGCTATCACGCTGCAGACGGCTATTACGGTCCCGGCAATAACACATCTTTAGCAATAGAGATCATTATGGACGGCTCGGGCGACAGCTCTGATACGGGAGCAGAGGCGAGAGGTGCAAGGCTTGCCGCAATTCTTCTTGATAAAAACGGTCTGGGAATTGACAGGCTCACAACTCATAACCGCTGGTATCCCCGGAAATACTGTCCCATATATATCCTGCCTCATTGGAGTGAGTTCAGGAAGAAGGTTGAAAAATATCTTGCTGAAATCAAGGGCACTGAAAAAGAGGAGGATGAAAAGTCCCCTGAGACTGCAGGTAGTCTCTACAGAGTACAGGTAGGAGCATTCAGGGTAAGAGAATATGCCGAAAGCTACATAAAGACACTTGCGGATGCAGGCTTTCAGGATGCTTTTATTGTTGAGGCAGACGGGCTTTTCAGAGTGCAGGTAGGAGCCTTCCGTGTGAGGGAATATGCAGAAGGATATATTACTCAGCTTAAGAAGGCAGGCTTTGATGCATTTCTTGTTACCGTAAATGATAAGCCCTCGGGAGATGTGGACGGTGACGGAAAGGTCACCGCAGCTGATGCAAGAGAAATTCTTCGTGCATCGGTGGGACTCGGAGAGGTTTCTGCGGATGCAGGAGATATTGACGGTGACGGGAAGATCACCGCAGCTGACGCGAGAGAGGCACTTAATAAATCTGTAGGAAGGTGAGGAAGACGGTATGACATTAAAGGAAAGACTTAAATCCTGGGCTGTGTGGGTATCTGTGCTTGGTGCACTCGGAGTGATATTCAATGCCTTCGGACTGTTTGAGCTAATAGGCATAGACAGCATGACCTTTGATATGGTGGTGAATGCTGTAGGTACAATTCTTATTGCCTTCGGAATCCTTAATAATCCTACGGACAAAACGGGATTTTAAGGGGTGGTAATATGAATCTCAGTGCAGAGGATAAGGATTATATGCACGAGACCTTTATGACCGTGAAGGAGTGCAGTGAATGCAGAGGAAAGATACAGCAGGAGCTTTCCGCGGGAACCACGAACTTTGCGGAGATAAGAAAGGATCTGCAGTATATAAAGGACAGGATCGACAGAAAAAGCAGGTTTAATTCGAATACCGTGTCGAGTATCATTCAGGCGGTGTGCACGCTGCTTGTGGCTGTTATAGCGGCAAGGCTGGGATATAATTAAACCGTAAAAGAAGCTCTCCCTGCTTGAAAAAACAGGGAGAGCTTTGCTTTATTGATTTTATTTTTGCCTTTCAGCGGAGTATTCGATGGGAATTCTTCTGAGAAGGTTAGGGTTATAAATAGGCGTCCACTCGTCACCTGTTTCAACCGTTTTCTTGAAGGTATCCTCATCAAGCTCAACATACATTGTGCCGATGCCTATTTTTTCACCGTTATCCATATAAACAGTATCCCAGAAGGCATGGTGTCCTATGTATTTTACTGATTTGGGAATGAATGCATATGTCATAGATTTATTATAGCTGAATGCATCCGTTCCTATGTATTGCAAAGTATCGGGGAATGAAATATAGGTATCAAGGTCTTTGGCTGCTTCGTATGAGGTGCCGTCAAGGTTTTTGTTTGTATAAGTATAGAAGTCCTTCATGTTGGGCATTTCAAAGAAGCCGAGATTTTCAATGGTTTTAAGACCGTGGGGGAGATAAACCGTTGCAAGATTTGAATAGTTGAAGCACAGCTCGCCTACAGTTTCAACAGAAGAGGGAATAACGTATGTCATAACCTTTTCATTATATTCTGCAAAAATGGGAGCATAGTCTTCTGCGGAGATTATTTCATTATTTGCCGAATCCCTGGGTACGCCTGCCCACATTTCCTTGGGATAGCCGTATGTTTCTCTCAGATACTGGTCTCTGTCGCAGGGGTAACAGACAACAGTCTTTTTGTCCTTTGTGTAAAGAACGCCGTCGATATCGCAGTAGTTGGGATTTTTTTCATCAACAATGATCCTCTGAAGAGCCCAGCAGGAATAGAAGGCCTTGCCGTCGATATCAAGAACATTTTCACCGATATATATTGTTTTTATATATCCGTCGCCGTTTATTGCATATTCCTTGACGGAGGTAACGGGCTTTGATGTATCCTCGGTTATTTCAAAGTAAGGAATATTCTTTGCGTTTTCTATAGCTGTCTGCTGTTCCTGTCTTAAAATAAACTTGTGATAATTTATGAGCTCCTCCTTTGTTTTAAGCGGGATTGCAGGAAGCTCATCGGGGGCATCCGTGAGTGTAATGCCCGGGTCATACTTTTTATCTGTCTCCGTGGGATATTCAATATCGGAGACATAGTTTATTGTAAGCTCTGTGATATATCCGGGGTTTGAAAACTTTGCGAACTGATAGTTTCCGTCTGAAATCTCAGCAAAGGTGAAGGTTTCCGTGGTGAGAATATACAATGAGAAATACATTGAAAGTGCGATTGAAACAAGAATAACAGCAACAAAAATAATCTTTTTGAGAGTGTAATTCTTATAAGGCTTTCCTATGTGGGGAGCTGCCAGACCTTCAATTTTATAGGTATATATTTCGTCCTCGGGGATTTCAAGTATCGTGTTGTCGGTAAGTGCATTATTCATTTTCTTTTCTTTTTTGCTCATTTTACTTACCCCCTTAACCCTTATATCCGCCGGAAATCTTTTCGCCTTGCTCAAGTGCCTGTTTTTCTGTTACCTCGGCACGGCGTTTGAGAACCTGCATAACTTTATTCTGTTTGTTTGTGTCATAATCCCAGAAGAAATAGGGAATTGTCATAAGGAAGAAACCTACAACGTCGATAAGAAGGGGAACTACAACAATTTTGAGTCTTGCTTCGTCGAGGAAAAGAATATCCCAGTTGCTGTTGAAGCCGTATGACAGAAGAAGCAGAGGGATAATAAGACCCACAAATGATGTGATGGGTCCCGTGAACCATCCGAAGATTCCCGAGAAGCTTTCAAGTCTTTCGCCGGAAAGATACATCTGATAGTCGTTGATACGTACATTCATATCGTGTCCTGCAGATGTGGGAACGGTTTTTGTCATTTCCATAAGGAACATTACGATAACACACAGCGTTCCGCAAAGTACAAGATTATCTCCGCAGAACCATATTGCAGCAACAAGTGCGCCGTTACCGAAGGCACGGGTGAGCTGATAGAATATCATGATCTGCTTATATGAGAATCTTTTCAGGAAATAGGGTGTGAGAAGATCCGGGGGCGTGCCTGCAAAGGAAATGAGAAGAGTGAGAATTGAATATGGAAGACCTGAAAGCCGGAAGGTATAAAGATAGAGAATGGATGTGAAAGCAAGCATACCGTTTCCGAGTGAGTCAAGAAGTCCTACCATAGTGTTTATCCAGCGGTATTTGTTGTGAAGCACTCCGAACATACCGTCCCAGAACTTGATATTGACCTTTTTTTCGAGGGGCGGCTGGGGAATACGCTCTTTTATTCTTCCCGCAAAAATCATGGTGAGCACTGCGCAGGTGATGAAAGCACCGGGAATTACCCATCTGAACAGATTGATATCTGCCCATTCGTCTTTGAGTGTACCTACTATAGCAGGAAGAATTATTGTCATAATAGTATGTAAGAAGTGAGATAGCTTTACGGGATAGGTTCTTACGAGAATTCTTTCGTTTACATCGGGGGAGATGTTCTGTGTGGTTGTTTCAAGAACATTGCCGAAACCGAATACGCCGTAAATTGCAAATAAGAGGTTTGCTGCCCATACACGGGTTGACACATCCTGGATTTCATAAAGAGGAAGCCAGCCGATGAGGATAACAACGATGCACTTGGGAATCATATCCGAATAAAGAGAGTATTTGTATCTGCCGAGCTTGGGAATAAGCTTTTTTCTCCAAAAGATGTTTCTTGCACCTACCCAGCCCGAATAAAGGAAGTGGGTACCGAATACCTTGAAGCAGGCGGTGGCACTCATGCCCTCAAGGGAGTTTAAGAAGATGATGAAACGGCTGCCCGGATCAAAGAGCGTTGAAGCATCAAAGAATATTAGTGCAAGCCCGAAGGCGATCATACTGACATAAACGGTATATAGCTTTTTTTCCGTTTTTCCCGGAAGAAAGCCCAGATTGTCGCACACAAACCACCATATGAGAGCAGTGACATAGCCTAAAGGCATATTGATAATGCTGATGATCGAGAATGTGAGGTAGGGGAGCTTGTAGTGATGCATTATCAGGAAGCAGCCTGTTGCAAAATAAATATACTCCAGTACCTTTGATGCAGTGTAGTTGGAACCAACGGCAATAAAAATATCCTTGAATTCTTTATAAGGCACATACTTGCCCTCTGCCGGAGTTTTCCAGTGTGTTTTAACTTCAGTAAAGAAATTATTCAGTTTTTCTTTGCTTAATTTAGCCATAACACCTCTCCTTTAATATAATTATATTAATAATATCATATTAGTACACAAAATACAATATTGTTTTTTAGATTCTTTTGGATATCTTGACAATATAAGCAAAGAATTGTATAATAAAAATACAAATCCAAAAGGCGGTGAGACAAATGCTTGCAATACTCGCTTTTCTCAGTGATATTCCTGCTTACCTGTTTACTGTTATAGGAAATCTCACAGGACAGGATATGTCGGGCGTAATTGATGAGTTCAATAAGAGCTTTGCTTCAATTATTGAAAAATTCGGCGGATAAACAAAAAAAACGGTTTCAGACAATTTTTAGTCTGAAGCCGTTTTATTGTGTTATGATACAAGCTTTGTTTTTGTGAGGTCTGTTTTCTTATAATATATAAGTGTTGCAAGTGAGCAGACTGCCCAGCCGGCGGGATAACCCATAGCAACGGGAATTATTTCATTGCAGATGAAATTTGCTGTTATAAACAGGTAGCATTGTCTGAATACGACGAAGGAGCCTATCATAATGACCATAGGAATTTTACTGTTACCCGCACCCCGAAGTGCCGCGGAATAAATCTGATTGAAGCTGCAGATGAGATAGAAGGGGGAAAGCCAACGTATAAGTGTGGAGCTGGCTTCAATAACCTCAGGCTTGTCGTTGAAAAATGCGGCAAATGCCGGTGCGAAAATCACAAGGGGAAGCATAATGACAGCTGTGCAAAGAAGGGATAGTGCAGAAGAAAGCCGTACGCCCTTTTTTGCTCTCACAACATCTCCTATTCCGAGATTCTGTCCCATAAAGGTTGACGCAGCAAGAGAAATTGACTGCATGGGCAGGAACATAAACTGGTCAAGCTTTGCATATGTGGTCCAACCGGACATGATATCCTGACCGAAGTGATTTATATAGGACTGAACGAACACGTTTGAGAATGCCGTTACTGCCATCTGCAGAGCTGCCGGAATGCCGACCTTCATAATGAGCTTTATCTGTTCGGATGAAATGCCCATTTCCCTGAAGGAGAATTTTACACAGGAGTCAGAGCGTATTAGCGTTATCATAACGAGCACCGCTGAAATTCCCTGGGCAACTATTGTGGCATAAGCAACACCTGCCACGCCCATATGAAAAACAATGACAAACACAAGGTCAAGCACTGTGTTGATAATTGCGGCTGCAACCAGAAAGTAGAAGGGTCTTTTAGAGTCGCCTATGGCACGAAGGATACCTGCCCCCATGTTGTATACCATAAGTCCGGTAACACCGACAAAATATATTGTGAGGTAGGTTTTTGCCTCGGGAATTACCTCAGGAGGCATTTTCATAAGCTGAAGCATAAAGGGAGTCATTGTTATGCCCAGAATCGTGAAAATTACTGCCATTATAAAAGTCAGGGTAATGCTTGTGTGGACAGCCTTATGAACCTTGTCATATTGCTTGGCACCGTAAAACTGAGACACTACCACACCTGCACCGCTTGAAAGACCGAGGAATATGCCTATGAGCATATTTATTATGGGGCCTACCGAGCCTACTGCTGAGTATGCTTCGTTTGTGGTGAAATTACCGACGACCCAGGTGTCTACGGTGTTATACATCTGCTGAAAAACATTACCTACAAGAAGAGGTATTGAGAAGACAATAATATGCCGTATAATATTGCCTTGCGTCATATCTGTATCGCGCTGTTTTGTTGTTCTCATAATGTATCTATATGCTTTTTAAGGAAATTGTAAACGTTGTTCCAGTAGAGAGGCGGATCATATGTTGAGGATTGAGCGTGAGCTGCACCTTTTACCGTGAAATATTCCTTTTCGGCGGCACAGGCGGAGTATAATTCGCTCATCATTCTGAAGGGGACGAAGTTATCTGCTTCACCGTGCACGAAAAGAGTGGGTGTCTGAGAATACTTTACCGCATCGACGGGAGAGCATTTTCTGAAGTTGAAATTGCCTCTCAGCTCAGAATAGACGCTGAGCATCGGAAGAAGAGGCACCATAAGAGGTGACATCTGATTGCTCGCCACATGCTTATACTGCTCAAGGCAGTTTGTGAAGCCGCAGTCAGCTATTGCGCATTTAACGTTTTTCGGGAGCTTTTCGCCCGTTATGAGCATTGTTGTGGCAGCGCCCATGCTTTCGCCGTGCAGAACAATTTCGGCATCGGGAGACATAAGAAGGATATAGTCTATCCAGTCCATTCCCATATATCTGTCGTGATACCCCATTGAGCAATATCTGTTTTCATCCTGACTGTGACCTATCATTGAGGGAAGAATGCAGTTGAAGCCCATTTCGCCGTAGGTATATGCATAATGATACATTCCGCCGGGAGCTGAGGTAAAGCCGTGGAAAATAATTGCCCATTTTTCAGGGTGGCCGTTGTCAAACACCTTTGCATGGCGTCTGAGTCCTTTTTCGTTTGTGATAAAAACATCATTTGCCTTATGGCAGGAATGCCAACGGCTCACAGCCTCCTGAAAGACGGAAGGGTCAGGTAAAGCTTCCTCAAGCTGCTTTTTTTCTTCCTCGGGTATTTCATTTTCAGCGGGAGAAAACTTTTCGCCGATTTTGCCTGCAAGCTTAATATTAAGCATACATTCATAGGTAATGGTACTGAATGCGCCGAGCAGCGCACCTGTACCTATAGCTGCTTTTACAAGATTCTTTGCTGTTGACATATAGTAACACCCCTTTTGGATTATTTCATTGTAAGAGAAATACGCTTTTTAGCAACATCCACACCGAGAACCTTAACCTTTACGATATCGCCTACCTTAAGAACCTCTGACGGATGCTTTATATAACGGTTTGTTATCTGAGAAATATGAACGAGTCCGTCCTGATGAACGCCGATATCAACGAACACACCGAAGTCTATTACATTTCTTACGGTGCCCTGAAGCTCCATACCTTCTTTAAGGTCTTCCATTGAAAGTATGTCGGAGCGAAGCATGGGGGCGGGAAGTGCATCACGGATATCTCTGCCGGGCTTTTTAAGCTCTTCGGCAATATCCTTGATAGTGGGGATGCCCACACCGCATTCATCTGCTGCTTTTGCCGTGCCGTATATTTCAAGCTTTTCTGTTATATCTGAAGCACCGCCGGATTTAAGCAGAGCCTTATCTATACCGAGGATAGAAAGAAGCTTTTCCGCGGCTTCATAGGATTCGGGATGCACGGCAGTATTGTCGAGGGTATTCCTGCCTTCGGGAATACGAAGGAAGCCTGCACACTGCTCATATGCCTTTGGACCGAGTCCCTTTACCTTTTTTAGTGCGGTTCTTGATGAGAATGCTCCGTTTTCGTCACGGTATGCCACAATATTCTTTGCTGTAGCGGCGGTAATGCCCGAAACATATTTAAGAAGTGAGGGTGATGCAGTGTTAAGGTCAACGCCTACAGAGTTTACACAGTCTTCTACCACACCTGAAAGTGATTCCTCAAGTCTTGCCTGAGGAAGGTCGTGCTGATACTGACCGACGCCTATGGATTTGGGGTCTATTTTTACAAGCTCTGAAAGGGGATCCTGAAGACGTCTTGCGATAGATACTGCAGAACGCAGAGAAACGTCAAATTCCGGGAATTCCTGAGCTCCGAGCTTTGAAGCGGAGTAAACCGAAGCACCTGCCTCATTTACGACCATATATGTTACCCTGCCGCCGTATTCCTTTATAGTGTCGGCAACAAAAATTTCTGCTTCCTTTGATGCCGTGCCGTTGCCTATGGATATACAGTTCACATCGTACTGCTTTATAAGTGTGTGTACCTTTGATGCAGCCTCTTCTTTCTTGTTCTGAGGCGGGGTGGGGTAAATAACACCTGTGGAAAGTACCTTTCCGTTTTCGTCCACAACTGCGATTTTGCAGCCTGTTCTGTAGGCAGGGTCAACCGCAAGCACACGCTTGTTTTTTATGGGAGGCTGCATAAGAAGAGGCTTTAAGTTCTGACCGAACATTTTTATAGCCTGTTCGTCTGCCTTTTCTGTGAGCATATTTCTGATTTCTCTTTCAACTGAAGGGAAAACAAGACGGTTATAGCTGTCGAGAGCTGCTTCCTTTACGAACTGAGTTGTTATGCTGCCGGACTTTACAAAATAGCGGTAGAAAACACCCATTGCGGCGAAATCCTCAATTTCAAGAGAGACCTTGAGGAACTCTTCATTTTCACCGCGGTTGATTGCCAGTATTCTGTGGCTGGGAATTTTTGAAACAGCTTCGCTGTAGTCGTAATACATTGAATAAACCGAATCCTCTTCGGTTTTTGCTTTTGATGAAATAACACCCTTTGCGGTGATGATTTCCTTGAGGTCGTGTCTTACCTCGGGGGAATCTGACATTATTTCGGCAATGATGTCATTTGCTCCCTGAAGAGCGGCTTCAACATCGGGCACTTCCTTTTCTTCATTCACAAAGGGGAGTGCCATTTCTTCAATTGTTCCTTCTGTTCTTTCCTGAGCTAAAATTTCAAGAGCAAGGGGTTCAAGGCCTTTTTCCTTTGCAATGGTGGCTCTTGTTCTTCTCTTCTGCTTATAGGGACGGTAGAGGTCTTCAAGAACGGCAAGAGTTTCGGCTGCGAGAATATCATTTCTCAGCTCATCTGTCATTTTGCCAAGCTCTTCGATGTGGGCAATATAGTCTTCCTTTTTCTTTTCGAGATTGCGAAGATATGTGAGTCTGTCGGCAATTTCGCGAAGACGCTGGTCATCGCAGCTGCCGTGCATTTCCTTACGGTAACGGGCAATAAAGGGAATAGTATTGCCGTCATCTATAAGTGTTATGATATTTTCCATATGCTCCGGGCGTACCGGAAATTCCGAACAAAGTTTTTCTTTGATATCCATAGTGTTCTCCTGATTATATCAATTGTTTATATATGTCGCTTTTTTTTGTGCCGGTTTCTTTTGCCGCTTTTTTTGCCGCTTCATTTATGCTGAAGCCTTCATCTATATAGCTTTTTGCAAGTTCTACGGGATCTGTTTCCTCTTCCTCTGAGGCTATCTCCTCCCGTGATTTTGCTTCTATTATTATTACATATTCACCCTTGAGCTTTATACCGTCGTATTTTCCGTCGAGCTCTCCGAGTGTGCCGAATTCTATGTTTTCGTGAATCTTGGTAAGCTCTTTTATAAGAGCGATTTTTCTGTTTCCGAGAGTGAGGTGAAGGTCGTGAAGGGTAGCCGCAAGCTTATGGGGGGCTTCATAAAAGACCATGGTTTTTCTTTCGGTTTTTATCTCCTCAAGATGCTCCCGCCTTTTAGGCTTGTTTCCCGTAAGAAAGCCTTCAAAGGTGAAACGGGAAACCTCAAGCCCCGACAATGCAAGTGCCGTGATTATTGCACTTGGCCCCGGAACCGTATTTACTTTGATTCCGCTTTCGTGGCAGAGCCTTACAAGGTCCTGCCCGGGATCGGAAATTGCGGGCATGCCTGCATCCGTTACAAGGGCGCAGTTTTCTCCTGCAAGTATCCGTTCAACGATAGAGGGGCCTTTTTCTGCACGGTTGTGCTCGTGATATGCCACCAGCTTGTTTTTTATGTCAAAGTAGTTGAGAAGCTTGATTGAAACCCTTGTGTCCTCAGCGGCAATAAAATCCACGGTTCTCAGCGTTTCAACGGCGCGGGGCGAAAAATCACCCAGATTGCCGATGGGTGTTCCCACTACAAAAAGCTCGCCTGCCATATTATTTCTCCTTGATACTGCTTATATAATCACAGTTGAAGGTGGTGGTTTTGCCTTTTTTGTCTTCAACCGAAATCCAGTTTCCGCTGACTTCTGTAACCTTACCGACAACGCCGCTGATATAGCCGTTTGCCTGCACAATACATTCCTTGCCTATATATCTTGAAAGTATGGAGTTGTCCATTTTTTTGTTTTCCTTTCTTTTCTTGCGGATTTTCATTATCTGAAGCTGCAGATTATTTTTCTGTGACACACTCAGTGCCACAAGAATGATGAAAAATGCAGGATAAAATGCATTCATAAGATAAAACGCTCCGTTACTTTTTGTAGGCTCCGATAATTTTAAGCATTTCTTCGGATGGGGTGCCGTCGGGATTTTCTATGTGAAGCTCCTTTTCAACAATAAGCCCGGGATTTCTGCCTTTTTTGCCTTCGAGTAAAAACAGCCACGGCATCTTCCCGTCACGCTGGGACACAAAGCGAAGACGTTTAGGCTCGATTTTTGCCTCTCGCATGCCGCACATAGCCTCAGTAAGTCTTTCGGGACGAAGGCAGATGCATATTCTTCCTCCGAACTTAAGAAGCCTTGAAGCAGCAAAGAAAACATCCGTCAGTTCAAGACTTGTTTCGTGTCTTGCTATTTTATCAGCCTGAGCCAGGCTTATTATGCCGTGTCCCTCTGCAGTATAGGGAGGATTCATTGTTACAAGGTCAAAGCTTCCTTCGCTGAGCTTTCCTTTAAGGTCTCTGAGATCACTGTGACAGAGAGTGAATCTGTCTTCGATTGAATTGAGCTCAATGCTTCTTTTTACCTGTGAACAGGCAAGCTCCTGAAGCTCAACAGCATGCACCTTCTCTACCCCTTCTCTCAGCCAATAAAAGGGGATGATTCCGCAGCCGGTGCCGAAATCGCAGACCCGGCTCTTTTTTTTAGGAGCGGAAAAGGCAGCCAGAAGCAATGCATCCGTGCCGAAGGTGTGGCTTGGAGATACAATGAGCTGCAGGCTGCCGTCTATATATTCTATATGTTCACCGTTTCTGAGTTCAGACATAATTATATCTTATTTTTCTTGAGAGCCACAACAACAACGATAACGCCTACACCCGAGCCTAAAAGAAGAAGCACGCCGAGTCCTGTTTTGAGAGGACTTGATTCTTCTGTTTTTGCAGGGTCATTTTCCTGAACGATGGGATTGAACACTGTTGTGGTAAATGCTTCTGTGTATATCTGCTCGGGAGGGATATATTCAAATGTGGTTGTTTCGGGGGGAAGTGTGGTTGCGGGAGTGACTGTTGCGGGAGGTGTGTACTGATAAGAGGGATATACCACGGGAGGCTGTGTGGGTGCTTCTGTTTTGGGTTCTTCGGCAGTTGTGGATTCCTCCTGAGTTGTGGTTTCCTGAGGTCTTGTTGTAAGCTCGGATTCAAAAGCGTTCATATACTCCTGAAGCTCTTTCATAATGTCACCGCCGCCGATGAGCTCTATGATGCCGCCCAGACCGCCGTTCTGAATATCATTGATCATCTTTGTGATGCCTTCCTGAGTCAGGTCATAACCGAAATACTGAATGATGTCGGTTATGTCCGAAAGCATACCTTCAGCCGATGCCGTTGCGGCAAAGGGAAGGACAAGCATACAGGAAATAAGCAGCGAAGCAAAAATCTTTCTGAATTTTTTCATTTGTTTTATCACCTTTTTACAGAATATAAATATACGTGCGTTTGTAATAATAAAATTAAGCAAAGATAATAATAACAAGAAACTCGGCAAATGTCAATCGGAATTATTTACTATTTGCGGGTTTTTCCCGTTTATTTAATTTTTCGTAAATATATCACAGTAAAAAAGGTGACTTTGTCGGATTTTACTGTATTTTGTTGAGCCAGTATGCAACGTGGCTTGCAAATCCGTGACAGCAGGATGCATAATCCGTCATGTTTTCCCAGAGCGTTCCTGTCTTTTCTGCCATAGGAAGGAAAAATGCTTCGATCTCATTGAGAAGCTTTTCATATTCTTTATCATTGAAAAGGATATAAAGACGGAGATAGTTTCCGATAAAGGCATTTGAACGGGGAATGTGGGGATAGGTTTTTTCAGTGTCTCTTGAAGGACCGAACTCGGTAAACATCTTTTCGTAAAGAGCAGGGAAGCTTTCTTTTGTGGCAGTTTTTGTGAAGAACGCATAATACTGACAGGTTTCGCTGCGGTTTTCTGTTCTTACTCCGATGCCGTTTTCGTCAAGCACTGCATTGTCGCAGAAAAATTCACCGTCAAAGGATTTTTCAATGATTGTTTTTCTGAGTGAGTCTGCTTTTTCGTGAAGGGCACTGTCACCGTAGAGCTCTGCCACAGTGTCGAGCACAAGAGAATAGAGCATATTTGAGGGGTAGTTTATATCAAGCACATAGTCGTTTGCTTCTGACCATTCAACAAATATCCAGCTGCCTACTTTTTCAAGAAGACCATCGGAATTTTCGAATGTTTTTGTGAAGCTGAGAAGATCGTAAACTCTGTTTTTTGCTTTATTGATAAGCTCTTTGTCTCCCGATCTTTCAAGATACTGGCTCAGCTGAAGCACAAACCAGAAAGCCCAGTTATGTATATAGCAGCCGTCGGGATGGTCGGAAGGGTAGCACATAGGAAGCATACCCTCCGGAATATGCTCAAATTTTTCGGGGAGAAGGAAGTTTTCAAGGAAATCATGCTCAACAAGGCTTTTTCCCGTAAGCTCCTTTTCCACACGGGCGGTAAAGAAGCTGTCGCAAAGCCAGCCTGCTCTTTCTCTTGAGGGACAGTCCATAAAAATATCCGTTGCATTCTGACGGAAGGTCTCAACTGCAGCATCATATATTTTCTGAAGTGCCGGAGTGGGCATTTTTCTGAGGTTCGTAAGTCCGGTTTCGGGGTAGCATTCCTCATAAAGAGATACATTTGTTACGAGAGTGGGGGCATACATTGAGATGATCTGGATATATCTGAATGTGTAAGGCTCAAAGGATACGATATCGTAGGTTCTTCCGCCCTGGAGCGCCCATTTGATTACGTTCTGACAGGAATCCTTGCCGGGATCGGGGCAGAGGCCGTCCGGAAGTATTTCATTGAATACGGCATAGATTACGGTATCGTGCTCGGCAGTAACGGAAAGACGGATGTAGCCTGTGTTGTTTCTGCCCATATCATATATGCAGCAGCAGTTTATTCCGAGGGAAACGCTTTCCATAGCATAGCGGTCCTCCTCCATTATCTGTGTTCTGTAGGCATAAAGCTCGTTTACGGGAGAAGAATCAAGCTCCTTTTCGGGGAAGCCGCCGAGAGTGTCGCATATTCCCGTAAGGCTTCTGTCCTTGAAATATCTTCTGTTTTTATCGGGAATGAGAATTCCCTTTGAAATGATTTCCTTTACCTTTCTTTCCGTGTAAAGGCAGTAGGGAACGTTTCTTGTGATGAAATTTTTATCCTCTGTGGCTTCGGTTTCAACGGGAGTGAGCACGGAGCCGGGGTCGGTCATGAAAATATCGTAATAGGCATCAAGAATATAACACTCCGTAAAGGGGCGCTGGAATGAGTAACGGGGAGTTTTCTGAATTCTGCTGTTGAAGCGGGCAGCTTCAAAGCCGTCTTTTCCCGTAGCGCATATAACACTGCCGTTTCTTTCAATCTCCGCACATAAAAATGAGGGTTCATCAAGAAGATAAAAGCTGTTTACATTGTAGCCTGCGGCAAGTATGGTTATTACGGTTTCTTTCTCCGAAAGCTCCTTGCCGAGAGTGTACTCGCTTACACGGTAAAAGCCGTGTCCCGCTCTTGCGGGGCCTGCAGCAAAAAAAACTCCGTCAACAAAAATCTGATATCTTGAATGAGAAGCGATGCTGATTTTTATTTCTTCGTTTCCCTCAATTACAGCTCTGAAAATGAGGGACTGATTTTTTTCTTTTTCCTTGCCTTTTTCCCATACGGGAACAGCTTCTCTGAACGAATATTTTTCCGATAAGCCTTTGATTTCCATTATATTTCCTCCAAAAGTGAATTAAATGCTTCAATAAATGCCCTGTCATCATCAGATGTTCTTTTTGCAGGGCCTCTTGTACGGGCGCCGGAGAGCCGTGCTTTTTTTGAAACATATCTTGAATACAGCAAATTTTCGATATTACGGTCTGTGTATATAAGACCATTCTGATTGAGTGCCTTTGCGCCCTTGCCGAGGCATAAAGCGGCAAGCCCGTAGTCCTGAGTGACTATGATATCGCCTTTTCGGGCAAGGTTTGCAATTTTGCAGTCTGCCGAATCCGCACCCTTGTCAACCACGATGGTTCCGGCATTTTCACGCTCAATAAAATGAGTGTTGTCGCACACTATAATGCATTCCAGGTTTTTAGCCGAAGCAAGCCGCAGCGCAATATCGGTAACGGGACAGGCATCCGCATCAATAATAAGCTTCATTATATCACCGGAAATATTTTACCTCATTTTTTATTGCTTTGCAAGATGAAATGAGGTAAATCATAACAGGGCATACGGAATTATTAATGGCTTCTGAAGGCAGGGGGTTCCTGCCGCGGTTTGTTTGCCTGACCCAATACGGGGTCGGTGAGAATCACGGAGCGGACAATGCTTTCTTTTCCGTATTTCTCTCTGATTTTTTCCACCGTAAGCTCAAGCTTTTCTTTTTTTACCATAAGCGATTCGTCCGTCCACATGGAGAACTGTCTCGGGGCTTTGTCGGAAGAAAGATCAATTGCTCTCACACCTATGCTTCTCAGCGGCTCGTTGAAATCCCAGCTGAGTTTAAGAAGCTCTAAAGCTTCACGGCATATTATTTCGGAAAGATTTGTGGGATAAGGAATTTTTTTCTGTCTTTCCTTTGTGAACAGAGACGTGCTTCTCAGGTGCAGCTGCACCCCTGAGCATTGAAGAGAATTGTCTCGCAGTCTTTTTGATACGCTTTCGCTGAGTATGTAAAGCATGATTTTTGCATCCTCCGGTGTTTTCATATCTCTCGGCGGTGTTGATGAGTTGCCTATTGTTTTTATGGGAAAGGTCTCTTCGTTGTGCATAACGGGAGACGTATCCATTCCTATTGCATAAAAATACAGTTTTTCTCCGTTTTTTCCGAGAGCCCGTATCATATTTTCTTTTCCTGCTTCAGCAATATCCCCTATTGTGAAGATGCCCCTTCTGTTGAGAGTGTTTACTGTTGAACGGCCTGCGAAAAGAAGATCTCCCGCCGGGGCGGGCCAGACGATCTGCTTATAATTATCCGGTGTGATTACTGTTACTGCGTCGGGCTTTTTATAGTCGCTTCCGAATTTTGCAAAAGCCTTGTTGTAGGAAACACCTATCGAAACGGTAAGTCCCAGCTCTGCTTTTATTCTGCGTCTTATTTCCTCTGCTATGGTTTTACCCGAGCCGAAAAGCGTTGTGCTGCCTGTTACATCAAGCCATGCCTCATCAGGACCGAAGGATTCCACAAGATCCGTATATTCTCCGTAGAGCTTTTTTGCAAGGGTGCAATAGCGCTGATACAAAGGAAAATCCGGCGGTACTATTTTCAGTGACGGACATTTTTTCTGAGCCTGCCACAGTGCCTCGCCCGTTTTAATGCCGTATTTTTTTGCTATTTCATTTTTTGCAAGGATTATTCCGTGCCTTTTCTCCGGATCTCCGCCCACTGCCAGGGGAATTTTTTTGTATTCGGGATGGGCTATGCTTTCAATGGATGCATAGCAGTTGTTCAGATCAGAATGTAAAATTATACGCATTTTATTCATCTCCTGAATGTATAACCGAACAAATGTTCGATAGCTTTCAGAGTTATTATACCAAACAAATGTTCGCTTGTAAACAGGAAATTTTATGTTTTTATGATACGGGTCCCTTTTTCGGGACAATGCTGAACAATGCTGAAATATATATAATAAGTATTTATTATAAAATGCTTATAAAATACTTGATTTTTATAAAACGCAGGTATATACTATTATGGAAATATTGCCGGAAAGGAGACAATGATTATGAAAAAACAGGAAGTTGCGTTAAAGGCGGTTGCCTCGCTTAAAGAGCTTTACCCCGATGCGGTATGCTCCCTTGAGGCTTCGGATCCCTTTCAGCTGCTTGTTGCCACAAGGCTTTCGGCTCAATGCACCGATGCCAGGGTAAATCTTGTTACTCCGGCGCTTTTTTCAAAATATCCCACGGTTGATGATTTTGCCGCTGCAGATGTGAAGGATGTGGAGGAGCTTATTCACTCCTGCGGATTTTTCAGGCAGAAGGCGAAGGATATTGTGGGAATGGCAAATATGATAATTGATGAATTCGGCGGTAGGGTTCCCGACGAGATCGAGATACTGACCACGCTTCCCGGTGTAGGAAGAAAAACAGCCAATCTTATTGTGGGTGATGTTTACGGTAAGCCTGCCGTGGTTGCCGATACCCATCTCATAAGAATATCAAACAGGCTGGGGCTTGTTGACAGCAAGGATCCGCTTAAGGTGGAAAGAGAGCTGCGTAAGCTTCTTCCGCCCGACGAAAGCAATGATTTCTGCCACCGTGCCGTGCTTCACGGAAGAGCCCTGTGCAAAGCTCCGACACCCCGCTGTGCAGACTGCAGTCTGTCAGCCTTCTGTAAGCATTATTCAGAAAATAATTTACATAAATAACCCGAAAGGAAGAAGAAGATGTCATTTTTCAAAAAATTATTCGGCGATCCCTCTGCAAAGGAGGTCAAGAGAATCCGCCCCACCGTTGATAAGGTTCTTGCTCTTGAAGATGAATATTCCCGTCTTTCCGATGCTGAGCTTAAGGCGAAAACACCCTATTTCAAAGAGCGTCTTTCAAAAGGAGAGAGCCTTGACGATATACTTCCCGAAGCATTTGCTGCCTGCAGAGAGGCTGCATGGCGAGTGCTTAATATGAAGCATTTCCCCGTTCAGATAATAGGCGGTGTTGTTCTGCATCAGGGCAGAATAGCCGAAATGAAAACCGGTGAAGGAAAAACCCTTGTTGCAACTCTTCCCGCATATCTCAATGCTCTTACCGGTGAGGGTGTGCATATCGTTACCGTAAACGAATACCTTGCAAGACGTGACTCTGAGTGGATGGGGAAGATTTTCCGTTTTATGGGGCTCAGTGTAGGTCTTGTTGCCCACGGTCAGAGCACCGAGGAAAAGCAGCAGGCCTATAATGCCGACATAACATACGGAACAAACAACGAAATGGGCTTCGACTATCTGCGTGACAATATGGTTCAGTATAAAGAGCAGAGAGTTCAGCGCGGACACATCTTCGCTGTTGTCGATGAGGTTGACTCCATTCTTATAGACGAAGCAAGAACGCCTCTTATCATTTCGGGCAGAGGCGATAAGTCATCTGATCTTTATAAGATCGCCGACGATTTTGCAAAGAGACTTAAAATACAGAAGATAAACGAGCTCGATGCAAAGAAGGACATCGAAGATGTTATAGTTGATGAGGCAGACTATATCGTAGACGAAAAGGCAAGAACCGCAACTCTTACCAAAAGAGGTATCAGAAAAGCTGAGGAATATTTCAATATTGAAAATCTTATGGATGCGGGCAACCTTACCATTCAGCATCATATTCAGCAGGCTATCAAGGCACGCGGAATTATGACAAGAGATGTTGACTATGTTGTAAAAGACGGTGAGGTTCTCATTGTTGACGAATCTACCGGACGTATTATGCTCGGCAGAAGATACAATGAGGGTCTTCATCAGGCTATTGAAGCAAAGGAAGGTGTAAATGTACGTCAGGAGTCAAAAACTCTTGCAACCATCACATTCCAGAATTATTTCCGTCTTTATAAAAAGCTTTCCGGTATGACGGGTACTGCTGTTACCGAAAAGGAAGAATTCGGCGAGGTTTATTATCTTGACGTTGTGGAAATTCCGACAAACCGTCCGATGATAAGAAAAGACCATGACGATACGATGTATAAAACCGAAAAGGCAAAGTTCAATGCTATTATAGAGCAGGTAAAGACTTGCCACGAAAAGGGTCAGCCCGTGCTTGTAGGTACGGTCAGCATCGAAAAATCCGAGCAGCTTTCCGCAGCCTTCAGGCGCAACGGCATAAAGCATGAGGTGCTCAACGCAAAGCATCACGAAAGAGAAGCTGAGATCGTTGCGCAGGCAGGTAAGTTCGGTGCAGTAACAATTGCTACAAATATGGCAGGACGAGGCACTGATATTATTCTCGGCGGTAATGCCGAATTTATGGCAAAGGCCGAAATGAGAAAGAAGGAATATCCCGACGAGCTTATTTCAGAGGCAACAGGCTTCTCCGAAACAGACAATGAAGATATTCTTGAGGCAAGAAAGACCTTCAAGGAGCTTGAAAATAAGTATAAGGAGCAGCTTAAGGATGAGGCAGAGGCAGTGCGTGCAGCGGGCGGTCTGTTCATTATCGGTACCGTGCGTCATGAATCCCGCCGTATCGACAACCAGCTGAGAGGACGTTCCGGACGTCAGGGAGATCCCGGCGAAAGCCGTTTCTATCTGTCGGCAGAGGATGATCTCATCCGTCTCTTTGCAGGTGACAGGCTTGAAAAGGCTCTCAGTACCTTCAAAATTGATGAAAATATGCCCATTGAGGCAAAAATGTTCTCCAGCTCCGTAGAAACAGCTCAGAAGAGAGTTGAAAGCAACAACTTTGCTATCCGTAAAAATGTTCTTAAATACGACGATGTTATGAACAAGCAGAGAGAAAAGATATACGGTCAGAGAAATCAGGTGCTTGACGGTGTGGATATGGATGCCACTATCCGTAAGATGATAAACGACAGTATTTCCGATACCGTTCCTCTCTACTGTGCACAGGGAGTGCCCTCGGAACAGTGGAATATGGTGGGTCTCAGAAGTAAATATGTATGGCTTATAGGCGATGGTGATGTTCCTGCAGATAAGGGAGCAGACGGTGTGACTGATTATCTTATTGAGCTTGCCTTATCAAAGCTTGATGAAATGACCGAGGCTCACGGCAAAGATATAATCACAAAGCTTGAACATATGGTTCTTATCAGAAATGTTGATATCAACTGGATGGATCACATTGATGCTATGGATCAGCTCAAGCGCGGAATAGGTCTTCGTGCATATGCACAGCAGGATCCCGTTATCGCGTTCAGACAGGAAAGCGACAATATGCTTGACGAAATGAATGCCGCAATCAAGGACGGAACCGTTCAGATGCTCTTTACAACAATAATCCGCTCCGAGGAGGATCTTAAGAGAAGTCAGACCGTTCAGGTTACTTCAACCTCCGGCGGCGGTGATGACAGCGTGAAGAAGGAGCCCGTGAAGAAGGGTGCAAAGGTAGGACGCAATGATCCCTGTCCCTGCGGAAGCGGTAAGAAATATAAGCATTGCTGCGGCAGATAATTTATGCTCATATCCGGAGGTAAACTGTATTGACGGAAGAAAATAACAGAAACTATAATTATGCGCCGGAAGAAAACGGCAGACCTGATTATAATGCAGGCGGCCGGTATTCCGACCCGGGCTTCACATACAAAAACAACCCTTATTACAGAGATTCCGGTGAAGCATACCGAAATTCATATGATCCGTATGCTTCACCCTATATGGGCTCTTACGACAGACAGCCCGGGAAAAGCTTTATAAAGCGGATTCAGGAATATTTTCAGAAGAAGCCTTATAACGGTATTGCGTCTGTCTCTGCTTTTCAGTCCCTTGCCGTAATTCTGCATCTTATGCTGAGTACTTTCGTAAGTGTGCTGATAGTTATTCTCAGCGGCTTCGGCGGTAATCTTTTTGAGGGCACGGGAATGTCGGTGGTAGGAATGCTGTCATCGGTTTTCTGTGTAGGCTTGCCTTTTATTTTTGTATGGTGCCTTATGAGGCGTTATGACAGCACATATTTTAATATTCCCTTCGGTAAGCCGCGGAAGAACTCCCATGTGCTTCTGCTTATTCTTGCAGGAATGGGCTTTTGCTATATGGGAAATATTATCACAGGATATCTGACTGCGATTTTTCAGAGCTTCGGAATCGATTTTGTATCAACCGAGGCAGCCGCTTCGCTTACCGATGCACCGGATACGCCCATAGGCTTTGTACTGAATCTTATATATGTTGCGGTTTTTCCCGCATTTTTCGAGGAGATCGCATTCAGAGGTGTTATTATGCAGCCTCTGAGAAAGTACGGCGACTGGTTTGCAATCGGAATTTCAGCCGTTATATTCGGACTTATACACGGCAATATGACTCAGATGCCCTTTGCAATATTTGCCGGAATTGCCCTTGGCTATGTGTTTATTGTGACCGGCTCAATATGGCCGTCGGTTATTATTCATTTTCTTAATAATTCCTTGGCTCTCGTTTGCAATGAGATGCTGAGCCGTCTGCCTGAAGAAAGAGCAATGCTTTTCTCCGCAGTTCTGGTTTACGGCATAATTGCGTTGGGTGTTATCGCCTTTATGGCTTATACAAGGCTTAATAAGAATTACAGAAGACTCAGAAAAGGAAAATACGGTAATCTCATAGCAAAACGGAAGATAAATGTATATTTCCTTATGCCTCCCATGCTTTTTGCCGTTTTGGTGCTTATAATTAATGTGCTCTCGGATATGGCTTTAGGAGGACTCACTTAAGCGTTTTATTTTCATTTTTAAGACTGAAAGAACGGAGTATTTACAATGGAAGTCCTTTCATCAAGAAACAATCCGCGGATAAAAGAGGCTTGTGCCCTTAAAGAAGCACAGACCCGGCGCAGAACAGGTCTTTTTCTGCTGGAGGGTGCAAGACTCTGCTTTGATGCTGCAGCAAACGGCACGGAAATACTTCAGCTTTTCGTGACAGAAAAAGCGGCAGAAAAATATTTCCGTGAGTTCTCGCTGCTGAAGGAAAAAGCTGAACAGAGCTTTTATATAAACGACAGCGTGGCTCAAAAGCTTGCCGACACAAAAAATCCCCAGGGCTTCTTTGCTGTGTGCCGGGAAAAAAAGATTTCTCCGGAAATACGGTCTGACGGAATGTATATATTTACGGATAATATCCAGAATCCCGATAATCTGGGCGCTATAGTAAGAACCGCAGAGGCACTGGGTGCCGACGGACTTATCATTAATTCCGGCTGCGATATATATTCACCCAAGGCACAGCGTGCATCTATGGGAGCCTTGCTGAGGTTTCCTGTGATCAGAACAGATGATGCGGTAAAGCTTCTTGTGTCCTGCAGAAATAACGGAATGAAGATCTTTGCAAGTGTCGTTTATCCCGAAGCCCGGAAGATAACGGATATTTCCCCCGGGGGCGGTTCAATTCTTGTTATCGGAAACGAAGGTAACGGAGTAAGCGAAGAAATTCTTCTCATATCCGATGAAAGAATAACAATTCCCATGAGAGGAAAGGCGGAGTCACTTAATGCCTCGGCAGCCGCTTCAATACTTATATGGGAATTCCTGAAGGAAAGATAATTTATCTGTCCGGCTGATTATTGCAGAAAAAGGAGGAACGGCGGATATGTCACAGGAGCTTTTATATGCGTTATGGTATCACAGGTGCTTCGGAAAAACACAAAAAGGCCGACGGGCACTTTTACACTACGGCAGTTATAAAGGGCTTTACGATGCGGTTTATGACGGAAGCGAAGAAACGGGACTTCTGAAAAATACAGCCGCGGATAAGTTCACATCGTTCAGTATTATTGATGCCGAAAAGGTGCTTTGGACATGTGAAGATAACGGCTGGCAGGCTATAGCCTGTACGTCGCCTTTATATCCCCGTCTGCTTCTCGATATTCCCGATC
Organism: Acutalibacteraceae bacterium; assembly: GCA_045591055.1. Classification (GTDB taxonomy): domain Bacteria; phylum Bacillota; class Clostridia; order Oscillospirales; family Acutalibacteraceae; genus RUG806. The sequence goes on along the minus strand of JAZNSD010000009.1, from coordinate 26,085 downwards.
ATCCTCATGTGATTTTTGCGGACGGAGATATTTCCTGTCTTTCCGAGCCTGTTGCATTTGCAATAGTAGGAAGCCGTGAGGCCGCCGAAAATGCAGAGGTAATTGCGGGAAATGCAGCATATAACCTTGCAAAAACAGGTGCTGTTATAGTAAGCGGAGCAGCCTTCGGAATTGACTCTGCTGCTCACCGCGGTGCTATAAATGCAGGCGGAAAAACTATAGGAGTGCTGGGATGCGGGCTCGGCAACGGATATATGGATCGCATCGGAAGTTTTTATGATGAGATAAAAAGTAACGGGGTATATATCACGGAGCTTTTTCCCTTTGAAAATGTGTCAAGAAGCTCCTTCCCCGACAGAAACAGAATAATATCCGGACTCAGCCGTGCTGTGCTTGTCGCCTGTGCCGCAAAAGGAAGCGGTTCGCTCAATACTGCCGCACATGCAAAAAAACAGCAGAGGCGCATTTATGTGCCTGCCCCCGAAATATGCTACAGCGCAGGCTGTGAAGAGCTTCTTAATAAGGGCGCATACACTTTTTATAATGCAGGCGATATTGCTTACCCCTTCAGAGAGTGTTATATCGAAGGAGTCTTCAATGATAATTACTGCAACAAGCCTGTTACCGTCGCAAGAGGCGTATTAAAATACGACGACATGGCACTTCCGAAAAAAAACAAAAAGAAAAAAGATGTGCCCGGAAGAAATGAAGATGATATTCCGTCTGATATCTTTTCCCTCGAAAAGATAAAACGGAATGAAGAGGAAGAGAAAAAAATTAAGGCACCGCCGCCCGTACTGAACGGTACTGCAAAGGAAGTTTATGACCTTCTTGCAGACGGTGCACTCGGTACGGATGATATCATAAAAATGCTGGGAGCAGATATTGTATCCGTTCAGCTTGCTTTATTTGAGCTTGAGGCTGAAATGCTTGTTAAAACGATTCCCGGCGGACTTATTAAAAGAATATAAGCATAAAAAAGGTTTAACCGCAGTTAATCCGTTAACAAATATATAATACCAAAGGAAGAAATTTCAGTATGTCAAAACTCGTTATCGTAGAGTCGCCTGCAAAGGCAAAAACCATAAAAAAATATCTGGGCTCAGGCTTTGAGGTCAGAGCCTCCATGGGGCATGTAAGAGACCTCCATTCCAATAAGCTCAGTGTTGACGTAAGCCATGATTTTGAGCCTAACTATGCGGTAATAAAAGGAAAGGAAAAGCTGATTGCCGAGCTCACCGAGCTTGCAAAGGCAAGCGATGCAGTATATCTTGCAACTGACCCTGACCGCGAGGGTGAAGCTATATCATGGCATCTTGCAACATTGCTGGGGCTTGATACCGACAGCCTCAACCGTGTGAAATTCAATGAAATCAATAAAAAGAGCGTTCAGCACGGAATTGATAATCCTTCAAAAATAGATCTTGATCTTGTAAACGCTCAGCAGGCAAGACGTATTCTTGACCGTCTTGTAGGCTACAGGCTTTCTCCCTTTATTTCTCAGAAAATAAGAAGAGGTCTTTCTGCCGGACGTGTTCAGAGTGTAGCGCTGAGGCTGATTGTTGACAGGGAGGATGAAATCAAAAGGTTTGTGCCCGAGGAATACTGGACAATTGATGCTTCTCTCACATCCCCTCCCAACAAAAAGGCTTTCAAGGCAGCTTTTTACGGCGATGAAACAGGTAAGGTAAAGCTTACAGATAAGGCGGGAACGGAAAAAATACTTGAAAAGCTTGACGGTGCCGTGTTCAGTGTAGGCAAGGTAAAGAAGGGTGTAAGAAAAAAGCAGCCCTCTCCGCCCTTTATCACCTCCACTCTTCAGCAGGAGGCTTCAAAGCGTCTCGGCTTTACTGCAAAGCGCACAATGAAGGTAGCTCAGGAGCTTTATGAAGGCGTTGAGGTCGAGGGAATAGGCTCTGTGGGTCTTATCACTTATATGAGAACGGACTCACTGAGAATTTCCGAGGAATCAAGAGCGCAGGGCAATGATTTTATCAAAGAGAATTACGGTGAAAAATATCTTCCCGAAAAGCCCCGTTACTTCAAGACAAGAGACGGCGCTCAGGACGGTCACGAGGCTATAAGACCTTCAATTATCGACCTTACTCCCGAAAAAGCAAAGTCCTCTCTGACAAGTGAGCAATATAAGCTTTATAATCTTATCTGGCGCCGCTTTATTGCATCTCTTATGGCAAACTGTGTTCAGGATACCACCAAGGCTGAAATAGTTGCTTCAAAGGAAGAAAACAGCGAAAGCTACTGCATTTTCAATGCAAGCGGTTATACAGTCCGTTTTGACGGCTACAGCGTGCTTTATGATAACAATGCTGATGACGAGGAAAGCCAGTCCGCCCTCCCCGAGCTTACCGAGGGTAAGGAGCTTAAGGTAAAGGAAATAATGGACGAACAGCATTTTACCCAGCCTCCTTTAAGATATTCCGAGGCTTCTCTTATCAAGGCGCTTGAGGAAACGGGCGTGGGCCGACCCAGCACATATGCATCCATTCTTTCAATAATCCTTGACAGAGACTATGTTGTAAGAGAGTCCAAAAAGCTTCTCGCTCCCACAGAGCTCGGAACTGCAATCGTTACTCTGCTTAAGGACAAGTTCCCCAAGATCGTAAATACAAAATTCACTGCAGGCATGGAGGCTGACCTTGATAAGATCGAAGAGGGCGGCTATGACTATATAAAAATGCTTCACGGCTTCTATGATGAATTTGAGGAAACACTCAAAAAGGCAAAGGTATCAATGGAGGGTGTGAAAATAAGCCTTGAAGAGGATAAGACAGACATTCCCTGTGAAAAATGCGGAACGAATCTTGTTGTTAAGGTAGGCAGGTTCGGAAAATTCTTTGCCTGCCCCAATTATCCCGAATGTAAATTCACAAAACCCTTTGTTCTTGAAACAGAAGGAAGCTGTCCCGTATGCGGAAACAAGGTGATAAGCAAGAAATCAAAGAAGGGACACACATTCTTCGGCTGCTCAGGATATCCCTCATGTACATTTATGACCTGGGATACTCCCACCAAGGAGAATTGTCCCGATTGCGGAAAAACACTTTTCCGCTCAAGAGGAAATGTAATAAAGTGTCTCGACGAAAAATGCGGTTACACGAAAAAAGGTTCAAAGAAGCAGGATAAAGATGAAGAATGATTTTATTACGGTAATAGGCGGCGGCTTTGCAGGTGTTGAGGCGGCTTCTCAGATTGCAAGGGCGGGTATAAAATGCCGTCTTTACGAAATGAAGCCCGTAAAGTTTTCACCTGCACATAAAAGTGAAAAGCTCTGTGAGCTTGTATGCTCGAATTCTTTCAAATCCTCCCGTCCCGATTCGGCAGCGGGGCTTCTGAAAAATGAAATGGAAAAGCTCGGCAGTATCACAGTTAAGTGTGCAAAAGAAACTGCCGTGCCTGCAGGCGGTGCACTTGCGGTAAACCGCGATGACTTTTCCCGCAGAATAACGGAAATAATTGAAAATGAGCCTTTGATTGAAATTATCCGTGAGGAGGTTACTGCAATCCCCCGTGAGGGCACGGTTATTGTTGCAGCCGGGCCTCTTGCAAGCGAGAGCCTCAGTGAGGATATAAAATTACTCTGCGGTGAGAATCTGAGCTTTTATGATGCGGCAGCTCCCATTATTGAGGCTGACAGCATTGATATGACAAGAGCATTTACTCAGTCGCGCTATGATAAAGGCGGAGCAGATGATTATATAAACTGCCCTATGAATAAGGCGGAATATGAAGAATTTTACCGCGAGCTTATTAATGCCGAAAGTGTTATCCTTCACGATTTTGAAAAAGGAAAAGAGATATACGAGGGCTGTATGCCCATAGAGATTATGGCAAAGCGGGGAGAAAATACCATTCGGTTCGGACCTATGAAGCCTGTGGGACTTGTTGACCCTTCAACAGGACACAGACCCTGGGCGGTATTACAGCTGAGAAAAGAAAATAAAGCGGGCACTATGTATAATCTTGTGGGATTTCAGACGAATCTTAAATTCCCCGAGCAGAAAAGAGTATTTTCAATGATTCCCGCACTTAAAAATGCGCGCTTCGTGAGATACGGGGTGATGCACAGAAATTCTTTTCTGAATTCTCCCACGGTGCTTACCTCTTACTTTAATATGAAAAATAATCCCGACATCTTTTTTGCAGGTCAGATAACAGGAGTTGAGGGTTATATGGAATCTGCCGCATCGGGCATTTTGGCAGGCATCAATGCGGTGAGACACTATAAAGGCGAAAACGGGATACTTCTGCCTGAGGATACAATGCTTGGTGCGCTTTCACGCTATATAGAGGAAAGCGAAGCAAAGCATTTTCAGCCTATGGGCGCAGCGATAGGACTTCTGCCACCCAATGAGGAAAAAATCAGGGACAAGCGTGAGCGCTATGCTGCAATTTGTCTCAGGGCGGAAAGGTCGCTTGAAAAATATCTTCAGGAAAATGATTTATTATAACTGTTCCTTCTTAAGGAATACTGTGAGGATAGTATGAAAGAGCTTGAAAAAAATATCGGTTATGAATTTAAGAATAAGGAGCTTCTGAGGCTTGCGCTTACACATTCGTCATATGCCAATGAAAAGGGAAGCAAGCGGGACAATGAGCGCCTTGAGTTTCTCGGGGATTCTGTTCTCGGCTTTATCACCGCCGAATATCTTTTTAAGTCATTGTCAGACCGTCCCGAGGGTGAGCTTACCAAGCTTCGTGCAAACGCAGTCTGTGAAAAATCTCTGGCTCAGTTTGCCGCTGCGATAAATCTCGGTGAGCACGTGCTTCTCGGAAAGGGCGAAATAATGACGGGAGGAAGAGAGCGGCCGTCGATTCTTTCAGATGCATTCGAATCTGTTATTGCCGCAATTTATCTTGACGGCGGAATGTCCGAAGCAGAAAAGTTTGTTCTCAGATTTGTATCAAAAACCACAACGGATACGGTTCAGGCAACCGATTATAAGACTCTTCTTCAGGAGGTTGTTCAGAAGAATCCTGATGAGCATCTTACATATTCCCTTGCTGCACAAAGCGGTCCCGATCACGACAAGACATTCACTGTTGAGGTTTTTCTTAATTCAAACTGTATAGGTACGGGAACCGGACATTCAAAGAAAAAGGCTGAGCAGGCAGCTGCAAGGGAAGCACTGATCCTTATGGGTATAAAGGTATGAAGCATATAAATGTTTCTTTATTTGTGCCTCATCTCGGCTGTCCCAACTCCTGTATTTTCTGCAATCAGAAAATAATATCGGGAAAAACAGCAGGTCTTAAGGCTGAAGATATAATGAATGCCTGTGAAATTGCCTCTGCGGGAAATTACAATAAGTCAGACAGTGAGATTGCATTTTTCGGCGGCTCGTTTACGGCAATTGATAAGGAGCTTATGATTTCATATCTTGAAACAGCAAAGCCCTGGCAGGAAAAGTATTTCGGCGGTATAAGAATTTCAACGCGGCCCGATTGCATTGACGATGAGGTGCTGCAGATACTTAAAAAATATAATGTAACGGCAATAGAGCTTGGTGCTCAGAGCATGTGTGCCGATGTTCTGGCGCTCAATGAAAGAGGACATACTCCGGAGGATACTCGTAAAGCTGCGGCGCTGATAAAAAGCTACGGCTTTTCTTTGGGGCTTCAGATGATGACAGGGCTTTACGGCTCCTCCCCGGAAAAGGATATATATACGGCAGAACAGTTTGTTTCTTTAGCTCCCGACACGGTAAGAATATATCCCACCGCAGTGCTTACGGGCACAAAGCTTGAAAGTCTTTATAATGAGGGAAAATATGTTCCCGAGGAGCTTGAGGGCAGTATAAAGCTTTGTTCGGAGCTTCTTATGATGTTTTATGAAAATAATATAAAAGTAATCAGAGTGGGTCTTCATTCGGGAGGCAATGTGGAGGAAGGCTTTGTGGCAGGGGTGTATCATCCCGCATTCAGAGAGCTTTGCGAAAGCGAAATATATAAAAAGCTGATTGAAGAAAGGCTTGACGGCAGAGAATACACAAGCTGTGAGATATTTGTGAAGAACACGGAGATTTCTAAGGCAACAGGCCATAAAAAATCCAATATAAAGTATTTTGAAAAAAAGGGTATAAGTATAAAAATAACGGGAGACGGCTCCCTTAAAGAATATAATGTTTTGATAAAAACATAATGAAAGGAAAGAATCAATGTATTTAAAAGCATTGGAAATGCAGGGCTTCAAGTCCTTTCCGGATAAAATAGTTCTGAATTTCGGCAAGGGTGTTACAGCTGTTGTCGGTCCTAACGGCTCGGGTAAGAGTAATATCTCCGATGCGGTACGCTGGGTTCTCGGCGAGCAGTCCACAAAATCACTCAGAGGCTCAAAAATGGAGGATGTTATTTTCAGCGGAACAAAAGACCGCCGTCCTCAGGGCTTTGCTGAAGTAACGCTTAAGCTTGATAATCAGGATGCATCACTTAATAATCCCGAAAAGGAAGTATCCGTCACAAGAAGATACTACCGTTCGGGTGACAGCTCATATCTTATAAACGGCTCAACCGTAAGACTCAAGGACGTACATGAATTATTTATGGATACCGGTCTCGGACGTGACGGTTATTCAATGGTTGGTCAGGGCAGAATTGAGGAAATGGTTTCAGCAAAAAGTGAAAACCGCCGTGATATGCTTGAAGAGGCGGCAGGAATTTCAGCTTATCGCTACAGAAGGGCAGATGCACTCAAAAGACTTGATCAGGCAGAGGAAAATCTTGTGCGTCTGAGAGACATTGTGTCAGAGCTTCAATCACGTGTGGGACCTCTTGAAAAGCAGAGCATAAAGGCACAGCAGTTTCTCGTGTATGCCGCAGAAAAGAAGGATCTTGAAATAGGTCTGTGGGTAAACATACTTAAAAACAGCTCGGGACAGATACGTGAGCAGGGACACAAAATTGAGGTTGCCCGTGCTCAGTATGAGGCAGCAGGCGAAAAGCTTGAGAGTCTTACCCGTGATATTGACACTGCTGCCGACGGCACAAGAGATATCAATATCCGTATGGAGCAGATAAGAAACCGCAGGGAAAAGCTTGAGGAAGAAGCCTCCTCTCTTGAATCCAAGGCACTTGTTTTTGAGAATTCAATTGATCACAACAAGGAAACGGCACTTCGTATCACAAGAGATATGGAAATGGAGGATGCCGAAGACAGCGGAATTATAAAAGAAATAGAAGAAAATGAAAAGCTTATTACTGCTTTACATTATAATATAGAAAAAGAGCAGGAGCTGCTTGAATCACTCACCGGCCGTCTTACGGGACTTAAAAAGAGCGACGAGGAATATGCCGAGGAATATAATGCACTCAATGAAGAACTGTCGGCTCTGGCTCTGAGGCTCTCTCAGACAGAGATCATGATTTCCGCAGCCGTTTCATCCACGGATGAAATAAAGGCAAGAGCCGGAAAGCTTAAGGAAACTATCTCGGAAAAGAAGGCATACGAATCGGATGTCCGTGATGAAATTGAGCTTCTCACAAAAAAGGCTCAGCAGTCTCAGGATGACTGTCAGGCTCTTGAAAACTCCGTTGCAGGCTACGAAATAAGGCTCAGAAAAGCAGAAGAAAGACTTGATAGCCGCAAAAAGGACAACGAGGAGCTGAAGCTTTCCCTTTTATCCAAGGAATCAAGGCTTAAATTCCTTCAGGATACCGAAAAGAATATGGAGGGCTATCAGGGAAGTGTAAAGGCAGTTTTGCGTGAGCACTCAAGAGGCACGCTCACAGGAATCAGGGGCACGCTTTCCACACTTATCAATGTTGATGAAAAATATCAGACTGCCGTTGAAACCGCTCTCGGAAATGCAATTCAGGATATTGTTACCGAAACGGAAAATGATGCAAAAAAGGCTATCAATATGCTGAAGCACTCTTCTGCCGGCAGAGCAACTTTTCTTCCTATTAATGCAATAAAGGGAAGAGTGCTTGAGGAAAAGGGACTTGACGACTGCTTCGGATTTGTTGAGCTTGCCTACAGGCTGGTGAATGCTGATGAAATCTATTCAGAAATAATAAAGTCGCTTTTAGGCAGAATAGCCGTATGTGAAGACCTTGACTGTGCGGTCAGTATGGCTAAAAAGTATAATTATAAATTTAAAATCGTAACCCTTGACGGACAAGTCGTGAATGCAGGCGGCTCAATGACAGGCGGTTCGAAAATTTCAAACTCAGGCTTCCTTGCAAGAAAGAATGAGATAGAGAAAATTAAAAAGGAATGCGAATCCCTTGCCGATAAGGTTGCCTTCAGCTATTCGGAGCTTAAAACAGCAGCTGAAGCTCTTTCAAAGGAAAAGGCAGACCTTGAGGGCAGCCGCGGCGAGCTTCTCAGAAGCCGTGAAGCTAAGCTTCATTATGAAAGCGAGCTGTCTGTGAAGCGTTCCATACTTGAAAATGTGATAAAGGATATTGAAGAGGCTGAAAATGAGCTGCTGAAATCGGAGGAAAGAGCCGATTATTTTGCAGAAAATATCCGTATTGCAAATGAAGAAAAGGAAAAGCTTATTTCTCAGACAACTGAAAAGGAGGAGAAGCTTGCCGCACTTACCGGCGGAAGAGATTCACTTCTTAAAGAAAGAGAAAAAATAAATGAAGAAATATCCGAAGTTAATATGCGCACCGTTTCCTTTGTTAAGGAATCGGAAGCAAAAAAAGAAGCGGTTATTTCTCTTAAAAGAAGAAAAGAGGCGTCTGCAGAAAGAAAAGACTCTCTTGCTGCTGAAATAAGGGAGCTTGAAGAAAAGAACAAGGAGCTTTCCCTTGCCGCAGAGGAAACACGAAAAGCCTGTGAGGGGCTTCGCAAGGAGATTTCTCAGGGTGATGATGAAATAAGAGGTCTTATCAGAAAGCGTGAAGAGCTCGAAAAGAGTGTTACGGACAAGCGCAGCGAAGAAAGGCAGAAGACCGAGGAGCGCGAAAAGATAAGCGGTGAGCTTATAAGACTTGAGGAAAAGAAGGCCTATCTTGAAAAAGAGCAGCAGGACATTGAAAGAAAGCTCTTTGATGAATATGCGCTTACAAGAAGAGAAGCCGAAGAGGTATGTCCTGAAATTGAATCTGTTTCAAAGGCACAGAAGAGGCTTTCCGAGCTTAAAGGACAGATAAAGGCGCTTGGCAGCGTAAATGTTGCTGCTATTGATGAATATAAAGAAGTGCTTTCAAGATATGAATTCTTGTCCGAGCAGGTAAATGATGTCGAAAAATCAAAGAAAGAGCTTCTTAAGATGATCGATGAGCTGACATCAAAAATGGCTGAGCAGTTCAGAGACCGATTTGATGCCATTAATAACGGCTTCAAGGAGACCTTTACAAGTCTTTTCGGCGGCGGCTCTGCAGAGCTTGTGCTTGAGGATGAAAATGATATACTTGAATGTAATATCGAAATAAAGGCACAGCCTCCCGGAAAGAATGTAAAGTCACTGTCCCTTCTTTCCGGCGGTGAAAAAGGTCTTACCGCGATTGCACTTTTATTTGCGATTCTTAAGGTACGTCCCGCACCGTTTTGTATATTTGATGAGGTTGAGGCTGCACTCGACGATGTGAACGTGCTGAGATATGCACAGTATGTGCGTATGATGACAGAGGATACTCAGTTTATTCTTATAACTCACAGAAGAGGCACTATGGAAGAGGCTGATATGCTTTACGGTGTAACCATGCAGGAGCACGGTGTATCAAAGCTTCTTGAACTCAAAACTGCGGAAATGGTAGAAAAATTAAAATTAGAAGAATAAAAATATTATCCGGGTAACAGATTACGGTATCTCGAAAGGAGATAAAAAATGGGAATTTTCAGTAAAATAAACTTTGGTCTGGGAAAAACCAGAAACAAGATGGCGGGTGCCATTGATGAAATGCTTGATGCATTTGATTCATTCGAGGATGATCTTTTTGTGGAGCTTGAGGAGATCCTTGTTATGTCTGACGTTGGTGTGAACACCGCTGTTCAGGTGGTTGAGGAATTGAGAGCCAGAGTAAAGAGTGAAAAAATCAAAAGCACGGCTGAAGTGAAAAAGGAGCTTCAGAATATTATAGCCGATCTGCTTTACGGCGGTGAGGATATGGGACTTGTTACCATTCCTTCGATAATTCTTGTTATCGGCGTAAACGGTGCAGGCAAAACCACAAGCATCGGCAAAATGGCAGCTATGTATAAAGCACAGGGAAAAAAGGTCATTCTCGGTGCTGCAGATACCTTCCGTGCAGCGGCTATCGACCAGCTTGACGTGTGGGCAAAGAGAGCCGATGTTGAAATCATAAAGCACAAAGAGGGCGCAGACCCTGCCGCAGTTGTATATGATACAATTCAGGCAGGTATTGCAAGAGACTGCGACATAATTATATGTGATACTGCAGGACGTCTTCACAATAAGAAGAATCTTATGGACGAGCTCGGCAAGATCTACAGAGTCTGCGACAAGGAGCTTCCCTATGCCGACCGTGAGGTGCTTCTTGTGCTTGATGCAACAACAGGTCAGAATGCAGTAAATCAGGCAAAGGAATTTATGAACGTTGCCGAGCTTACGGGTATCGTTCTTACAAAGCTTGACGGTACTGCAAGGGGCGGTGTTGTTCTTTCAATCAAAAATGATCTCAAGCTTCCCGTTAAGTTTATAGGTGTGGGCGAAGGGATAGATGATCTTCAGCCCTTCTCACCCGAAGCATTTGCAAAGAGTCTGTTTGAAACAGCTACCGATAAAGATATGGAAGGGGATTCTCTCAGTGAACTCGTCAACTCTGAAGACTACATTAATTACACTCCGAAAGAAGACAATGAAGACGGCACCGAAGCTCTTAAAGCTTTATTTACAGAGGTCTTCGGGGAAATCGCCGAAGATGACACAGAAGATGAAGGCGCAGATGCTCAGGGACAGACGCTCACAGACACTGAAGAAGAGCGAGAAGAAGCTGCAGAAGCAGATAGCGGATCAGCAGAAAACGATTATAAAGCAGCATCTGAAGAGGCATCCGAAGCAGAAGAGAACAGCCGCCGCGAAAGCGAAGCTTATGAGGCAGAAAAGAGAGCTGAAGCTTTAAGACTTGAAGAGGAACGTCTTGCAGCCGAGAAGGCTGAGGCAGAGCGCCTTGCAGCCGAGAAGGCAGAGGCAGAGCGTCTTGCCGCCGAAAAGGCAGAGGCAGAGCGTCTTGCAGCCGAGAAGGCAGAGGCAGAGCGTCTTGCAGCCGAGAAGGCAGAGGCAGAGCGTCTTGCCGCCGAAAAGGCGGAGGCAGAGCGCCTTGCAGCCGAAAAGGCAGAGGCAGAGCGTCTTGCCGCCGAAAAGGCAGAGGCAGAACGCCTTGCCGCCGAAAAGGCAGAGGCAGAACGCCTTGCCGCCGAAAAGGCTGAAGCAGAGCGTAAAGCTCGCGAGGAAGAAGAAGGTAAGAAAAAGAAGAGAGGTGGACTGTTTGGATTTTTTAATCGCCACTCATAATATGAAAAAAAGAGAGGAGCTTCACAGAATTCTCGCGCCTCTCGGAATAAATGTTTTTCTTGATTATGAAAAGGGTATCACTCTTACCGATGTTGAAGAAACGGGTGAGACCTTCCGGGAAAACGCATTTCTTAAGGCACGTTCGGGCTGTAAGGAATCGGGAATGCCATGTATAGCAGATGATTCGGGACTTATGGTCGATGCCCTTGACGGCAGACCCGGTGTGTATTCTGCACGCTATATGGGTGAAAGCACTCCTTACCCCGAAAAGATGGCACATCTTATAAAAGAGCTTGACGGTGTACCTGATGAAAAGCGTACGGCAAGATTTGTAAGCTGCGCCGCAGTAGTTTTCCCCGACGGAAGAGAATTTTCAGTAACGGGTGTCTGCGAGGGTACTATAGGCTACGGGCCGAAAGGTGAAAATGGCTTTGGCTTTGACCCTGTTTTTATGGTGGGAGAGCGTTCCTTTGCCCAGCTTTCGGCAGAGGAAAAGGATGCAATAAGCCACAGAGGAAATTCTCTGAGAGCCCTTAAGGAAAAATTATCGGAAATATTATAATAATGAGGTAAAATATGACAAGCAAAGAAAGAGCCGCCCTCAGGGGACAGGCAAATACACTTGATGTGCTTTTTCAGGTGGGAAAAGGCGGCATCTCAGACACACTTATTGAGCAGACCGACGGAGCTCTCAGAACAAGGGAGCTTATAAAGCTGAGAGTTCTTACAGAAACCTCTCCCTTATCTGTGCGTGAGGCTGCCGAGGAGTTGGCTGCAAAAACCGGCAGTGAGGTGGTGCAGGTAATAGGCGGTGTTATCGTTTTATACCGCTACAGTCCTTCTCTTCACGAGGAGAAAAAGACTGCACCCAAGAAAAAAGTCAATCCCGTAAAAGAGAGAAAAAGACTTGCAAAGCTTCAGGGTAAAAAGAAAAGTCCTTTTGAAGATAAAAAGGGAAGGGATAAAAGACTTCCTAAAAAGAATGCAAAATGATAAATAACGGAATATGTATATTCGGAGGAAGCTTCGACCCGGTTCACAGCGGACATAAAAAGCTTGCTGAGTTTGTGTTCGAACGGCTTTCTCTGAAAAAAATGCTTATTATACCTACGGCAATGTCACCCTTCAAGACCACATCGGGGGCAGGGGAATACGACAGAATGAACATGTGCTCTCTTATGTTCGACGATGACAGATTCCTTGTGTCGGATATGGAGATAAAGCGGGGCGGAAAAAGCTATACCGTTGATACGGTAAAGGCTGTAAGAGATATGTTTCCGGGTGAAAGACTGTATCTTCTCACAGGTTCCGATCAGCTTCTGCATTTTGATAAATGGTACAGATTCGATGAGATCCTGAGCCTTGTTACCCTTGTTGCTGTATCCCGTGAGGATAATGTGGAAAAAAAGTGTCTTGAGAATTATGCGGATGAAAAATTAAGACAGCACGGGGAGTGCCTTATTCTTGATTTTGAGCCGTTTATAATAAGCTCCACCGAAATCAGGAACCGTGTTTCTCACGGAAGGGATATTTCCATGTATACCTCCCGGAGAGTGGAAGAATATATAATGCAAAAAGGACTGTATACGGATGTATAAGGAAGAAATACTGCTTGATGATATTGATGAGAGGCTTTCACGCTTCCGCTATACTCATTCGCTGGAGGTTGCAAAAAGTGCAAGAGCTCTTGCGGAAAAATACGGCTATGATCCGGACAAGGCATATATCGCAGGTCTCGGTCATGATGTACTTAAGGAGCTTAGCGATGAGGAATATGCCCTGTTTTTTGAAAAAGAGGGTATAAGTCTTACCGATACCGAAAAGGCTGCGCCCAAGCTCTGGCACGCAATCGCAGGAGCACGTTATCTTGAAAAGAATTATTCTTATGATGAAGAAATAATAACAGCGGTGCGCTATCACACTACGGGCAGAAGGAATATGTCTTTAGGGGAAAAGATACTTTTTGTTGCAGATTTTATTTCTGCCGACAGAAGCTATGCCGGAGTGGAGGATATGAGACAAAGAGCAGAGATTTCTCTTGAAAAGGCAATGGAAGAGGGACTTCGCTTCACTATATATGAGCTCAGCGAAAAATGCCGTCCCATACATCCCGATACAGTGGATTGCTATAACGAAATTATACTGAGATAATGTTTTTTTATAAAAGGAAGGAAAAGTATGAATAAGAAACTTGAAATAGCAGTAAAAGCACTTGACAGTAAAAAGGCTGTTGAAATAACTGCTCTTGAAATAGGCTCACTTACCATAGTTGCCGATTACTTTGTAATTGCGGCAGGTACTTCAAATACCCAGGTAAGAGCCCTTGCCGACGAGGTTGAATATCAGCTCGGACTTGAAGGCTTTGAGCCGAGACAGGTAGAAGGAAAGGCAACAGGCTGGATTCTTCTTGATTATCACGATGTTGTGGTTCACGTATTTTTACAGGATCAGAGGGAGTATTATAACCTTGAAAAGCTGTGGGCAGATGCCACACCTGTTGATATTGCCTCTCTTATGACAGCGGATTGATTTTCACCTGCAAAGAAAAGCTGCATATAATATCAGTGAACTATTTTTATGGAGAGGACGGGGATTTATACAAATGCAGATCAATAATATAAACGTCAATTATTTTACTATGGGAGATAAAAGTGCCGAAGAAGCAGTTATAATGCTTCACGGCTGGGGCTCAAATATCGAGCTTTTCAGAAATTGCGCGCTTCCCGTAAGTGCAAAATACTTTGTTGCAGCTCCCGATATGCCCGGTTTCGGTGAAACACCCGAACCTCCGGGAGAATGGTGTGTGGATGACTATACCGATTTTGCCGTTGAATTCATAAAGAATCTTGGTGTTAAAAAAGTTATTCTTCTCGGACACTCCTTCGGCGGCAGAGTTATTATCAAAATGGTAAACAGAACTAACCTTCCCTTTACCGTTACAAAGATCATTCTGGTGGATTCCGCAGGTATAAAGCCCGAAAAATCCGCAGAACAGCTTCAGAAGGAAAAAATTATCAAGCTGGGCAAAAAGCTTCTCAGCGCCACACCGAAGCTTATGGAGAAAATGCAGTCAAAGGTTGGCTCAGCCGACTATAAGGCAGCATCTCCTCTTATGAAAAAAATACTTATCAATGTGGTAAATGAGGATCTTACACATCTTCTTTCGGGTATAAAGCAGTCCACACTTCTTATATGGGGCACTCTTGATACGGCTACTCCCATTCAGGATGCCGAAAAAATGGAACAGCTTATACCCGATGCAGGACTTGCGCGTATTGAGGGTGCAGGTCACTATTCCTTTATTGATAATCCTGTGCTTTTCAATGCGATTATGAAATCATTCCTGGGATTATAAGTAAGGATCGGGTTTTAATACCGAAAAAGATTTTTATACAGTTACATTTTACGGAGGCACATTATGGCACCTTATCTGCAGATACTTTTCGGAATGATCACACTTGCTGCAATCTATTCCGTTTTCAAGAGTCTTATTTTCAATATGCATATGTTCCAGCTCAACGGCTATCGTTTTTCCACACATATGGGCTGGTTCAGGAAGAATATATCCCGTTATGCTGTTGAAGCTATTGTTTTATTGCTTTCATTCACGGGACTTATCAGCTCTGAAACTCTTATGGCTTTTTGTGCAGCAGCGCTTTTTGCCGGCGTTATTGCAATAGCTGTTGAGAACAGAAACAAGAAACATAAAAAGCCCCTTGTTTATACTCCCAGAGTAAAGAGAATGTTTGTTACTGCCGTGATACTTCTTCTTGCATCCTATGGCGGTGTGATATATACTCTCACACTTGATAATAAGAATTTAAGCTTCATGGGACTGGGGCTTATATGTGCTTTGTCTCCCGCTTATATAGTTCTTGCAAATCTTATAAACAAGCCTATAGAAAAATGCGTCAACAGATATTATCTCAATGATGCAAAGAAGATGCTCCGCGCATGTCCCGAGCTTGATATTATCGGTATTACGGGCTCATACGGTAAAACAAGTGTGAAATTCTATCTTTACACGATTTTACGTGCATGGACAGACACTCTTGTTACTCCCGAAAGCTACAATACACCCATGGGTGTTGTTAAGACCGTACGCGGCTCTCTCAGTGCTATACATAAGATATTCCTTTGCGAAATGGGTGCAAAATGGGTAGGCGATATCAAGGAGCTTTGCGATATAGTTCATCCTAAGCACGGTATCATCACTTCTCTCGGCGAGCAGCATCTTGAATCCTTCGGCTCAAAGGAAAATATAATAAAAACCAAGTATGAGCTCAGCGACGCTCTTCCTGAGGACGGCAGACTCTATATCAATCTTGACAATGAGGTTATAAGAAACAACCTTCCCAAGAGAAAATATATCTCCTACGGCACTACAGAAGACTGCGACTATTATGCATACAATATCAAGGCATCCTCCGCGGGCTCTTCATTTACCGTACGTACCCCCTCAGGCGAAACTGAGAATTTTGATACTAAGCTTATCGGCGGACACAATGTCCTTAATATAACAGGTGCAATTGCAGCCGCTCACGGCTTCGGCATGCCTCTGTCCGAAATGAACCGCTATGTAAGAAGAATTGAAGCTGTGCCTCACCGTATGCAGATAGTCAACAAGGGCGAGGTTACAATTATTGACGATGCCTTCAACTCAAATCCTGCAGGCTGCCGTGCCGCTCTTTCAACCCTTAAGGATATGGAGGGTGTGAGAATTCTTGTTACTCCCGGTATGGTTGAGCTGGGTGCCGATGAGGAAAAGCTCAACAGCGAATTCGGTGAATATGCAGCTGAGTGCTGTGACAAAATTGTTCTTATCGGTGAAAAGCAGACTGCTGCCATAAGAAACGGAATAATGAAAAAAGGATTCAACAAGGAAAATCTTCTCACCTTCGAGGATTTTTCAGAGGCTATAAGCACTCTTTATGCTATGAAAACAGATAAAAAGAAGATTATTCTTCTTGAAAATGACCTTCCCGATAACTATTAAGAAAGGAGCGTGTGAAATATGAAAATTAAACTGTGTGTACTTTTCGGCGGAAAAACTGTTGAACACGAGGTTTCCGTTATTTCCGCTTTGCAGGCAATTGCATCAATTGATGCAGAAAAATATGATGTTATTCCCGTTTACATAACAAAGGATAATGAGTTTTATACAGGCTTTGAATGCTCCTGTATTGAAGAATACAAAAATATTCCCGCGCTCATAAAGAAGAGCACACGCTGTGTTCTTATGAATATCGACGGCAAGGCTAAAATTATGCGTTATCCCTTTGCAAAATTCGGCAGCAATGTCATTTCCGAAATTGATGTTGCCTTCCCCATTGTTCACGGTACAAATGTAGAAGACGGAACCTTGCAGGGCTTTCTTAAGATTTTAGGCGTACCTTATGTAGGCTGTGATGTTGTTTCTTCTGCAGTAGGTATGGATAAATATGTTATGAAAACGGTGCTCAAGGACAATGATGTGCCTGTTCTCGACTGTATCAGATTTATATCTGCAGATTTTGCTGATCCTGAGAGGGTCATCTCCTCATGCCGTGATAAAATAGGATATCCCGTAATTGTAAAGCCTGTAAACTTAGGCTCATCCGTAGGTATCAGTGTTGCTCATAATGATGAGGAGCTTTATACCTCTCTTGACGGTGCTTTCAGATTTGCTTCTGTTGTTCTTGTAGAAAAGGCAATCACAAATCTCAAGGAAATAAACTGCTCCGTTCTCGGTGATACCGAGCACGCTGAGGCCTCCGAATGCGAGCAGCCTGCAAAGAGCGATGAAATATTAAGCTATGAAAATAAATATCTTCAGGGAGGCGGCAGCAAGAAAACAGGCGGCAGCAAGGGTATGGCAAGCCTTGCAAGAAAGATTCCTGCTGATATCACCCCCGAAAGAAGAGAAGAGATCCGTTCTCTTGCAGTCAAGGCATTCAAGGTGCTTGGCTGTAACGGTGTGTCGAGAATCGACTTTATGATAGACGAGGATACAGACACGGTTTATCTCAATGAAATCAACACTATCCCCGGCTCCTTGTCCTTCTATCTGTGGGAGCCCATAGGTGTTCCTTATAAAGAGCTGCTTGACAGAATGATTGAGCTTGCTCTCAAGAGAAGCAGAGAAGAGGATGCAATTGTATTCTCATTTGAAACAAATATTCTTTCCATTGACCGTAATTTCGGCGGCGGACAGAAGGGCGGAAAGCTTGGCGGAAAAATGGGCGGAAAATTCGGCGGAAAAATGTAACCTGAGTGTAAAAAACTTTAAGCGGGTGTGAATATGAATACCGATATGAAACTGAGAAATAAAATGACAGCGTGTAAAAAAACGGAGGATATACCTGTAACCTTTGCCTTTGACGGCGAATTGACCGGGGGTATTCCCGGGGAATTGCGTCCTGTTATGAAAAGATATACTTGTGACAGTGCTGTTATTACTACGGAGTATTCTGCTGTGGCATCAAAGGGTATGATTATAACTGCACGTGAGACCCTGTATTCCGATTTTCCTGTTGTTAAATGGGGAGCGGATATAACAAGCCGCGGAAAAACAGATTCCGGAATACTTACAGATTTTGCCGTAAGCGGTGTGCTCAAGGGTACACAGCCTTATCTTATAACGGGAAACGGCGACACAAGAAATGATGAGGTATTCACACGCTTTCCAAAGGAGAGGCTTGACAGCGAAAGGGTTATATCTCCCTTATTCTGCCGCGGAGCAGACGGTGCATCTCCCTTTATGACAATTATTTTTGAAGAATATTCGGTTCACCTTTGTATCGGTTGGCCCGGAAAATGGAAAATGGTGCTCACTCCCTGTGATGAGGGCGTGAAATATACACTTTCTCAGGCAAGATGCCGTATGAGGCTTCATCCTGCCGAAACCATGAGAACCCCCAATCTTACAATGCTTTTCTGGCAGGGGGACGAAAACAAGGGAAGAAATCTCTGGAGAAGATTTTATTTCAGTCACATTCTTCCTACGGGTAAAAACGGAGAAAAAATTTCTCCCTTTATGTTCTTACATACTCATATGATAGGCGGTTACAGTGAGTTTGAGGGGATAACCACCGAAAATCAGCTTGAAGCTATAGAAACATACATAAGAAAAGGACTGAAGCCCGACGCCTGGTGGATAGATGCAGGCTGGTATCCCTGTGAACACAGATGGTGGAATGTGGGGGACTGGACTCCCAATCCCGAGCAGCTGCCCGACGGCTTCAGACCCATATCCGATTATCTTCATAAAAATGATTCTCAGCTTCTTGTGTGGTTTGAGCCTGAAAGAGTTATGGCAGGCTCTAAGCTTGATTATATTCATCCCGAATGGTGCCTTAAAGCACATAACAGCGACGGTGAAGAGGAAGAATGCCGTCTTCTTAATTATTCCGATCCCGAATGCTTCAATTTTGTGCTGGGAATGCTGGATGCTCATATAAAAACAGGCGGGATCGATATTTACCGTCAGGACTTTAATTTTACTCCGGATAAATATTTCGAGGAAAATGAGGGCGAAGACCGTGAGGGGGCAATGGAAAACCTCCATATGCAGGCACTTCTGAGGTTATATGATGAGCTGAGGCTTCGTAATCCCGGACTTGTTATAGATAACTGTGCTGCAGGCGGAACAAGAAATGAAATGGATATGATGTGCCGCAGTGTACCTATGCAGTATACGGATATGCACATAGGAAATACAGCCGAAAGAGTTTTTCATAATTATGAAATGTTCTCATGGATTCCCTATTTCAGAGCACATGCAAAGGAAAACGACAGCAGATTCACGAAGGGCAGAAATGTTGATGAATACAGCTTCTTATGTGCTTTTACTCCTGCAATAACAGTATGCCACGACTATTATGAGGGTGAAACCGTTTTTAATACAGCAAGAAAAATGGTTCCCTTGTGGAGAAAGGCTGCAGAATATGAGCTTAAATGCGATTATTATCAGCTTTCGGAAAAAGAATCGGGCTGGTATGCCGTGCAGTTCCACAATGAAGAGGACGGCACGGGCTTCATTCAGGTCATAAGAACTGAAAATGCAGCTGAATCCCACAAGAATATTCAGCCTTATATAGTGCCCGATTCAAAATATGTTTTCAAAAATCCTCTTACGGGTGAAATCAAAAGAGGTGACAGCGCAGGACTTATGGGAGGCTTTACCTTCTATATGTCAAAGCGCAAGGGTGAAATATGGTTTTATACTACTCAGAAGAAGGATATTATATAGGTTATTTGTATGGCAAGATTCTGTACACTCTGTTCATCATCAAGCGGAAACTCTGCATATGTGGGCACAGCCTCTTACGGTGTGCTTATTGATGCGGGAACAAATAATAAGCAGCTGCTTTTGTCTATGGAGAGAGCAGGTATTTCTCCCGACAGTGTAAAAGCGGTTTTTATCACTCACGAGCATACCGATCACGTGGGGGCGTTAAGAGTTTTTGCAGGGACAAGAAAAATTCCCGTTTATGCGACGGGAGGTACTTTATCGGGGCTTATGTCTCAGGATATTCTCAACGGAAAATTTCCCTATGAAAAAATTATGCCCTCGGGTGTGAGCATAGGGGATATACACGTTTCAGCCTTTCCCACTTACCACGATTCAAAGGAAAGCTGCGGATATAAAATAATTCTGCCCGACAGGACCGTGGGTATATGTACTGACACGGGAAAGATAACAGGGGAGATGTTAAGAACTCTGGGGGACTGCGATCTCGTGCTTCTTGAATCGAATTATGATGATGTCCTTCTTGATTTCGGTCCCTATCCGCCGTCTCTTAAAGCGAGAATACGCTCGGAAAAAGGCCATATGTCAAATACTCTTTGTGCATCTGCGGCAAGAGAGCTTCTTGGGATGGGAGTAAGACGTTTTGTGCTTGGTCATTTAAGCCGTGAAAACAACACGCCCGACAGAGCCTTTTCCTGTACTAATGCTGCTCTGAAGCACACGGGTGCAGTAGGCGGCAGGGACTATCTTCTTGATGTAGCACCCGTAAGCAATATGGATAAATTTATTACATTTTAACGGTAGAAAATATGCAGACAATTACGATTATTTCAGTGGGAAAGCTCAAGGATGCTTTTTTCGAAATGGCGTCCGACGAGTATCTCAAAAGATTAAAAGCCTATGCCAAGGTGAATATAATTGAAATAAAGGCAGGTCAGCTTTCCGAAAACCCGAAGGAAAGCGAAATCAATTCCGTTCTTGAAAAGGAAGGGGATGAAATACTTGCAAAAATTCCCCCTAAGGCAAAGGTTATAAGCCTTTGTATAGAGGGGAAGCTGTATTCATCTGAGGATATTGCGAGTCTTTTGTCCGACAGCGCGCTTTCGGGCATAAGCCATATCGTGTTTATAATCGGCGGCTCCTACGGACTCAGCGAAAAGGTAAAGAGCCGTTCTTCGGTGAGGCTTTCTATGTCAAAAATGACATTTCCCCACCGTCTTGCAAGAATAATGCTTCTTGAACAGATATACCGCGGCTGTAAAATAAATGCAGGCGAAAGCTATCATAAATAATTATGAAAACGATGAATGATTACTGCCGTGAAAAATTCGGCAAAAAACTGTATAAGATATCCCTTGACGGGGGATTCACCTGCCCTAACCGTGACGGAACAAAGGGAACGGGCGGGTGTATTTTTTGCTCTTCTGCAGGCTCGGGAGATTTTGCGGAACGAGGCGATAATATAAAGCTTCAGATAGAAAATGCCGTAAAGCGTGTGGAGCATAAAAATAAAAACGGCGGCTATATTGCATATTTTCAGAGCTTTACTTCAACTTATGCCCCTGTTGAACGCTTGAAAAATCTGTTTTATGAA
The DNA here is from genome assembly GCA_045591055.1 of Acutalibacteraceae bacterium. Classification (GTDB taxonomy): domain Bacteria; phylum Bacillota; class Clostridia; order Oscillospirales; family Acutalibacteraceae; genus RUG806. The sequence goes on along the minus strand of JAZNSD010000009.1, from coordinate 4,817 downwards.
GCAATAAATCATCCTCTTGTTGATGTGCTTTCTGTAGGAACACGTCCCGACTGTCTCGGGGATGATGTTATTGAGCTGCTCTCCGCAATCAATAAAATCAAGCCTGTGTGGATAGAGTTGGGACTTCAGACCTCAAAGAGGGAAACTATAGAATATATCAGAAGATGCTACGAAAACCAAGAGTATGAGTCTGCGGTAAAAAGACTTCACGAGAACGGCATATATGTTATTACTCATATGATTGCAGGGCTTCCCGGTGAAACACCTGAGGATATGGAGAATACACTGAAATACATAATCGCAAACAAGTCGGACGGAATAAAAATCCAGCTTCTGCATATCCTTTCCGATTCCCCTCTTTATGAAGAATATAAAAAAGGCAATGTTAAGGTCCTCGGAAAACAGGAGTATCTTGATATATTATCCCGTCTTCTGCCTCTTATCCCCGAAACTATGGCTGTGCACCGTCTTACGGGGGACGGAAATAAAAAAACACTTGTTGCTCCCTTATGGAGTGCAGACAAAAAGTCGGTGATAAACTGCGTGAACAGAATAAAGGACAGTATTGCTCTCTATGAAAATTATGAATTCAGAAAAATAAAAGAGGAAGAGATTCCTCTTATGTTTGAAATTATATTAAGCCGTATGAAATGGATGGACGAGGTTGGCATAAAGCAATGGAATGTCACAGAATATGATGAGGTCTATCCCCTTTCCTATTATGAAGAAAAACGGCAGAAGGGGGAGGTCTTTGTACTCTCTCACCCCGTAAGCGGTGAAATCGCGGCAGCTGCTGTTCTTAAAAGTGAGGATGATCGCTGGAATACGGTGCCTGAAATCAGAGATGAAAAGGCTTACTACCTTCATAATTTTGCCGTTCCTCTTAATATGAAGGGCGCAGGTGCGGTCTTCCTCAGAAAGGCTGAGGAATATGCAAAAAATCAGGGAAAACGGTATTTCCGCCTTGATTCTGCAGATGATAATAAAGCACTCGAAAGCTATTACAGTGAAAAAGGCTATGTCCCCGTAGGTGAATGCATCGACGGACTTTATAAAGGAATTCTCAGACAAAAAGAAATATAAAGAAATATAAAAAAGCCCCTGAAGCTGCTTGTTTATTGCAGATTCAGGGTTGTTTAATTATGTGTCACTGCCGTATTTTACTTTGAATTCTCCGAAGCCTTTTTCGTATACCTTTGTTTTGAACTGAGCTTCGCTGCATACTGCATTAATGTCGAATTCTTCGTCGGTGTATATATAAAGGCTTACTGTCATTTCATCAGGCTCATCCTTTGTAAAATGAGAGGGCTCATCAAGAATAACCTTAAAGCTGTCGGCAAAATCTAAAAAGGAATCGTCCTGAAGAGTAATTTCCTCAATGGTGTATTCATAGGGTGAGAACTTACCGCTTGAGGCTTCAATATGAAAATCGATGCGGTATTCTCCATCCTTTTCTGTTCCGGAAGCATTGTCCTTATCCGCATATGTTTCAATGCCCGTGAGATTGAACACAGGGGGTAAGAATGCATGGATAATAAAGCTTACGGGGAAGGAAAACAGAGCGACCATTGTTATTACATATATTACGGCACTTGATGATTTAAGTGTGGTAATCAGAGCTTTTTCAAACACAACATAACACCTCATTATATTTATAGCACAAATTATATTTACAGTCAAGTTTGTGTTGAAAACACGGCATAAATAAAGTATAATATATTAAATATAACCTTTTGGCGGAGGCTTAAATGAAAAAAGTATTTACCTTTTTGATGGTGATTATATTGGCTCTGAGCTGTTTTACAGCTTGCAACACCCAAAAAACAGAGGGCTATCCCCTTTCCGTGAACGGAACTCCCATTGACGGTGAGATATTCAGATATTATCTTGACGATGTGTGGAATTCTCCCGAGGCAGGCGGCGGCAAGGACGGAAGAATAACCCAGGCAACCTATAAATGTATCAGATATGTTGCGGTGAATTCTACCTTTGCAGCCTACGGGCTTTCTCTTACAGATGATGAAAAATCTCTTCTTGCCGAAGAGGTGAATTCTCTGTGGAATATGTTCGGCACCCATTATAAAAATATCGGTGTGAGCAAGGAGACCTTTCTTAAAATAAAAACAAGCGATGCATATATAGAAAAGCTGCGTATTGCCTTTTTCGATAAGGGCGGTACGGATGAAATTTCTGATGCTGTATTAAGAGGCATCCTTCTTGATAAATTCATCGCTTTCAGATATATAAGAGTACCTCTGACTGATACGGATGTTTACGGAAATGAGCATCCTCTTTCGGATGAAGAGGTTGCAAGGCTCAACACTGTTTTTAATAAGGCGCTCACTCAGATGACAACTCAGTACGGCATTGATAATGCCTATGCCACCGTGTCTCAGGATTTCCCCTTTGCCGAGCAGACCTTTGAAACAATTGTGGCAGGAAGCGATGACCACGAGTTTTCCTCTTCGTTTTATGATAAAATAAAGACGGTAGCAGAAGGAAACGCTTCTGCTTTTCAGTATGAGGACTATGCTTATCTTGTATACAGGGTAAATATTCTTACCGATGCTTCCATTTTTGCGGATAAAAGAGATGAATGTCTTAAAATTGTCAGCGAAGACCCTCTTCAGTCAAAAATAAATGTGATGTGCAATGCCTATACCTCTGTAAGAGAGCCGTCACTTGTGAATGAATATTATAATAAGGTGGGGAATAACCGATGAAAGTAAATAATGAAACCGTAAATGCAGTTTTAAGAAGGCGCACAATCAGGTCTTATACAGAAAATCCTTTGTCGGACGAAGTGCTGAACACTCTTCTTGATTGTGCTATGTGGGCACCCAGCGGCAGGAATTCACAGCCCTGCCACGTAAGAGTGCTTACCGATAAAAAGGCTCTTGATGCTCTTAATACAGATTTCAAAAACAAGGTGGGCTGGGATACACCCGCTTATACACGCTGGGATGTAAATCCCGTTTATCAGGGCGCACCTGCGTTGTTTTTCATATTCTCAGAGAATAAAGACGGTATGAACAGTGGTATTATGGTTGAAAATATTGCAATTGCCGCTGAAGGTATGGGACTGGGGTCCTGCATTATCGCAAGTATCGGCGGACTTTTAGATGCTCCTGAGGGCAGAAAGTGGAAGCGAATACTTGATATCCCTGAGAATTTTGAATTTGATATCTGTATTGCTGTGGGAGAAAAGGCGGAAGAGCCCGAACCTAAGGAAAGAAAACCGGAAAATTTCAGAATTATAAAGGAGGTTCCTTCTGATGTCCTTTAAGTTTTTTGTTATTACCGATACCCATTATTTTGCACCCTCACTCGGCTGCAGCGGTGAAAAGTATCACGAGTTTATGCAGTATGAGCAGAAATGCTTTGCCGAAACCTCTGCAATCAATAAAGCAGCCATGAAGTGGCTTGGTGATTCGGATGAGGCTGATACGGTTCTTATCGCAGGAGATCTCAGCTTCAACGGTGAAAAGCTCAGCCATCTTGAGTTTATCAGTCTGCTTAAAGAGCTTAAGGCAAAGGGAAAAAGAATATTTGTAATTACGGCAGGTCACGATTTCAATGACCATCCCTTTGCATTCGATGAAACGGGAAGGCTTGAGCCCGAGGGAACAAAGCGCGAAGAGCTTTATGATCTTTATTATGAATTCGGCTTCGAAGATGCCTTATCCGTCCACAGAGAATCCTTGTCATATGTAGCACAGCTTGCCGACGGAATAAGACTTTTAGCTCTTAATAATGACGGCGACAGCGTGAATAAGCACACATACACAGCTTCGCAGATCGAATGGATACTGCGCGAAACAGAAAAAGCAAGAAAAGACGGACAGATGATGATTGCTATGAATCATTATCCTCTTATTCCCGGCTGTCCTTTGTTCGGTCTTGTGGGAGATGCAGTAATGCCAAATGCAGATAATATAACCTCCATGCTTGCAGATGAGGGAGTTCATCTCTGCTTTACGGGGCATATGCACAACCAGAGTATAAAAATGAAGCTTTCGGAAAAAGGCAACCGCTTCTGGGATGTATGCACAGGCTCGCTTATAGGCTGTCCTGCTTCTATGCGTCTTGTTGAGGTGGAAAATGCATCAAAGGTCAATATAAGCACAATCCCCGTGCCCGAATTCGACTGGGATATGGAGGGTCTTTCGAATGAGGAATATTTCCGCCGTCAGTTTGATATGATGATAAATACATATCTTGACTGTATGGCAGATGATCCCGGAAGACTTATGAGGAAGCTTCGCCTTCCCGAAAATGATGCTCTGAAATCCGTGCTTGAGTTCTTCGGTAAGTCACTTAATACGGCTACAATAGGCTCTTTGTGCAAAAAGCTTTATGTAAAATGTGATGACTCTGTAAAAGACAGACCGCTGAGAGATTTTCTTACGGAAATCGTAAGAAATGTGTTTGTGGGAAATGCCCCCTATATCGCGGGCACTCCCGAATATGATGCATTTATGGGTGTTATCGGAAGATTCTCGCCTGTTCTCTCCCTTGCAGGCAATGCCGTTAAGATAAACGGTAAAAAAGCCGATATAGCCGATATGCTCAAAAACTGCATCGGTCACTACGGAGTGGATGAATACAATACCTCGATCATTCTTGAATAAACTGTATAATAAAAAAGCATTCTGCTTCAACCCCCCGGCCCTGGGTCTTGGGGGCGAAAAGGTGTTTTTTGTTCAATAAGCTTGCGTCATTCAATGAGCCCGCAGGCGAATTATATGCTAATTGCTCACAACGCGAGCAATTTCCTATATAATAAACACAAAACCGACCGCAGAAAAAACGGTCGG
>JAZNSD010000008.1:0-10766 GCA_045591055.1 Acutalibacteraceae bacterium | reverse complement strand
TGACACTTGCCGCAATAGAGCTTTGTAGTCAGAAGATATTCATCTTCCGCTTTGTGCTTTGCAGGGGCTTTCTTATTCTGCTTCATTTTTTCCTGTACCAATTCAAACAACTCCTTATCTACTATTGCGGGAATTCCTCCCAGTGTAATAACATCCTTAAACTTGTATTCACCGATATATTTTCGGTTGTGCAGCATACGGGCGACAATGTCAACATCTAACTTGGTTTTCTTATGAGTGCGTACGCCTTGGTAATTGAGCATATTTGCAATGTGTTGCATTGACATACCTTCAGCATAGCTCTTGAATGCTAAAACCACCGCAGGTGCAGTAACCTCATCAATTAAATAATTTTGCTCTTTATCTACCTTGTAACCAATTGGCAAAGTACCGCCGTTGTATTTACATTTAAGAGCGTTTTCCATCATTCCTCTTGTAACCTTTTCTGCAAGCTCTACTGAGTAGTACTCGGCCATACCTTCAAGTAAGCTTTCAAGAAGAATACCCTCTGCACCCTGAGAGATGGTTTCTGTAATAGATACAACCTTAACTCCGTTCTTTCTCAGCATATTTTTGTAATGAGCCGAGTCATATCTGTTACGGGCAAAACGGTCAAGTTTCCATACGAGTATAACCTCAAAGTGCTTTGAAGCACTATCTTTTATCATCTGCTGAAATCTCGGTCTGTTATCTGTTCTAGCAGACAATGCTCTGTCAATATAGGTGTCAACAATTTGGATACCGTTCTTTTCGGCATAGGCTTTACATTCACGAAGCTGACCGTCAATACTTTCTTCCTTCTGATTATCGGAAGAGTATCTTGCGTAGATAACGCCTATCATATATATTTACCTCCTTTGATTAACTGTAAATATTGTAATTTATATACTTGTTTTTGTTAAATGTGCGGATGCGACTTTTATATCGCACCCGCTGTTTTTTACACGATTTCTTTTAACTTATCCCAATCCTTGTCCCATTCTTCAAACTCTTTTCTGCCGCTTTCACTTTCAAAGAAGGACACTATATCGGGAAGAAAACATCTGACAAGAGATTCAGCGGCATTCTCTGAAATGAGAACACCGCTGAGACTATCAGGATTAACATTGGTTTCGGTATAATTAATCTTTACTTCATCACCCATAGGCTACCTCCTTATCTAGCATCTCTGTCACGACTTCGCATCAGATGTCTGTAGTAATACTCGCAAGATTTCAATATGAAGTCTTCTAAATCTTTTTCCTTGATTTTCGGAGCAATTTTCTGTATCTTTTCTGCAGGCATTTTTATCATAGGTTTCTGATTCGCTTTATCCTCAGCCAAGATTTCACCGATATGCTCAGGAGTCAAACCTTCCTCTCTGCTGATGGCACGAAGCCTTTGTGCCTGAGATAAATTAGGTGTAGCATCACAGGCACGTATTTCTTCAACCAAATCAGCCTGTTCCACCTCATTTAGATAGGAAAGCTCTACTGCAGGGGTAAAGGCTATTCGTTCTTCATCAACAAGGTCAAGGAGTTCGGGTATGAGATTTGTAAGACGAATATAGCGGTGAATCTGTCTTGAACTTTCATCAACTGACTCTGCCATTAAATCTCTGCTGTACTTTTGGCCAACTTGTCCAAAAGTTTTACCCTGATGATTTAACGCTTCTAATTTTAACTTGTAAGCAAATGCTTTTTCTGACGGGAGTATATGCTCTCTGTGCAGATTACTGTCAACGAGCATAATTGCTGCTTCATCTCTGCTTACGGCATAAATTAAAGCAGGTACTGTTTCCAGCCCTGCTTTCACTGATGCTCTCAGTCTTCTGTGCCCTGAGATAAGTTCATATTCATCTGTTGTGTTTTCTAAAGGTCTTACGACAATGGGTGAAATAACACCTTTATTCTGAATACTCTCTATGAGATTATTCATTTCGTCATTGTCAAGAACTTTATACGGATGTCCCTCAAAGGGATGAATTTTTTCTACCGGGATGTTTACCGGTGCTTTTAAATTTTTGTTAGCCATTTTATCGGCTCCTTTCATTTTTATTCTTAATATTTTGATTATTACGGGTTTTACGCCGTTCTTCAAATTGCCGCTGCCTTTCTTCCTGCTGCTTAACATAGCGGGCATATTCCTCCTGCCTTGCTATTTCAGCTTTGGTAAGATAATTAGGTGGCGGTTCACCTATGAGCTTTGAAACGGTATCAACGCTTCGGTTGAAATCGTATTCGCTGATGTTGTAATCTGTTTCAGCTTTTTGCCTTGCCTCTTTCTCTTTTTCGGGGCGTATTTTCATTCTCTCTGCTTTCAGCTCTTCCGCATCTGCTTCATCAGTTTGCTTTTCGGTTTCTTGGTACTGAGCAAGTGTCTTTTGAATTTCTGTTTCCATTCTCTTTTCCTCGGCTTCAAGCTTTGGGATTTCAAACCTACGCATTTTCTCAAAGTAGGACTTTGCATTAACAATATCCTGTTCGGTTTCACATTCATTTTGTGAGAGAATATTCTGCATTTTAAAATTCAGTTCCTTAAGCTCAAATTCATAGTGACTAACCTCACATTTTGCCGAGTTATATTTCTGCTTCATAACCTTGGGAGTGAGCTTCAGTTTCTTCTTTGCTTCTTTGAGCTTTTCTTCGGTTGTTTTAATATCTTCCTGTAACTTATGGAAGTACACATAAAACTCATCAGCATCACGGACTTCATTCATAGCCTGATGCTTCATTCGGTTAATGCTCTTTCTTTCACATTCAAGGATAATCATGCTGACACGTATACCTTCAAGAGCATCTGCAAGTGCGGGTATGAGCAGCTTTGCCGCAGTGATAACAAGCTCTGTAAGCGCCTCAACAGTTTTGCGAAGGCTGAGAATCAGGCTGTTATCTTTGCGGATGAGTATGTTGATTTTCATTCTCTCCGTGACCTTGCCTTTCTTCTTCATTTTCTTGCTTGAAACACCCTCGTGAATTGTCGGTTGCAGAAGTATTCCTCTTGCCGCAAAGCTTCGGTGGTCAATAGGCTCAATGTTCTTTTCTTCTAAATCTCTGTTTACAATATCTGCCCACAGCTTTCTCCATTCACATAACTGCTCATCACTGTTCCAACGCTCGCTTATGGGATTCTGTCTGCCGTACTTTGTGCTTTTGGGGTATTTGTTTACTCTCTCATAACCGTCAGCCTTTGACGGTGGAAGATAGTCCTTCTTACCGTCAACATAATATTGGTACTGCTTTTCCCAACCCTCGTTTTTGGCACATAAAAATTCAGAGGCGGTAAAGCCTTGCTCCTTACCGTCTCTGATACATAGATATTCTTTTTCGGTTTTTCTTTGCCAAGTAGCGTCAGGGTTTAACGGCCTGACAGTTGCCATAATGTGAGCGTGAGGATTGCCTTCGCCTGTATCGTGAATACAGACATCAACACACATACCGTCATCCACAAGAGCCTTTGCAAATTCTTCTGCCTCTGCTATCTGCCTTTCACGGCTGACTTCAACGGGCAGAGCAACAATGAACTCTCTTGCCAAACGGCTGTCCCTTGTTTTCTCCGTTTCTTCAACTGCGTTCCATAGCTTACTTCTGTCACACCATTCAGGCGGAGCGTGTGACGGGAGAAATATTCTCTCATAGACAAGACCGCCTTTCCTGGTGTAATCGTGTTTTACGCCATCATACTCGTTAGTGATTTCACTGCAGCTCATATATGCACTTGCGGCTACGGCTGAGCGACCAACACCACGGGTTATGACTTTAGCTTCAAGGTGATAAATTGCGGGTATCACGTCCTTTCGGTTAAATTTGTTATTATGTTTTAGCGATTATTGACAAAGTGCTTTTTTACAGTAAACTTAAATATGAAAATATTTTTTGTAACCTTTCCACAACTTCAATTGTTATTATAGTGAAAGGACCTTTCAATTAGGCGGTGAAACAATGACAGATGATGATTTTATGCAAGCAGTAAATCGCAACAATCAACGTCTTTTTCTTATCGCTCTATCTTTCACAAAAAGCACTTACGATGCTGAAGATATTCTTCAAAATGTTTTTGTAAAACTTTTAAAATATCCTAAGAGTTTTTCTGATAATGAGCATTTAGACAAATGGTTGACGACGGTTTGTGTTAATGAAAGTAAAAATTACATAAAATTACCATTCAGATATCACAAAAACATTGATGATTGTGATTTTGTTTCAGGTGCCAACTTAGACAGTACAACTCAAATAGATTTGTATAATGCTGTTATGAGGCTGTCTAAAAAAGAACGCACGGTAATTCATTTGTTTTACTACGAAAACTTATCGATAAAAGACATTGCAGAAATGCTTAAAATTAAAGAGTCGGCAGTTAAAACTAGGTTAAGTCGTGCAAGAGTAAACTTAAAAGAACAGTTGGGAGATGAGTGGATAGATGAGTAAAAAACAATATACAGATACCTTTTCAAACATTCATCCTTCCGATGAAACAATTGAAAGGATTATGAGTATGACTAACAAAAAACATTTCACAGGTTTTAGTAAAACACTTGTTGCTTTAGTTGCAGTAATTTCAATTCTTTGTTCCATAGGTTTAGTAGCAAACGCTGCTACTGATGGCGCTGTTGCTGAAACTGTTTCTGAAGTTTTTGAAGCCGTATCAAACAAAGTGACCATATTGATAAACGGAAAAGAAACTGAGGCTGAAATTGATGTTTCAGAGAAAACTAATTCTGACGGTGAAAAATATTACGAAGCTGAAATTAAAGTGGATATTCCTGATGCTTACGCAGAGGTAGAGTGTGAATTACAATTAGATGGCGACACAGTCATGGAAGATATTGATTCTGCTCTTCAGGAAAGTATAGAACTGCACATATACAAAGAAGAAACTGAATAATTCTATATGCCCGTATTACTTAAATGAGTATTACGGGCATTACTTCCATTTTAGTTGACAAAATAATTTTTTAGTTTTAAAATGTCATTTAAACAGTCATCTCCTTTCCTGTTTCACCAGACGTAGGTCCACTAGGAAAAAAGGCAAATGAGAGAGAAAGTATTATTGAAAGGAGAATGCGTATGATTGATAAATTTATTTGTAAAGTAAACAAGTTTATTGTTTTTATGATTAAACGACTTACAATAACAATAAAGACACCATTCGTTGATTTCTCATTTGCTCCTATGATTGTTATAGCATTGCGCTATTTGCATAAACCCTCGGAGAGCGCACTTCACCGCACAAGGGGTCCCCGAAAAGTCATAGACTTTTTGGGGATAGGAGGAACAGTGAAGTGAATGAGTTTTCGCAGTTATGCGGAAACGAGTGATACGAAACTTGTGACGACGAGGTGGTGAGTAAGTGCGCCCTTAAGGGAATATATAAGCCTTTAATTAAGTTTTTTTAGTAAATACCCCTCAATATCAGTAAAGTTCATCGTCTTGATTTCAGGTAAAAGCTTCTCCAAAATCGCACCCTCTACAATAAGTCTGTGGTTTCGTTCCGTGCGTTCCTTTTTACGGTTGCGGTTTTTTGCCTGCTCAAGTCTGTGCTTGGCTTGAATAAGCTTTTTCTCATCCTCGGTCATAAATATCACCTCCCATCTGTTGGCACCGTAAGCGGTGCCGTTTTTTATTGTGTTTTCGTCTGTGGCTCCGAAATCGTAATGTTTTGGCACCGCTAAAACATATCAAGAAAAGCAATCGCTCCTGCATCATTTTTCTGCTTCTGCTCCTCAGTCAATTCCATATCAATACCCGCCGAAGAAGGAACTGCTGAAGCAACTGAAATACCACTCAGCTCCTCTTTCAGAATTTCACGGAACTTTTGGAGCAGTTCATCATCTGCTGTTTGCCTGTCCGCATAAGCAATGGCTGATTTAATTGCATCAATAATAAACTGATTTCTTGACTTGTACTTTTCTTTATCAAGGCTGTTGAGATAATCAATGATTGCCGTGTGCTCTGTGTCACTTAAATTAAAGCGGACGTTTATGCGGTACTCACTCATATCCTGCCACTTTTCATCATAGTTTCGGCAAGGTACTCATAACCCTTTGCCGCAGCACAGATGTCATCAACAAACTGAATACGGTCTGCATTGAACTTGTAGAAATTCTTTACAAGGCAACCGCCACCGCCGGTAATATACAGAAGCATAGTGTTTTCATCGTACCCGTGGTCACGGAGCCTGTGAAAGATTTCGCCTACATATTTCTGTACCTCTGCCTTGATAATCTTCATATCAGACTGAACAATGTTTGCTGTACCCTTGCAGAGCACCTCATCAATGATATGCTCGTTGATTTCTCTCTGTGTTTTTCTTAAGAAGGCTTCACGGATATCAACAGTGCAGAAATGTGTGCCGAACTTTTCCGTGTACATCCTCTCTGACTGCGGTCTGCCGTCTATGACATAAAGAACATTCATTGTGCCGTTGCCAATGTCAGCTACAAGATTTACACCGTCCATTTTGGTTGCAAACTGCGAAACTGCCGCATATCCCTGCGGATAAATACTTGCACCTGCTATTCTGATTTTGTACTCGGTATGCTGCCAAGTAAAACTTACTTCCTCATTCTTTGTGAGATATGCTTTGAAGCTCTCTTTCTGACCTGCTGTCCAAGTAAGGGGCAGACCTGCCGCAATGTGAACTGTGGCCTCGGTTAAGTCTTCGGCACTTAACTCCTTTGCAATAGCCACAAGTGTGAGGGCATAATAGTCCTCATCTTTGATTTTGTTGGGAAGAAACTCCTTGTGTCCTTCACCGATAAGATAGAACTTACCACCGTAAACAAGCATATCCTTTGTGAAAAGTGGCTCTGAATCGTAAGCCGTAATGCCTGTTCTGAAACAGTGGTTTGCAGTTTTGATGTTGCCGTAACCGTGGTCAACACCGATGATGATTACATCATTAAATTTTTTCATTTGTTTTCCTCCATTAGATTAAAATTTTGTTAGATAATAAATTTGGGCATAAAAAAAGCACCCTCTACGGGTGCGGTGGAAAATGGGTCTGTCGCGAATGTTGAAGATAAACACTTCCTTTCTGTTATTGGGTTAATTTTATGTAGAGTTGATATTTGTGTAGAGTTTGGTTTTATGCAATAATCAATTATGTTAACAATTATCTTGTAATTAGTTATATTATTAATGAGAAATACTAATAATGCAAATTGATTTTCCTTATAAAAAAGTAAAATCAATTTTTTATAACAATTATTACGACAATTTTAAAATAAATCTTTTGTTATAATGAGACATCTTTATTAAAGGGAGATGTTAAGTTGCATTACAAATATCATAAAAAAAATAATGGAAAATTGTTGCAAAAAGAAGAAAAATGCTATATAATTAATATACATTGTAGAATGCCCGGGATGAGTAATAGTGATTTCGTACAAAAAAATCATAGACTAAGAATAAATGTTTTATTTCCAGAAAAATCATTAAACGAAAACAATGTACAATTAAAAGGATTTAAAAACAGTGAAAGAAACGTATTAGAGGATTTTAAAATGTGTGTTAAATTAAAAGAATTAAATGGATTAAGTCCAGATGATATTTTGAATACATATTGGACTGCAGAACGTAATAAGTATCCGATAGATATTTCTGAAATACTATTTAGAATGAATATTAGAGTTTTGCCATATGATTTTAGCAAGTATGACCAATATGATGGAGAGAAAATTTTGGGCGCAGTTGTTGCTGATGAAAGTAATTTAGCTTTGCTTTATAGAAAAGGTGAGTCTAAAAATCGTAATAGATTTACTTTGGCACACGAAATAGCTCATTGCTGTCTAGCACATTTAGAAGAAGAAACAATGCCATTTGTTGAGTATAGACACGATGGTGTAATTGTAGATAACAAAGAATACAAGGCTAATATATTCGCTGGAGAACTGCTTATTCCTTTAAGAGAATTACGTAAATTTTTAGACAATGAATATCCAAATTCAATTCCATTTTCTTCTCATCTAGCTGAAATATTTGCTGTTTCAATTAATGTTATGGAAGAAAGATTGAAGCATCTCAAAATACCATACATAGATAGATTTGGACAAAAAATTATTTGTTTGGAGTAGTATATGACTCAAAATATTGAAGGATCTAAACCATTCGTACATAGTGTTAATCAGCAACTTGCCAAAGATTCAACACAACTATTGGGAGAAGCATTAAAAAAAGATAAAAATACTGAAACTAATACTCGTACTATACCGAATGATGATAAAAATAACATTATTAAAGGTATTCAATCCGATAAAGATTGGTTATCTGAGTATTCAAAAAGACTATGTGAACAAACATCTCCTATAATATGGGAATATCATAAAAGTGAAATTGAAAATGTAGAAAAAATAATAAGATTTTCGCTTTGGATTTTCACTGGAGTTACAATTTCAACATTTTTACTAGTAATACTATGTATTGTTTTAGATAAGAATTATAGTGCTGTTATAACGGGTGTTGTAGGCGCAGTAACTGATGCTATCCTTACAATAATTATCGGTATGTTTAACTCGACTTTGAAGTCAAAAAAGTCATATTTTGATGCAGAAAGTAGTTCTATCGCACTAAATAAAATGCTTCTAACATTACAATCTATCTCTAACAATGAGAAAAAGGATGATATAATTGTAAACATACTTAATAAATTTTTCGAAATAGAATCGACCGATAAATAATGATATGTTTCCTACTCAATTATTTATAATTAACTTTCTAAACTGTTGCAAAGATAAAAATCTTAGCAACAGTTTTTATACTAGTTAGTAGTTTGCTAAACATAATAACTTATTATATGAAAGTATCTTTTAGTATCAGAATGTATCGCAGTATTAATATTATGGAATGTTGATTTTTAGGGTACAAAAAACACCTGCTACTGTTGAAGTAACAAGTGTATGTAAAACAGATTGATATTTGTGGTGTTGATGTGATATAATGACATCAGTAATTTTGACTTTTATATTATGGAGGATTATTTTATGAATCCAATCACAATAAAGCCTTTAACATCTGAATTAAATAAGGATTATCTTGACTTCTTTGATAATCGTGCTTTTACCGACGGTAATCCTAACGGACCTTGCTATTGTACATCGCCTAATCAGGATGAAGAAACCATTAAGAAGATGGTTAAGAAATTCAAAATCTTTGGTGTTAAGAAAACACTCCGTAAGTATGCTGTAAAAATGCTTAACGAAAATAAAATACATGGTTATTTAGCTTTTGATGGAGATGTTTCTATCGGTTGGTGCAATGCTGCAGATATTGAAAGCTATTCAGGGTTTGTCCCACAATTTGCAAAAGAAAATACTTGCGGAAAGACTGTTTCTATTGTTTGCTTTGAAATCGCACCTGAATACAGAGGTAAAGGAATTGCATCAGCTTTTATCGAAAGAGTATGCAATGATGCAAAAGAAAAGGGATATATCGCTGTTGAAGGTTATGCAAAACTTTCCGAAAACAGAGATGATTTTGATTTCCAAGGTCCTGTACAGCTTTACAAGAAAGCGGGCTTTGTTGAAGTTGCAATAGAAAACGGACAGGCTATTATGCGGAAAGTATTATAACTACAATATTATAAGGAGGTTTCCCAATGAGATTATTTCATGTGAGCGAAGAATCAAATATTGAAGTTTTTAATCCGAGAACACCAACTCGCAACGACTTAGATAAGAATGTTGGTTTAGTATGGGCTATTGATGAAGAACGGCTTCCCAATTTCTTAACACCAAGAGATTGCCCGAGGGTTACATATCACATTGGTAGAAACACTTCTGATTGCGACAAGAATAAATTTTTTACTTCATCGTCTGTTAAGCATGTTGTTGTAATTGAAAACAGTTGGTTTGACAGAATGAAAAACACTACTTTATATTTGTATGAATTTGATATAACCGACTTTGAATTACAAGACGAAATAGCCGGATATTATGTTGCAAAAACACCGCAAATCCCCATAACAAAACATTCGGTTTCGGATTTGTGTTCAGAGTTGATACAAAGAAATGTTGAAATTCGTATTACTGATAGTTTATGGAAAATTGCTGATGAAGTCAAAGCATCCACACTTAATTGGTCTTTGTGCAGAATGAATAATGCCAAGCCAAGAATATAGCAAACAGATACTGCTCTCCTCGTGAGAGCAGTTTTTCTTTGTCTTTATCCTCTCTCTACTATACTTAATACGGAAAAAGTGCGATTTCTAACGGAATACCGCAACAACCGTAAAACGATAAACGCAACAATACCGCAAACCTTCGTATATAAGCCTATATAATCGTTTTACCTTTTTTGAAAGCGTTCTCTGCAACAAAAAACATCACAAATTTTTAGAATAAATATTTTTCCTTTTGCAAGTCCGTTTTTTAGGACTGAAAATCTTTTAAAATGATATTGATAGAATATTTATATTGACAAGCGAACATTTGTTCTTATATAATGTATGTGCTTTTAATTCTTTATTAGGTGGTGAAACAATGCTTTTCAGTGCAGATTACAGAGACGGTATAGTTACGATTGATAAGAAGCATTACGCAGGCTTTTATGCTATGAGCTTGCTCAATCAGTATTACAAGAATGATAATGCCGCCCGTATTGCAGTTTTTCGTGAATATCTGTGGCACGTTAGAGAAACTCTTTCACTCGGTTATCTGAATGATACTGACTTTATTAAAGCCGGGGAAGAAATACAGATGATGTTGAAAACTCTGCCTAACATCAAGCCTTTCAATACTTGTGATATTGGTGCAGAAAAGGAGAGAATATCTTATCTTTTCACTAAATCAA
>JAZNSD010000007.1:0-27154 GCA_045591055.1 Acutalibacteraceae bacterium | reverse complement strand
TTTAATTCAATTTTGATATCTTCAACAAAGAGCATAGAATTCTCCTTCTTTGGTTTGTCTCGCAACTACCATTTTGGAGTTTTCTATGCTCTTTTTCAATATTTATTTTTTAATTTCCCCCAACTTTCCGTGAAGAGGCAATTTTTGTCCTCTTGCTACTGCAGTGGCTTTAGGGAAGTTTGTGCGGGACTGTCTTCGTTGTTCCGACGAACTTTGGTTTTTTTGGTTTTGATTTAAGAGGATAGTATGGTCGGCGGTTCATAAATGCCCATATTTCACGCCATTGCATCCGTTTTTCCAAAACGGCGCACTGACGTAAAATCTGAACATTTCTGAATCCGCTCTCCCGTGTAAAGGTTTGGTTTTTATCTTTTCTTAGCTTGTGCGGATGGACGCTCGTGCCGTTGGCACATTGCTGAAGTTAGTTTATTTGAGGTTTTGGGCTCGTGCGTTGCACATCGCTGATGGTAGTTTATTTGAAGTTTTTGGGGCTCGTGCGTTGCACGTCGCTGATGTTAGTTTATGTGAGATTTGGGCTCGTGCTTCGCACATTGCTGATGTTAGTTTATTTGAGATTTTTGTTACCGGTTATTATAAAAAAACTGCTTTCCCTGTTTTTTGGGGAAAGCAGTTTTGCTTTATCAGAATAAGTTACTGAAAAATTCTTTTATTGTATCTATGAATGATCTTATCATCATCACAAAGTTTGTGAAGTTGGGCTGTTTTTTGAACATTTCTGTTGCTGTAAGCTCTTCAACCTTATCGAATGTCATATCCGGGATATTGTTCTGCATAAACTGAGGATACTGCTCATAGGTGTCAACATAAAACTGCTCATCGCTTGTAAGCATCACCTCATAGAAGCTACCGTGTCCGTCGTGTGTTGTGCAGTGGAGCATATCCTTGATAAACCATGTCTGCTCGGGAAGAGCACAGGTGGAGGCATCGATTGCGAAATCGGGAGAAATATGATTGTGACCGTCATTTACAGCCTGAGTATATCCCTCGTCGAAGGTGTCTCTGATGTCAGCAGTAATTGCGCCTACAGAGGCATATTTTGTATCAACAGTACCGTCTGAGGTGTTCATATATGCGGAAACAAGAGGAGTTCTCTGAATATCATAGCCTGCAACGATATATATCTTTATATCCTTATTTGCTTCATTGAGAATCTCGGAAGCATTTACCTGAACATTATAATGATATGCATCAAGCTTTTCAATAAGACCTGCCTGAGTCTCTTCATTTACCATAACAGTCTTTGCTTCTTCATAATATTCGTGGGGGACAAAGCTCCATATACCGGGAAGTGTGCCGAAAATGGGAATAAGCGCCTCATCATACACTCTGTCGAGAAGATTCTCAACGATGGGATCAACAAGAGAAAGAAGAAGCGACCAAACGCCCATATCGTCAAGTGCTGTGGCAAGACCGTAAAGGAAGCCCTGTAAGAAGTCCTGCTCAAGACTGGGAATTGCATCAAGTGCATAGTTGAGAAGCGCATCCTTATTTATTTCAAACTTACGGCAGAAAAGCTCACCTGCAACTGCTGTACCCTGAATAGGACAATTCTGGAAGATAACGGTTTCAATATCCTCTGTACCGTATCTTTCAAGATAAGCCATTGTTACAACGCCGCCCATGCTTGAAGCCTTGAGCTGTACCTTATCGTGTCCGGTAAGCTCCTTGAGGGTCTGGATGTCCTTATGAAGACGGTCTGCGTGTGTGTAGGGATCAAGTCTGAAGTCATAGCCGAAATAATATGAATGCTCAATTCCGTGGTCGGATGTGGTGGGATATTCCTCGGGAGCATATACATTCTCCTTGGAATTTCCGTTTCCGTCAAGTGCAAGCGCACCAAATGCGGAATTTACAAATCCGATGAGAGCATCTCCGAAGGTGTCATAGTCCCCTGCCATAAGTGCAGGAATAACAGGAAGAATAACCGATACGGCTTCTCCGACCAGGGGGCCTGTTTCGGGACGGAACAATGCTTTTTCATTTTCCTCACCGGGATTTTCATAAACAGTCGCACTGCCCAGCGCTGCAACATAAATAACGGGATTAAAGCCGCAATCGCATTTTTCTGTCTCAACCTCTACGGCAAAAGCAGGCACAAAAAGCGCCGCAACCATCAACACAGATAAAAAAACAGAAATTATCTTTTTCATA
This sequence comes from Acutalibacteraceae bacterium, assembly GCA_045591055.1. Lineage (GTDB taxonomy): Bacteria > Bacillota > Clostridia > Oscillospirales > Acutalibacteraceae > RUG806. Next base: position 24,982 of record JAZNSD010000007.1, on the reverse strand, counting down.
ATATTATCCTTTCATACCGGATTAATCCGTTTGCCGCTGTTTATACGGGATAAACAGCGGCATTGGTTTTAATTATCAGAAGCTGAACAGGTCACGGAAGAACTGCATTATCTTTTCAAAGAATGCCTTGATTCTTGCAAAGAGCGAGCTGATAGCGTCCATGTCTGTTGCCGTGCCGGGAATTTCTACCTCATTGGGATCCTTAAGGATCAATGAAAGATTTGCTGTGAATGCATCCATATCCGAAGCAGAATCAATAAGATCGGTAATTGTCATATCGTTTGCCTGGAATCTTGGAGCAAGGGTATCAGCTACGGGCACAAGCTTTGTAATCAGCATATATACGACATACAGAACCATATCAAGAACCTGATACTCTTCTATAAGTCCGAACAGACCGTCGATTACCATATACAACGTTTCTTCATCGTATTCATCCAGCTTGCCCTCACCTGCAAGGTTTGCAATGATCTGGCTCAATGCCTGATGGTTTTCGTCCATAAACAGAACTTCAAATACGATTCTCAGAAGTGCTGTAAGAAGCTCACCGCCGCCTGCAGGATTGAGGTGAACAATGGTTCTTACTTCCTTGGAGGTGAACTTTTCAAGTGTACCTACACAGAGAGTATAAAGATCTATATAGGGAAGATGAAGTGTTACGCCCTCAATTGTAAGAACGTCGCCTACGAGCGTGCCGAGAAGGTCACTTACAAGGGAGTTTACGTCGATATCAAGAGGAAGTGTAAGGTTAAGTGAAAGACCTGAAATATCAATATTTGCAAGAAGTCCGCCGAGAAGATCATAAGCATTGATAACAGGCTTTAAGATATCAAGAAGAACATATGCAAAGTGAATGAGATTGTTTACAAGGTCATTAAGTCCGCCGACTGAAATAAAGAACAGAAGGTTGGGAATAAGGTTCAGTGCAGTATCAACGGGATTAGCATATAATTTTTCAAGAAGTCCCAGTAAGGGGGAGAACAGATGATAGATAACATTTGCGTCACCGCAATCGGGATCCTGTGCTGCCTTGTAATAATCTTCATATGTAAGAATGTCGGGGCAGGACAGTGCTTCAAGAAGACCGATAAATGCATACTGATAGCCTGCATATGAGGGAAGATTGATAAGACCGAGAATGCTCAGGTCATAGTCCATAAACAGGAACTTGAGAGCAAATGCTGCGGGAGACAGAAGAGCAGAAACAACTCTTAAGAAGGTATCTGCACGGGAAAGTCCCCTCTCCTCTGCCATTGTTGTGCCGGTTTCTTCATTCACCTGAAGACCCCAGTCAAGCTCAACATCTCTGATCTGAGGAACATATTCACCCGTAATAGGATCATATACAGCACCGCCGTCGAAGAGCGACTGCCATGAGCCGGCTTGCCTGATTGCTAATGTAGCGGGACACATGAAGCCGAGCATCTTATCAACTGCTGTTGCTACAGTGTTAGGTGTGAAGCTTACATCAAGCACAGCATTGAGAATACCTTCAATATCTATACCTACGCTCTCATTAAGACCGCTGAGAAGCTGATAGATCATATTGAAGAGCATATTTATGAGGTCATTGTTGAATACGTTCTCATTGAGCATATTCTCAAGGAAAGCTCCGAGACCGTCTTCCATACCCTCAATACCGAGCATAATAAGAACATCTTCAGCAAGAGGTCCGAGAGAGGATACAAAGTCATTTGCATATTCTCTTGTCCAGTATTTTGAATACTTGACATCCGCACCGTATGTAAGGGTGGGGTTGATAGTCTTATTAAGAAGAGTGGTTTCGTGATAATCGATAGGCTCTACAGGATATGTGTAGGGCTTATGGGTGAAGAAGTCGCCTGTTTCGCCGGAATAGAACAGCTCAAGCAATGCACATATTGCTTCGTCGGGATGAAGCATAACGTTAGTTATGATATCGCCTAAAGTAAGACCCATGAAGAGCTCACTTTCCATATCAAGACCGAAGCATTCGATAACTGTGGGGAGATCCTCCTTACTGAGGTCATATCTGTAGCCGAGAGCCGAGATAACGTATCTTAACAGGAACTTGAATACAAGACCGGGATGCTGGACATCAACCGTGTTTGTTGAAGCAACTATGTCACCGCAGGAAATAAGCTTTGCTTCGGGAACAGCAGGGATGTAGTATGGCTTCTTGACATATGTAATATTGTCGTGACGGAAGGGGTGATCCCCGTCTTCAGAAAGAGAGAACTGTGTATTGGAAGCATCTGACCAATACTCCATATGAGCATTGGGATACATTCCGGGGTTAAGTGCATATTCCGTTGAATCGGGAAGAACGATATTACCGTTATTATCCGAATAACAGGCTATGTTCCTTGAATAAATCTCGTCGGTGTCATATGTGAACTCAATGATCTCATTGAGAAGAGCATTGAGTGAAGTAAGCATTCCGAGGGTGCCGTCACCGATAAGCTCACCGATAGAGCCGTTGATATTGATAGCCTGACCGGCAACAACTATCTTAAGATGAACGTGATGAAGGATACTGTAAAGACTGTGGGTCTGAAGCTGAGAGAAGCCCTTGTGTCCGTTTTCCTGACCGCTTCCGAGGAAGTCTGCATTTGCCCAGTCATCAGCATAATCAAGAGGCCCGCCCTGACGGGAAAGGAAGTGAACAAGATTGGGAACCAGCTTCATTATGGTTTCAAAGGGTTGCTTCGCAACGTGATTCATTACCCAGTCAACAATGGGGGTAACAGCCATTTTAAGACAGTTTTTGAAATTCTTTGCGATCTCTGCATGGAATTCTGCGGAAGAGAGATATTCATCCGGGCTGAGTCCCAGAACTCTGTAAAGAGGAATAAAGAGCTTTGTATAAAGTCCCTGAGAGGCAAGCCATACCTTACCTAAAATACCGGTATTAAGAACACCGAGGTCGTAGTATTTACCGAAACGCTCATCGGAATCCTTATTTTCAAATTCAGCGTCACCGCAAAGCATTGTTACAAGAAGTCGGGTAAATCCGCTCAGTGCTGCACAAAGAGCATCAATGAAGACATCTTTTTTCATTTCTGTGGGAGCTTCATCAACACCCCATTTGAGGGCTGCGCAAGTAACATTTTCCCAATTGTCGCCGCCGTTTCTGAGAATGGTTGCAGCGATTCTGTATTTATCGCCGTAGTCATTGATAAGAAGATCGCCCAGAGTATTGGGATATATGGCAAGGTTGTTGTTTTCGAGAATGCTTCCTACAAGGTTAACAGCAACACCGCCGATAACATCGATAGATCCGAGATTGTCAACGATAAGGTCAACTATCATCGGATAAATCAACTCTACCAGCATATTGATGATAGAATCCGAGAAGACAAGCTTCTGGAGAACCTTACCGATAAGGTCTTCAAGAGTTGTATAGTCGATTTCCTCTTCAATACCGAGAAGACCGCCCACATCAAGGAACATGGAAACAACCGTTGCAACACGGTTTGAAACCTTAAAATCTTCAGACTCCGACTCTTTGGGAGAGACAAGAGCATCAAGGTCATGAATGATATCATCAAGCTTATCTGCAGTTGCGATATAAGGAGCGCCGTCTCTGACGATACGTGAAGGGTTGGCTGTATCAGCCATAGCGCCCTCGTTGGCAGTTGTGACAACAGTACCGTCGGGACCGAGCACCCGGTAATCGTCAACCTTTGAATAAGCAGGCTTTGAGGTCTTCATAAGGTAAGCCAGTGTTACCATATTACCGAGACGCTTTCCGAAAACTGCCTGAAGAGCCTTGTTTGAAAGATTATTTGCAAGTGTGCCTGCATAGCCTAAAATGACAGGTGTGTCGGGATGTGCAAGAACAGTGGTATCAGACCATGAAACGAACTGAGAGTCCCATTTGATATTGTTCTCTGCATCATAGGGCTTTGCAACATATGAATCAAACTTGCTTGCAGCCGCAAGAAGGTAAGGAACAGTTACATCATCATGGCTGATCTTTATCATATAACCGGCTGCCTGTCCCTGCCAGAGAAGTCCGTAATAGCCGTTTTCAGGTAAGGTAAGATCAGCCGAAACAGAATCTGTCCAGCCGAATTCAGCACCGAAGTTATTAAATACCATATTGAGATCAGAGGGAGCAAAGCAATAATATGTCTTAGACATACTCTCGTTATATTCCTTCTGATAGTCTATTTCATAAACAGCTGTTCTGATGGTAAGAACGTTACTGGGGAAAGACAGACCGTTGGCATCCTCAAGAATACCGCTGACTGATGTTTCAACAACAAAAGAGAAACGGTGATACCAGTTGCCGGTATTTATCTTGAGAACATTACCCATGAAATACTTAAGGATAGTGTCAACGTTATAATATGCCCAGTCGTCCATTTCCATAAAGTAAATGCCGAACTCTGTAAGAGTAGCCTGATTTACTTCAGCACCAACGGCTGTAATATCGCTTACGGCCTTGTTATAAGCTTCAATTTCCTCGGGTGAGGGATAGTAGCGGTTTCCGTAGAAATCCTCATAGATTATTTCGCCCGAACCTGAGGTTGAAGCAAAGAAGGGCTTTATTCTGTCTGTAATATAGCTGATAAGAGATGTGCCGTCATAGCAGCCCACACCGTACTTATAGCTCATTATTGACTCAGCAATAAAGTAGAAACGGTTGGATGCCTTGAGAATATCGCCGGCAGCGTTATCTCTTGCCACAACTCTGTGGTCATAGGCAAAGCCTCTGGCTTCCTGGTCGAAACCTTCGGTACCGTTGTCAAGTGTAGTATTTGTAACTGTGTAGTTGGTAAGCTCACGGACATGCTCATTTTTGAGTGAATCTGCAAGCAAACGGAATTGAGCGTCGTAGTCAATTTCTGCAGCCGCGCCGACAACACCGACGGAAATACAGCTGAAAAGCATAACTACTGCAAGAAATACACTGAGTATTTTCTTTGTTCGCATCAAAAACAACTCCTTATCTGAAAATTTATGCCTTTTTCAAGACATATCGATACGGAGTTATTATAATACTTTTTAAGTTTTTTTTCAATAAGTTATTTTTATTTAAGGCTTGTGATTTTTTTAGAATATTCCGTTGCCATTATGGATGATTTAAACAAAATTTTTTTATCTTTTATTAAAAATAAAAACAAACAAATTCAATCTCCGCTGTAAGCCCGGATTAAAAAGTATCATATTTTTGTTATTATCTGCTTTTTATAAAATACCTGCAAAACAGAAGATAATATAATTCAGCGGCTCAAGGGAAACACAAAATCACCGTATTTGCAGTGCAAATAATATAAGGGGGCGTGCGGCTGTTTTCAAGATATCATAATCAAATACCATAATAAGATGTATGGTTTTTAGCTTGTGCCGCTTTCGCAGCGGGGAAAGCGCTTTGTGTTTTTTGCCTCAGAAACATTGTCACCTCACTCCATCGGAGCACCCGTGCTTTGCACATCGGCAAATTATGGTTTTCCATAATACATAATTACATTTTTTTGCTATTTATTATCACTGTTATCTGCACATATCATAATTTCTCCCTTTTCTTCCGTCAGTCTGAATTTATGCGTATCGGGATTTTCGTATATTTTTTCCGACAAAGGGATCTCCACGGTATTCACAATAAGCCTTCTGAGATTCCTTGCTCCGTAGTTTTTGTCATACCCCTTTTCGCCGAGAAGAGGATACACTCTTTCATCAACCTCAAGAATTATCCCCTGATTTTTCATACGCCGGGCTATTTCCTTTATCATATTCTCTGCTATGGTGCAGATATGCTCCTTTGTGAGCCGTCCGAAAATAATTATATCGTCAATGCGGTTGAGAAATTCAGGTGGAAACACCTTCTTAAGCTCTTTTTCCACGGTATTTTTTATATAGGCTTTTTCGTTTTTTTCACCGTTTTCATAAAACCCCAGTGTGTTCACGGAATCCGTTATTATACCGCCCCCGCAGTTTGAGGTCATAATAATAATTGCATTTCTGCAGTCCGCCTTTTTTCCGTCGGAGGAGGTGAGAATACCCTCCTCAAGCACGGGAAGAAGAAAGCCGAAGGCATCGGGATGCGCCTTTTCGGTTTCATCCAGAAGAATAACGCTGTAGGGATTATTTCTTATGCTTTTCACAAGAGAGCCGCCCTCCTCGAAGCCCACATATCCGGGCGGTGAGCCGATAAGCCTTGACAGGGAGTGCTTTTCTCCGTACTGGGACATATCCACCCTTATAAGAGCATCCCTCCTGCCGTAAACAGCAGCGGCAAGCGCCTTGGCAAGAGCTGTTTTTCCCACTCCGGTAGGCCCTGAAAAAAGAAAAACTCCCGTAGGACGGCAGGGATCCTTCACACCTGCCCTGCCTCTTCGCACCGCAAGCGATACCGCCTTCACAGCCTCATCCTGACCTATGATCTCACGGGAAAGCTCCTGTTCGAGACGCATAAGCTTTTCACGGTCGCTTTCTTCAAGCTTACCTACGGGAATCCCCGTCCAGGAGCTTACCGAAAGTGCTATATGGGAAAAGCGCACCTCAGGCTGCAGACCGCCCTTTTCCCTGAGAATTGACCGCTTTTCATGCAGCTGAGCCATAAGCTTCTTCTCCTTATCCCTGAATGCCGCTGCCTCTTCAAAATCCTGACGGTTAACAGCCTTTATTTTTTCCTTTGAAGCCTTCTCCGCATCTTTTTCAAGCTGAGAGATTTCCGGAGGACATAATTTTTCCCTGAGCTTTACTCTGGAGCAGGCTTCATCAATAAGGTCAATGGCCTTATCGGGAAGAAATCTGTCGGGAATATATCTCATCGACAGCTCAACAGCAGCTTTTATCGCTTCATCGGTAATTTTAACATTATGAAAAGCCTCATAGGACGGGCGCAGGTGGTATAAAATCTGAAGGCATGCCCCGGCATCAGGCTCATTCACGGTAACCTTCTGAAACCGTCTTTCCAGAGCCTGGTCCTTTTCAATGTTTCTGCGGTATTCCTCGTTGGTTGTGGCGCCGATAAGACGGATAGCACCTCTCGCAAGAACAGGCTTCAGAATATTTGCCGCATCAACAGCCCCTTCAGCCGAGCCTGCACCTATAAGATTATGGATCTCATCTATGAAAAGAATAATATTACCCGCAGTAACGGCCTCATTCACCGCATTTCTTATACGCTCCTCAAAATCTCCCCTGTATTTTGCCCCCGCAACCATAGATGTCAGCTCAAGTGAATACAGCTTCATATTTTTTATTTCATCGGGAACCTCACCCATGGCAATTTTATATGCCAGTCCCTCCGCCACTGCAGTTTTTCCCACACCCGGCTCTCCCACAAGGCAGGGATTATTTTTCATTTTACGGCAGAGAATACGTATAACTCTGTCTATCTCTTCGTCTCTTCCCGTAACGGAATCTATCTTACCCGCTGCTGCTGCGGCTGTGAGGTCATAGCCGTATTTTTCAAGATATGAATTTTTTTGGGCTGCAGTAAATCTGTCCCTCTGTCCGCGGCGGTTATCCGCCCTTTCATCACCGAGAGTCTTTTTTATTTCTGCGGATATCACCCCGGGAGACACACCGAGCCTGACCAGCAGCTTGTTTGCAAAGCACCTGTCTTCTCTCAGCACCGCGGAAAGCAGATGCTCCGTACCTGTAAGGCTCTGCCCCTCAGAGGCAGCAACCGAGGTTGCCGTGCGTATTATATGCACAGCTCTGGGAGTGATATCGTTTTCACTGAGACTTGTAGGCACACCGAGTCCGATGCTGCTGCGGACTGCATCATAAAAAACACGGTAGGTAATCCTCTGAGTTCCGAGAAGCACCGAGGCAACGCTTGAAGTGTCCTTAAGAAGCCCCAGCACGATATGCTCGCTGCCGATATAAGTATGCCCCATATCCTCAGCACAGTTCACTGCATTATTAAGCGCAGTATTAGCCTTTTCGGAAAAGCCTGTAAACATAAACATAAAAAACACCGCCTTGGGTCATAATTCAGCAATACTGAATTATGAATGAAATTGTGCTGCATCGGAATAAAGCTGCCGACGGCAGAGGAAGTGTGCTGCGCACAAAAAAAAGCAGACATCTGCTACTGTCTGCTTTCATTATATGGTGTTTTTGATTTTTCTATTCAACAAATATCTTCTTTACGGTTTTTGCCCTGATTTCGTCTTTTTCGTTTGAGCTGAGCTTTCTGCCGGCAAGCACATCGAGGGTGGCGGGCTGCATATTTACAAACAGACCTGCTATCATATCAGGGTCGGCATCTGCCGCACCGTAGAGAGCACCGAAGCGCACGCGGGACAAAAGCTCCATCATTTCATCGGCAGTGAGAAGCACCGCATTTTTCAGAAGCCCTGCAGAGCGGTTGATTCTGTCCCTTATATTTATATCCTTTATAAGCTCCTCTGCCGCACGGCGCTCCTTTGTAGCTATCTGAAGCACCGTGGATTTAAGATTCTCTATCGCCTGCTGTTCGCTTATACCCATTGTAATATGATTGCTTATTCGGAAAATATCTCCCTTTACCCCGGCGCCGTCGCCGTAAGAGCCTCTTATTCTGAAGCCCAGCTTTGAAGCAGTTATGGAAAACTTTGCCATTTCCCCCGTAAGAGAAAGCGCGGGCAGATGCATCATAACAGAAACTCTCATTCCCGTTCCCGTGTCATGAGGACGCTGATTGAGAAAGCCCAGCTTACTGTCAAAGGCATATTTTATACGGGAGGACAGGATATTATCAATATTATCGGCCCTTTCATATGCCTTCATAAGGTCAAGTCCGTCACTGAAGCCCTGAATTCTTATATGGTCCTTTTCTCCCAGCATTATACTGATTTTTTCATCCTCCGAAAGAGCAAGCACACGGCTGTCGGAGCCTGAGGCAAATTCGGGACTGATAATATGCCTTTCGGCAAGAGAAACTGCCTCATATGGATAAATCCCCGTCATATCAATAAAGCTGAGAGGCATTTTCTCCTCTGCAAGAATACTGCATATCCTGAGGTATACCTCACTTTTACGTACATTATTCATTCTTACGGGAAACGGAAGTCCTGCAATATTGCGGGCAAGACGTACTCTTGAAGACAGCACCACGTCGTTATACATGCCGCCTGCGTGATTGATTTTTTCTTCTGTCATCAGCCGTTCACCTCTCCCGTAAGTCTTCTGATCTCGTCTCTCAGCACTGCGGCAAGCTCAAAATTTTCTTCCTCTATTGCCTTTGTAAGCTTGTCTTTCAGCTCTCCTAAGGTGTCTTCACGCATGATTTCCTCATTCACACCTGAGGGCACCTTTCCCTGATAATCCGCTCTGCCGTGAAGCTTTGCCATCACCGGACGAAGACGGCGGGAAAAAACGCGGTAGCATTCGGGACAGCCGGGCATTCCCGTGCGCATAATATCCTCAAAGGTAAAGCCGCAGGTTTCGCAGCGTATAGCTTTATTTATTCTTGCACCTGATGAAGAAAGCAGGCTTCCCGGTATTTCTTCAAAGCCTGCAAATGCCGACACTGCATCGGCAACGCCGAAGGCTGCGGCGCAGGAGACACAAAGATGCACCTCAGCCGCTTCTCCGTTTATTATTCTTTTAAGATGCACAAGGGCATCGCTTCTGTTACAATTCTGACAAAGCATTGCGTTTCACCTTATAACAAAGTAGTTTAGTTAATTATAAAATTTTTATCACCAATAGTCAAGTTTGTGTTTTTATTATATTATAAACAAAAAAAACAACATATTTACCGTAAAGTTTGGTATTGCGTCTTCCTTCATTTTGTGGTATAGTTTACGGTGGTAAAGATTTGAGTTTTAATTTTTAGCATAAGGAGACGCATAATGAAAATTAAGTTTACGGAAACAATTCTCAGAGACGCAAATCAGTCACTTATTGCAACCCGTATGCCCTTCTCGGAATTCGAGCCCATTCTCGAAACCCTTGATAAGGCAGGCTACTATTCCCTTGAATGCTGGGGCGGTGCAACATTTGACTCCTGTCTTCGTTACCTCAACGAAGATCCCTGGGAAAGACTCAGAAAAATCAGAAAGGCTTGTCCCAACACAAAGCTTCAGATGCTGCTTCGCGGTCAGAACCTTTTGGGCTACAAGCACTATCCCGATGATGTTGTAAGAATGTTCGTCAGAAAGAGCGTTGAAAACGGCATAAATGTTATAAGAATATTCGATGCTCTCAACGACCTTCGCAATATTGAGGTTGCTGTTGACGAGGCTCTTAAAAACGGCGCAGAGGTTCAGGGCACTATCTGCTACACATTAAGCCCCATCCACGACCTTGAAAGCTATGTAAAGACAGCAAAAGACCTCAAGGCTATGGGCGTGCAGTCCATCTGCATCAAGGACATGGCAGGCATTATGAGTCCCAAGGAGGCATACGACACCGTAAAGGCTATCAAGGATGCTACAGCAATGCCCGTTGTGCTTCACACCCATTCCACAACAGGTCTCGGCTTTATGACACTTCTCAAGGCAGTTGAAGCCGGCTGCGATGTTATCGACACAGCTATTTCCTGCTTCTCAGGCGGCACGGCACAGCCTGCAACAGAAACTATGGAGTATGTTCTTCGTCAGTACGGCCACGAAACCGGACTTGACCTCGGCTGTCTCAAGAAGATAAACGACTTCTTCAAGCCCTACAGAGCTGCCTGCCTTAAGGACGGTCTTCTCAATCCCGTTGTTATGGCAACAGACACAGATGCTCTCGGCTATCAGATCCCCGGCGGTATGCTTTCAAACCTTGTTGCACAGCTTACTGCACAGGGCAAGCTGGACAAGCTTCAGGAGGTTCTTGAGGAAACTCCCAGAGTAAGAAAGGATATGGGCTATCCTCCCCTTGTTACTCCCATGAGCCAGATGGTAGGCGTTCAGGCTACATCAAACGTTCTCAACGGCAGATATAAGAATATCTCAAAAGAAGTTAAAAACTATGTTAAAGGCGAATACGGCAGAGCTCCCGGCGAAATAAGCGACGAGCTAAGAATGCTTGTTCTCGGCGACGAAAAGCCCATGGAATGCCGCTTCGCAGACACACTTGAGCCTGCCTTCGAAAAGACAAAGAAGGAGCTTGGCGACAAGGCACACAGCGATGAGGACGTTCTTTCCTACATCGCATTCCCCCAGATTGCAGAAAAATTCTTTGATGCAAGAGAAGAGCTTAAAAAGCGTACCTTCTCCTACAGCATCGTTTCTTGTAAGGAGGACTGAGCATGCAGTATTTAGGCGTATTTGATATAATTAATCCCGTCGGCGAAATAGATATCGGTCAGACTCTCTCTATAGCAATAATAGGCTTTGCTATTGTTTTTGTAGTGCTGGGCTTTCTTGCCGCTTTCGTATACTGCATGGGTAAGGTTTTTGACAGCATTCAGAACAAAAAGAAGGCTCCCGAGGCTGTTCAGGCTCCCGAAGCCTCTCCTGCCGTTTCATCAAACGGCACTCCCCTTCCCGCAAATCAGTCTGCAGGCGATCTCACTCTTATTAATGTAACAGAGGAAGAAGCTGCAGTTATTATGGCTATCACAAGCTCAAAGAGCGGAATTCCCCTTAATCGCCTTAAATTCAATTCCATCAAAAATCTGGAGGATAACAAATAATGAAATACGTAGTTACTCTTAACGGCAAAAATTATGAAGTTGATGTTACAGAAACCGATGCAGTTATCACTTCTGTAGCACCTGCAGCAGCTCCCGCTCAGGCACCCGCTCAGGCACCCGCAGCAGCACCCGCTCAGGCACCCGCAGCAGCTCAGGCACCTGCAGCAGCACCTACTGCTGACGGCACAAAGGTTACTGCTCCCATGCCCGGCAATATCCTTGCAGTAAACGTAAGTGCAGGACAGGCAGTAAAAGAAGGCGACGTTATGTTTATCCTTGAAGCTATGAAAATGGAAAACGAAATCGTTGCTCCCGTTTCAGGCACAGTAAAGCAGGTTCTCGTATCAAAAGGCTCTGTTGTCGAAACCGAAGCTTGCCTTGCTGTTCTTTAAGGAGGACTTCCTATGGAACTTATAACAGGAGTTCTTAAAGGCTTATGGGAAATGTCGGGCTTTTATGCCCTTGAATGGCAGAATCTTGTTATGCTTGCAGTTGCAGGTGTTTTCCTTGTTCTCGCAATATGGAAAAAGTTTGAGCCTCTGCTTCTTGTTCCCATTGCCTTCGGTATGATTCTTGCAAACCTTCCCGGTGCGAATATGATGCTTGACACCACAGGCGGACTTCTCGGCGATATGTCGGGGGCAGCCGCAGTAGAGGGTGCACACTGGTTTGATTCGGGTGTGCTGAGAATTCTCTATGTTGGTGTAAAATCAAGTATTTTCCCCTGTCTTATATTTATGGGTGTAGGAGCTATGACCGACTTCGGACCGCTTCTTTCAAATCCCATTTCTCTTATTCTCGGAGCAGCCGCACAGCTCGGTATTTATTTCGCTTTCATTGTTGCAATACTTCTCGGCTTCACCCCCGACGAGGCTGCTTCAATCGCAATTATCGGCGGTGCAGACGGCCCCACAGCAATATTCACGGCAAGTAAGCTTGCTTCTCACCTGTTGGCACCCATTGCCCTTGCCGCATATTCCTATATGGCACTTATTCCCATTATCCAGCCTCCTATTATGAAGCGGCTTACCACAGAAAAGGGACGCAAGGTAAAGATGACTCAGCTTCGTCAGGTTTCGAAGATTGAAAAAATCATCTTCCCCGTTGTGGTTCTCATTGTGGTTGCTCTCATTCTTCCCTCGGCAGCTCCCCTTTTAGGTATGCTGATGCTGGGTAACCTCTTCAAGGAATGCGGTGTTACCGACAGACTTTCCGACACAGCCCAGAATGCACTTATGAACTCAGTCACAATTCTTCTCGGCGTGTGCGTAGGTGCTACTGCAAACGGTATGGACTTCATTCAGGTAAAAACCCTCAAGATCGTAGGTCTCGGTCTGCTTGCCTTCATAATCTCCACCGCAGGCGGTGTGCTTATAGGCGACCTTCTCTACGTTATCACAAAGGGCAAGATAAATCCCCTTATCGGTGCAGCAGGCGTTTCCGCAGTTCCCATGGCAGCACGTGTTGCTCAGAACGAAGGCAGAAAGTATAATCCCACAAACTTCCTTCTTATGCACGCTATGGGTCCCAACGTTGCAGGCGTTATCGGCTCTGCCGTTGCTGCAGGCTTCCTTCTTGTTATGTTCCAGTAACATAATAAATAACATGACAAACAAACGGTACAAAAGGAATTTTCCTTCTGTACCGTTTTTTTCTGCTCAAAAAAAACATATTCTCCTGATTTCCGTAAACAGGGAAATTTTTCATATCCCCGTCAGGTCAAAATCGGGGGTATATTCTTCCTTTGCCGAGGAAAGCTCCTGCACAAAGCCGTTTTCTATACCTGAAAGATACATATAGTCTACAGCGCTTTCATATTCCTCCTCGGTAAGCCTTCTGTTAAGAGAGGGATATCCAAGCGGTTTTTTCGGCGGTGTATACTGGCTCATAAGAGAAAACAGCACACCCTCACCGAAATTCTCACTTACCTTATCAATCACATCATATGTATTTTCAAGATATCCGGGCAGAACCAGGTGTCTTATTATTATGCCCCTCTGAAGCATTTCATCATCGTCAAAAACCGCATCCCCTGTCTGACGGTACATTTCCTTTATTGCAGGCAGAGCCTTTTCAAAATAATCGGGAGCAGAAGACAGCGCCCCCGAAAGCTCCGGGCTTACATACTTAAGATCGGGAAGATATATGTCAATAAGTCCTTCAAGGGATCTCAGCGTCTCAACCTCTTCATATGAGGAGGTATTATACACCACGGGAACGGGAAGCCTTTCCTCCGTCAGAGCCTTCGCAATAAGAGGCACAAAATGGGTGGGGGTAACAAGATTTATATTATCTGCCCCCTCATCAATAAGCTCATAAAAAATCTCGCGAAGCCTTTTCACGCTTATTTCTTTTCCCGCTGCTCCTCTTGAAAGAGGCTCATTCTGACAGAATATACAGCCCATATTACAGCCTGAGAAAAACACGGCACCGCTGCCGCCGTAGCCTGAAATACAGGGCTCCTCCCAGAAGTGAAGTCCTGCCCTGCCTGCGGTTATTTCAGCACCCATTCTGCAGAAGCCTTTTTTTACCCTTCTGTCAACGTTGCATTTTCTCGGGCACAGCTTACATTTTTCCATAATACAAAAATCCTGCTTTTTCATAGAAGCCGCAAAGCTCCTCACTGCAATAAAGCACAGGTATCCTTTTTTTTGAAAGAATAAAGGACACGGCACTTTTTATGCAGCAAGAGGCAAGACCGCGGTTTCTGAATTCTTCTTTTGTAAAAACATCCCCTATAAGAGCATATTTTTCATTCATTGCCGTCACGGCAGCCGAGGACACAAGGCTTTCGTTTTCATAAATACCGAAGACCCTTGCAAAGCCTCTGTTCACTGCTCTGAGACGGTTCACATACCGTCGTTCATCATCAAAGGAAAGCTCCTCTAGTCCGGAAATAAGCCGATAGAAATCAAGAAGCTCTTTCCCTGTCACACTGCGCGCATAACCCTCATCGGAAAAATCTGCAGCATATATCATAATACAGCCGTCAGCAAATGAAAACAATTCAGGAAAATCCTCACCCGTGATTCTTATATCCGCATCCCCGTTATTGAAAACAAGAGAAATTATATCTCCCTTTTCATCCCTTCCGCACCAGAATGTGCCGTCGGGAATGCCGTCATCAAGACAAAGAGTGCTGTATGCCTCACAGCCTCTAATATTTTCTTTGCATATGGACAGTATAAGCTCCTTTTCCTCTTTTTCGGGACGGGTGAACCTAAGCATTCTGCAAAGCCTCCGACAAAGCCTGCGCCAGCTTCAGACATTCCTCAATATCGCTTTTCATAAGCATATTTGAAGCAGAGTGTATATATCTGCAGGGCGCACTTATTGCAGCAGCCTTAACGCCGCCCGCACTCTTGTGGATGATTCCCGAATCATTACCTCCTGCAACCGCTGTTTTTACCTGCACCTTAATACCGTTTTTCTCTGCTGTTTCAAGAGTGAGCTTAAAAACATCCCTGTCATACACGGTGGAATTGTCCATAAAGGAAACTACTGCTCCTTCACCCTGAACGCACACTCTTTTTTCACCGCTTATTCCTGCCGCATCGGCTGCTGTGGTAGCCTCAAGTACGATTGAATAATCGGGGCACACGGTGTTTGCGGCACAGCCTGCACCTCTGAGCCCTACTTCCTCCTGCACGGTGAAAACAAAAACGGTGTCATACTCCACACCCTCTTCAATGAGCTTCAGCATTATGGCAACGCCCACTCTGTCGTCCAGAGCCTTTGACATAATTTTATCTCCGAGATCGGTAAATTCACTCATAAAAACCGCACTGTCGCCGGGGCAGATATATTCAATTGCCTCTTTTTTATCCTTGGCGCCGATATCTATATAAAGCTTATCCTCGGTGAGAAGGGTATTCTTTTCGTCCTCGCTGCTCAGATGAACAGGCTTCGCACATATCACACCGGGAGTACCGTTTTCAAACACGATTTTTCTGCCCGACATCACGGCGGGAAGAATACCTCCCACGGTGTCAAACTTAATAAAGCCGTCATCTCTTATATATGTTGCGATAAAGCCGACCTCATCCATATGGGCAGCTATCATAACCTTCTTACGGGCAGGCCTTCTGCCCTTCACATTTACTATAACGTTGCCGAGGTTATCCACCGTATAAGGGATATCGCCCAGCCTTGATATTATATATTCTCTTACGCTGTGCTCTCTGCCAGAGGCCCCGTTCAGCTCACACAGCTGCTTAATAAGCTCAAACATAATTTATTCCCCCTTTGAAGCAAGATACAGAAGATGTGAAACCGCTTTTACATCAGAGAGCGCAAGAGTTTCAACGGGAGTGTGCATATTAAGAAGAGGAATGGAAACAAGACCTGTTTTTATACCTCTTCCCGCAACAACCGCTACATCGCTGTCTGTTGCCGTGCGGGCTCCCATAACCTCAAGTGTATAGGGTACATTTTCTTCCTCAGCCTTCGCGATAAGAAAGGCTGAAACCTCTTTCTGAAGAATTGGCGAAATGCATATCATGGCACCGCTTCCGAGAGGTGATGAGCTTTCGGGAGGGATGCCCGGCGCCGTGGCGAAGGAAACATCGGTGATAAAGGCATAATCGGGCTGCAAAGAGAAGAAAGCTCCCTGCGCACCGCCCTTTCCCACCTCCTCACGGGTAGTGAAAACTGCGGTGATTCTGTTATTTGTTCCCTTTTCCTTTATCATCTTCACTGCCTCAATAACTGCCAGACAGCCTGAGGAGTTGTCCATATATGCGCCCGTAAGCCTGTCGCCGACAAGAGGTGTTACAGGGGAATAATACTCAACCCTGTCCCCGGGAGAAACATATTCACTCACCTGAGAAAAATCAAGCCCCGTATCAACAAAGAGGTCTTCAATCGGAGTCACCTTTTTCCTGTCACCCGTTGTAAGATGGGGAGGTGTGCTTGTGATACAGCCGTAAAGTGTCTTTTTGCCGTTTACCTTAACACGTGCCGCAGAAAGGGTGCGAAGATCCACACCCCCTGCTTTATTTATCTTAAGCATACCTGTTTCACGGTCAATTCCCGTAACAACGAGACCGATTTTATCCATATGGGCACTTAATACAACGTGCTTTTCTCCCGAGGAGGTTACCTCGCAGATAACGTTTCCCATATTATCCCTGTAAACCCTTTCGCAGTAAGGGGACATAAGCTCTGTTATCACCCCTGCCGTTTCGCACGCAGCGCTCCCGTCATAGGCTGCAGCGCATATTCCGGTGAGAATGTCCTTCATATTTATTCCTCCGTTTCCTGTAAAACCGTGTCGAGCACAAGAGAATAGCTTTCAAGAAATTCCTTAAGAAAAATCTCTGCCTCCTCGCAGCTCATATTATGCAGTGATTCAAGTGTGGACTGCTTTGCCTTTATGAATTCCGTATTTCCGCCTCTCTCCTCCTGCATACATTTTATAAGTGCGGAAATTTTATCTGCCGCCTTCACAAGACGGTATTCCTCTCCCTTTTCATCGGGAATGATAAGCTCCTTATATGCATCCCTTAAATCAGGAGGAAGAGTGCCCAGAAGGGACTTCTGAGCCGCCCTTTCGATGCTTCCGAAGGCTGTGCGTATCTCCTCATTATGATATTTCACGGGAGTAGGCATATCACCCGTTATGATCTCGGGCATATCGTGATATATTCCCATAAGGGCAATTTTTCCCTCGTCATAGCTTTTATTCAATCTTTTGTTGCCGATAACCGCCAGGGCGTGCGCCACCGCCGCCACATCAAGACTGTGCTGACTGAGTGACTCCGGATCGGTATTTCTCATAAGCGACCATCGGTCTATATATTTCATACGCGAAAACAACGCAAAAAAATGACTGCTCATAGCTTTTCTCCTTTATATTCATCCATAATATCACCAAAGGAAACAAGTGTAACATTTCCCTGCTTCTGTGCTTCCTTCGTCAGACCCTCGGTAAAACCTGATTTTGAGAAAAGATACAGATGTGTATTTTTATAATGAAACAGACGGCTTCGGCTTATAAGTGTCATAAGCACACCGGTATCTGTCTTTTCATTTGTCCATTTACATTCGGCAAATAATGCCGTATTCTTATCCTCTTCACCCATAATATCAATTTCGCTCTGACATTTATTAAGAGGATCATTTCCCCACCAGCGTCCCAGAGAAACAAATTCAACAGGACATCTGCCTGAGAGAAGCTGCCGCCAGAGATACTGTCTGCAGATATCCTCAAACACCCTTCCCATATAGCCGGTAAGCAGAGGCTCAATACGATTATACACAAGTCCGGCTGCACCTCGGGCAATGGCAGAATTATTATCCAGCACAAATCTGTGCCAGAAGCGGAACATATTATCTTCAATAAAATAAACAGTTTTTCGCGAGGTGCTTTCGCCGTAGGGCGTTTCCTTCTGAACAATACCAAGGCTTATAAGATTTTTTATATAAGCGGAGCACACATTCGTGTCCTCTCCTATTTTTGAAGAAATCTCCGACATACGTGCAGCTCCGCTTGCAATCGCCGTGATAATTGCAGTATAAATTGCAGGCTCACGCACCTCCTGCTTCAGAAGATTCACAGGCTCCTCATACAAAAAAGAAACAGGATTAAGAAAGGTATTTTTTATATTGTCAGCAATACTGTCATTATCATTTACCTGAAGAAGATACTGAGGAGTACCGCCCATAATACCGTATATAATCGCCTTTTCTTCATCGGTAAAACCTTTGAAGCAACGGCAGGTTTCATAAAAATCAAAGGGGAGAAGCTTTATCTGAGCAGTTCGTCTTCCGTATAAGGGTGCTTTATATGAAAGCACATTATCCTCCATATAAGACATAGAAGATCCGCACAAGATAAGAAAAAGCCGTGAGGACGCTTTATATTTATCAATCAACAGCTGCAAAGTAGATGCCAGACTTTTCGATGCCCGTGCAGCATAGGGATATTCGTCAATTACAAGAATCAGCCTCTCCCTTTCGCTTAAGCGGAATACATACTGGAGAGCCGACTGAAAAGAACCAAATGAGGCATCTGCCTCAGCAAGACCCTCACATTCCATAATACTTTTGCTGAAGTTTTCAAGATTCTGCTTTTCGTTACTTTCAACTCCCGTAAAATAAACAGCTTTTTTATCACCGATAAACTGATTGATCAGAGCTGTTTTTCCCACACGGCGGCGGCCGTAGATAACTGCAAATTCAAAATTTTCAGATTTATAAAGCTTATCAAGAGCTTGAAGCTCCTTCTCCCGTCCGATAAACATCCTATTACCTCCGCTTCAGTATAAAACAAGAATACCATAATGATAAAATTTAGTCAAGTATGATTATGCAAATCGTATCTGACTATTTTTGCCCGTATCAGGTAAAAATCGGAATGCTCTGTCACAGATACGGCAGTACGGCTGCATAAAAACCCTTTGCTTTTGTTTATCATAATCATAAAATTCTTATTTTCTTATTGAATTTTTTGTATATATTTATTAGAATATAATTAATTATATAAAAAGGCGGTGTTATTTTGAATTGTCCCGGATGTAATGCACCCATAGGTCGCTTTGACCTTGCACCGAACTGTAAAAAGTGCGGCGTACACATATTATACTACACGCAGGAAAATGACCTTGCGAGGGATGCAAAAAAAACCGAGCTTGAATTTGCTTCGGCAAGAGCATTTGTCGCAAAGCTTAAGGCTGCATTTATCGGCACGAAGCTTCAGATAATCCGTATGGTTTTTCTTCTGCTTTCCGTGGCGGGCTTTCTTCTTCCCCATTTCAATATGACTTTTTCCTTCCCTTGGTGGGAATATGAGCTTTCCGCGGGAGCTCTGGGAATATATAACATAATAAGCTCCTCTTTTTATGAGATATTCTTTACCTTGGGAAAAACAGGAGCGGGACAGCAGCTTCACACTCTTGTAACAGCCACATTCATTCTCTTTATTGCCGCAGTGTTATTTGTAGCAGTCTGCCTTATATTGTGGATACTCAGCTTCGTGAACATAAAGAAAACCTCTCTCATAAGCAGTATTACGGGAGCACTCGCTATATGCTGTCAGCTGACGGCAACAGTGCTTTCATTTATAGCAGTCACTCTTTCGGGAGGCTTTGAGCATATCACCGTAAAGCCCTTATACGGCGGAATCCTGAGTGCACTTCTTATCGGCGTATTCACCGTGCTTTCAATAATGCTCTGCCTCAATCCTCCCTCCTTCAATATAAAAGATGCCGACAAAAAGCGTCTTGAAATAAAGGAAAGGCTTAAAAAGGGTGAGATCACTCTTGATGAGCTTCCTCTTCCCATTGTCGAAGAAGCATCCTCTGAAAAAGAAGAAAAGAAGAAGACAAAAAAGAAAAGGGGGAAGAAAAAATGAAGCTTTCTGAAAAGAAACTCAACGTAAAAAGCATACTTCTTATCACAGTTATTCTTCCCGTTATTGTTATTATTGTATCAAGCGTTGCAATTTATTTTACCGCAAAATCCGTTCAGCCGGGCAGCGTTTTTGACCCTGCCGCCTTAACCGCTTCAGAATATGAAGCTCCTTCCTCCGGAAAAGAAGCACTGGAGGAATTCACTCAATACATAACAAAGGGCATAAACAGCGGTATTCTGAAATACTCGGGAAAAACCTCAGCTGACACGGGAGCGATAGAATGCAAAAATGAGGAAATAGGAAAAATCCTCTCCTATATGTCAGGCTCCTTTGCCTCTCATTTTGAAGGCTTTTATGAGGAAAATGCAATTTCCTACGGAGAAGATGCAGCTTTTATCGAAACCCTTCTCCCGGGCAGCACTCCCGATTCCTTTGAGGCAGCGGAAAATGAGAATATCATAACCCTCACACTCACATATAAAAAAGTGTTTGACAATATGTATTTTTACGGCAGCGACAAAAAGGCTGTTTCCATGTTTATTGAAGAAAACAAGAACGTTTTTTCCTGCACAGCCGAAAGCCTTGTGCCCGGTGATGTGGTTTACACTCTGCAGATAAACGAAAAAACCTCTGAGATAATGTCTCTTGAAATAAAGCGCAGCTATTCCTTCTCCTTCGTCGCAACCTTCACAAACACCCTTTCATCAATCGGCTCAACCTCTGTTTCAATGACGCCCGCGTTTTCGGAAAAATATGACTTCTCCTTTGCAGGCATATCCATTGAAGAGGATATAAAAACCCTTGACAAAAACGGCTATGACACCCTCACCGTTATCCCCCGCACCGAAGAAAATCTCGCAGAAGACGAATACTCTCTGAGCTTTTCTTCCTCCGATGAAAACATAGCCACGGTTGACGAAAACGGTCAGGTCACGGCAGTCAACGAAAGCGAAAGCCCTGCCGTGATCACGGTAACACTCAGCTATCTCGGGAAAACCTTTACCGACAGCTGCGAAGTTTATGTTGTGACCCCTGTTGAAAAGGTAACTCTCAGCGCTACGGAGCTTTCACTTGAAAAAGGTGAAAAGGCTTCTCTTACGGCTGAGGTCTCTCCCGAGGACGCCACAATAAAAACCGTTCTCTTCCACTCCTCCGACGAAAAGGTGGCAAAGGTCAGCGAAAACGGTGAAATCACCGCAGTATCGGAAGGAACTGCAACTATAACCGCCTACTCCGCACATGGCTTCATTTCAGCCGAGTGCAGTGTGACGGTAACAGAATAAGGAGGTTATAAATATGGAAAACAATGAAAATAAGAATAATCTCCCCGCTGAAAAAAAAGTAAACATCTATGAGAATTTCAACTATGTAGGCGTAAAGGAATCCGTTGCCTATGTGCTTAACGATGTTTCAAATACCTTCAACATAAACTCCTTTCAGGAAAGATATATCTGGGACGTTGTAAAGGTTGACTTTACCGTATCTGCAGTTGTAAACATATTCACAAGTGCATGGGATACAATCAACGACATCCTTTTAGGCTCTCTTGTTGACAACACCCGTACAAGACTCGGTAAATTCCGCCCCTATCTTTTAGGGCTTCAGATACCCCTCACACTCTTAGGTGCCCTTTACTGGATGATCCCTCTTTTCTTCCCCGGCACATCAGGCACTCATATTCCCAAGCTCATATTCTATTTTGCGTTCTCGGTTATTCAGGAAACCGCCTCTACCGCCATAAATCTTGCCCGCGGCGGATATATGTCAACCACCACCCCGAACCCCAACGAGCGTGTAAGGCTTATCACCCTTGCTGAGCTTTTTTCAGGATATCTGGGTGAGGATATGCCCCGATACATTTTCGGTGTGCTTTATGACCTTATTGTAAATGAAAAAATAGGAATGAAGCTTTCAAGCGCCTTTATGTCTTTCGGTGTCGGCTGCTCCGTTATATCCTCGGGACTGACGCTCTATTATTTCTTCAACTCAAAGGAAAGAGTTCCCCAGTCCCTTGAAAGACCCAATGTAAAGGAAGGACTTAAAGCCATAGTCACCAACTATCCCGTACTTTTAATGTGCCTTTCCGATTTCCTCGGAGGCTTCTCGGTAAGCACAAGCGAAAGCAACTACTTCATAGATGTTTTCGGCTCATATTCTCTTATAACCATAGCAAACATACCTTCTTCGCTTAACGGCAGCATTTCCTACGGCTTCATACCCTTCTTAAGACGTAAGTTCTCCTCAAAGGCTCTGTGGGTAGGTGCTGATGTTTACGGAGATATTCTCTCTCTCGGCTTCTTCCTCTTCGGTATGATAAATAAAAACTACACAAAGATGATCCCCATGGTAGTTGCCGTAGGTGTAAGAGAATGGTTCTACAAATGGGCATTCGGTGTCAATAAGGTTATAAACAACGACCTCTGGAATGAAGCTATGGACTTCTGCGAATGGAAAAACGGATACAGAATGGAAGCCACCACCTCCGTTGCAAAAAGCCTTGTTCTGAAAATACAGGGCTCGCTTATGAACTCTGTCAGAAGCATTATCCTTAAGAAAATAGGCTATGTTCAGGGCATCAAGATAGGCACCCAGAGCGACAGAACAAAATTCTGGCTCTTCGCTCTTTGCTCAGCCGTTCCCACAATATCCGGCGCCTTGGGTATAATTCCCAAGTTCCTGTGGCCCCTCACAAAAGACAAGCGTGCACAGATGTATAAGGACCTGGCACAAAGACGTAAGGAGCTTGTTGAAACTGCTGTTTCTTCATAAAGCCTCCCGGGGCTTTTCCCGACGCTAAACATAACAGAAAGGTAATACACATATGTATGACATTATAATAATCGGTGCCGGCCCTGCTGGGCTTACGGCTGCCATTTACGCAAGACGGGCAGAAAAAAGCGTGCTCGTTATAGAAAAAGGAGTTTTCGGGGGTCAGGTGACCTTCTCGCCCAAAATTGAGAATTACCCCGGCTTCGGTGAGCTTTCAGGCACAGAGCTTGCAGATAAAATGGTGGAGCACGCCATTTCTCTGGGTACAGAATTTGAAATGGAGGAGGTTACCGCCATAAAGGACGGAGAAACCAAAGAGGTGGTAACGGAAAACGGCTCCTTCTTCGCAAAAGCCGTAATAATTGCCACAGGCGCGGCACACCGTCATCTGGGTATTGAGGGCGAAGAAAAATATATCGGAAACGGAATTTCATTCTGTGCCGTATGCGACGGTGCATTCTATAATAATATGGATGTCACCGTTATCGGAGGCGGTAATTCCGCATTGCAGGAGGCAATTCTTCTTTCCTCCAACTGCAAAAAGGTGACCGTTGTGCAGAATCTTCCCACCCTCACAGGCGAGGAAGCACTTCAGAATGTCCTTCGCTCAAAGGAAAATGTTGAAATTATCTGCTCATCCGTGGTAACGGGCTTTACGGGAGAAAACACCCTTGAGGGCATCGTGATCAGCAACACGGAAAACGGAAATACCAAGACAATTCCCTGTGACGGCTGCTTTGTTGCCATAGGTCTTATCCCCGCCACAAACTTTATAAAAGACACCGTAAAGCTCACAGACTACGGCTATGTTGATGCAGACGAGGGCTGCCGCACCGATATCGGCGGAATTTTTGTTGCAGGCGACTGCAGAAAAAAGGAAATAAGACAGATAACCACCGCCGCAGCCGACGGCGCAACAGCAGCTCTTGCAGCTGTAAAATACTGCGGCTGACAGGCAGAACAGGTGTTTTTTGGCATAAGCAAAATTGCTCCCTTTTGCGAGCAATTTCCCATATAATAAAAAGCTTTTCAGGCACGGCAAATTCTCCTGACAGTGCAGCCTTGAAACAAGCAAAAGGCGTGCTTATGCTCTGCCCGCATCCTTTCTCACAGGCTCCCACTGCCCTGTTTCACGGTTTCTCTTTTTCACGGTAGGCACACTCATACGGGCAAGCATTTCCGCCCTTCTTATATCGTATGAAGCCGTGGGGTCAGGCTCGGCATCTTCATTTTTTGCTCTGTTGATGTCCCGATAAGTCTTGGAGGCTGTATTATCCCGATGAGGATGAAAGGCTGTATTGTCCCGTCCCTTACCCATTTTCTCCAGCAGATAATCATTATACCAGGACAGAATAACGGCATAATGATTGGGATACTTTTTAGCGGGATTTGATGCAAGATACGCCGACAGCTTCGATATAAAAATTTCCGCTTCTGAAAACTGATTCATAAGAGAAGCATATTCATCCCTTGTAAGAAATACATTATTGAACTCTCCGTAAGAGGATTTTGTTTTCATATTCTCTTCGGAGGGTTTTTCCTTTATTTTTTTCTCCGTTCTGTTTTCCTGAATATTATATTTTTCGTGCCGTGAAGGTCTCCCGGCTTCTTCCTGCACACTCTCTTTTTCAGACACACGCTCCATACTCATAACAGCACCGCAGCTTTTATTTTCATACACAAAGGAACTTTCATCCTCCCTGTTTTTTTCTTTTCTTCCTTCTTCCCCCTTCTTCTTACTGCAGCAGGAAAAATCAGAGCAGAGGATTTTTATGAGCGTATATTTGTTTCTTATATTTGTCTGCGTTATAAGACCGTCGCGCTCCATTCTTCTGAGAATTGTGAAGGTCCTTCTTTTTTCTGTTCCGAAAAGCTCCGACAGCTCTGACTTGGTAAGAAGCACCTCATCCACACCCACCTCAATACCGTCATATGTATAAGGCTGGAAACGGACAGAAAGCACAAGTCCCATCCACGCCTTCAGAAGTGACGCATCCTTAAAATACGGAGTGTTCATTATATTTCTCGAAACCTTCACAAAATAATCCTTAAGCATAATTCTTCCTCCCTGAAAAGCCTTTCAGACAGAAGTTTATCAGAAACAGATTTTTTTCTCTCCCTTAAACAGGGGGTTTTTGAAAAAAAAATTTTTTTCTTCAGAAAAAATTTTTGCCTCTTCACGGAAAGTTGGGGGAAATTAAAAAATAAATATTGAAAAAGAGCATAGAAAACTCCAAAATGGTAGTTGCGAGACAAACCAAAGAAGGAGAATTCTATGCTCTTTGTTGAAGATATCAAAATTGAATTAA
>JAZNSD010000006.1:0-1977 GCA_045591055.1 Acutalibacteraceae bacterium | reverse complement strand
TGAGTTTAACCCATTGTATCTTGAAGGAACGACAAAAACCTACGTGCAAAGAGCAGATACAAGGATTGTAAGTTACCTTGAAGATATATATGTATATTCAGGTGGAGTACATCCGGATTATTATTATAAAACAGTAAACCTCGATTCGAAAACGGGCAAAGAACTTATCCTTGCTGATGTTATGTCAAGCATAAAGGGACTTCCTGATATTCTGAAAACAGAAATTGCGAATAAATATGATTACATAAAATTTAATGATAATCAGTTGTTGGACATTTTCAAGGGTTATTCAGTCGATGATTATAAATGGACAATAGATTATCAGGGAATTACATTTTGGTTCAGCCCGTATGATATTGCAGCCTATACTGTTGGTCCGCTTTCTGTAAAGCTATATTTTGATGATAACCCTAACATCATCAAAGATGAATACAAAAAATCTCCTTCTGACAGCTTCGGTGTGATGCTGCCAAAGGGAAATAAAATCGACTTTGATTTGGATTTAACAGACGACAAAAAAGATTGTATTGAAATCGAAACGAAGGCAGATGATTATGGCTCATACAACATGCTTTCGGTTACGGTAAACGGAAAGACTGTTACTGATGAAATAAACTACGCTTATGATTTTGATGTTTATTTAGTGCACATCGGTAATAAAAATTATATCTATTCCGATTCGTGGAGTGATAACGCCTATCATATGTTCAACACTTGGGATATAAACGGAGCATCCCCTGAAATTGTGCAAGAACTCCACAACACAAAACTCAGTACTTTGTTTATTGAGGAAGGAGTTCAGGATGGAACAGTTTATACGGTAGCTTTTAACAACCCTGCATCATTCAGGCTTGAACGGCGTGTTGAAATATTGGGAACAAGAGAAATTTGGGCAAACTTTAAGATAAACGAAGCAGACGGAACGCCACAAATAACAGATGATGACTACACATTTAACGAGGGACACGATGTTACATTGAAAATTCCAATGGCGGTACAAGTTCTTCCTGATATGGATAAACATGAGATTGGAGAAGGAATGAATCTTACGCCGTGCCATACAGATGGAGAAACATATGTAGATTTAATGACCGAGGATGGTTGGACGGTGAGAATGGGAATTGACATATCCGGTTTTCCGAGAACAGTAAACGGCATTCCCGAAGATGACTGCTTTGAAGAATTATTCTATGCAGGATGATATTATATAAAACATAAAAAATAATTGGAAGGAGAATAAATTATGGGATTATTAAAAGCAGGTATTGGAGCATTATCAGGAGTTTTAGCGGACTCTTGGCGTGACTATTTTTACTGTGAAAGTTTAGATGCAGACACACTCTGCGTAAAAGGCGAAAAAAGGACCGGAGGTCGCTCCTCTAACAAAAAAGGAACAGATAATATTATTTCAAACGGCTCTATTATCAATGTAAACGACGGACAATGTATGATGATTGTTGAATCAGGCAAAGTAGTTGAAATCTGTGCCGAACCCGGTGAATTTGTATATGATACGGGTACAGAACCGAGCATTTTCTACGGCAATCTTGGCGAAAACATCAAAAAGAGCTTTTCTGAAATTGGTAAGCGCTTCACCTTTGGTGGTGAGCCTGCAAAAGACCAAAGAGTTTATTATTTTAACACAAAGGAAATTATGGGTAATAAATACGGAACACCTTCACCGATTCCTTTCAGAATTATGGATCAGGCAATCGGTTTTCCGCTTGATATTAAAATCCGTTGCCACGGCGAGTACTCATACAGAATTACAAACCCGATGCTTTTCTATACCAACGTATGCGCAAATGTAGAAAACGATTTTACAAGAGATGAAATTGACAGTCAGTTAAAATCTGAATTACTTACTGCACTTCAGCCTGCAATGTTCAAGATTTCGCAGAACAATATTTATTATGGTGCAATCCCTGCATACACAATGCAGCTTGCTGACGAATTAAACGAACTTTTATCTTCAAA
>JAZNSD010000005.1:0-1646 GCA_045591055.1 Acutalibacteraceae bacterium | reverse complement strand
TCGCTGTTTCTTGCCGTCAGTTCAACCCACGCAGGTCTGAATCCGCTTCTGGTAGCATTGCGGACAGATTTGATATTTGACCAAGCGGCACAGTAAAACGGTACTTTGCCGAGCTTCATTGTTTCAAGAGCGAGTCTGCTTGTGATTGCAGATGCAACGCCTTTTCTTCGGTATTCGGGCAGAACATCAACGCCAATCTGATACATTGTTTCACAATCGGCAGAACAGCCTGTAAGTCCTATGAGTTTGCCGTTATCGAATGCACCGACAGCGAGTTTATCAAGATGTTTTCTGCTTTCGCATAAAGCATTGCCCCACTCGGCGGTATAATACTGCTCAAATTCTTCGGGCTTTAAAACTCTTATTTCATAATCGCAGGGCAGTTCTTTGAGTTCGTTAACATCGGGCAGAAAATATTCCGCCATAAAGCAGACTTTATATCCAAACTCTGCTAATTTCTCGTTAAGTGCAATAACATTGGGTGATTCAAAACAATGCTCAACGGCATATTTACCTATGTACCACTCAACGGTTTCTTTCATTCTCGGACTGACTTGCGCCACAATATTGTTTCCGTATGATACTAAATCACATTCAAGCGGCAAGGGCATATAAACCCTTGCTTTTTCATTTTTCTGCGATAAAACAACTTTGTTTTCAGACGAAAGAAAATCCTCTGCATTACAGTTGCAGTCATACGCCGATTGCTGTAAAGCTATTTGTAATATTTCTTTGTTTGTCATATTTTCTCCTGATTATAATTTACAATACATTTCCTGTGCTTTGGGGATAAACCCGAGTTTTTCATAGAGCTTGATTGCACCGGGATTATTGACAAGAACGTCAAGATTTATAAAAATACAATCCCGTTCTTTTGCCCAATCTTTTGCGGCGTTCATTAAAGCTGTTCCAAAGCCTTTGCCACGATGATTTTCGGTGACGATTATGTCCATTATGTAGCAATACTTTCCGGGATGCATAAATTCAAAATCGGGTCTTGTTTTAGCTTGAAGCAGGATAAAGCCGACGACTGTGCCATCATTCTCGTATACAAGAATATCTGATGCTTCATTAGTTATTGTATTTTCAATAAACTCTGTGCTCTGGTCTCCCTCTTTGATAAAATCAGGAATCAGCTTTGCCATTTCTCTGAATTGCTCACGGTATAATTCTGATATCGCAGGTATATCGTTATTAGTTGCTTTTCTGACCATATTGAATTATCTCAACTCTTTTCTGAAACATATAACACGGTTTGCTTCTTCAAATCCCACTGCCATATGAAAGTTAAAACTGTTTGTGTTGTCAAGCTCACAGTCGCTTGCGAATTCTGAACACCCTTTTTCTTTCGCCCACAATTCACATTCGTGCAACAGTTCTTTGGCATAGCCTTTATGCTGATATTCGGGAACAACAAATATCCCTTCGAGATAACCGACGGGAGATGAGTGTGTACCCTCAACATAATCGTGACGAAGCTGACATTGTGCAAAACCAATGGGGATATCATCAACATATTTTATAAAACAAACAGCATCTTTGTATAAAACAATCTCGGCAAAGTCTGCATCAAGTTCCGAAACTGTGTGATTACTCCACATTTGTATTGCTAATTCTGCTAATATCCTTGTGTCGTTTGGGGTTGC
>JAZNSD010000004.1:0-30645 GCA_045591055.1 Acutalibacteraceae bacterium | reverse complement strand
GAAAACTATGTTCATTATTTTAACAACGAACGACTATCTTACAAATTAAATTACAAAACCCCTGTTCAATACAGAATTGAACAAGGGTTTGGATAATTGGTGGTTTTTACTGTCTACTTTTACTTGACAAGTTCATTCAACTGGTGGTTTTGATTCGCCTGCGGGCTCATTGAATGACGCAAGCTTATTGAACAAGAAACACCTACAGCCCCCAAGATTGGGGGTAGGGGTTGACAAATCGTAAGATTTTTTCTTATTAAAGAAGCTTTGCTGCATCCTTGTCGATAAGAAGAATTGCATCAGGATGGTTTTTAAGCACCGAAGCGGGAACCTCGGGAGTAACTTCTCCGTTTATGGTTTTGTAAATTGCATCAGCCTTTGATTCACCGGTTGCAATGAGCACGATCTTCTTTGCCTTCATTATTGAATTAATTCCCATGGTAAGAGCAAATCTCGGCATTGAATCGTCGGTAAAATAAATGCTGTTTGATTTGATTGTGCTGTCGGTAAGCTTAACCTTGAATGTACCGTCTGAAAATGAGTCGCTTGGTTCATTGAAACCAATGTGACCGTTTGTACCGATTCCGAGAAGCTGAATATCAATTCCGCCCGCATCATCGATGGCTTTGTCAAAAGCTGCTGCCTCCTTTTCAGCATTCGCAGCATTACCGTCGAGAATGTGAACATTTTCTTCTTTTATATCAACATGGTTAAAAAGATTTTCGTGCATAAATGTATAATAACTGTTTTTATCATCTCTGGGAAGATCGCAGTATTCATCGAGATTGAATGTTTTTATTTCACTGAACGAAATATCTCCATTTTTGCATCTTTTGATTAATTCGTTATAAGTCTTAACGGGGCTGGCACCTGTTGCCAGACCGAGAACACTGTCTTTTTTGTCGATAAGCTGCTGTGAAAAAATATCTGCACAGGCAACGGCAATTTCCTCTGCGGAATTGAAAATTCTGATATCCATATTTATTACCTCCGAAATATTTGATGACATTATACCACTCTTGCTGAATTGATGTCAACATAAATAATGAGTTGAAAAATAGAGAAAATGCTTGTATTTGATATTATAGTATGTTAAAATTAAAAAAAATATGTTTTTGGAGTTTTTTATGGGTGTTGCTTATTCTTTCCGTTCTTCAATGAACGGCTTTAACAGAAATGATGTTATTGCTTATATTGACACTGTTTTAGCTGAAAAGGTTGAAATTGAAAAAAAAGTTGCAGAGCTTGAAAAGGAAATAGAGGAACTTCATGCCGCTAATGATACTCTCAAAGAAATCATTGTTGATGAAGAAAAGAAAAATGAAAAAGAGCTGAAGAACAAGTGTGAGGAATGTGATCTTGCTAAGGTGTATGAGGCACGTCTCGGTGCTGCAATGCTTGATGCAAAACGTTTTTCCGAAATACTTGTCAAAGAGGCAAACGATAAAGCTTCCGGCATGTTTTCTAAGGCATATAATTCTGCTTCAGACACATTGGAAAAGGCAACTGAAATTTCAGAGGATATTGTGCGGATCAACAAACAGTTTAATGATTCTTTCAGAGGCTTGCTTGAAAATATGAAAAGTCTTAATGCTTCTTTAGATAGTTTTAAGTGTGAAGTAAAAAAGACAGGTTCTTCTTTCGATTATAAAACTGATTTTACTCCTGCTGAAAAATATAACAGGAACGATTCTCAGTCAATTATCAGACAGTCTGTTTCCGATGTCAATTTTGACGATGCTGATGATTTTGAGATAAAAGTTGATAATTGATATGTGCGATATATATCTTAATACTGATGAGATTTGTGAATACGCCCGGCAGTTGTCGGCAGGGGACAGAGTCTTTCTATCCGGTACTGTTTTTACAGCGAGAGATGCTGCTCATAAACGTTTGTGTGAATTGTTGAAGACCGGTTTATCTTTGCCGTTTGAGCTTAAGGGTTCTGTGATTTATTACGCCGGACCGACTCCCTCAAAGGCAGACGGACAGCCCGGCAGCTTCGGACCTACCACTTCTGTAAGAATGGATAAATTCACGCCTCTGTTGCTTGATAACGGTCTTTGTGCAATGATCGGAAAAGGTGACCGCTCTGTGTCTGTAACCGAATCAATTGTAAAAAACAAAGCTGTATATTTGTGTGCTTCAGGCGGACTCGGAGCGCTTATAAGCAAGAGTATCATTTCTGTTGAGGAAATTGCATTCCCTGAGCTTGGCTGTGAAAGCGTAAAACGTCTTACAGTAAAAGATATGCCTCTTATAACGGCTATAGATTCATCGGGAAATTCTATTTTTAACAGGTATCAGGTGAATATAAATGATAGAGAATAATTTACTGCAATTAAGAAAAAGTATTATTGAAAAAGATTTTTCCAGAATGAATGATATGCAATTCAGAGCAGTGACCACTGTAAAGGGGCCGCTGCTTATTCTTGCAGGGGCAGGAAGCGGAAAAACAACTGTAATCGTAAACAGGATAATCAATCTTATCAAATACGGAGATGCTTACAACTCAAGCAGAATTTTTACAGGCTTTATAGATTCGCCTGATGAAAAGCTGATGAGATATCTTAACGGAGATTCCGGAGTTTTTGATGAAATTCAACCTATGTTGCGTGTCGATGCCCCGGAGCCTTGGCAGATTCTTGCGATTACATTCACAAATAAAGCTGCCGGGGAATTAAAAGAACGTCTCGTTAATGCATTGGGTGAGCAAGGCGATGAAATATGGGCAAGTACTTTCCATTCTGCCTGTGTAAGAATTCTTCGTCGCTATGGTGACAGAATCGGTTATACATCTCATTTTACTATTTATGATACGGATGATTCAAAGCGTGTTATAAAGGATTGTCAGAGAAGACTCAATATTGATGATAAGCATCTTCCTCACAAAGTTATTATGAATGAAATAAGCCGTGCAAAGGATTCGCTTATTCCTCCGGAAAAATTTTCTTCTGAGGTATATGGAGATATAAGAAGAGAGGATATTGCTAAGGTTTATGATTTATATCAAAAAACGCTGAAAAGTGCCGATGCAATGGATTTTGACGATATTATTGTAAATACCGTCGAGCTTCTAAAAAACGACAGAGAAGTGCTTTTTTATTATCAGAATCGCTTCCGCTATATAATGGTTGATGAATATCAGGATACAAACCACGCACAGTATGTTCTTGTCAGTCTTCTTGCTGCAGGGCATAATAATCTTTGTGTTGTAGGCGATGATGATCAGAGTATATACAGCTTCCGCGGTGCGACTATTGAAAATATTCTCAGCTTTGAGAATCAGTTTGCTGATGCGGCTGTTATCAGACTTGAGGAAAATTACCGTTCAACTCAGAATATTCTTGATGCAGCGAATGCGGTAATCTCAAATAATAACGGCAGAAAAGGTAAGAATCTTTGGACTTCAAATGGTGAAGGCGAGAAAATTACTTATAAAATATGCCGCGATGACATTGATGAAGGCAGATTTGTTGCTGACTCTATTATGGATAATTCAACTGAAAGCAGTTCATTTTCGGATAATGCTGTTCTCTACAGAATGAATTCCCAATCCAATATAATAGAACGTGCCCTTGTAAAATCCGGTATTCCTTACCGAATTATCGGCGGACATCGGTTTTATGACAGAAAAGAAATCAAGGATGCACTTGCTTATCTGGCTGTTATTTCTAATCCGAATGATAATGTTCGTCTGAGACGTATTATTAATGAACCTAAAAGAGGTATTGGTGAAACTACCATTAATAATCTTTTTGAAATTTCATCCCGTCTCGGAGACAGCATATTCAGTATTATGGAGGCTTCTGATGAGTATACTGCTTTATCAAGAAGCTCATCAAAATTGAAACTGTTTGCAAAGATGATAAAGTATTTCATGAATTCCCGCGAGGAGAATTCTCTTGCTGAGTTGTTCAGAATTGTAATGAATGAATCAGGTTATATTGCATCTCTTGAAAATGATGAAAAACGTGATGAGCGAATAGAAAACCTTGATGAATTATATTCAACAATTGCAAGATATGAGGAAGAAAACGGAGATTATGCTACACTTGAAGGTTTTCTTGAGGAAGTCGCCTTGTTATCTGATATTGATAACTATAATTCTGAACTTGATACTGTTACGCTTATGACACTTCATTCAGCAAAAGGTCTCGAATTTCCAAATGTTTATCTTATAGGTATGGAAAACGGAGTATTTCCGTCAATGCAATCTATATGTGAGCCCTTAGAAATGGAAGAAGAAAGACGTCTTGCTTATGTAGGAATTACTCGTGCAAAGAAAAAGCTATACGTTTCACGTGCATTGTCGAGAATGCAGTTCGGTCGAACATCTATGAATCCGCCGTCTAAATTTATATCCGAAATACCCGATAACCTTATTGATATTTCTGACGATACTTCCTTATACGGCGGCTTTTTCGGAGGTTTCTACGGAAGAAGCGGTGTCTCAGGTTCTTCATATTCTGAAAACAACAACAATAATAATTATTTCAATTCCCGTAAAACTGAAACTCAGCTGCCTGAAATAGATATTGCACAGTCTTTATCTTCTGAGGCAAGCTCTTCCGGTGTTGCTTTCAGTAAAGGCGATTGTGTTATGCATAAAAAGTTCGGAAAAGGGCTTATTATCGGCGTGCAGCCTCTCGGTAATGACACGCTTCTTGAAGTTGCTTTTGATACAGTAGGCACAAAACGTCTTATGCAGAAAATGGCACGTTTAGAGAAGATTTAATAAATAATGATGCCCTTTCTTTATCAGAAAGGGCAGAAAATTATGAGAATACAGCTATATTATGCAGCCTGTAATTTGTTACTTCCTTTTCTTTGTCGAAGCGATAAATACTGAGAATCAGACCGATTCCAATGTAAATACACAGGTTTGATGATCCGCCTGCACTGAAAAACGGAAGCGTGATACCAATAACAGGGAATATCACAAGACACATTCCGATGTTTATAATGACCTGTGATGCTATCATTG
Organism: Acutalibacteraceae bacterium; assembly: GCA_045591055.1. Classification (GTDB taxonomy): domain Bacteria; phylum Bacillota; class Clostridia; order Oscillospirales; family Acutalibacteraceae; genus RUG806. Next base: position 25,658 of record JAZNSD010000004.1, on the reverse strand, counting down.
CAGCCATGCCATAGCACATCAGCGATGTTGCATCGCTTTTTGAGTGTCTTCCAACGTAAACAATTCTTATCATAATTACAAGCAGCATCATAAGTGCGAGTATGCATCCGATAAGCCCCAGTTCTTCTCCGATACAAGTGAAGATCATATCGTTTTCACTCTCAGGGACTATTTCGTTCTGGGTATATACTCCGTTGAATAAACCGTTCCCGCTGAGACCGCCTGAGGCAATTGCTTCAATGCCGCGGTGTTGTTGATACATAACATCAGGATATCTGTCAGGATAAATCAATCCGAGAAAACGTTCTTTTTGTGTTTCACTGAAAAAGAAATACCATATAGCCGGCGTAGCGGCACAAATTGCTGCAAAGCCTATAGCGAAATATCTCAACTGTACACCTGCACAGAATATCATAACAATAAAAATAACAATGAATACCAGTGCACTTCCCAGGTCACCGCTTATTATAACAAGAGAGACCGGAATCAATGCGTGTATGCATAACAGAATAAGGTGAAAAAGATCCTTCAACTTGTCTCTCACATATTCAATGTGCATTCCGAAAGTGATGATGAAACCGATTTTTACTAATTCGGATGGCTGGAAATAAAGACCTGTGGAGCCGAGCACAATCCATGTTTTTGCGTCGGGTCTTTCTTCCGGACCGACGCCGAACAGCAACGTCAGTATCATAAGTGCAATACATACAACACCTATAACGGGAAACATTTTCGTTATGATGTGATAGTCAATAAAAGATATTCCGATAGCCATGATGACGCCTACAGCAACGGCTAACAGCATCGTTCTTGTATCTCTGGAAATTATATTTCCTTCCTCTATGCTGAGAATGGTTGCGCTGTGAACCATAATTATTCCGAAAACTGATGTTGCGATACAGAGCAGCAAAAGGAACAGATCCGTTTCTTTTATTATAGTTTTTAATCTTTTGATTATTTTTGACATTTTTTTGTACTCCGAAAGTTATTCTTATTTATTATAACTTTAATTTTGTTTTTTTTCAATAGAAATTTGCGTAAGGATGGTAATGAATATGAAGATATTTTATTCTTACAGTGAAGACGACACCAATAAGATTGCTGCAGAAATATGTAAGGATGTTAAGCCGGGCACGGTTGTTGCTTTTTCAGGCGGAATGGGAATGGGCAAAACTGTGTTCGTAAGAGGGGCTTTATCTGCATTTTCTAACACATCGTTTGTGAGTTCTCCTACATTTTCACTTGTTCATGATTACGGCGGGAATCCTCATATCTATCATTTTGATATGTACAGAGTAACTTCATTTGATGATTTATATTCTACCGGTTTCTTCGATTACCTTGATGAAAACAGTATTCTTTTTGTTGAATGGAGCGAAAATATAAGAGAAGCATTGCCGGAAAATTCAGTGTTTGTTGAGATTTCCTGTGGCGAAAATGAGAATTCAAGAATTATTTCTGTTTCAGGAGGTGTATTCTGATGATTATACTGGGAATTGAATCATCTGCCGTTTCTGCAGGTGCTGCTGTCGTTAATGACGGAAAGCTGATAGGCGAAGTATATCTTAATACGGGACTTACTCATTCACAGACAATTATGTGTCTGATTGACAGTGTTCTTAAAAACTGTTCACTTTGCTTCAGTGATATAGATGCTGTTGCTGTTGCTGCAGGCCCGGGGTCATTTACCGGAGTAAGGATAGGTGTTTCAGCCGTAAAGGGATTGTGCTTTACGGAGAATAAGCCGTGTTTTGCTGTTTCTACACTCGAGGCTATGGCGAATGCTGTTGATATTGAAGATTGTATAATATGTCCTGTGATGGATGCTCGCTGTATGCAGGTGTATACAGCCCGCTTCAGAAAGTGTGGAAATGAAATCGAACGCCTTAATGATGACAAGCCAATGACTTTACAAGAGCTTGCTGATGAGTTGGCTGATTGTAAAGAAAAAATAATGTTGATAGGCGACGGAAGCGAAATTTCATATCGTTTTCTTACAGAAAAAGGTATAAATGCTGAAAAGTTTTCTGAAATTTTCAGATTTCAACGTGCTTCAGGTGTTGCAATTACTGCATACAGAAACTATAATAAGGACAATAAAACTATTTCAGCTGAAGAATTGCAACCTGTTTATCTCAGATTATCGCAAGCTGAAAGAGAAAAAAATAAAAAGGAGAATTTATTATGATTGCATTAGGAAGTGACCATGCCGGATATCCTCTTAAAGAGGCTATAAAGGAGTATTTTACTGAAAACGGAATTGAATTTGAGGATTGCGGTGCTTACAATACAGACAGTGTTGATTATCCGTATCAGGCAAAAAAGGCCTGTGATCTTGTTGTTGAAGGAAAATGTGATAAAGCTATTCTTTGTTGCGGAACCGGTATCGGTATTTCTATTTCTGCAAACAAGATAAAGGGTATCAGAGCCGCTTGCTGCTCTGATTATTTCAGTGCAAAATATACTAGACTTCATAATGATGCAAATGCTCTTTGTCTTGGTGCCAGAGTAATCGGTGTCGGTGCTGCTTTGGAGCTTGTAGATGTGTTTATTAACACAGAATTTGAAGGCGGACGCCATCAGAGACGAGTTGATCAGATTACTGAAATTGAAAATATGCAGTAATTATTAAAGACCACTTTTGGTTTTTGCTATAGGATAACCCCGCAGTGTTAATCTGCGGGGCTATTCTTTTAACTCATATTAACTTTATAAACATTTCAAGTATTCTCTTAACGCACAATTCAAGCTCTGCACGCGAAAGCTCACCGTTTTCGTAAGCTTCTTTGAGTTCATCGGGATATCCGCAGTGCATCTTCATATCATTTCCGGCTTTTATTTCTATAACAGGACGGTTTTTAACCCCCCAGTCTGTGACAACCATACCTTTGAATCCCCATTCATTTCTGAGAATTTCTGTAAGAAGCTCATAGCTTTCACTTGTATGCAATCCGTTGATGAGATTATAAGAAGACATAAGGGTCCATGGATCTGCTTCTTTTACCGTTATTTCAAAGCCTTTGAGATATATTTCTCTTAAAGCTCTTTCCGAGAGTCTTGAATCGCATGCAAAGCGGTTGGCTTCTTTGTTGTTGCAAGCAAAATGCTTGATAGATACAGCAACCTTGTTTGATTGTATACCTCTGACAGCTGCTGCAGCGCATTTACCTGCAATAAGCGGATCTTCGGAGTAGTATTCAAAGTTTCTTCCGCAAAGCGGATCTCTGTGAATATTAAGAGCAGGAGCAAGCCATACACCGAGATTGTTTTCCCTGAGCTCAGCGCCGCCGGCAGCGCCGACTTCTTCAATGAGCCGTTCATCCCATGTGCATGCAAGAAGTGTGGCACAGGGCCAGGCAGTTGTCGGAATACCTGTTTCCGGTTCAAGTCTCAGCCCGGCAGGACCATCCGCGGTGGGAATAGCAGGAATGTCAAGACGGGGAAGACCTCCGAAGCAGCCGGTATTGGCAACACCCGTGGGAGGCTGACCGCCACAAAGAAAAGCAAGCTCATCTATTGAAAGCTGCGAAATGAAATCGTTCATTGAAAGGCCTTCGGTAACAGCATCAAATTTTTGAGTATCAGCAGGTTTGTTTGATATTTCCTGTTTAATAACCCCATAGAAATAATCTTCATTGCACTGAGGAAGTTCTTCAAAACTGCCATCTGCAAGCATGCGCTTTCTGAGTTTTCTGGGACTGCACAGACTGCTCAGCTGTTTAGTAACAGTATCTGTATTAATTGAGAGAACATACTCGGCTTTTACGGTGTTTCTTACACTGTTTCCTATATGGAAGTGATAGTCACCCTTTTCAAGAATATAAGCTGACTTGCAGATTTTTCCGGTATCATCAAAAGATGCCATACTGGTAATTGGGAAAGTCAGATGAAGAGTCTGAGCTTCTCCCGGAAGCAAAAGTTTGGTTTTTGCGAAGGCAGCAAGCTGTTTATACGGCTTTCCGAGAATGCCCTGCGGAGCCGAATAATATAACTGAACTACTTCTTTACCTGCACAGTTTCCGATATTTGTGACACTTACTGTTGTGTGAATATTATCCTTATGCCTGAAGCAGAGTATATCATCAATTCTGAAATCAGTATAAGACAAACCGAATCCGAAGGGATATCTGACAGATTTGGCTGCTCCGGGTATTGTTTCAAAATACCTGTAACCTACATAAATATCATCAGAATAGTCAAGATGATCAAAGCATTCCCAGAAGTCTCCTTTTGTGGGATATGCATCGTAGGAAACTGCAATTGTATCGGTAAGCTTGCCGGAAGGGTTTACGCATCCGCACATAACATCAGCGAGCGCGCTGCCGCCTTCCATACCACCTTGCCATGCAATTATAACAGCACCGATTTTGTTGTTTTCAGCAAAGTATTCACAGTCAATGACTGCACCTGAATTAATAACAATAATCACCTTTTTGAAAAGCTCACAGCATCTGTCAATCAGTTTTTTTTCAAGATTCGACAGATAATAGTCACCTTCTATAGGTCTTCTGTCAACGCCTTCTGCAGAAAAACGGCTCAGTGTAATAATGGCAGTTTCTGCATTTTCTGCCGACTTGACTATTAACTCATCCGGCACCTCAGCCTCTTTGACATGCATCGCGGCAAAGGTATCATAAGTCATGTCGTCGCGTTCTGTACAAAACTCCATGTTGTTAACAATGTCCCAACGTGCATTGATCTGTTCCTGAGTAAGAACATTGACACTTTCGGCTTTTACATAATCTTTATAAAAGAAAGATAGCGGCTTAAAAATCTCAACAAGTCCTATATCCTCTTTTTCCGAGAAGCCGTCAAAAATATTTCTGATATACGGGCAGTGAACATCACCGCTGCCGCCGCCGCCTTTTATATATTCAATAGACGCTTTTCCGAAAAGAGCAATCCTTTCTCCTTTATTAAGGGGCAGGGTATTTGCCTCATTCTTAAGAAGCACTATGCCTTCCGAAGCAGCTTTTTTTGAAAGTGATATATGTTCCTTCGACGCTGTTACTCTCTTTCCGTCTTTACCGAGAGGTAAACAAGGCTGAAATCTGAATCGTGCAAATTTATTGATCATTAGATAATCCTGCTTTCTCAATTTGTATCTTACATAACAAATCGGGCAGTAATTGAACTGCCCGAAAAATAATTATTTGATTTTTTCAAGAATCATTTTTGCGCAATCAATCTGATTGGGAATATTTCCTTTTGTATCTTTAACTCTCCATATGTCGGGAGTTATCTCATCTGCAACGAAGATTTTACCGTTTTCATCGTAACCGACTTCAATTTTGAAATCAATAAGAGTGAGATTCATAGAAGCAAGCTCTGCTTTAAGCACTTCACCCACCTTAAGTACGATCTTTTGTGCCTCTTCATACTGTCCTTCCTTGAGAATTCCTTTCATAAGGCAGATACGTTCACTAATAAGAGGATCGCCCTGTTCATCGTCTTTGAGAGTTACCTCTGCATAGGGAGGCTCAAAGGGGATACCTTCTTCAAGAGTAAAACGGCGGCACATACTTCCTGCTGTAAAGTAACGTACTATAAACTCAAGTCTGGGAACTGTAAGATTGCGAACCTTCATCAACCCCTGCTCAATATCAGAACCGAGATAATGTGTGGGAATACCGTTCTTTTCCATAAGTTCGAAGAAATACTTTGATACTTCAAGACCGACTTTACCTTTTCCTTCAACGCTTCCTCCGACAGTGTTTGAACCGGGATCAAATACGCCGTTTTCGCCTGTTGCGCTGTCTTTGAAGAAAAGATGAACTATGCCTGTCTCTTCATCAAGCATAACATTCTTAGTTTTACCTTCATAAAGCTTTTTCATAACTACGTCACTCCAATTTAAATTTGATCTTCGTGGCTTTGAAGATCAGAATGAATAATACTTCATAAGTATATCATACTGATATTATTGTTTGCAATAAAAAAATCATGTCGGATTTTATAAGTTTTTAATGAGTAAAATTATAAATATATATCAATATTGATTTTATAATGAAGACAGCATCTGAGCAAACAAAGAATTTGCCCATGCAAACCATTCTCTTGTGAAATCGGATGCATCATCTTTATTAAAAGACTCATGCATAAAATATGTGCCTGCATGCGTTTGTGCAAGCATTCTCAGACAATCCTGTATTTCGTTTTCATCAGTTGATGTCAATATCTGCATAGTGAGTGCGATATGCCATATCTTATCTTTTCCCGTGTGGGGACTTCCGATTCCTTTTGCGGCTTTGCCTTCAAAATAGAAAGGATTATTGCATGATAAAATGAAGCGTCTTGTATTCTGATAAATTTCGTCATTTACATCACAATAACCTATGTAAGGTGCCGACAGAAGGCTGGGAGAGTTTGCATCATCCATAAGCAGGTAGTTACCGAGACCGTCTGTTTCATAGGCGTAGATTTTACCGAATTCTTTATGCTCTGTTATTCCGAATTTTTCAATACCTGTTTTTACTTCGTCAGCAAGCTTAATGCATTTTTCAGCATTTTCTGTGTCTTTATATCCGTAATTTAATAAATCGGCAGCTTTGTTCATTGCTACATAGCACATCATATTTGCAGGAATAAGATAATTGTACTTACATCTGTCGTCTGACGGACGGAAGCCTGACCATGTCATTCCTGTGTAAGCTGTAGGATTGCCCTTGCCGTTGTTTGGTATAGTATCTGTTTCGGGGCAATCAGTGCGAATAAAATAGTAGGAAGAATTTTCAGTGTGATTCTGTTCTTTTATGAATGTATTAAGAATGTTTATTATCATCAGATGAAGATCATCCGTAAAAATACTATTATCTTTTGTTGCATTATAATAATCGGACACGAGATAAATTGAGGCGCATAAAGAATCTACCTCATATTTTCTCTCCCATATGTAAGGTGATGAAAAATCAGTATCGTCATTGTGTGATTCATCATGCTTTATTTCGTTGAAGGCATTTGAATAAGGATCAAGATTAATATAAAAGCTGTGTCTTCGTATAACACCTTTGAAAATATCACTGAGCTCAGAACTATCTCGACAATGAACTGCATAAGGACGTAGCTGTGCTGAACTGTCACGAAGCCACAGTGCCGGTATATCGCCTGTTATAACAAAATAATCACCGTTGTCGCATTCTTTCACCGTTGTTTCTATTGTGTTGAGGTAGCATTTGCGCGCAAGGGGAGCGAGCGCAGGATATTTTTCCTTAACTCTGTTTTCAAGCTCAACAGCATAATCTGTGAGAATCTGAGGTATTTTCATTTTATTATTTCCTTTCTTTTCTGTATGCAAGTCTTTCATCTCCGTTAAGAAGATGAATTATTCCGCAATAAGAGAAACCGTTTTTCTTCAGCGAGTTCTGCATTGGAATATTGTCTTTGTGAGTATCAATACGTAATACATCTGCGACAGAAGAACAATAATCAAACACATACGAAGCAATACCTTTTCTGTGTTTGCTTACTGCTATTCTGTGTATTACATAATAATCTTCATCTTGGGGCCATGAACCTTCATAAATTTTGTTGTATGTAATGTCAGGACCCGGAAGGAATGCAAAAACACAGAGAAGCCCTTCAGTGTCGGAATCTACGACATAAAGTATTCCGTTGTTTATATCATCGGTCAAAATTTCTTCTGAAGGGTATCCGCCTGCCCATTGGTGCATGTTCCCGTTTTTACGCATATACTGACGGGCATTTTCGTATATTGAAAGTATTGAACTCAGATCTTTTGTTTCAGCATGTCGGATAAACATAATAACTCCTGAAATTTACTTGTATTTTTTGTTTTCTATAAGATATTTCCAGCAAAGTGCAGCAAGGACAGCGCCTGCAACAGGTGCAAGAATGAATATCCAGAGATCCTTGATATACTGCATACCGGCAAACAAGGCAGGTCCTATGCTTCTGGCAGGATTTACGGAAGTTCCCGTGAAATGAATGCCGATAATATGAACAAGGGTAAGTGCAGCGCCTATGATTATGCCTGATACGGAAGAATTTTCTTTCCTTGCTGTTGCACCGAATATAGCGAGTACAAAAGAAAAAGTAAGTATCAACTCAATAGCAAGACTTGCAATTATTCCTTCTGAGGAGGCTGCATTGGATCCGAGACCATGAGCCGGGGAAAAGAATAAACTGAGAACAAGTCCTCCGATAATAGCTCCTGCTATCTGTGAAACAGAGTAAGCTACGGCATTGATAAGGTCAATCTTTTTGTTTATGAGCATAGCTATTGTAACGGCAGGATTAACATGGCAACCGGAAACAGGTCCGATAATATAGCATAATACCGCGAGAACAAGACCGAAGGCGGATGCAGTTATAAAATAACCGCCTTTTACATCCGTTCCAACGGTGCATGCTGCTGCACAACCGAAAAATGTCAGCATAAAAGTACCAAGACCTTCACATAAGCAAGATTTAAATTTAATTTTATTCATTTATAATTCCTCCTTTTTAATTTAGTATATTTTAGATTGATATAATAATCAAGTAGAATTGTTAAATTTTATATAATTAAAATTTCTCATTGAATTATCACTTAAAATATATTATAATTACATAAAATGCGGTATTTTGACATTTAATCAGCAGGTGAGTTTTGTGTTTTTTGTAATAATGGATCTTGAATGGAATAATTCCTATAATAAAGTAAAAAAGTGTTTTGTCAACGAAATTCTTGAAATTGGTGCTGTTATGGTTGATGAAGATCTTGAGGTTATTGATACATTTTCTGTGATTATCAGATCTCAGTTAATAAAAAAGCTCAGCGGCAGAGTCAAGAATCTGACTCATATATCAAATGAGGATATGTGTTCGGGAGTTTCGTTTCAGCGTGCTGTCTCTGATTTTATCAGATGGATAGGCGGACGTAATTGTGTTTTTATGTCATGGGGCAATTCCGATATCAGGGTTCTTGTTGATAATTTTTCAATGTTCTGCGGAATGAATTCTGTTCCTTTCCTGACTCAATATGTTGATTTGCAGAAGTATTGTCAGGAATTTATTGCCGTTGCCGGTAACCAGCAGATTGGTCTGCTCAATGCTGCTGTTCATATGGGGATTGATGTTTCACAATGCTGTTTCCACAGAGCTCTTGAAGACAGCTTGTTAGGGCTTCGCTGTCTGAAAAAATGTTTTTCCCGTGATCATCTTCTGAATAATGCAGTTATATGTGATTCAGCATTTTATCAGAAATTATTATTCAAATCCTCTGTTATCACCAATATTAACAGTTCTAAAGTTGATAAATCAAAAATGAAATGTGATTGTTCTGTCTGCAAGAAGCCAATGAAGAGGCTTAGTGACTGGAAGGTTGTAAATCAATCTTTTTCCGCAATGTTTTTTTGTAAAAACTGCGAACGGCTGATTAATTTTTCAATCAGATTCAAAGAGTATTATGACAGAATTGAGACTCGCACAAATATAGTTGAAATGAAAAAAGATAATGATAATAACGATATAGAATAAAATTGAAAGTGAGTTCACGATTAATGAATAAGTTTAAGAACATTTTAATCCCGTTGCTGTTTTTAATACTTACTATTGCAGTATTATGCGCAGGCTTTATTTTAACAGGCATACTGCCTGATATTCAATTTCCGTTCTTAATATCAGATTCCGAAGACGACACAGTCAGTGTTGTCAACACTGAAATTGCAGTTAAGTCAAACAAGGAAATAATTGAGAATTTATGCTTTGAGCTTTCAGCTGCCGGTGAACGAAAAAATAATTTATCTTCTGATATGATAGCATTATGGATTGATATCAATAAAGATTTTTCTTTTGCGGCATCTGATGAGACATCTGCCATCATAAATAATATATATTCTGATTTTGATTATTACAGGAATTTTATACCTGATACTATTTTTATTCGTCCCGACACAGATGGGGAGTATGACGGACTTAAGAATGAAGACGGAACAGATTTTGATATTCTCAGTTATGTATTGTATTATACGGATGAATTAGATTGTGATGCTGTGCTTGTTGCTGATGAAAGTGTTTTGTTTAATTCTCACAATAAGCTTTCTCTGATATCCCTTGAAAAGTATTTAACAGATTATGATTTTGACGGTGTGCTTCTGTCTTGCGAAAGTCTTTTCGGAAAACCTGAATTTTATGATGCAGTAAAACAGACATCTGATTATATCAAAGAAAAGCACAAAGATATTTCCTTTGGTGCTGAGATTCTTTCTGATTCAATGTTGAAATTCACCGATGACTATACAAACAGTATATTTTCTGAAAAATTATGTGATTTCGGTTATGTTGATTGCGGTTTTTCCGTTAATGACACCGTTTTTCCTTTCTATTCTGTTGCAAAATGGTGGAATTCGTTTGCGGAGTATTATAATGTTCCCTTATATTGTGAACATCGTGCTGACAGAGTTTTTTCAGGCTCTGTTGATTGGGCTGACAGTAAAGAAATTAATGAACAGATAAAAGCTCTTTATGATTCGCCTGCTTTTGACGGAAGCTGTTTTTTTAGAGTTTCAGCAATAAAAGATAAAAAGCTTCTTGCAAGAGATCTTTCGATTTTTCTTAATGATGTTGCAGAAACCAGACAAGATGCATTGAATGTTAATACACTGCAGATTGATTCTGTTAACAACACTGTTGCTTTTACCGGTACTACTGCAGAGAAAAATGTCAATGTGTATTGCTCAGAGACTAAAGTCGATAATGTTGATGGGGAGTTTAGTGTAAATCTTCCTCTTGAACAGACTGTTAATGTATTTGATTTTAAGTGCAACGGTGCTCAGTATAAATATGTGATCGAGAATAATATTGACCTTATTACATCGTATTATCCTTATGATAGTGTTGCGATTGACAAGAATACACCTTTACATTCATATGCTGTTTGTCCTGCAGGTGCAAATGTTTATGCTGTCATAAAAGGCAATGTGTTTGCAATGACTCCGGCACAGGCGCCTGAAAATGTTGTTGTGCCTGAGGGGTATTTGTATTATTTCTGTGATATTTCTTTCAGTAAGGCTGATTTTGATTCGGCTGAATTATCACTTTTGTGCTACAGCAACGGCAAGCATTTTTCTGTTGATTGCGGACATGTTATCTGTAGTAGTGCTGCTAATATTCCTACGGTCGGGGATAATAGTCAGGATTCGTCTGTCATTTCGCCATATACCGATAATGGCTTGGGAAAATCAGTTTTATGCAGAGTTGATTTTGAATATGCTTCCCAGATAGGGAAAGGCGATGATTATGATACTTATCATCCTGACAGATCAAAGCTACTGAAAGGAACTCTGGATTATCTTGATAAAATCAGCGTCACCTCTGAGGGATATCTTGTTTATGAACTAAAAAGCGGAATTAATGTATATGGTGTCGACTGTGTTCTTATAAATAACGGTTATAATATGCCCTTGAATAATTTTTCGTTGATTGCTTTTGATGATTCACAGCCTGACAAAACCAGCTTTACTTTTGATTCGGATTGGATATCTCCTATCACGGTATCTCCTGAAAAACAGGATTATCAGGTCGGATACAGACAGTTTTCTTTCAATATAGATAATTTTGATTCGACTTATATAGATCTTAATTTTTATTATACAAATCCTGTCAGTGTTCTCAGTCAGATCAATTTTTCGGCTGATTCGGTTTTTTCTTCATATGAGTTATTTACCTCTGAAAATGATATGTTTATTCTCAGACTCTATCTGAAAAAGCCGGGATGTTTTTACGGTTTCAGACTTATTCATAATGATGATTCTACAATCACAGCTGAATTTAAAAAACGAGGCAGTAATTCAATTGCAGGAAAAACAATTATGCTTGATCCCGGACATGGCGGTATTTCAATGGTTGGTACAGCAGTATCCGATAACAGTGTCAGCGAAGCTTCAGTCACTCTCAATATGGCATTTTATGTAAAAAAGTATCTCGAGAGTATGGGTGCAGAAGTAGTTATGACAAGAACTGCAGATACAAGTCTTCCTCTGTCAGGCAGGACGCGTCTGTGTGCGATGTATAACCCTGATGTTTTTGTGAGCATACATTGTGACGGCTCAACATCATTAAGTGAAAGTGGAACACATACTTTTTATTATACGCCTTTTTCTCAGCCGCTTGCCAACGCTATACATAATAATCTTGTAAACATATATCAGGAAGAATTATATTCTGAAAATGATGTTAATTATGAGAAAATAGATAAGAAAATAAAGTATTATCCGTTTTATGTTACCAGAGTTGACAGCTGTCCGTCTGTGCTTGTAGAAACAGGTTTTATGACTAATTATACGGAAGGTAATATACTTATTAACCCTGTAAATCAGGATATTATCGCACGAGGTATTGCACAGGGAATTTCCGATTATTTTTATTATTCTTAATATTTAAGGAGATTATTATGGCTTCAACTTCTAATAAAAATACAGATGTTAAGCAAAAATCATCAAATGTCGACAAAAAAGCAGGGAAAAAAGGACTTCATGATGCTCACAGAAAACGTGTACGTGAAAAGTTCAGGGAAACAGGACTTAACGGATTTCACGAGCATAATGTTCTTGAGTTTATGTTGTTTTATGCTATTCCGAGAAAGGATACGAATGAAATTGCTCATGAGCTTATAAATGAATTCGGATCTTTTTCTCAGGTGCTGAACGCTTCTATTGAGGATCTTACAAGAGTTGAAGGTGTAGGACTTGAGGCGGCTACTTTCATCAAACTTATTCCCGAACTGTTTCGCTATTATATGTCAAATAATGTTAAGGATAAACGTCTTGTTGCTGACTCTAAGGATGCAATTGAAATTCTTGCGCCTTATTATCTGAATTGTTCGGAAGAAAAATTTGTTATAATGTATCTTGATTCGAAAAGCTGCCTGTTAAAATGTAAAGAAATCTCTCAGGGCGAGACTTCCATGGTTTATACGGATTTCAGAGTGTTGCTCAAAACAGCTATTTCTCTTGGTGCAGAAGGGGTTGTCATTTCTCATTGTCATTCATCAGGCTTTGCAAATCCGTCTGTAAGCGATAAAGAAATGACGGAAGCTTTTTACAGAATATGCTCTTCTTTTAATATTCATTTATGTGATCACATCATTTTTTCTGAAAATGATATTTGTGCTATGTCCAAAATGAAGGGTATAAAAGGCGTTAAGTTTACATTCTGAAAAAAAACGGGTGATTTGCAGTCACCCGTTTTTTTTTATTATATAGGAAATTGCTCGCGTTGTGAGCAATTTAGCATATAATTCGCCTGCGGGCTCATTGAATGACGCAAGCTTATTGAACAAAAAACACCTTTTCGCCCCCAAGATTGGGGGACGGGGGGGTTGAAGTAGAACGCTTTTTTATAGGTATTTAACTATTTCGTCTAATTTTTTCCGTTTTTTGTTTCTTATTGTATCATCTGCCGCATATCCTAATGATATTACAAGTCTTACAGGCTTGTTAAGACCGCAGAGCTCTCTGATTTTCGAATCGTCAAACCAACCGAGTATACATGTGCCGAGTCCTTCACTGGCAGCCTGTGCAGTAATATATGCAGCGAGAATGCCGATGTCAATTGATCTGTAATCATTCTTTTTAAGCTTTGAGCCTAACGCAGCAGATGCAATATAGTTTTCTTCAGAAATAACAAGCATAACAGGGGCATCGGTTGTAAACTTGTTCATTCCCATTCCGATAGTAGCCTGAGCTACTTCCTTAGCTTTATTCTCGGTGCAAACTGTTATCTGATACGGCTGACCGTTACATGCTGAAGGTGAAAGCAAGCCTGTACGCAGGACACGATCAAGCTTTTCCTTTTCTACCGGTTTTTCGGGATCGTATTTTCTGCAGGATTGTCTTATTTCAGCTATATCTGTGAAATTCATATGTATATACTCCTTTATGCTTTTCTTTAGTTGTAACATCAATGCTGTCGGGGGCAGAAAAATTTGTAATAATAGTGTTTTTCACCGCATTGCATCTTACATATATATTTCCTTCAGGGGTAGGGAAGCACCCTTCACAGAATTCAAGATTTCCGAGGTCAGGCTCAATTGTAATTGTTTTACAGCCCGGTGAAGTGATTTTTATTCCGAGTACATTTTCGATGAGGAATGCAGTGGGTGCGGATGACCATCCGTGACATAAGCTGTGGCGAAGACCTTTATAGCAGAAAGCCCCGTAGTCAGCATGAATGTCTTTTTTGTCGTAGTCGGGAATAGTGTCGATTCTGCCTGAATCTGTCAGCCAGTTTATATCAAAATCTTCCCAGAAAGTGGTTGCCCCAACAGATAACATTCCTCCATAGTATTCTTCGAGCGCCGTTAAAGTTGCTTGCATATCATAACAGGCGGCAGTTTTAAGCAGATAGTAGCTCATAAAGGTTGACCATCCTGATGCACCGTTTGTTAATACTTCTTTTGCGGCATCGGTTTTATTTATCCACCCTGCAAGTGCTGCAATGGCGGTGACCTGCTTTGCTCCGAATGAGTCGATTTTTGTTTTGATTAAGCAGCTCTTTTTGTGTCTGCATTCATGCGCAAGCTCTGATTCATTGAAAATTTCACATAATTTTTCGCAGGATTCCAGAGTAAGAGCAAGAAGTGCTCGTGAACCGCTTATGCTCTGAGGTTTGTTATTGCAGGGCCAATCAAGGAAGTATCCCGGAAGATTATCACTCCCGTTTTCATTAACAAGTTGAACAATAATACGTATAAGTTCCAGCGCATATTTTTTGTTCGCTGTCAGAAAACAATCGTCTCCGGAGTATAAATACCAATCATAAAGAATATGCAGCCACCATAATGAATAGGTAGGCATTCCGTTCATCCAGTTGGGCAGAGGAGTATTGGAACGCATGAAATTAAGACTTTCAGGGATGATATTGTGTGCTCCGAATACACTGCGGACGGTCAGCATCTCGGGATGCATATCTCCCACCCATACAAGGCGGTCTCGTTTGATTCCGTCCCAAATGTACTGCTGCATACATAAATGGCAAGTATAGGCTGCTGTATCAAATATTTTGTTCAGAATTTCATTGTTACATCTGAATGAGCCTATATACTTAAGATCTCTGATTTTGCTGCGCAGAGTGATTGCCTTGATTCTGACTTCTGAATCAGGAGTCAGCAATTCAATTTTTGCAAATCTGAAGCCGCTTTCAATAAATGTCATGTCACTGTAGGGAGTTAAAAGAGCTTTGAAATCACGTATCGCATGATCATTTGTTGCTCCTTTTATTCCTATATCACATAGTGTTTCTGATACAGATTCTCCGTAGGTTATTCTTATTGTTATCTGTGCGTCTGATTTTTGTGTGTGAGTCAGAATTCTTATCGAGCCGTTATACTCTTTTCCGTAATCTAACAATATGAAGGCATTGGAATCGGAATCAATATTTGATAAGACACAACAATCATTTTCTTCTGTTGTTATCTGAAGAGTCTTTATTTTCAGCAGGTTTTCGCTGTCAATTACGTTTCCTGATGTGAGCAGTATGTTTTCAGGAAAAATATTATCTGTTATGAATTCTTTAGTTTCTTTCATTATAATACCTCCTCAATAGTATTATAATGTGAAAATATTTATCATTCAAGTAAAAATTTGATATTGTATTAATCACTCAATCGTTGTATATTATATTTATTAACATTAAAAGGGAAGTGTTTGCATGAAATTACGTCCGCCTTCAATTCCGCTTATAACAGTTGATCCGTACTTTTCGGTATGGTCTTCTTCAGATAAACTGTACGAGTCGGATACTGTTCATTGGACAGATTCGCCTAATACAATAATCGGTATTGTTACAATAGACGATGAGAGCTACAGATTTTTAGGAAAAGGTGCGCTGCCTGTCATTGAGCAGGTGGGGTTTGATATGTCTGCTCTCGTTACGGAATATGAGTTTGCGAATGAAAAAATAAAGCTTCAGGTTGATTTCTTCTCATCTTTGTTTACTGATGATCTTTACAGATTATCAAGACCTGTCTCATATGCACGCTTTTCATATATAAGTATTGACGGAAATAATCATAATGTCAGCATTGAATTGTCAGTTTCCGAGGAGATTTGCATCAATAAAAGAAATGATAAAGATGTTGATGCTGAAATTATTGAAGATGGAAATTTAAATCTTGTCAGAATCGGCAGCAAAGAGCAGAATATTCTTTCCTGTTCCGGGGATGATCTGAGAATCGATTGGGGATATTTTTATCTTTCAGCCCCTTTGGGCGGCAAGTGCTCTGTTAACAAAGAAGACGGAATGAAATTTGTGGTTTCACAATTCAGTCTTGCTGAAGATAAAAACTCTCATATTATTTTTGCATATGATGACATAAAAAGTATTAATTATTTTGGCGATGAGCTGGAATCATTGTGGAAGAGACATGATAACAGTATTGTGGATGCTATAAATGTTGCTTATTCAGAGGCTGAAGATATCTACAATAAATGCATTAATGTATCTGATGAGATCTTTAACAATGCCCTTGTTACCGGTGGCGAAAAATATGCAGATTTGCTTGCGTTGGCTTACAGACAGCTAATAGCAGCTCATAAAATTGTTGTTGATATAAATGATGAAATATTATTTATTTCAAAAGAATGCTTCAGTAACGGCTGCGCAGCAACAGTTGACGTTACATACCCATCTTCACCGTTTTTCCTTCTTTATAACACAGAGCTTCTTAAGGGGATGCTCAGACCGATTTTTAAGTTTGCATCGTCCGATGATTGGAAATTTGATTTCGCACCTCATGATGTCGGACAGTATCCTCTTGTGCTCGGTCAGGTTTATGGCAAGAATCATGAAGCTGAAGGCAGATATGCAGATTATCAGATGCCTGTTGAAGAGTGCGGAAATATGCTTATAATGGTTGCTAATATTTCTATGATAGAAAATAATACAGCTTTTTTTGATCGTTATTCGGATATTCTTTCTGCTTGGGTTAAGTATCTTGAAAAGTACGGTATGGATCCTGAGAATCAGTTGTGCACAGATGATTTCGCAGGTCATCTTGCTCATAACTGTAATCTTTCTCTGAAAGCTATTATGGGTATTGCAGGATATTCGCTTGTGCTTAAAATGAAAAACGATCCTGAAGCAGAGCATTATATGAACATTGCCCGCAGTATGGCAGACAACTGGGTAAAATCAGCAGCTGAGCCTGACGGAAGCTTTCGTCTTACATTTGACAGAGCCGGTACGTTCAGTATGAAATATAATATGGTCTGGGATAAGTTATGGAAGACTGAGCTGTTTGCTCCGAGTGTATATTATTCAGAATTCTGCAGCAATAAAAAGCATATTAATGCTTACGGCATGCCTCTTGATAACCGAAAAGATTACACTAAATCAGACTGGCTTGTCTGGACTGCCTGTCTTGCACCGTCAACGGAGGAATTTGAGCAGTTTATTTCACCGATGTGGAACTGTTATAATGTAACACCATCCAGAGTTCCTATGACTGACTGGTATGATACTGTAACTTCTCTGGTTGTCGGGTTCAGACACAGAAGTGTTCAGGGCGGACTTTATATTAAATTACTTGAAAACTTGTTCTCATAAGGAGTAATTATGATTCTGACTGTTGATATCGGTAATTCAAATATTGCAATGGGTTTATTCTGCGATGATACACTATTAAGAGAAATAAGGCTTGAAACCAATGCTTCCAGGACAACAGATCAATATTCCGCTGATATCCTCAATTGTTTTAAGCTTTATGAGATTGATGTTAAAGACATCTCAGGTGCGGTTATCAGTTCAGTCGTGCCTGAACTTACTGCTGTCGTAAAAAAGGCCATTTTCTCCCTTTGCGGAGCTGATGCAATGGTTCTCGGTCCCGGAGTTAAAAGCGGTCTTAACATAAGAATAGATAATCCTGCGCAGCTTGGAGCTGATCTTGTGGCAGGTGCAGTGGCTGCAATTGACAGATTTTTGTTGCCCTGCCTTATAATTGATCTCGGGACTGCTACCAAGATCAGTGTAATTGATAAAAACGGAATCTACAGAGGATGCACGATTTCCCCGGGTGTTGGTATTTCGCTGAAATCTTTGTCTTCAACTGCTGCACTTTTACCTGCGATAAACCTGAATATATCCGAATGTCCTGCTTACGGCACCAATACAGTGACAAGTATGCAGGCAGGTGTTCTTCACGGCACTGCTGCTATGATAGACGGTATGTGTGACAGAATTGAAGCTATGCTTTGTGATAAAATTGCTTCTGTTGTTGCAACAGGCGGCTATGCGGAAAGTATTTCTTCATATTGTAATAGAAGTATCAGAGTTGAGCCCCGTCTTCTTTTGTATGGTCTGAAGCTCATTTATGAAAAGAATGCTCACGACGAGGATTGAGAGTAGTAATCAGCTTTGTAAAAATAAACACATCCCTTGAAGGTCTTTGCGGTGATCTGCAAAGTTCTCTTTAAGGGATGTTTTTTATTCAAATAGTTTACGTTATTCAGTAATTATTTTTCATTAAGAAGAATATTTAATTCGGACATAAAAGACTCAATATCTTTGAAATCGCGATAAACCGAAGCAAAACGGACATATGCGATTTCATCAATATTTTTAAGTTTTTCAAGTGCCATTTCACCTATTGCAACAGAAGAAAACTCACGCTCAAGTGAATTCTGAAGCTGGCTTTCAATCTCATCAATAGCATTTTCAAGAATCTCAAGAGAAACGGGACGTTTTTCACAGGCACGAAGCATTCCGCTAAGAAGCTTATTGCGGTCAAAAACCTGTCTTGATTTGTCTCGTTTAATTATGATAACCGGCTGACCTTCAATAGCTTCATAAGTAGTAAAGCGTTTACAGCACTTGATGCATTCTCTTCTGCGTCTGATTCTCTGACCGTCATCTGCGGGTCTTGAATCTATAACCTTGCTTTCCGGATAAAGACAATAGGGACACTTCATAAATAATACCTGCCATTTAATTTTATAATTAATGATATCACATTATTTTTCAATAATCAATGAGTAATTTTTTTGTTTTTTCATATGAATCAAAAATCTGTGATTTGTTATTATATGAATTGCTGTAAAGCTCAATAATAAAATCGCCATTGTAGTCAATCTTCTTCATTTTTTTGTAAAATTCATGAAAATCAAATTCACCTTCTAACGGCGGTAAGCAAGATTGTGAAGCATTGTGATCGCTGATGTGTACATGACAAATTTTATCCCCGACAGTATCTATAATTCTGAACGGATTCTCATTGGCACGCTTTGCTTGTTTTATGTCAAGCACTATATTAAAATCGTCTCCGATGTAATCACTCATTTTTTTTAGATATTCAGCTGTCTGCGCGCGGAAGAGCACAACATTTTCCTGGCACACTTTAACTCCGTATGATTTTCCGATTTCGATCAGTCTTGCAAATCTTTCAAAATATAAATTGTCTTCGATAACTCCTTTTTCTTTAAGACCATGGATAATAAAGATATCAGAACCCAGCTTTCGTGTGATCTCGAAAAATCTTTTGTATATCTCAAGTGTATCAAGGAAACGTCTTTCATAATCACTGAACAGGAAGTAGGTTTCAGCAAACGAAAGAAAGGGGTGAACAGAGGATATCTTCACATCATATTCGTTTTTGATTGCAATTAATTCATCAATATAATTATCCGTCAGCTCAGAAAAAGTGTTAAAAAAGACCTCAATGAGCTTTATATCAGATTTGCATAAACAGAGAAAAGAATTCTCTGTGGTATCAGGATATAAGCAAGCTGAAGAAACTCCGACGTCCCACATAATATACCTCTCTTTGTTAAAATTACCGGTTGATTATAAATGAAAAGATGTTTTATAATCAGTATGGTGATAAAGTGATGAATATAAAAAAAAGAATATCTGAAAATTATAAAATGTATTTGAAAGGCTTTTACATAATTGTACTTTTGCTTTATATAGCAGCTTTGTTTGTGTTAATTATGGGTGATGAGTTTCTTTCCGACTATGACACAGCACTTTGTCTTTTTAACGATCTTATAAATACTGTTGTAACAGTACAAAATATTATCCTTTCAGGTGTTCTTGCGTTGCTTATCCTGAATGAGGGCAGTCTGTAATCAATAGGATGAGCAGTAAAAATGATAATTTTTTCAGTTAGTCTGAATTAAAGTCAGAAAGAACGGTTTTGTAAAGTCAATTATTGTAAAATGAAAATCCGGAATAACCATATAAAGTAAAAAAAGCACTTCCGAAGAAGTGCTTTATGGTGATCCAGCGGAGATTCGAACTCCGGACACCCTGCTTAAAAGGCAGGTGCTCTGCCGACTGAGCTACTGGATCATCTGGACATAAGAAATGCCAGAAGGAAAGTGCATAATAAAGAAAGCAGGAAGAAAACTACTCCGAATATCTTTGTGAATCTGGAAAGTTTTGCTTCAACGGAACGGGACTTATTCTTACCGAAGAAAGTATCAGCACCGCCTGCAATTGCACCTGAAAGACCGGCTCTGCGGCTCTGCTGTAAAAGTACAAGTACAACTATTGCTAATGATGTTAAAACAAGAAGTGTACCTATAACAATTTCATACCATTCCATAAATTAAATCTTCCTTTCAAAACCTTCGCTTCATACAGCGCTTATGTATATTACCACATCAAAAGATAAAAATCAAGTCTTTTTTTGAATTTTTTTGAAAAAAGTTAAATTTTCTGTTACACGTCATTTTTATAAGTTGTTTTAAATATTTTATAAAAAAAGATTGATTATTTTATGTCAAAGTTATATAATTGAAAAAAAAGAAAGAAGGTATAATAATGAA
Organism: Acutalibacteraceae bacterium; assembly: GCA_045591055.1. Taxonomy (GTDB): domain Bacteria; phylum Bacillota; class Clostridia; order Oscillospirales; family Acutalibacteraceae; genus RUG806. Next base: position 4,896 of record JAZNSD010000004.1, on the reverse strand, counting down.
CAAGTTTACACTTAATGAAACATCATATCACGGTGCGGGAGCTATTAATGCAATTCCTGACGAAATCAGAGCCGCCGGTTTTAAAAAAGTATTTGTTGCTACTGACCCTGATCTTATAAAATTCAATGTTACTTCAAAAGTAACTGATATTCTTGATAATGAAAATATTGAATACGTTATCTATTCCGATATAAAAGCTAATCCTACAATAGAAAATGTTCAGAACGGCGTAAAGGCTTTTAAAGCAGCTCAGGCTGATTGTATTGTTGCAGTTGGTGGCGGTTCAGCAATGGATACTGCTAAGGCAATCGGTATTATTATTACAAACCCTGAGTTTGAAGATGTTCGTTCTCTTGAAGGTGTTGCTCCGACTAAAAATAAAAGTGTACCTATCATTGCCGTTCCGACAACTGCAGGCACAGCAGCAGAGGTTACTATCAATTATGTTATTACTGATGTTGAGAAAAAGAGGAAATTTGTTTGTGTTGACGTTCACGATATTCCCGTTGTTGCTGTTGTTGACCCTGATATGATGTCTTCAATGCCTGCTGCACTTACAGCAGCTACAGGTATGGATGCTCTTACACACGCTATTGAAGGTTATATAACAAAGGGCGCCTGGGAGCTTTCAGATATGTTCCATATCAAGGCTATTGAAGTTATTGCAAAATCTCTTCGCGGTGCTGTAAAGAATGAGGCTGAAGGAAGAGAGGGTATGGCTCTCGGTCAGTATATTGCCGGTATGGGCTTTTCAAATGTAGGTCTTGGTGTTGATCATTCGATGGCTCATACATTATCTGCATATTACGATATGCCTCACGGTAAGGCATGTGCTGTGCTTCTTCCTGCGGTTATGGAATATAATGCAGAATATACAGGCGAGAAGTATAAGGATATTGCCAAGGCAATGGGTGTTGAAAATGTTGATTCTATGAGTGTAGACGAATACAGAAAAGCAGCTTGCGATGCTGTTTCAAAGCTTGCTGAAGACGTAGGTATTGTTTGCTCACTTAAAGGCGTTGTAAAAGAAGAAGATATTGAGGCACTTGCACAGGATGCTTTTGCTGATGCTTGCCGTCCCGGTAACCCCAGAGACGTAAGTGTGGATGATATTATTTCAATTTACAGAAGTCTTATGTAATAATTAGTTGCAGATTTGTATTTTAAACTTAACCCCGGGGTAATTAACCCCGGAGTTAAGTTTGTGTTTATCCGGCAATGCTTATGCAAGATCGTTTTTAATCAATTTGTCGTATGCTTTGCCTAAGATAAAATCTTTGATGATATCTTTGATGTGCTCTTCTGAAATATCATCAGGGATACTTGAGAGCAGAGTTTCAACATTTTCTTTATTTTCGGAAATGTAAGGAAATCTGAGCTCGCAACTTTCGTTTTCCACAGCTATTCCGAATATTGATTTGTTGTCAGTCTGCTCTTCAATCAGAAACTTATTTAACAAATAAAACACCTCCTTTTTTATCTTTTGTGAAATTATATCACATAATATTACAATATTCAATATTTTGTGTGAAAAAAAATCACAATATTTTTTTGTATCATTCTTACTATAATATTTTGATTCGGGAGATTTAAAATGAAAGCATTGCGTAAGTTTTTTTGTGTATTTCTTGCTGTTATCACAGTGATAACATCACTAACGTTCACTGCTTTTGCAGCTGAAGAAACTATAGGCTTTACAGATGAAGATTTTCTTGTTACAAAAGGACAGGATATCGTTAACAGAAAAGGCGAAAAGATTCAGTTAAAAGGTGTAAATCTCGGTGCTTGGCTTATATGGGAGGATTGGCTTTGTCCTTATGAAGAAGCTTCTGCTCATGCTGATGTTCTTGATGTGCTGACCGATAGATTCGGCCGTGACGGCGCATATGAGTTGATGAATACTTATATGGATAATTGGATAACTGAATATGATCTTGATCAGATCAAAGAAATGGGTTTCAATTGTGTCCGTGTTCCTTTCTGGTATCGTAATTTCTATTATGATGATAACGGAACAAAAATTCTTGATAAAAATGGAGAATGGGATTTTTCACGTCTTGATTGGGTCGTTGAGGAATGTTCTGAAAGAGAGCTTTATGTTATTCTTGATATGCACGGTGCTGTCGGTTATCAGAGTGATGCTCCTCATAACGGTAAAGGAGATTCCTGTGGCTTATATGAAAAAACTGAACAGGGAGAGCGTTATCGTGAGCTCACAGATGAGTTGTGGACCGCAATAGCAACACGTTTCAAGGGTAATCCGGCTGTCGCAATGTATGATCTTCTCAATGAACCTATGTGTGATGTTGATTGCGGAGAAATTACTCGCAGAATTAATAACGAATTCATATACACAAGATTGTATGATACAGTGCGCGCAGCTGATGAGGATCATATTATAACACTTGAATGCATATGGACGCCTCTTGCGTTGCCGCAGTCATTCCTTAAAGGCTGGACGAATGTTGTTTATCAGGTTCATTTCTATAATGATTCAAATCTGATTTTTAACCTCTTTGCTCTTATTACAAAGATTATACATTTTAATGTGCCTTTACTCATGGGCGAATTTTATCCCCACAAACTCACGACCTGGGATAATTGTTTTGATTTCATGAACAAAATCAATTTTAACTGGTGCTTATGGACTTATAAGGCAACAGGACATATGATGTGGCAGTCTGACTGGTGTCTCAGAGGCAGTAAAGACGGATTTTACAGAGCCAAAGTGCAGACAGATTCATTTGAGGATATTGCTTCAAAATGGGGTGAATGCATCCGAACCGAAAATGGTTTTCAGGATACAGGCCATTATGAAATGAATGTAAAAGAGTATCTTATTTCCGAATAAAAAAGCATTCTGTTTCAACCCCCCGTCCCCCAATCATGGGGGCGAAAAGGTGTTTTTTGTTATATGCTAATTGCTCACAACGCGAGCAATTTCCTATATAATAAACTAAAACGGAGCCGGTAGATTGCCGACTCCGTTTTGTTATGAAATATCAATATTTACACCATTGACCTCAACACCGTCATTAGCTCGTATAAGTATATATCTTGAACCGTTGATAATCTGTGTTGAAATGAGATCGCTTCTTTCCGGATCTACCTTTATGGAGACATATGGGGTTGCAACTTCAAATTTTTTGATATCAACAATACTCTGCGGAGGGAGCTCTGCATTTTTACCGAATTTTTCATCAAATGCAGTCTCAAACTTCTCAACTTTTTCATCATCAATACCGCAGGTTTCAAGAACATTTCTGAATGTTGTTTTTGATAATTTAAGCGGTTCCTCCTGTTTTGTGTTCTTGTGTTCGGTAATCATTTCTGAAACCTGGTCATGAACTGCTCGGACAACATTGAAATTGCATTCCTCTGCAAGTGTTTCAGTCAGGCAGTTTTCGAATGTATCCTTTTGTTCTGTAGAAGCCATCGGAACTTCAACATTAAATATGCTTTTAATGAACTGAGAATGAATGTCTGCCACATTTTTTGTATATAGCTGCGCATTGTAGATATTACTGGCTCTGTCATCAAAGGAAGGGAACATAAAACCGATTTCCGGATTTCCCAATATCATGCGTTCTTCTACAGAACGGAAGGAATTATCGAAGTCACTGAAATACAAGCCTGACTTAGACTGCTTGATGGGACATACAGCACATACTACATAAGAGAATACGGAACTTGAATCTTCTTCTCTTTCTCCCGATTCGGAATATGAAAAAACATCGTAATTGTCACTTGCAAATAAAATGGCATAGCTTCCGTCAAAATGCACGCTTTCTATGATTTTTGAATAAAAAATATTAAGAATCTCATCATCTTTAAGAGATGAGTCTCTGAGCTGCATCAGTAATTTATGTTCATTGCTGTCTATTATTTCCGTAGCCTTGTATTCAAGGTCAATGAGGTTTGTTCCGATGCCTCCCGAGAGGACTTTTTTCATTACTGACAGCAGTTTGTCGCAGTCGTCTGAAACACTGTTTATCATCGAATGATATATGTATGATTTTATGTTTTTTTCATTATCGACGATACAGCCTCTGATGCTTGCAATATTTGATTTGTTTTGTCTGAACCGACGTCTGATTTCTCTGATTTCTTTTTCTGTCATGATTATTTCTCCTTTTGAATATGCTTAGTATTATATCATCTGACGCATAAAAATACAACGAAAAAAGCTCAGTCAAAATAAATATTTATTTAAAGACAGGGTATAATAAGAAAAACGAAGGGAGAAATTTCAAATGATTGAAAATGATACGATCAGACTATTGAGAGAATGTGACGCCGGCACAAAAATGGGTATTTCATCAATCAGCGAGGTTATTGACAGGGTTACATCCGATGATCTGAAAACGATTCTTAATAACAGTAAATTGGAGCATGAAAAGCTTGAAAATGAAATTCAGCAGGAACTTATCAGATTTCAGGATGACGGTAAGGATCCGAATCCGATTGCTAAAAGTATGTCATGGATCAAAACAAATGTTATGATTGGTATGAACAATTCAGATAAAACTATCGCAGATTTATTGACAGACGGTTGTAATATGGGAGTTAAATCACTAAATATGTATCTCAATGAATATAAGGCAGCTGATGAAAAATCAAAGGATATAACCAAGCGGCTTCTTAATTTAGAAGAACGTCTTACGGTTGATATTCGAGACTATCTATAATATTTCTCTGTTTGAAGCTGATTAATTAAAAAACGTAATTGCCTGTTTATTTGCAGTGCAATTACGTTTTTTTTATTATATAGGAAATTGCTCGCGTTGTGAGCAATTAGCATATAATTCGCCTGCGGGCTCATTGAATGACGCAAGCTTATTGAACAAAAAACACCTTTTCGCCCCCAAGATTGGGGGACGGGGGGTTGAAGCAGAA
>JAZNSD010000003.1:0-1832 GCA_045591055.1 Acutalibacteraceae bacterium | reverse complement strand
AAGCTGTCGAGGTTGGATTCGCTGTTGACCTCGTGCCATGCGTCAACATAGTCGAGAAAACATTGTTTTTCTCGTCGGTGAGTGCCTCGGTCAGTAAATCCTCGCACTTCATCATAATTCCCAGTTGTTTCTGCACCGATTTGTTCATCTTCGTGCTGCGTTCCTGCGGCTCAATATTTCCGTAGTAGAACTGTTCAATAAATCGCGGCATATAAATGCACCTGCCTTTCGATTGGATTGTACAAAAAGAAGAAAGCAGGTGCGAATGTGCGATGACCTGATTGATATCTAATTAATATATTTATCTGAAGAATACAAGATTGTAAACAGACTTATAAATTAATGGAATGTACATGCAAAACAGAGTAAGCCTTTCCCATAATCCCTCATATTTTAAAACCGTATTTTGAAATTTCTCCTTATCTCCCATAACAAAACACACAAAACAAACTAAGGCTAAAATGAAAGAAACAATGTTAACCATACCTGATATAGTCTCATTCTGCTTGAATGACAAAATACCGTTTATTAAAGGAAAGAACAACAACGCCATAAATCCTATCGCTGCACCTGCTCCATGTATCTTTGATGCCGTGGTAACTGCGTCTTTGCTCTCATTCACGCTGAATAGTCCGGAAAGCAATCCTGCTCCAACCGCAAAGATTCCAATCGAGAGAAGCAGTAAAATTGACAAAATCGGAAAATTCGCTTTTGTTTTCCAAAAGAAAACAAAAGCAGAAAATGTCAAAAAACATCCAAGCCAGATTAGCCATATATTATAGATAAGCCTGACCGGGCTTTGCGGACTTCCCAATGCACTCATTACCATTGTCCTGCTGTTGTATCCGGCATAAAACCGTTTCAATATGAATGGCAAAAGAAATTCACCTATGATTGTAATCAGCAAAACAGAATTAAAAACTTTGCTTTCTGCAATATATCTCATTCCATCAATCTCCTCTGATATTTCTTTTTTACAGTATTCCATTTTTTTATGAACATGATATAATAGTAGTGCATATCAATACTACTCTATATATAGAGTAGTATAAATCTATAAAAAAGTCAAGAGGTTCGAGGTATGTTAACAAAATCAGCCACTATGATTATGGGATTGATAAACAGCACTCCGCTTAATGCTTATGAAATCATCAAGCAATTACAATGGATGAATATAAAGCATTGGTATAATATTGCGGACTCCACTGTTTATGCTACGATTAAAGCTTTGGAAAAGAAAGGATATATATCCGGTACTGTTGAAAAGGACGGCAATATGCCTGATAAAACAGTATTCAGACTTACCGCTCAGGGAAGCTCGGAACTAAAAAGCACCCTGAGCCATTCGATCATTACGTTTGATTATGATGTGAATGTTTTTTCTATCGCCGCTTTTTTTATGGACTCTTTTAATTCAGCCGAACAGAAGCAGTTGTTAGAAAAACGACTGGACAATCTCACAAAATATCTCCGGGGAATAGAAAGGCAGGTAACTGCCTCCTGGGAAGAACAGGTTCCCCCTTTCCACGCGGCAAATGTCAGGCGCATGATTGACATTGTCAATGCTGAAATTTCAGGCACAAAGAAAATTCTTGAGAAAGTGTCAGCCAATTGAACCCAGTACAAATGAGTGGTTTGTGTGCTGCTATTGAAATAACACTCATAACCGCAAAAATCCCCCTGTCGAGTAATCGACAGGGGGATCGCTATATCAGATAAACAACCTGACGGTTATGTCGTCCCAGTTATGCACACGGCGTTTGGTGGAGCTTTGGTACAAATACCTCTTCGCGTCCTCCTTGGTCAGTGTGAACTGAGCGAACATGAACCAG
>JAZNSD010000002.1:0-97138 GCA_045591055.1 Acutalibacteraceae bacterium | reverse complement strand
GCATTGTTAATGTCCTCCATTCTGTTTTTTCGGTTGGTAGCCGATTTAACTATATCAGAATGGAGTTTTTTTGTCACCTTTACTTTTGTCTCTGACACTAAAGTCCGTACATTCCACCTGCATAGCAGGTGGTTTTTTTATCGGCATAATAAAAAACAGACCGTCAACAAAAATAACGGTCTGTTTACTGATTATTTAACGCTGAAAAGTATATCTCCGTATGAAGGATAAGGCCAGAAATCTGCATCTGTTTTTGTTTCAAGCTCATCAACAAGAATTCTGAGCTCTGTCATACACGATAATATTTTATCTTTGCTGAACATTGCAAGCCGAGTGTTATCAGCACATTCAAGAGCCTCGATCATATAACCTTCAAGCTCTTTTTTCTTGGCAAATACAGCACTGTTAAGAGAAGAAAGTTCCTTGACAATTTCAATCTCGTAATCACAATCTATATCGTCGCAAAGACTCTTTTTTGCTATCGCTGTATCTGCAAGCTCGCGAGTATAACTGCTGACAGCCGGCATAATATCCTTATTAACCATATCAAGCATAGTAAGAGCCTCTATGTTTATTATCTTACAGTAATTCTCAGAGAGTATTTCATATCTTGCATTTAGTTCTTCAAGTGAATAAACCTTATGACGGGTAAACAACTCAATATTTTTATCTGCAAGAAGACTCGGCAATGAATCAGGAGTGGTCTTCATATTGAGAAGTCCTCTCTTTTCAGCTTCAAATATCCACGCATCATCATATCCGTTGCCGTTAAAAATAATTCGCTTATGCTCAGAAATTGTCGATTTTATAAGCTCATGAAGAGCAGCATCAAAATCTTCAGCGCATTCAAGAGCATCAGCAAACAGGCGCAATGCTTCAGCAACAGCAGTATTGAGCACTACGTTTGCATTGGAAATAGTATTTGAAGAACCAAGCATTCTGAATTCAAATTTATTGCCTGTAAATGCAAAAGGTGAGGTTCTGTTTCTGTCAGTTGTATCTTTGGGGAATTTAGGAAGGGTATGTACCCCAATTCTCAGAAGCTCTTTTTCTTTTGCGCCATGAGGCTTGTCAGCCTCTATAGCCTCAAGTATACCGGTAAGCTCATCTCCAAGGAACATAGAAACAACAGCAGGAGGAGCTTCAAGTGCACCGAGACGGTGATCGTTACCCGCAGCAGCAACAGAAACTCTCAGAAGATCCTGATAATCATCAACAGCCTTGATAACAGCACAGAGGAAAAGCAGAAACTGAGCATTTTCAGCAGGTGTATCCCCCGGATTAAGAAGATTAACACCGGTGTCAGTAGTTATCGACCAGTTATTATGTTTGCCGCTTCCGTTTACACCGGCGAAGGGCTTTTCGTGAAGCAGACAAACCATATTATGCCTTCTTGCAATTTTCTGCATAAGCTCCATTGTCAGCTGATTCTGATCAGCTGCAATATTGGTCGTTGTAAAAACAGGAGCAAGCTCATGCTGAGCCGGTGCTGCTTCATTATGCTCTGTTTTAGCAAATATTCCCAGCTTCCACAATTCTTCATCAAGCTCTGTCATAAATGCTTTTACCCGAGGCTTTATAGCACCAAAGTAATGATCATCAAGTTCCTGGCCCTTTGGAGGCTTTGCACCAAAAAGAGTTCTGCCGGTGTAAATAAGGTCTTTTCTTTTTTCAAAAACATCTTTATCAACAAGAAAATATTCCTGCTCTGCGCCAACCGTTGTGAGAACTCTGGTAACATCGGCATTTCCAAAGAGCTTAACTACACGTATTGCCTGTCTGTTAATTGCTTCCATTGAACGCAGAAGCGGCGTTTTTGCATCAAGTGCATGACCGCCGTATGAGCAAAATGCAGTCGGAATACACAGAACACCGTCTTTTATAAATGCATAAGAAGTTGCATCCCATGCTGTGTAGCCCCTGGCTTCAAATGTTGCTCTGAGACCTCCTGAAGGGAATGACGAGGCATCAGGCTCACCCTGTATAAGCTCTTTTCCCGAGAATTCCATAATTACCTTATTGCCGTCAACAGGGGAAATAAAGCTGTCATGTTTTTCTGCTGTAATACCTGTCATAGGCTGAAACCAATGGGTATAATGAGTTGCCCCCTTTTCAATTGCCCAGTCCTTCATGGCATTTGCCACTACATTTGCAAGACCAAGTTCAAGATGCTTGCCGAGCTTTATTGTTCTCTGAAGCAATTTATATGTTTCATGAGGAAGCTTTTCCTTCATAACATTATCATTAAAAACTAATGAACCGAAATATTCGCTGACTTTAGCCATAGCAATTTCCTCTTTCATAAAAATATGGGACCGCAGATTACTGCAGCCCCATTGCTTATGTGGGTATTTTATCTCAATACAGCCGTTTTGTCAAGTAGCTTAACAAAAATATTTACGTCTGTTAAATATTAATCTTCATTTTCAGGCTCAATAAGACCGTATCCTCCGTCATCTCTGCGATATACAACAGCAACTGACTCGTTTGCTGAATTGCGGAACATATAAAACTGATGCCCCAGCAGATTCATCTGAAGAATAGCTTCATCAACAGATTGAGGTTTTATAGGAATACTCTTTGTTCTTACAAGCTCAAATTCAGGTTCCTCTTCGATTTCAGTGTCCTGATATCCGTCAAAAGCTCCGGAACGAAGTCTCTTTTCAAGCTTTGTTTTATTTTTACGAATCTGACGGATAAGAAGATCTACACAATCGTCAAGAGCTTCATTCATGTTTTCAGCCTTTGCCTGAGCTCTGAAAATCATACCTTCATTGGTAACCGTAATTTCCACTGTCTGAGAACTCTTCTCCACGGTTGCAGTTACTTTTGCGGTGGCTGAATCACCAAAGAAACGATCAATTTTGCTGAGTTTTTTCTCTGCATGTTCCTTGAAAGATTCTCTCGGAGTACATTTTCTGCCTATAACTGTAATATTCATAACTACATCCCCTTTTGGAATAGATTAACAAAAAAACGGACGCTGCCGAAGAAAAACATATTTTCCTTCAAACACCGCCCTTCCTTTGTTTCATCTATATTATAGCACTACACAATAGAATTGTAAAGATATTTTATACAGATTTACTATTTTTTTATAATATCACGAAATAATTTTATAAACTTTGTTCAAGTATACAAAAAATCAAATCTCAAAACTCACATGCCTTGTAACATGGCAACCGATATTAACAGCTACAGGAAGTCCCGCTATATGAGTCGGGAATACTTCAATATTACACGCAAGTGCAGTGCAGTCTCCGGAATATCCCTGCGGACCTATTCCGGTTTTATTGATGCTGTCAAGAATCTCTTTTTCCATCTGAGCATAAAAATCACAGCCATTTGAAATATCAACATCACGGCACAAGGCTTTTTTTGAAAGCAGTGCGCAATATTCGAAATCACCGCCGATTCCGACACCGACAACAAGAGGCGGACATGGCTTTGCATCAGCACTGATAACAACATCTGTTACAAAATCAATAATTTCCTGCTTTGTTGCAGTAGGATTAAACATTTTTATACGGCTCATATTTTCACTGCCAAAGCCTTTAGGTGCTACTGTAAACTTAAGAGAATCACCTGAGGTGATAACAGTATAAATTATTCCCGGTGTATTATCTCCTGTATTGACACGTATGAGCGGATCTTTTACAACAGATTTCCTTAAATAGCCTTCTTCATAGCCCTTTTTTATACCGGCATTCACAGCTTCATTAAAACTGCCTCCATAAAAATGTATATCCTGTCCGATTTCAGCAAACACAATAGCCATTCCGCAATCCTGGCAAATCGGCACCTGCAATTCATCTGCTGCAATCAGATTCTTTTTCATATCATCAAATACTCTTACGGCAAGAGAATTACTTTCCTTTTTAGAAAAGGTATCAATTCTTTCAACAAGACTGTCAGGCAGATAAAGGTTTGCCTTAATAAAGGCCTCACTGATTTTTTCCGTAATCAGATTTACATCAATTTCTCTCATATAATACCTCTGTAAATAAAAATAAAACAATCAGCCCGCAGCTTATCACAGCTCCGGGCAATTTAATTATGCTATTTTATCTGCCGTTACCGTAACCACGTCTGTTTCCGGTTTTAAAATCGCCGGTACGCTTAAGGACAGACATTTTTTCATCACTTTCCTGTTTGAACTTAGCCATCATATCTTCAAAAGACATAGCTGATGAAGACTGCGATGCACCCTTTGAATTCTGAGGAGCACCGGTTTTTGCGGCATTTCTGTTCTGATAAGAATTCTGCTGATTCTTTCTCGGGGGCGCCGTATTTGTTTTCGGAGCAGGTGGCGCAGCTTGCTTTATTGACAAACTGATTTTATTGTTTTCGTTAATGGCAAGAACTTTGACTTTGACGTCCTGCCCTTCAGAGAGATGTTCATTTATGTCTTTAACATAAACTGATGCTACTTCAGAAATATGTACCATTCCTGTTTCACCGTTGGACATTTTTACAAATGCACCAAAATTGGTAAGACCTGTTACCTTACCTTCATAAATTTCGCCGACCTGTGACTGCATAGATTGCTGGGTCCTCCTGAATTAAATAGAGTATTTATAAAATCGCAAAAACGATTATTAACAAATCAGTTGCCCGGGGTTACATCATAGTATACTTTTTCATCGGGATATACATAACCGCGCTCTCTGGCAAGATGTTCATATAATTCTGCTTCTTCAGCATTATTTATAAGATAATCAATCTCCTGATTCTCTTGCTGAAGCTGCTGAAGCTGTTCATTGAGAGAATCAAGCTGACTCTGTTTTGCATTTGTATCAATATTTAACCAGGCAAAAAGACCTAATGAAAAACAAAGAATTGTAATAACAAAAAATACGAGAATAAAACTTCTGCGTCCTGTTGTTTTGGTCACTCTTGCACCATCTTTCCTGAAATTATTCATACATATTGTAATTATATACCACTTATAATTGTATATCAAGTGTTTTTTTTATTTTTTTTGATTTTTATTATATAAATAAAATTTTTAATTCTTGACAACACAACACGCACAATATCAGGAACGCTCATATAGCATAGTAAAAAGCCGATTATTTCACCGGCAATTATATAGAATCTGACAATTCCCGAATTATACTTCAATGCGAATAAAAAAGTAAAAACAGCCGAAGAAAGAATAAAAACTATATCCCGAATACACACTGCAGCAATGCTCTTACTGTAAAACACATTCAATACAACAAACAGTATAAAAAACAATCCTAAAATAAAACCGGAACCGATACTCTTTATAAAAACTGAAAGCTGAACACTGTGTTCAAATCCTGTAATCATCTGAACACCTTTGATAAAAAGCTCTGATTCTTATTTCTGTTTTCACTGTATATTAATGAACTTACCTTACCTGTTGCCTCAAAATTTCCGCTTTCAATATCAATATTTTCGACCTGTATTTTATCCCCTCTTATCTGCAACAATCCGGATTGAGTATATAGATTAATACAGTTTTCATCAAAACTGCCTACATCAGTAATGCCTGTAGCTCTGATAGTTCGCTCTGAATCAATAATGAGACTATGCGGTATTTTAATGTTATGTTCATCCATTAACCTATCCCCTTTTATTTTTTCAATATAAGTCTATGATAATATTAATTAAAATATATCCGTAAAAAATTAATTTTACCGTTGATTATATAGTTCAATTTATGTTAAAATCAAAAAAAATATATAAGGAGAAAATTATATGGTTAGAATTGAAATGGATAACGGAGCAATTATAGATATTGAGCTTTATCCAGATAAAGCACCTAAAACTGTCGAAAATTTCGAGAAGCTTGTTAAATCCGGCTTTTATGACGGACTTACCTTTCACAGAATCATAAAAGGCTTCATGATTCAGGGCGGAGATCCCGAAGGAACGGGCATGGGCGGTTCAAAAGAAACTATTCCCGGCGAATTTGCAGCAAACGGATTTACTGCAAATGACATACGTCACACAAAAGGAGTAATTTCAATGGCAAGAACAATGGCTCCTAATTCTGCAAGCTCACAGTTTTTCATTATGCATGAAGATGCACCCCATCTTGACGGACAGTATGCAGCTTTCGGTAAAGTTGTAAACGGTATCGATGCTGTTGATGAAATTGCATGCACACGAACCGGCTACGGAGACAGGCCCGTAACACCTGTTGTTATAAAAACAATGACTATAATCTGATAAATAATATCAAAAAATGCTTCACCGGAAAAAGTGAAGCATTTTTTTATCAATAATTCAGCTGAGAAGCATTCTGTCATTTGCAAATTCACCGGAACTTGCTTTTGCAAAAAGCTCCATGAGATCCGATACCTTAAGATTTTTCTTATCCTCACCGGAAATATCATATATTATCTGTCCGTTATTCATCATAATCAGACGATTACCAAGCCTTATTGCATCTTTCATGTTGTGAGTAATCATCAGCGTTGTAATCTTAGATTCGCTGACTATTTCTTCAGTAAGATTAAGAACCTTTGCTGCTGTCTGAGGATCGAGTGCTGCAGTATGCTCATCAAGAAGAAGAAGCTTTGGATTCTGCATAGAAGCCATAAGAAGTGTTACAGCCTGACGCTGACCGCCTGACAAGAGTCCGACTTTTGAGGTAAGTCTGTTTTCAAGGCCAAGATCAAGCTTTTTAAGAAGTATTCTGAATTTTTCACGTTCTGACTTTGTGACACCCGGGAGAAGACTTCTGAATTTACCGCGTCTTGCAGCAATAGCCATATTTTCATCAATCTGCATACCTGCCGAAGTTCCGGTCATAGGATCCTGAAAAACTCTTCCGAGAAATTTTGCTCTTTTATGTTCAGGAAGCTTTGTAATGTCAACACCGTCGAGAACAATTGAGCCTGAATCAACCGGATACACACCTGTAATCATATTAAGAAGAGTGGATTTACCTGCTCCGTTACCGCCTATTACGGTTACAAAATCACCGTCATTTAGTGTAAGATCAATGCCGTTCAAGGCTTTTTTTTCGTTTATAGTACCGGGATTGAAAGTCTTATGAACATTTTTAATTTCAAGCATTCTTTTTACCTCCCGCCACATTTTTCTTTGAAAAATTAACTTTACTTTTCCAATACGGAATTCCAAGGAAGAGAGCAACAACAAGAGCTGAGAAAAGCTTAAGGTCATCCGTACTGAGTCCGAGCTTAAGAACTACGGTAATTACAATATAATAAATAATTGCACCGAAAACAACTGCAATAAGCCTTAATGCAAAATTTCTGAATATCTTTCCAAAAACGACTTCACCTATAATAACTGCGGCAAGACCGATAACAATAGCACCCTTACCCATATTAATATCGGCTGAACCCTGGAACTGTGAAAGCAAAGCACCTGAAAGGGCCACTATACCGTTTGAAAGAACAAGCCCTAAAACCTTGCAGGTGTTGGTATTGATACCGTTTGCCCTCGACATCGCCGGATTGCAGCCTGTAGAACGGATTGAATGTCCGAGTTCAGTGCCAAAGAACCAATAAAGAACTGCAATGAGTATTAATATAAATACTGCACAAACTGCAATGGTTTCAAAAATTACATCAGAACGCGAAGAAACAAGAAGATTATAATTTCTCCAGCTAAGCGCCTGATTTGCTCTGCCTGACATAATACGAAGATTAATTGAATAGAGAGCAAGCTGAGTAAGAATACCTGATAATATTGCAGGTATTCCGAACTTAGTATGAAGGATGCCCGTTATCAGACCGGCTATACAACCTGCAATAAAAGCGAGTACCATTGCCAGATAAATATTCATTCCGCCCACCGTCAGCGAAACCAGAACAGCTCCTCCTGTTGCAAAAGATCCGTCAACCGTAAGATCTGCAAGATCAAGAACTTTATATGTGATATATACACCAATAGCCATTACGCCCCAAATCATACCCTGAGCGACAGGCGTTGGCAGAGAAGATAAAAAATTCAGCATAAACCGACAAATTGCAGTACTGTATCAGTACTGCTTCCTTTCAATAATGGTATGGGGAAAGCGATATGGAACCGCTTTCCCATAATAATGCGTATTAAACTTATTCCGCTTCTATAGCTTCATATGTATCGGGAACTGTGATACCGAGTGCTTCACAACGGTCTGCCATATACATATTTACGGGGTTCTCGGCATATGCAATTTCCATTTCAGCAGGATCTGCGCCGTTCACGAGGATATCATAAGCCATTTCACCTGCTTTGTAGCCTATATCATAATAGTCTATAGAAAGAGTAGCAACACCGCAGCCCTTGCAGATACCGGATTCTCCGGCAATAAGAGCAATATTCTTGCTTTCAATTGCATTGTAAATAGCTTCTGCATTTGAAGCAACAGTATTATCTGTGGGAGCAAAGAGAACATCACTTTCATCAGCAGCCTGCGCAGCTACGTTAGCAACATCATTAGAATCTGTAAAGGTAAATTCCTTACATGTAAGACCAAGCTCTGTAAGGTATCCCTGAATAACGTCAGACTGATACTTGGAATTTGCTTCAGCTGAACAATAAAGAATACCAACTGTATTAGCATCGGGGCAAAGCTCTTTAATCATATTTGCCTGCTGATCAAGAGGAGCAAGGTCTGCTGTACCGGTAATGTTCATTCCGGTTTTGCCGTTCCAATCGGAAATACTGAGAGCAGTTGCAAAATCGGTAATAGAAGTTGCTACGATGGGGATGCTTCCTGTTGCTGAAGCAGCAGCAGTAAGAGCAGGAGTTGCATTTGCCATAATAAGATCAACTTTGTTAGAAACAAAAGTACCACAGATTGTTGAGCAGTTGGTAGGTTCGTTTGATGCATTCTGTTCATCAAATTCTACCTTATCACCAAGCTTATCTGTAAGAGCCTTTTTGAAGCCTTCTGTTGCAGCATCAAGAGCAACGTGCTGAACAAGCTGACATATACCGACTTTATACACCTTTTCAGCATCAGCTGCAGTTGTATCGTCAGTTTCGGGGGTTGTGCCGCCGCAGGAAGCGAAGCAAAGTGAAATCACAGCAAGAGCCATTAAAACACTGAGAATTTTTTTGACTGAATTTTTCATTTTCAAGTCTCCTTCTGATAAGATTCTTTATCGCTTTAAATAAATAAATCGACATGACTGAATAATACACCTAATATTTATTTGTGTCAACAGTTTTATTCATTTTAATCAATAAAAAAAATCAATTAACATTATTAATAAAAGAAAATCGTACCCGCAAAAGCGGGTACAATGATCAGTTACCGAATATGCTAAGAATTATACCACCGGCTATAACGGAAGCAATCTGTCCCGATACATTAACGCCGATAGACTGCATAAGCAGGTGGTTCTGAGGATCTTCCTGAAGACCGATTTTATGAACAATACGTCCTGCCATTGGGAATGCAGAAATACCTGACGCGCCTATCATAGGATTGATTTTTGTTTTAAGGAAAAGGTTGAGTACCTTAGCAAAAATAACACCACCGGCGGTATCAAAAACAAATGCAAATAGTCCGAGAAACATAATAACAATAGTATTCCAACTAAGGAACTGTTCTGCCTGCATCTGAGAAGCAATAGTGATACCGAGGAATATAGTAATCAAATTTGCAAGCACCTTCTGAGCTGTTTCAGAAAGAGAATCCAACACACCGCACTCTCTCATAAGATTACCGAACATAAGGAAACCGATAAGAGAAACAGAAGAAGGAGCAACAAGACCTGCAACTGCAGTAATAATTATGGGGAAAAGTATTCTGGTAAGCTTAGAAACAGACTTGGGCTGATAAGGCATTCTTATCATTCGCTCTTTCTTTGTTGTGAGGAATCTGATTATCGGAGGCTGGATCATGGGCACAAGGGCCATATAGGAGTATGCGGCAACCATTATGGCACCGAGATAATTTGATTCAAGCTGCTGTGCAACAACAATAGCGGTGGGACCATCAGCAGCACCGATAATAGCAATAGATGCGGCGTCATTCTGGGGGAATATAAACGATGCAATGAAATAAGTAAAGAAAATACCGAACTGTGCAGCCGCACCGAAGATCATAAGCTTCGGATTGGAAAGCAGCGGTCCGAAATCGATCATAGCACCTATACCGATAAACAAAATCAATGGGAACAATTCATTGGCAATACCCATATTATAAAGCGTTGTTAATGCACCTTCCTCACCTATCGCACCGGACCAGGGAAGGTTTACCATAATGGCACCGAATCCCATCGGAAGAAGAAGTGTGGGTTCCATCTCTTTTTTGATGGCAAGGAAAATTAACAATCCGCCGATAAGCCACATAATAACCATGCGGAAGTCAAAATACTGAAAGTGTTCAAACATTTGCAATAATTCCATTTTAATTTCCTTTCTGACAAGAATTATGTTACAAAATAAGTAATTTTGCAGAAAAGCAAAATCTAATAAAGTTTACCACAAATCAAAAATTAAGTCAATGATAATAGCAAAATATTGTCAAAAAAAGGAAGGTAAATTAATCGATATATTAAACTTCTTATCTGCTCAGTAAATTAAAACGTGAAACACCTTTTGTATTAAGCCATCTGATTAACAGAATATCAATTAAAAGCAGAATAACAATTACTGTCGCAAAAAACACAGCTGCAGATATCAGTGAAGCCGAAATGAAAAATACCGCAATAATCAGAACATTATATATCAAGCCGGCAAACATTCCGGAAAAAGAGGACAAACTCTGTTTTATAGGTATTGTTTCATTTGTCCATTGAAGCTTAGGAAACAGCAAATTCAGTACAAGTCCGCTTAAAGCACATAACGAAATAAACAAAAACAGCAAAATAAGACCAAGCAAAGTATTCAACATCCCTGCATCAAAAACAACAGCACAAAACATATGTGAAATACACGCGGGGACAACAGTTATAATAATATGCAGCATTATTTTGCTGAAAAACACATCCTTAACATTAACA
Source organism: Acutalibacteraceae bacterium (assembly GCA_045591055.1). GTDB lineage: Bacteria > Bacillota > Clostridia > Oscillospirales > Acutalibacteraceae > RUG806. The sequence continues at coordinate 86,195 of JAZNSD010000002.1, read as the reverse complement.
GGTAATGCTTTTATAAACCAAAGATTTTTAGCATCAAGAGATACTGATACAGAAGATATATTATTCGTAGAGGCAACAAAACATATCATCAAAAAACATACAGACGACAAATACTCATAATCCAACCCCATTGCAAAAAGAATCATTTCAAGGTCATCTCGTCTTAATACAGCTATAACAGCAACCAATAAAACTAACACAGACCCAAGAGAACAATTCAACATATAGGCAGGAATACTCTTAAAATACAAAAACTCCTTTTTCAGCAAAGCAGACTTTGACGAATTCACACGGGAGTTTTTCTCAACATAAACCTTTTTCTTCATTCCTTTTTCAGAAGTTGCAAGCTTCAGAAAATTCGTTGTAAGGATGCCATACACAAGCAGAAATACAGCAAAAATTATAACAAAAAAGACAAAATAGGAAAGCAAATCACCGCTGCAACCGATACTCATTTTATATATCGGATAAAGATAGCTTTTTATCCACTCTCCCACTGCCTCGGAGTTATCAATTACCGAATTGATTATAGTATTCAGATGCATCGATAAATAGTAGTACACACCAAAAAAAGCAACTGAAATTACAACAGTAACTAAAGACTTATTTCTCATTCTTGAAGCAAATAAAGCTATTATCCATCCGAGAACACAAGAAACGCTCAATGAGAACAACGGCAGAACGAAAAAATTAAGCAGAATACATATCAATCCGAGGGAATATTCCGGGACGTAAAGAAAATACACAATTGCCGAAGGAATCAGCACCAAGGCCTCAAAAGCAAAGGTAGTTATATATAGCCCGGCCATTCTTGATAAAAGAATAAGTTTCACGGACACCGGCATAGACAAAAGAAAATCATTATCTTTTGCTTCATAAATAGAATTATATGTAAGAAATACACTTCCTAAAATCCCGAACAAAGAAGCAAGAACGGCAAACACGGAAAAATATATCCAGGGATTTTCTTCATCAAGCACAGGAGCAAACAGATAAGCCATAGAAAAAAACATAGATGAAAATGATAAAACAAGAATCACAACTAACACAGAAAGCCCCGCAATTGACCCTTTTGTATGTTTTTTTCCTGTTTTTACATTAACAAAAAAACCTGCAAAAAACTCCTGCAGCTGCTTTTTCAATAAAACCTTAAGCATTTTCATCACCTAATTCAAGAAACACCTCTTCAAGAGAAGCATCTCCCTTTACTTCACTTGTAGCTCCGGAAACAAGAAGCTTCCCATCTTTGATTATTGCAATTTTATCGCATAATCTTTCTGCCACCTCAAGCACATGAGTAGAGAAGAATATTGCTCCTCCCTTATCGCAGATATCAGACATAATATTTTTTAATAAATGAGAGGCCTTTGGATCAAGTCCGACAAACGGCTCATCCATAATTATAAGCTTAGGACTATGGATTATTGCCGAAATAATCACAAGTTTCTGCTTCATTCCGTGCGAATAAGATTTTACAGGCTGAGCAAGTTCAGATGTAATCTCAAACATATCCGCATACTTGCTGATAAGAGATTTCCTCTCTGCTGCATCAACCTTAAAAATGTCTGCAACAAAATTAAGATACTGAATACCTGTCATAAATTCATATATATCAGGATTGTCAGGAATATACGCAAGCTTTGATTTGCATTCCATCGGGTGTTCTTTTATGGATTTACCATCGATAAAAATATCGCCATTCTCAAAATTAAGTATTCCGCAACAGGATTTAAGTGTAGTTGTTTTTCCTGCACCGTTATGTCCGATGAAGCCATATATATCTCCTGCTTCTATATGAAGAGAAAGATTATCTACAGCCTTTTTTTCACCATATATTTTTGTAAGATTTTCTATTTTCAGCATTTTTATCACCTACAATAATTTTATCAGACAACAAAGGATAATTCAAGCGGATATCAAACACTAAGAGCTAAAATATAAAATTTATTTTCATTGAGCAAAGAATAACCCGACAGCTGACTGTCGGGTTAAAACGTTACCAATTAATTTTCCATGTTTCACTCTGAGAGCCTTCGCATTTACCGCTTACAGTAAGACCGATTTTGGCTTCAACTGCAATATGAATCGGAATCTTATACTCGGCAGAAGATACATAACCGTCTGAATTAACAACAAGGTCAATTGTTGTTCCACTATATGTTATATCAAGATAATTAAGTGTAATTCCGCCAAGATCCACATCAGATGCGTCAAGATAGCCTACACTCGCAGCATGATACTTGGGATGATCTGTAAGTGTACCTACTTCTTCTACAAGCTGAATATGAATAATAGTGTCATTTCCGCTCTTCTTAGCGGTTGCAGAGGCAATACCGTCAGCAGTCAGAGTAAATGCACCACGTTTAGGAAGAAGAAGAGGAACGTTTTCACCTTCCCCGTTCGTTGTTCTGCCGCCATTGAATGTGAGCGTTTCCTGAGAGGGCTTGGCAACACTGGCAATGATTTTATCGGCAGTATTCATAACAAATGAGCCACCGGGTGCTTCTGTTATACGTACATCAAAATTTTCAGCATGATCAACAGTAACTGTATTTGTATAAGCCTTGGTTTTAGTTACAGCATCAGTTGTGAATTTAAGGATTTCCGCTGTAGTCCAGGAAGAAGGATCTGAAGCTGCTGCAGCTGTTGTTGTCTCTTGCATCTGAGAAGGTACAGTTGTAGTCTCCTGAGGCAGAATATTCGACTGAGGAAGGGTTGTGATAACTTCAGTACCCTGAGGAGGGACCTGAGGCTGATAATTATTGACATTTGCACCTGTTGTCTGAATATCATACTGTGGAACATTGTTACCTAAATTCTGAGCAGTAGTCAGTTCAAAAATATTATCGGTGTATTTAAGAAAACCAAAATTTGCAATACAGCCGCTAAAAGAAAATACTGATATAACCACGAGAATAAGAGCCGTTACTTTTTTTAACTTGTTCATATATTATCCTCCTAAAATAAACCATCATCTATAATAACCTACAGAAAGAAAACAATCAATAGGCAATTTTACATAAATAACATTCTTTTAACAATTTTCTGCTAATTGCACAAAAATAATCAGACATAGAAAGCTTTGTTTAGCCAGGCTCTTATATGTTTACTTCTGTTGCAATAAATAAAAAAGCACATTAACACGAAAGTACATACGGAAATAACAATTCCTACAACAAACATATCGAAATTACTAAGAAAAACAGCAACTATTATCCCCGACAATAATGCAACAACCGTACTTTCAAGCAACACAAAGAAGGTTACTGCAGTCCAATGTCGTTTTTTACGGCGCAGCCAGAAAATAAGCAACAAAACTGAAAGAGAAACAAACAGCAATGTAGCAATCACACAATTAAGGACAGACATATTTTCTCCGTGCATCAAAAATATGACATAACTATATAACACAGTAGCCAAAGTATCAACAAACCACATAATATACGGACGGCTTTTTTTCATAAAAAACGGAAAAACAAATATAAACCAGAAAAGAAGACTTGAAGAAAACACATACATAGACCAAAGACTTCCACGGATAAAAAATACGTTCAGAAAAAACATTACGATATTGGGAACCAACATTGTTACAGATACAGCAAAAGCAATAAACCTTTTTTTGACGGCTTGGGGAATTGAAAGATTATCTGAAAACGGTTTTTCCTCTGTAGTTTCATTATTAACATTAGGATTCAATACCGGTGTATTACACAAAGCACATTTCTTTGCAGTAAAATCCAGTTCAACACCGCAATTAACACAATAAGACAAAACTCAACCCTCCTGTCATTCTCTGTTACTTTCAATTTTTACATGGAGTCCCATTTTTACAAAAGATGTAAAAAAATCTCTTTCAACATCACTTTCTTTATAAATATTTGCAAAAGTAATGCAAAGATTGTTATTTACGGTAGCAACACCGCATCTTGATGCATTAAGCTTGCCTGGGGCAGGCATAAAAATAAATTTATCTATAAAACTGCTCATTTCATCGGGAATATTTACAGAACCAAGATTTGTGATAAGAGATGATGTTGTCTGTTCTGCCGTAAAAGCGAAAGAAATACCTACACCAAGATTCTTAATAAACAAAGGTAATGCTCTTACAAAAATATTTCTTTCAATTCCCATGTTTGCAGTAATCATCATATTCAATTCTTTTTCATTTTTTTGCAAGCGAAGCTGATATTTTACCTGATCGAGAAGCTCATCAAAAGTATATTCCCCTTTATTCGGGTCAACCTTTACTCTCAGACAAATAGTAAAATTTCTGAGAGTTTCAGATTTATATACTCTTCTGAGATCAATCGGAATCTGAATACTGACTTCCTTTTGCTTTTTATTTTCTCTTAACTGCTTTTTACATAAAACATCAAGCATAACTGCTGATAAAAATTCAGTAACGGTTACGCCTTTTTGCTTTGAAATTTCATGGAGCTTATCAAAAGGGATAATCCCTGATGTTATATTAACAGTGTGCAAAGGCATTTTTGAGCCTTTTGCATGATACACAAATTTATCTGCACGTTTATATTTTGCTTTTGATGTAGCATTGCGGACAAAGGAATCCTCCAGCTCTTCGGGAGTATTCTCATTATTAATATCAACAACAAAGCCGCCTGCAGAAATCTCGTTTCCTTTGAGCCTGAGATACTGAGCAACAAGAGTAGACAAAAACACTGCTCCGCCATGTCCGTCTGTGAGGACATGATATACATCAACCGCTATTCGGTTAGCATGATAGTAAACCTTAAACAAAAACTTACCGTTTTCATTGAACTTAATTCTGTGACAAGGATTTTTTATATCAGGAAGAACCTGAGGCATATTATTGTTTTTTTCAAGATAATACCAAAAAAAACCATGACGGATGCAAACATCATAGCATGAAAATCGGGGCAGAATATCCTGTAATGCCTGTTGTAGGACAACAGGATCAATCTTCTCTTTCAGTTCATAACACACCCTGAAAGAATTGGACCAGGTTTTTGAATTCTGACCGGGGAATATTTTTGCTGCATTATCAAGCTTAAGCCAGAAAGATTTTGAGTCATTCTTTTTATTTTTCATATAAATCACAATACCGCCGACCGTATTAAAGCCGATCGGCGGCGGTTAAAAATAATTTACTTAGCAAGTGCTCCGACAAGCAACATATATTCACCGATCTGAGCACCGAACTCAGGAGCACCATCCATAATGAGCTTTCCTGTACGGACTGATTCAAGCATATCATCTATAGACATAAGTATGCCGAGTGCTGAATCCAAAGAATCAAAACGCATTGTAAAGAAAGGCATAGCTCTCTTATATTCACCCTTACCTGCCTTTGATTTACCGGCTTTAATACGGATAAATGCAGATACACTGTCTTCTCCGTTGACCTTCCATGCATAAACACGGTCGGGACTCTTGAGTGTCCAATCATGAATCTTTTCATGACCGAGCTTATTAAGTGTTGAAATACCAACAGAAAGCAGGTAGAAATAACACTTAACAAGAAGTCTCTTTGTTTCTTCATCTTCAGGAGGTGTTTCAAGTCCTAAAAGATCAGCCATCTTAAGAAGAGCCATCATAAATACTCCGAATTCATAAATGAAGTTCACGCCCTTCATTTTTGGAAGAGTAGCAGGACCGATCTTTCCTTTGAAGAATGCATTCATTGCGTCAACACTCTTAAATTCAAGCTCAACATATTTCTGCTTTCCAACTCTGTGAGCAACTTTGTTAGCATGAACAAGCCATTCATCGCCATTTACAACAAAGTGTGTTGCCCATTTTCCGTCAGGTGCATCAGGATCAAGACAGCTCACCTGATAAACACAGTGAACCTTCTTGAATTTTGATTTGAGAGACGGAACATCATTAACGATGGTTTTCAGAAGAGGAAGAGCACCGCAAAGAAATATTTTATTAGTATAAATAGCTTCAGATGCCATTATTCTCAACCCTTTCCTGAATTAAACCTCATCATCCCAGTCGTCATCAAGCTCGAAGTCAGCCTTCATAACTTCACGGACAGCTGCAATAATACCGTTTGCATCAATACCGAGATCCGCCATAATATCCTCATGAAGACCGATAGGAGCAAACTTATCCTGGATACCAAGCTTTTTGAATGCACAGCCCTTACCTGATTCAACAACAACTTCAGCAACAGCGGAACCGAGACCGCCAAGCACGTTATGGTCTTCAACAGTAATGATACGGCGTGTATCCATAACAGCCTTAACAATAGCTTCCTTATCAATCGGCTTGATGGTATGCATATCAAGAACTCTGATCTTAAGACCGTCTGCCTTTTCAAGGAAGTCAGCAGCCTGAACAGCCTGGAATACACAGGAGCCGCAAGCAATAATAGTAAGATCAGTACCTTCTGTTACAGTAACAGCCTTACCAACCTCAAAGCCATAATCTGAATCCTTATAAAGCACGCGGTCAAAGCCACGGTTGATTCTGATATAGTATGGACCGGGATTCTCATAAGCTGCCATAACAGCATTATATGTTTCAACACCGTCTGCAGGGCAGATAACAGTGAGATTAGGCATAGCTCGGGTAACAGCAAGGTCTGTGATAGCATGGTGAGTAGAACCTGCCTGACCGAAGGATGTACCTGAATGAGTAGCTATAACCTTTGCGTCGATATTCTGATAACAAAGGTCTGTTGAAAGCTGATCAGCAGCACGAAGAGATGCAAACTGAGAGAAAGTAGAAAGGAAAGGTACAAGACCTGCTTTTGCCATACCTGCAGCAACACCGAAAAGGTTCTGCTCGGCAATACCTACATTAAAAAACCTATCGGGAAATTCTTTCTGGAAATCACCGATTTTTGTGGACTTTGCAAGGTCCGCTGTAAGAGCTACAACTTCGGGATGAGCACGTCCCAGTTCAACGAGAGCCTTACCGTAAATTTCAGCAGTTGAAAGTGATGTAGAGTCAACAGCTGTATAAGTCATTCCGCCTGCCATACTTATTTAGCCTCCTTTTCTACTCTTGCGATTCTCTTCTTGTATGATTCTTCAAGAGCCTTCTTGCCTCTTTCATACTTATCATCATCAAATGCACCGTAGTGCCAGAGATAATCATCTTCAATAAAATCAATACCGCAGCCTTTAAGAGTGTTAGCAACAATCATTACAGGCTTATCAGTCTTGTTTTCATAAGCAAAATCAATTGCTTCGCAGAGCTCTTTTATATTATTACCGTCAATTTCCTTGACAATAAAACCGAAAGCTTCCCACTTTGCGCAGAAGGGTTCAAGGTTCATAACATCTTCTGTTCTGCCGTCGATCATACATTTGTTACGGTCAACAAAGCTGATCATGTTTGTTGTCTTATAATGTACGGCACTCATAGCTGCTTCCCAGTTTGAGCCTTCGTCACATTCACCGTCACCGAGAACAACAAATGTTTTATAGTCTTTACCCTGAAGACGGGCTGCAAGTGCAGTACCTACAGCTATGGACATACCGTGTCCGAGAGAACCGGTAGAAGCATCAACACCGACAACCTTGTTGGAGTCGAGATGCATACCCATCTTTGAGCCGGAAAGATTGAAAGTTTTAAGCATTTCAACATCATTAAAACCGTAATCACAAAGAGTTGCGGCATAAGAAACACCGGCATGTCCCTTTGAGAGAATAAATCTGTCTCTGTCTTCCCAATTGGGTTCATCAACTCTGATATTCATATACTTATGATAAAGAACGGTCATGATATCGAGAACACTGAGACCGCCGCCGATATGAGCCGAACCTGCCCAATATGTAGTATCGAGAGTAAGGTTACGGAGTTCATGGGCTTTTTTTTCAAGATCAAGCCACTCTTGCTTTGTTAATGGCATAAGATAATTCCTCCTTTTATATGGTTATAAGGGGAGATTATACTCCCCTTCTGAGCCCTTATTTAATATTTTGCTCTTATTGCTTTGAATGCTTCGTCTGCAACATCAAGAGTAAACTTGATATCTTCTTCGGTAAGAGAAGCATTAATGAAATGATTGTGATGGCCTGCAAAGAAGATACCTCTCTTAACACACTCCTGAATCCAATCCTGATGAATAAAGAGTGAGTCATCATCAGCAAGTCTAAGATAGAACAGCGAAGGTTCACCGGAAACAACCATATTGAATCCGTTTGCTGCAGCAACTTCCTTAAGACCGTCAGTAAGCTTAAGACCGAGTTCACGGAACATTTTAGGAGTATCAAGCTCTTTCATCTTATTAATACATGCAATACCGGCAGCAAAGGGCATAGCACTAAGCCAATATGAGCCGGTATAGGAAAGAGAGCTTACAGCATTCTTAAGAGAATCCTTACCGCAGAGAGCAGATACATTATATCCGTTTGCAAGGGCCTTGCAGAAGCAGATAAGGTCGGCTTCAAAGCCGTAGAAATGGTCAGAACCGGCAAGATCAAGTCTGAAACCGCAGCGGACATCATCAACGATAAGAACAGTGCCGTTTTCAGTACAAAGTTCTCTTACCTTCTTCCAGTAGCCGTCGGCAGGAAGAGCATTATCAAGATAATTTCCGTGCATATAAGGAGTTGAGATAAAAGCAGCAATCTCACCCTTATTGTCATCAAATACCTTCTGAAGCTGATCAAAATCATTCCAGTCGATATAAAGATTATTTGCTACATCCTCGGGAATAATACCGGGATAGTCAATCTTCTGTGTCCAGGGAGAAACACCGTGATAATAACCATTAATAAAAACGATCTTCTTACGATGTGTTGCAGCTCTGGCAGTCATAATTGCAGCAGTTGTTACATCATTACCGTTCTTTGCAAAAAATGCCCAGTCAGCACATGCAACCGTATCAACAAGAAGCTCTGCGAACTCAACCATTTTATAAGAAGGAGATGTCATACAGTTACCTTTTTTAAGCTGCTCAACAGCTGCTGCATCAACATCAGGATCATTATAACCTAAAACATTAGGTCCGTATGCGCACATATAGTCAATAAATCTGTTACCATCGACATCCCAGAAATATGAACCCTGTGCTCTGTCACCCATAAGAGGGAAAGATGTAACAGGCATAAAGTTACCTTCTGCAGGGCCGAGATGGCCGTAAACACCTGAAGGAACTACCTTGGTGGCTCTGTCAAACCACTCACGGCTTTTTGTATATGTATTGATCTTTGTAGCCATAATTCTTTTCCTCCTTTACGCAAGATACAGAGCAACTCTGTCAAGAATTCTGTTGACGTTATCGATCATGGAAATCATACCGCCCATGATAATCTTACCTTCGCCGATACAAGCAATTGAGTTAACATTGCCGTCAAACAGATCACGTGCAAGCTTAACGCCCTGGAATTCCATAAGAGCTCTGGGGTTGCCCATATCCTTCTTAATTGTAAGAATATGATGATCCTTAACTCTGAGAGTAGCCTTAGGTCCGCCGGAAATGCTCATAAGAATGTCACCGTCTACAATGTGGTCAGCACTGAATTTGCCGATAGCATCCTGATTTCCGATCTGTGCAAGAGCAACAGTAATAGTATAGAACATAAGATATGTGCTGATTTCGAAGAATTTTTCATCCTTAAGATCTTCGGGATCAGGTCTCATATACTTTGTAAGAAGATCTGTCAGTCCGATAAAAGACTTAAGCAAAAAGCCAATATGAAGAAAGCCTTTGCTGGGAATAGGTGTAACGGTGCCATCAATCATACCGTTGAATTTCTCACATGATGAGAAAGGAAGTTTAATGGTACAGTCAGCACGGCAACCATCTTCCATTCGGCAATAGCCATTTTTGAAAGTAATAGTTGCTGCGGGGCCGCCCTTTACCTCAAAGCCGATTGAAACAGGCTTCTTGTTTGTAAGAAGGGCTCTTGCATTTTCGTCAAGTTCACAAAGATTCTCAAGAGTGCCGAGAATACCATACATGTTTATGTATGCCAATGTTCTTGCATCTGTCAAAACTCATTCCTCCGATTTTCCGGGCTTTAAGATCACCCGTTATTATACACAATACATTTTAACAAAACGCAAACATAAAGTCAACCAAAATTTATTGAATATATCTAATAAATTAACCGTCCGGAATTTATCGGACGGTTAAAGCTGATAATGTAAAAAATAAAACAAATTATTCTTCATTTCCGGAAAAGGCACCAACAAGACTTTTTATCAAATCAATAATTTGCATAACAAAGCCGATAGCAATCTCAAACATAATAATATTCGCTCGCTTTCATTTTTCTTTTTTATGATAATATCACACATTTATGTCTGAATTATGAACACAAGTTCCTTTTCGGTCAAAAAATCACCGATTTATTCAACAAATTTAATCATTATCGTTTATGAAAAATAAACAAATATTAACATTTTATTAACTGCTTGAAGTTCGTTGCTGCAAATTATATACTTATGTAATAAGATACATAAGTGCTACAATCAGACTGTCATCGGTATTTTCTTCTGCAAGAAGCAGACAAAGTGACATTATAAAAAGTTTTTCACTGTCACCGTTGGCTATATTTCCGAATATTTTTTTCAAAGAATAGCGAAGCCCTGTTACGATTTCTTTATCTTTTTCTGTCCCCGGTATTTTTCTGCCCGTTGTTATTTCTGTCGGGTAGCTTATAGATTTGGCGATCCTCGGCAGCTCGCTTTTGTTATCTTCATTATCTTCTCTATTTACTTTGTTTTTCTCTCTTTCATAGTTATAATGAGACGCAGCAGCCTTTGAACGTTTCTGCATTTCTAAAACACGCTGTTTTGCTTCACTCTGCATACGCATCATATCTTTATATGTGTAATCATTCATCAGAGGACTCCTGTAAAACATTGATAATTCTCATAAATCTCAGCAATTGAACAGCATCATCAGCTTTCTTTTTGCGTTTGTCACTCAGAAGAGGCTTCAATGAAAGTAAAAAAGCACACCGTTCATCATTTTCATTCATCATTTTTGAGAATTTTGCAACACCCGTCAGCATTTTTGAATCCAGCTGAAACGCAGCGCTGTTCTCCTTTTCTTGTTTTTGCTTTTCTTCCTCATTATCACCGAAAAACTGTTTAGCCGTGTTTTTCAGTTTTTCTATATCATCCTGAGATAAGGATGATAATAATGAAGAGATATCCATCAGTCATTTCCTCCCTGCAGTTTTTTCAGAATTTGCTTGGCTTTTTCTGACGACAGTATATTTTTAAGATAATCAGGATCATTCAGTGCCTTTTCTATTTTATTTCTGCTATCTTCAGAAAGCCCTGCTGCAGCAATATTACCGATAGCTTCCATCTTTTTTGCATCTCCGCTTTTAGCTGCTTTTATCAATTCATCATAATTTCCGTTTTTCAAAATAGCTCCCCCTTACATTATTGACACTATAAAATATGCTCAGGAAAGAAGGTTTATTAATGAAAATTCTGATAATTTCCGATTCACACGGTTTTACCTCAATGCTACGAACAATTATTGAAAAAGAAAACAACTGCGATATGATTATTCATCTTGGCGACGGCAGCAGAGATATGTCGGCAGTAAATGATATTACGGCAGGAAAACCGATATGTCAGCTAAAAGGCAATTGCGATATTTTATCTTGTAATTATTCAGACAAATTTATATCATTTGCAGACGATTTCAAGTTTTTTGCTTGCCACGGCCATAATTACAATGTAAAGATTTCACTTCATTCTTTGTTCTATGCAGCAAAGGAATATGATTGTCGTTTTGCATTTTACGGTCACACGCATATTCCTGCACAAGAGGAATCGGAAGGTATTATTCTTTTTAATCCGGGAAGTGTCACAAACGGCTGCTACGGCATTCTGATAACTGACAAAAATGATTTTACCTTAGAAAACCGTAAAATATAAAGTTATAATTCAATATGATGTTTTTAAATACATATAATTGTCTTATTGTACTTGTTTTTCAAAATCTTTTGTGCTAAAATTAATGTTAAAATAATATTAAATCAGAAAGGATATGGTTTATTAATTATGGATACTCGTTTCGCAATATCAAATTATCCCGATGCAGCTGAAGTTAATGCTCAGTTGGACGAACTTATCAAAAAGCCAGTTTACACAATCACTCCCGAAGCACTTGCAAAATATGAAGCTGAATATTTTGACAAAAAATGTTCGAAGTCAAAGGAAATGATTGAAGAAGCAAAAAAGATTATTCCCGGCGGCGTTCAGCATAACCTTGCTTTTAACTATCCGTTCCCCCTCGTTTTCACTAAAGCATCAGGTTGCAAATTATACGATGCCGACGGAAATGAGTACTATGATTTCCTGCAGGCAGGCGGTCCCACTGTTCTCGGCTCAAATCCTCCCGAAGTACGCGAACAAGTTATTGACCTTCTTAACACCTGCGGTCCCTCAACCGGTCTTTTCCATGAATTTGAATATAAGCTTGCAAAGAAAATTTCAGATTGCATAGAAACTGTAGATATGTTCCGTATGCTTCAGTCAGGAACAGAAGCTTGTATGCTCGCTGCGAGAATAGCAAGACTTGCGACAAAGAATAAGAATATCGTTAAAATGGGCGGTGCTTATCACGGGTGGTCTGATCAGTTGGGCTACGGCATCCGTATTCCCGGAACAAAAGCTACCCAGGCAAACGGTGTCCCCGGAAGACTTATGAGAGATACTCAGGAATTCTTCCCCGGTGATCTCGATTCACTTGAAAGAGTTCTCAGAAAGAATATGCTCAGAGGCGGCACTGCAGCTGTTTATCTTGAACCCCTCGGTCCTGAAAGCGGTTCACGTCCTGTTGACAAGGATTTCTGCAAAGGCGTTGAAAGACTCTGCCGTAAGTATGGCGCACTTCTTGTATTTGATGAGGTTGTTACAGGTTTCCGTGTAGGTATGTCCGGTGCTCAGGGATACTTTGGTGTTTCTCCTGACCTCACCGTATTCGGTAAGGTTATAGCCGGCGGATATCCCGGAGCAGGCGGCGTCGGCGGTAAGAGAGAGTATATGAAGTATCTCGGTGCAGGTCTTGACGGTGCGGTAAAGGTCAAGAAGGCTTTCTGCGGTGGTACTCTTTCTGCAAATCCCCTTTCTTGCGCAGCCGGTTATTTCACCCTTGAGGAAATGGACAGAACCAACGCATGTCAGCGTGCAGGCGAGCTCGGCGACAGAATCACCAAGGGTCTTCAGGAAATAATTGAAAGACGTCATCTTCCCTTCGTAGCATTCAATCAGGGTTCAATTTGCCATCTTGAAACAGTCGGAACTCTTCAGTTCTCTATTAACTGGTCAAAGCCCTGGACGATACCCGGAGTTCTCAAGCAGACAGATATAAGAAAGAAAGAAATGACTCATATGGGTGCTGCTTATATGGCTGAAGGTCTTGTTACTCTTGCAGGCAGCAGACTTTATACCAGCGCAGCTTATACTGAAGCTGATATTGATGATGCTCTCTGCCGCTTCGATCGTGTATTTGAAAACATTGCTGTTAAAGAAAACGATTAATCATCCCTATTAATATTGAGGTGAAATACCATGGATATAATGCAGGCCAAACTTGATGTTGTAAAAGCAGGTATACTTCTTTGCGAAAAAGGTCTTATCCAAAGAACCTGGGGTAATGTCAGCTGCCGTATTGACGAAAATACATTTGCAATCACGCCAAGCGGACGAGACTATCTGAGCCTTACTCCCGATGATATTGTAATTGTAAATATTGCCGATCTTTCTTATGACGGTGATATCAAGCCCTCTTCAGAAAAAGGGGTTCATGCTGCTTGCTACAGACTGAGAGAAGATTGTAATTTTGTTATACATACTCATCAGACAATGGCTTCTGTTGCAGGTCTCAAGGGATATGACATTAATCACCTTGAAGGTGAAAGTGCAGCTATAATCGGCAAACATGTTCCTCTTGCTGCTTACGGACTTCCCGGCACAAAAACTCTACGCGAAGGAGTAACAGCTGCTATAAGCCGTTCCTCCTCTAAAGCTATACTCATGAAGCATCACGGTGCTGTTTGTATGGGAACAGATATCGACAATGCTTTCCTTGTTGCTACAGAACTGGAAAAAGTCTGCAAGGAAATGTTTTTTGAAAGATACAGAGAGCTCACCGGCAAAACAATCGACACTTTCAGTTCATTATGTGAATATATCGCAAATACTTTAGCAACCGAAGCTTCTGCAGACGAACTCGAGGCTTTTGATTCACAGCGTTTTTACGGTGTTCTTGAGATGATCCCTGCAAATGGCGGCGATACAATTATGATTGATCTCGACAGCGGAAAACCTCTTGACTCCTCTTCCGATTATCCTGAAACTGCAGAGTTACACGCGATGATCTATAAAAAGAGAAAAGATGTTAATGCTATTACACATTCCAAAGAAAAGGCCACACTTGAGCTGTCAAAAACAGGTATTACAATCAAGCCTTTCCTTGATGATTTTGCTCAGATTGTCGGCGTATCATTGAAAAACGCAGAATACAATACAAATAACAGACTTCGTTCCTCAAAGAAGATCGTCAAAAAAATGAAACACCGCGATGCTGTTATGATAAAGCACAACGGAGCAATCTGTGTCGGTGCTTCAATGGAAGAGGCAAATGCAGTAAAGCTTGTTGCTGAAAAAGGATGCAAAGCCTTTGTTGGAGCAACCGCATACGGCAGAGAGGACAAATACATTAATCCTTTAGAATGCACTTTAATGCGCATTATTTATAAAACAAAGTATTCCAAGAAAAAATAAGGAGAGTTTTTTAATGGCAGTAGGCAAAAAATCCACACACAAAAACGCTGCTCGTTCACGCCACCTTATAAAACAGGCATTTGCAGAGCTTCTTAATGAAAAGGATATGTCAAAAATTACAGTAACAGATATTGTTGAGAGAGCAAATATCTCAAGAGGAACTTTTTATGCTCATTATCTTGACGTTTACGATCTGTATGCAGCTATCCAATCAAATATTGTTGAAACTATTGATGAAACAATAAACACAGTTGGTATGGATAATATTATTTTGGATCCCACCGACGTTATCCTCGAAAGCATTCTTTTCCTTGAGAAGAATAAGAATTATTACAGACTCTTCCTTACTTCTTCACATGGTGAAACTCTTATCAGAAGAATTATCAGCCTTACTGAAGAAAAATTTTTACATGAGGTTGAAGGCATTCTTCCTGAAGAAGATGCTGCAGAATACATATGCCATATGTATTATACACTCGGAGGTTTCCGAAATATTCTTATACATTGGTTTATGGATCCTATGGGACTTACAAGCACACAATGTGCCGAACTTCTTTCGAAGTTTTATCTTCAAAACAGATCTGAAAAGCTGTGTGAACTAATTAACAAGAAAAAGCTTGACTCAGAATTATCCAAATAATTTTTCCCTGACAAAAAAACTGCTGAGGCAATCAGCAGTTTTTTTAAGTATTCAGAGGTAAATACATAGTTTTTTTGAATCTGTCAGTACTTTTTAAATTACATATAATTTACCGACAGTTTATTCTATGATGTAGTAATATTCTTTCAACACTTGACATACACCCTGTTTCTGCTAAAATTGAATTAATATTATTTTTACGGAGTGAAATTAATGGATTCCATCAAAGATTTTTTCAAAAGCAGTACAGTAAAAAATATTATAATTGTTTTTCTTACTGTTGCTATACTGATTGAAACAATTGCATTTGCCATTGTTTCAGTTTCAGACAAAAAAGAAAACTCATCAGATACAGCACCTCAGATTAATTTAAATGTAAACATAGACGGCATCAGCGCCGAATTAAAAACTTCACTGTCTGATGCAATGGATAGTTTTACTTCATCAGGCATCACTCCTGAAGGAATCGCCGGTATGGTAAGAACAGTTGTTTATTCGGATATGATTGTAAACACAATTATGTCACTTGCCTATCCTCTTCTTTTTGAAGTGCTTACACATCTTGAAATGATGGAATTCGCAACCAATATTGATCTTTATCCGACCGGACCGTTATTTGCAGACAAGCTCACCGGAAAAGCTTACACCTGCTGTGACAAGGACGGTACAAGAAAACCCTTAAGCGATGTTTTGAAAAATGTCGGCGATGATTGGTCTTATATGGATACCTCAGTCACCTGGTATGACACAGACGGAACTCAGAAGACTACGTCATTATGGAATTCAATCAAATGGAATATTACCGACAAAGATACTTTTTATGCTGCAATGGCTGATATGTCAGAAGGACTTCGAGGAGTACTTGAAATATGCATTCAGGGCAAATCAAGAGTTGTTAATATAAATGTTGTTGATTTTCTGCTGAACACAGATGCTATTCCGATAAATCTCGATGCTGCTACTATATATAATTCTTCAGAGAAGAGCGGATATGAAATATGTCTTATTTCATTATTTAACACACTGGGATTAGTTGAAAGTGAATATCCGGCTGCAGCTGACGTATGCGCTTATACCAACCTCGGTGACATTTGGAGAGCCATCTTAGAGCCTGTTCTTTATGCCGTTGAAAAAGCTGCGGCAGATCCCGTACAGAATCTCACTAATATGCTGATAAATTTTGCTTATGTTATTGAAAACGGAATTTTATGCAACAATATGCGTTCTCTTCGTATGGATGCCACCTTCCATGAGCTTGCTTCCGCTGTTATGGGCTTTGAAAATGGTGAATTATATAATCTCGGCAATTCACTTATTGAAATTATAGGTGAAATGGGGCTTGATATATCCGGCACTTTCAACAATCTTCTGGACGGTCTCCTTAAAATGATTTCAAAATCGGAATCTGCCGATATGCCTGAAATGGATATGGCAACCCTTTTCAGCTATGCAACTGCTACAACTTTATCTAACGGAACAACTTATTATATTGCCTCCCCGCAGCTTACAATTGATTTTCTTATTGATTATATTATTAATGAAAAAATCATTGAAAGCATTATCAATCTTACTGAGCTGAAAGGAACGCCTGAGGCAACAACAATTATTACCTCAATATCACAAAGCAGAGATAACCTTTCAAGCATTGTGAAAACACTTTTCAATTATCTGCTGAAAAAGATTTCTGTTACAACAAATTAAATTAAGGCCATACGGAATAAAGTAATGTTCTTCCGTATGGCTCTTATTTATCTGAAAATTATTTCGAATAAAGAATCTGCAAACAGTTCGTGCATTTCCTTTACAGGATGATTTATGCGATTTGCAAGCAACATAGTAACATCTTGTTCTTTACTTAACTCTTTCCATTTATTATAGCAATCACATACCTTTATCCCCGCCTTTTCCGCAAGTTTAACAGCTTCTGTCATAAACAAATCCATTTTTCCTGAATTCTGCATTTCAGCTGTTTTTGCGGCATATTCCTTAAGTTCAGCAACAGTATCGCCAGCCACATAGGTATTCAGCATATTCGGAGTCATAAATATTGTTTCAACCTCCCTTTTGCGACATTCGGAAAATATAGTATTAAGAGCATCAAGATACTCATCAATAGTTCCGTTCACATCATTAAGACCAAAGCAAACTATCACAAGATCAGGATTATGTGAAAAGATATCACGCTCAATCCTGCTAAGCGAAGCTGAAGCCGTAATACCGCCTATTCCGGAATTTATAATATTGACAGGCACATAATTCCTGACATCATTAATTCTCTTTCTCAGCAAATTCCAATATACCGTATCGTAATTAATCTCATCTGGTCCTACAGCACCGTGAGTAACACTATCTCCGAATACTACAATATTAACAGCTCCGTGCTCGACAAGTCCGTTATAGTCCATATAGATTTTATCTTTAACTCTCATAATTTCAACCTCATATAACTTTTATGCGTATCATTATGCAACACAGTTTAACAGTATAACCACTCACTTAATATGATTATAAAATATTAAATAAGCAAAATCAATAAAATAGAAAAAAGACAAGCTTCCGAAGAAACCTGTCTCTGTGGCGCGCTTCAAGGGACTCGAACCCCTGACCTACTGCTTAGAAGGCAGTTGCTCTATCCAGCTGAGCTAGAAGCGCATTTATTAACACTCGTCTGAGTGCATAAAGTATTATAAACTAATTAAAACGTTTTGTCAATATATTATTTATAAATATTTTAATTAAATATAATTATATTACATACTCAAAATCAATAAGCAGGTTATCACGCCCGATCTGCACAAAACCTATTTTTTTGAACAAGCTCAATGATGCAATATTTGCTTCATCAATTGATACCCGAAGCCTTGAGAAATGAAGTCCTGTTATACCGCCGATAACATGCTTTACTATATCATATCCGATACCATTGTTCCGATAAAGCGGAAAAACAACAAGCGCAAAATACAGTACATTGTTGATTAATTCACATTGAGCGGTACCTACAAGAATATCACCAAGATAAACCTTGTAAAAATAAACATTTTCAGTTTCTGTAACGTAGCTCCAGAAGTTTTCTTTATCAATTTCAATAAATCGCTTTACAGAAGAATTATCATAAGCTTCCTTCAATATATCGATATCCTTATCGTCAATATTTTCAAGCAATTGAAATTTCATTTTCTCCCCCCCCCTGTTAAACAACAGAAATCAAAACTGAAAAAATATTAAAAGACAGAATGTATGACTCAAGAAAACGGCTTCGCCGTACGCCTGCGGCGAAACGCTTTCGTATAGTCCATCGCCGAGGGAAGTTTACTTCCCGTTCGGCGGGACATATAATCTTTTTACTTTATAGGAAGGAATTTCCTATAAAGTAAAAAAATATCTCCGAAAGCTTACGCCTCCGGAGATATATTTTTTGGAGCGGGTGATGGGAGTCGAACCCACACGACCAGCTTGGAAGGCTGGGATTCTACCGCTGAACTACACCCGCACAACGGAGATTATTATAACACTCAATCTCCGCTTTGTCAATATCTTTTTAGAATATTTTTTTGTTAAATCACAACAATTTTTCCATCATGGACTGTTACTCTTATTTCATCAATAACTTTATCATAATTCATAACGAGAATGTTTGCAATAGGATCTTCGATTGTCTTTCTGATCGTGTGTCGTATGTCTCTTGCTCCTCTTACTCCGCCATCGGCATCTGAAGCAACAGTCATAGCAACATCGTCATCAACAATAAGCTTAATTCCCTTGTCTCTCAAGGATGGAATGAATTCATTTATAAGAAGCTGTGCTATCTTTTCGTAGTCTTCCTTTGTAAGCTGATTGAATACAATAATTTCATCAACTCTTCCTAAGAATTCAGGTCGCAGGAACTCTCTGAGAGACTTCAAAGCCTTATCTTTAACAGCCGTACCCTTATCCTTTCCGAATCCGAGTAAACTTTCCCTGTTTTCGCTACCGGCATTTGATGTCATAATAATAACTGCATTTTCGAAGCTTACAGTTCTTCCCTGCGCATCGTTTGTTTTTCCTTCATCAAGAATCTGCAAAAGAATATTCATTACATCAGGGTGTGCTTTTTCGATTTCATCAAACAGAATTACACTGTAAGGCTTTCTTCTGACTTTTTCAGTAAGCTGTCCGGCCTCATCATAACCAACATATCCCGGAGGAGAACCGATAAGACGAGAAACCGAATGCTTTTCCATAAATTCTGACATATCAAGGCGTATTAATGTTTCAGGAGTGTCAAAAAGCTCGTTTGCAAGCTGCTTAACAAGCTCTGTCTTACCTACTCCGGTGGGACCTACAAAAATAAATGATGCAGGGCGTTTAACAGGCGAAAGTCTGACTCTGCTTCTTCTGATTGCGGCAGCAACAGCTTCAACAGCTTCATCCTGTCCGATAATTCTTTGCTTGAGATTATCTTCCATATTTGAAAGCTTCTTCATATCCGTGTCAATAATCTTATTCACGGGAATTCCTGTAGAAAGACTGATTACTTTTGCAAGGTCATCTTCTGTTACATAATTATCATCAGCTTTGATTTTCAATTCTTCAAGCTGTGCTTCAGACTGAATTATCTCAGCTCTTATTTTAGCAAGGCCTTCATAATCAGGATTTTCCGTATCTGCAATAAGCTCACTTTCTTCTGCTCTGAGCTCTGCTAATCTGAGTTCAGTCTCTTCATAATCACTGATAGCCTTATTTCTGAGATTTGCACATGTACAGGCTTCATCAAGAAGGTCAATTGCTTTATCAGGAAGGAAACGGTCATTAATATATCTTTCTGACAATGTAACAGCTTTGTAGAGAAGGTTATCAGAAATTCTTACTCTATGGAAATTCTCATAATACTCTTTGATACCCTTAAGCATTTCGAAAGCATTTTCAATTGAAGGCTCCTCAACCTTTACAGGCTGGAATCTTCTTTCAAGAGCGGCATCCTTTTCGATGTGTTTTCTATATTCATTAAAGGTGGTTGCACCGATAACCTGAATTTCTCCCCTTGAAAGAGCAGGCTTCAGAATATTGGCGGCATTCATAGACCCCTCCGCATCACCTGTGCCGACAAGATTATGAACTTCATCAATAAACAGGATAATATTTCCCTGTGCCTTTACTTCATCAACAAGACCTTTGATTCTGCTTTCAAACTGACCTCTGAACTGAGTTCCGGCCACAAGAGCTGTAAGATCCAGTAGATGAATCTCCTTACGGCTGAGCTTTGCAGGTACTCTGCCTTCACTTATGGCAAGAGCAAGTCCCTCTGCTATAGCGGTTTTACCAACACCGGGTTCACCTATGAGACAGGGGTTATTCTTAGTTCTTCTGCAAAGTATCTGAGTAACACGAGCAATTTCATCAGCTCTGCCGATAATTCGGTCAATTTTGCCGTCTCTTGCCTTTTTAGTGAGATCGGTACAATATAATTCAAGGAATTTTCTCTGTACCTTTTTCTTATCTTTTTTACCTTTTCCTTTTTTATCTTTCGGATTGCCGTTTTCATCTACAAGCTCAGCAGGAAGATCAACATCAGAATCATCATCCTTCTTTGACATTCCCGAATCACCGAAAAGTCCCTGTAAAAACGGTAATGTTGATGCACCTCCGTTTTCAAATGCACCCTCTTCTTCAAGTGCACCGAACTGTTCATTAATTGCATCAATATCCTCTTCGGTAATACCCATTTTTGACATCATATCTTTTATGGGCCCGATATTCATATCCATAGCACATTTTATGCAAAGTCCCTCCTGTGTAGTTTTATCTCCTTCAATTTTAGAGATAAAAAGAACAGCAGGACGCTTATTGCATCTTGAGCATAATTTCATATTCATAGTTTATCCTTTCAGCAGAAAATTTATTTTTCTGCAGCTTCTTTTGCTTTTTTCTTGCCTTCTTCACTGAAGCGCTCTTTTGCCTGTGAATACACACCGGGCATATAACTTGCAAATGCAACGAATGTTGCAATAAGAGATATCACAACAAGTACCATCATAACAACATCCGGGAGAGTAAACAGACTGATAATTGAACCTTCTTCAGCTCTGAACGCACCGACTTCAGGGCCAAAAGCCATCAGGAGCACCATAACAACATAGAAAATAAGTGTTGCTGCCTTGCCGTAAATTTCGGCTGCTCCGGGGCGTATACCCACACCTATCATAATTGCACCGCCGATAAGCATAACGAGTTCTTTTGCTATAAAGAGAAGGAAAACCCAGGAGAATAGTCTGAGTGTATCATTTTCAGCATTTCTGAAAGAAAAGAAATATACAATAGCAATGGTTGCCTGTGTAAGCTTATCAGCAATAGGATCAAGCATTTTTCCGAGCTCACTTACCTGATTAAGCTTTCTTGCAAGCTTACCGTCAAAGAAATCGGTAAGACCGGAGAGAGCAAGAATAAGAAGCGCCCACAAAAGTTCCCCTTTATAAAAAAGCACACCAAATACCGGTATAAGTAGTATTCTTATAAAAGAAATAATATTGGGAATTGTCCATACATTTTCAAAAAGATAAGCAGTTTTTTTAGCCATCAGAGTTTACCTTCCTTTTTATAATTTTTATTTTATAATCCTTTAATTATTCTTAATTAAATATACCCGCAACAAATTCGCAGAAAAATGAACCGTTGACCATAGAGTAGAATTCTTCATTACTTATCAAGGGAGCAAGTATATTAAGTACTACACATATAAGTCCTGCAGGAAGAATACTTTTGATAAATCCCAGAAGCGCGCCAAGCGCAATATTGAGACCTTTCATCATCTTATGATCCTTCGAAGTAATTGCTTTGTCAACAAAAATAAACACTATTCTGAAAACAATCGCAAACAGAACAAACAATAAAACAAGAATGATAATTGAAAGCACCGAAATTACAATTGGTCCTATATACTCACTTTCTATCATTTCAACGCTAAGAGCAGATGAAGTATCGGTCAGAAAACCGGAATTGACGGTATCGAAAATACCGAATTGAGAAGCGAGAGTCGAAACAAACGGAGGAAGAGAATCAAGAACTTTGTCGACAACTGACACTATTTCGCCGTCAACGCTGCCGGAGGGAAGAATTTCATACAATATATCAAGAACCTTGGCTTCAAGATAGCCGTCATATACATATTGTGTCACGGGAACTGAAACAAATTTTGCAGTAATTGCAGCTAACACATATGCAATAACATTAAAAAGAGATTTCAGGAAACCTCTCAGTGCACCTATTACAGTTATTAATAGAATAAAAGCAATAAGTACTATATCAATAACATTCATAATAAATCTCCTGTTAACCGTAGTTTATCTGATTTTCTGTGGTCAATTCTGCTTCAGAGCTTTGTTCTTCTGACATAAGAGTTTCGCTTAAAGCAGTATCTGTCATAATAGCTTCAGTTGCCGATTCAACTTTCTTTTCTGTAAGGTCTATATTATCATATGAATCAAAACTGTAAATACCGGTTACTGTTCTTATATAAAGAGTTCTGCCGGAAAATGCAACGTCAAGACATTTTTCTCCAACCACAACATTCCCGATACAATTCCCGGATGAGTCATATATCTTAATTGCATCACCACAGATAACAGCAATATATTTATCCGTAGCGCGTACAGCATAAATCTCTGTATCGCTTTTTATACGGAATATCTCTTCATATTTTTTATTAAACACTACAATATCATTATCCTTTGTATTTCCGTGATTAGCAAGCACAACAGTTTTAAGCTTTGCAGAAGAGGATGAATGACAAATTTCAGAAGGAACATAATCACAGATTTTAGTAAAGCTACCGTCACTGCTTATGCTGTACAGTCCATTATCGGTAAAAGCAGCAACACTGGAATTGTTAATAAAATCAAGATCAAACACTGTACAATCCGGCAATTCAACAGAAAAAACGGACTCAGACTGTTTGAAATTAAAAAGTGTTACACTTGAATAATATTCAGCAGAATCTACACCGATAGTAGCAATTGCAATGCTTTTTCCGTTATCGGAAAGATTAAGCGCCACACAATAATCGGAAGCACTTCCCCATTCAAACTGCTTCTGCCCTCTGAAAGAATAAACATATAAGTGAGACTGATATCCTCCCTCACCATTCAGAACATAAGCATAGTTATTCTTAGCTCCGATAGCTGCTGCAGAAATTGCACCGTTAACGGTAAATACATTATATATTGATGAATTGCTTTCTATTCTGAACGAATTTGCGCCTCTGTCGTAAATAAGAACATTTCCTTTATTTGTTTTTATTACAGGCTGGGAAAAAAGATGTGCATTTGAAGCAAGCATCCGACCTGATGAATCCAGATAATCAACAGATGTATCCGTAAGAAGAACACTGCCTGATGAATATGCTTCAATATCTTTAATACTGTCAGGTAAAGAATCATATATAAGATTCTTTGAACTCTGAGTTTTTCCCACGTTCGCAACAGAAATACCTGTAAGATTAGACACAACTGCAGCAATTGCCATAACAAGCAACAGAAGCAGCACTGCTAATCCAATCAGTTTTCCGGAACTGCTTTTTTTCTGCTTTTCTCTTTGCTGACGAACAACAGTTTCGTCTTTATTCATATTCCGAATTCACTTCCTTAATAGTTCACCTTATTCAGATACAATCCTTCAGGTGCCTGGGTTTTTCCGGATTCAAGCCTGTTTCCTGACTTAATAATATCCGGGATAGATCCTGATTGGATTTTTCCTTCAGCAATATTCAACAGCGTACCAACCATGATTCTGACCATATTATATAGAAAGCCATCAGCTTCGACACGGAATATCACAACATCTCCGTGTCTTTCAACGCCTGCATTATACACCGTGCGTACGGTTGTTTTTGTTGTTGCACCGGCTGCACGGAAGGCTGAGAAATCATGAGTTCCTATAAAAGCCTTTGCCTCTTTATCAAGCAATTGCACATCTATTGGATATTTATAGAATAATGCTCTGTTTTCGTAAAAAGGGTCTCTGATTCCAGAGTTATAAATTTTGTAGATATATTCTTTAGATATGCAATTAAATCTTGCGTTAAAATCATCATCAACCGTTTCGCTGCATGTAACAGCGATATCCGGGGGCAAAAAATGATTAAGCCCTGAAATAACATTGTTATGTGACAATACCTTATCACTTCGAAAATTACACTTGAAGCATAATGCATGAACACCCGTATCAGTACGGGAACAGCCTGTAACGGTTATTCTTTCACCAAACAGTCTGTATATTGCATTTTCAACTTGCTGCTGAACAGTATCCGCATTTTCCTGGCGCTGCCACCCGTGATAGCGGCTTCCGTCGTATTTTAGAGTTACAAGATAATTCATTATATCACCTTTTCAAATAAAGGAGACAGCACATTTTCAAAGACAGGTGGAGTTATTTCAAAAAATGATGTTATAACAACCGCTGTAAATAAAATCAGGACCGCAAAAAAAGCTATGTAATCGCGTGCTGAAAACTTCATAATTTTCATACGGGTTCTTTTATTGTTTCCTGTATAACATCTGCACTCCATTGCAAAAGCCAGTTCATATGCACGTCTGAATGAGCTGACGATGAGAGGAATAAACACCGGAACAAGAGCCTTTGCACGTTGAGTAAGCGAGCCTGTTTCAAGATCAGCACCTCTTGCCTTCTGCGCACTCATAATAATATTAATTTCCTCTATAAGAGTTGGAATAAACCGCAAAGCAATTGTCATCATCATTGCAAGTGAATTAACATTGACTCTGAACAGTTTAAGAGGTGAAAGCAATCTCTCAATAGCATCGGTAAGCATTGTCGGAGACGTAGTATATGTAAGAAGAGAGCTGAAGAGAATAAGTGAAACAATTCTGATTATAATAAAAACCGCACTGAAAACACCCGACGAAGTAACCGCAAAATCAAACTCCGGAAAGGGTTGCCACCAGATTTCGCCTTCATCATTATAAGCTATCTGAAGAACTCCGGTAAATACCACAAGGGCAATTATCATCTTAAGACCTTTCAGAATAACACCGAAAGAAATACGGGAAATTAACACACATATGATGACAGTAATAAACATAAGTCCTAAAGAAAAAAAACTACGGCACAAAAACAATGCGACAATAAAAAGTACGGTCAGCACAATTTTTGCTCTGGGATCAAGCTTATGTATAAGAGAATTTCCGGGAAAATACTGGCCGATAGTAATATCTTTAATCATAACGCTTTTCCCCTTCCCTTATAAAGACCGGTTAAAATACCGGCAGCGTCTTCAACAGTAAAAACATCCGTCTGAATATCAAGCCCGCTGTTTTTTAACAGAGAAACTATTCGTGTTGCGACAGGAACATTCAGACCGATTTCAATAAGCTTACCGGCATCTGAAAATACTTCTTCCACAGTTCCGAAAGCGGCAACAGCACCCCTGTTCATAACCAGAATTCTGTCTGCAATACGAGCTATATCATCCATTGAATGAGAAACAATTATAACAGTGGCACCTGTATTTTTTCTGTAATTGTCAATCATAGAAAAAATCTCATTTCTACCTTGAGGATCAAGCCCCGCAGTTGGCTCATCAAGAATAAGAACCTCAGGGAACATTGCCATCACTCCGGCAATGGCACATCTTCTTTTTTGACCGCCGGACAAATCAAAAGGCGACTTATCAAGAAGATTCTTGTCAAGACCGACAAACTCTGCAGCTTTATTCACTCGTTCACTGATTTCTTCTTCAGAAAGCCCCATATTCTTGGGACCGAAAGCTATATCCTTTGCACATGTTTCTTCAAACAGCTGATATTCAGGATACTGAAAACAAAGACCGACTTTGCTTCTTGCCTCTTTTATTGATTTTTTATCAGTGTTGATATCTTTTCCGTCAAGCAATATTTTTCCTTTTTCAGGCTTCAGCAAAGCATTAAGCATCTGTATAAGAGTACTTTTTCCTGAGCCTGTATGACCGATAATTCCTACAAGCTCACCTTTTTCAATACTGAAGCTGACATTATCAAGAGCCGTAATTTCAAACGGCGTTCCATGGGAATATCCGAAAGAAACATCTTTAATATCCAATACTATCATTAACAGCCTCCAAAGCTAACAGACACTTTATTTTAAAATTCTGAGGTATTCTTCTGCCAATTCTTCCCCGGTAAGAATACCTTCCTTCAAAGGCACACCCTGCTCACGCAGCAGTGACGCAAGTTTTACTGCATCGGGAACATCAAGTCCGCACTCTTTCAGAAGCTGCCCAGAAGCAAATATTTCTGTCGGAGTACCGCTTTTTACAATGCGGCCCGAATCAATAACAACAACCTTATCAGCCTTAACAGCCTCTTCCATAAAATGAGTTATTAACACAACAGCCATTCCGAGTTCCTTATTTAACCTTAGTGCTGTATCAATAACCTCTTGTCTTCCTTTCGGATCGAGCATAGCTGTAGGCTCATCAAAAACTATACACTGAGGCTGCATTGCAATCATTCCGGCAATTGCTACACGCTGTTTCTGTCCGCCGGATAACCGATGTGTTTCATGAAATCTATATTCATACATTCCAACGTCTCTGAGAGCGCTATCGACTCTCTCTCTGATTATCGACGGTTCAATTCCCAGATTTTCAGGACCGAAGGCAACATCTTCTTCAACAATTGAAGCGACAATCTGATTGTCGGGATTCTGAAAAACCACACCGACTTTCTCTCTGATAAGAAATTCATTCTTTTCGTCAGAGGTATCCATTGAATCAACAAAAACTTTTCCTTCCTGAGGAAGAAATATTGCATTCGAAAGTTTTGCAATAGTCGATTTACCCGATCCGTTATGTCCGAGAATAACAACAAACTCACCCTTATCAACGGTAAGATCAATATTACTGACAGCAAAATTATCACCTGTCAGTTCTTCTTCATATGTATATGAAACATTCTTAAACTCTATCAGATGTTCTGATTTCATAAAATCAATCTCTTTCCCATATGGCTGTTGCTCCGCACGGAAGTACAAGTCCGCTTTCAGTAACCGGAAGACCAATTTCATCCGCACTGACTCTACCCTTAAGACCGGAGGGAACAACGCTGCCTAATATATAACTCATAACTGAGGGCGAAAGCCCGGTAGTGTAAGAGTTTATCATATAAAGTATAGCATCATCACTTAAAACATGAGAGCATAATTCACACAAAGAAAACACTTCATTTTCCAGCTTCCACACTTCACCGCCGGGGCCTCTTCCGTAAGAGGGAGGGTCCATAATTATGATATCATATTTGTTGCCTCGTCTTATTTCTCTTTCAACAAATTTTTTACAATCATCAACAAGCCATCTTACGCTTCTGTCTGCAAGAGAAGATGCCGTTGCATTTTCCTTTGCCCATTGAACCATACCTTTTGATGCATCAACATGAGCAACACTTGCGCCTGCCGACAAGGCGCTGACAGTAGCACCGCCTGTATATGCAAAAAGGTTAAGCACCTTAACAGGTTTTTCTGCAGCTTTGATTTTACGCTGAGTAAACTCCCAGTTTACTGCCTGTTCAGGAAAAATTCCCGTATGCTTGAATCCCATTGTTTTTATATTGAACTTCAGCTCATTGAAATTAACAGACCAGCTTTCAGGAAGAGTCTTATATACTTCCCATCTTCCGCCGCCGGTGTTTGAACGAATATACCGTGCATCAGCATTAAACCAATATTTATTTTTCTTGGGAGTAGACCATATTACCTGAGGATCAGGTCTTATAAGAATATACCGTCCCCATCTTTCAAGTCGCTCACCGTCTGAGCAATCAATAAGCTCATAATCTTTCCAATTTTCAGCCGCTCTCATTATATCAGCCTTTCTTTTACAACCTGTGCTATCAATCCTGCAAGCCTTTCAATCTGTTCTGCATCTTTTCCTTCAAGCATAACTCTTACAAGAGGCTCGGTCCCGGATGCTCTCACAAGCACGCGTCCGTCTTCACCAAGCTCTTTTTCAGCTTCAGCAATAGCAATTTTTATATCATTATCATCAAACAGCCTTAATTTTCCTAAAGAGGAAACCCTGACATTCTTGAGCACCTGTGGATATATCTCAATTTCATCTGCAAGCTCCTTAAGAGTCTTGCCGGTTGTACGTATAACATTCAGCAGCTGCACAGCCGTAAGCTGTCCGTCTCCTGTTGTAGCATAATCAAGAAAAATAACATGCCCTGACTGCTCACCGCCTATATGATAGCCTTTTTCAAGCATCTTCTCAAGAACATATCTGTCGCCAACTTTTGTTTTTTCACAATTAATACTGTTCTTTTCAAAAAACCTGAAAAGTCCCATATTACTCATAACAGTAGCTACTGCAGTATTTGCGTTGAGTCTGCCTTGTTCTTTCATGGCTTTTGCACAAATAGCTATAATCTTATCACCGTCAACAAGCTTTCCCTCATTATCAACACACAAAAGTCGGTCGGCATCTCCGTCAAAAGCAAAGCCAAGATCAAAACCATAGGTTCTGACATAATTCTGAAGATTTTCAATATGAGTGGAACCGCATCCGGCATTTATATTCTCACCGTCAGGTTTACAATTGATCACTGTACATTCTGCTCCGAGGCGCCTGAAAAGTTCATTTGCTGTCTCCGAAGCAGATCCGTTAGCACAATCAAGTGCAATTCTCATCCCGTAGAAATGAGCAACTGCAGTATTTTCGATATGCTTTATATAATCTTTAACAGCATTTTTTCCTGATGTAATGCTTCCTACCTCACCGCCTACCTTAAGAGGTACGGGAATCACTTCATCCAGTATAATTGCTTCAATTTTTTCTTCAAGCTCATCCGGCAGCTTATATCCGTTTGAGCGAAAAATTTTAATTCCGTTATATTCACATGTATTATGAGATGCAGAAATCATAACACCGGCATCATAAGAATATTCTCTGACAAGAAAAGCAACAGCAGGTGTAGGGACAACACCGAGAAGAAGCACGTCACATCCGACTGAACAAAAGCCTGCAGAAATTGCACTCTGAAGCATATCAGCCGATTTTCTTGTATCTGTGCCTATAAGAACCTTAAGTCTCTTATTTCCTGTGTTTTCAGCAAGAACCATTGCTGTAGCTCTTCCTATTTTCATCGCAAGTTCGCAACTGATTTCCGTGTTTGCAATACCTCTTGCACCGTCAGTGCCGAATAATCTGCCCAAATAAAAGACTCCTTTTCATATCAGTTATTTCCGGGAACAGGAAGTCCCAGATGAATATATGCAGCATTGGTAACAACTCTTCCTCTCGGTGTTCTTGCAATAAAGCCCGCCTGCATAAGATAAGGCTCATAAACATCTTCGAGAGTAACAGCTTCTTCACCGATTGCCGCAGACAATGTTTCAAGACCCACCGGTCCGCCGTTATAATTATTTATCATTGTTGTTAAAATAAGCCTGTCAATATTATCCAATCCGAGCTCGTCGATTTCCATTTTTTCAAGTGCTAAGCGTGCATCGTTAAGCGTAATAACACCAGAGCCAAGAACCTGAGCAAAATCTCTTACACGTTTAAGATAACGGTTTGCTATTCGAGGAGTTCCTCTTGAACGGGAAGCAATCTCAATTGCTGCTTCATCCTCTATTTCAATACCGAGAATCCGTGAACTTCTTATAACAATCTGTGATAACTGTTCCGGCGTATACAATTCGAGCCTGAGAACAACACCGAAACGGTCTCTCAACGGAGCGCTGAGACTTCCGGCACGGGTTGTTGCAGCCACAAGAGTAAACTTCTGTAAATCAAGACGTATTGATCTTGCCGAAGGTCCTTTGCCGATAATTATATCAATAGCATTGTCCTCCATAGCAGGATACAAAACCTCTTCAACACTTCTCGAAAGTCGGTGAATCTCATCAATAAATAATATGTCACCATCATTAAGATTAGTAAGAAGAGCAGCTAAATCACCGGGTTTTTCAATTGCAGGTCCGGAAGTAATTCTGATCTGCGACCCCATTGTGTTTGCAATAATGCCCGCGAGAGTTGTTTTTCCCAGCCCCGGAGGACCGTATAACAAAACATGGTCAAGCGCCTCATTTCTTTTTAATGCCGCTTCCATATAAATACTGAGATTATCTTTAACCTTATCCTGACCGATATATTCATCAAGAGATTTCGGACGTAAATTTATTTCATAATCGCTTTCTTCCATACCAAATTCCGGAGAAGCGAGTCTTAAAGAATCGTCTTCAAATGAGCTTATAGCCATATTAATTTAACTCCTTGAAAGATTTCTGAGGGCATATTTTATAATATCCTCAACGCTGTGCGAGGTATCCACTCCCGCAACAGCTTTTGATGCCTCCGAATTTGAATAACCGAGAGCCATCAACGCACTGACAGCTTCATCAGCATTTTCTGAGAACAATGAAGAATTTTCGGAAACAAGCTTTGACGTATTAATCTTTTCCGGCACAAGCTTTGATACCTTATCTTTTAATTCTATAATAATTCTCTGTGCAATTTTGGGGCCGACGCCTTGTGCACGCGTAATACTTTTGACATCACCTGCTGTTATACTGAGTGACAGCATATCAGGTGTGAGAACGGAAAGAATTGCAACAGCTGCTTTAGGACCGACACCGGAAACAGAAATAAGCATCTTAAAATACTGTAATTCTTCATTATCAGAGAAACCGAAAAGTTCCATTCCGTCTTCGCGCACAGCAAGATAAGTATATAAGGTTGCATTGTCACCGATATTGCCTATTTTTCTTAATGTATTTACCGATGTAGTTATGTCAAAAGCAACACCGGAGCAATCAAGAGCTACTCTCGTTATATCGCTATAAACAATTTTACCTGTAATACTGTAAAACATATATATCTCCTTTTATCTGCGTTGAAATACTGAGCCGCTGCAATGAGCGTGACATATTGCAAGGGCAAGTGCATCAGCAGTATCGTCGGGCTTAGGCACGGCACTGAGTCCCAAAAGATGCTTGGTCATTTCCTGAACCTGTTTTTTTTCCGCCCTTCCGTATCCGACAACACTCTGCTTTACCTGTAAAGGCGTATATTCATAGCATTGAGCAGAATGCATTCTTGCACAAAGAAGAATTACTCCTCTTGCCTGTGCAACGTCGACAGCAGTTTTTTTATTTGTGTTAAAAAACAGTTTTTCAATTGCAAGAGCATCAGGAGAATACTTATCAAACAAATAACTCAGATCTTCGTATATCGACTTTATTCTGTCAGGGAAATCCATGCCGGCAGGGGTTGTGATCGCGCCGAAATCGAGAACAGTAAACCTGTTATTTTCGTATCTTATTATTCCAAAACCTACTATAGCATACCCCGGGTCGATACCGAGAATTATCATCCGCTCACCGCTTTACATTATAATTCATATTATTATATCATATATATAAAAAAAGGGCAACCAGAAATTACCCTCAGCAAACAAAAAAATTATATAAGTTTTAACTAAAAAAAGAACCGGACAAGCAAAAAGTCCGGCCTTTAACTAATTATTCAACGGGAATAGAAGTAGTGGATTCTTCTGGTGCTGTTGTATCTTCGGGAACAACGACCTCGAAACCGAGATAAGAAGTAAACACATCAAATGCTTTTGTAAGCATATTGATAAAATAAGATAAAAAAGGAAGTATAGGGCGAAGCATTTCCATAATTCCGCCTAAATCAAGTCCGTCCATTAATCATGACCGCCTTTCATTATAATTTCTAAACTAATAATACCATATGCTGAGAAAAAAATCAACACACAATTACTATATACTTAGTTTGCAGATATTGCTAAATTAGTTTATGCAGCAGGCTCTTCAGGCTGATCTGCGGGAGATGTAGCAGGTGTTTCGGAGGGAGTTTCCACAGGTGCCTGAGTTTCGGGAGGAGCTGCGGTGGTAGGCTCAGTTACGGGAGGAGCTGCTGTAGTAGGCTCGGTCACGGGAGGAGCTGCTGTAGTAGGCTCAGTCACGGGAGGAGCTGCTGTAGTGGGTTCTGTTACAGGTGCCTGAGTTGTGGAAGGCTGAGTTGTAGGAGGAACAACAGTCTGCTGACGACGTGTGGTTGTTTCTGCTGTGGTTTCCTCAGTTGTTTCTTCCTCAGTTGTTTCCTCTTCTGTTGTTTCTTCTTCTGTTGTAGATTCTTCTGTTGTAGACTCTTCTAATGTAGTAGTTTCTTCATTATTTCCGAAGCCTCTGACAACAAAAACAACTACAACACAGACAACAACGAGAGCAATAAGAGCAGCTACAGCAATAAGAATTTTTCCTTTGAGACCGGATGCAGTTTCTTCCTCAACAACATCGTCCTCATATTCTTCAGGAGTGCCGTTTGCTGCTGCATCAGCTTCTTCGAATTCGTCAATCATTTCAGTGTATTCATCTTTGGTTTCAGCTGTTTTATCTGCAGCAAAAATCTTCATATCAGAATCATCTTCTGTACTGCTGACCGTATCTGTTCCGTCCTCAGGAATAACCTCTGAAAAATCAGGAACAAGCACAGGAGCAACCTCTTCAGTATCAAGCGCAGTTTCAAGAATCTTTACGGCAATGGCACTGCCGGCTTCGGTTCCGTCCTTTGAAAGAGCAACCTTAGAAATAAGATTGACAATTCTCTTTACAGAGCCGTCAGAAACCTTACAGATATCATCGATATCCTTGTCAGATAAAGCTGAAGTCACGCCGGGACTTACAAGAATAAATATATCGCCGGGATCAACATCGGGGAAAACACGTGTATGTACTCCGCTGTCATTAACATTTGTATCGGATACTCGCACACAGGAATTATCTGCGCATTTATAAACAGCAGCGTTACCGTTAAGAGCAATAACAACCTTTCTGCCGCTTGCATAAAGATTTGAACATACAAGCTCCGAAGATTCATGTTCTGTTCTCTGAAGAGCCTCGCGGCAATTATCAAAGAAATCAACAAGCACATTTTCAGGAGCATTATTTCTGAAATCAGCGGCATTATCATTAAATGCAGCAACAGCGGCGTCAGCAAATCCGTCAACGCCGGAAGAGGCAAGTGCAAAATACACATCACCGCTCACAACACCTGAACCCTTATATCCGTTTTTTATAATTTCGCGGGAGAACACCTTGCCGTTAATATTGACACTGTCATTATTAAACTCGGCGGAAGGACGCTTTTGGGTTACAGCAGCGGCTTCAATTTTCATAGGCATAATAAAGTTCCTCCTTTTATTCTTCAGCGGTGAATTTACCGCAATAGTTTATTAAATATTCTCTTATATCGCCTGCAAGATACAGAGAGCCGCAGACAATCAATGCATCGAAATCATTAATTCTTTCAAAGGCCAGCTTTATTCCGTCTTCAGGAACGGAACAGACAACAGCTTTTACTGAAAATTCCGCAGCGACCCGTGCGAGAGCCCCGGCATCCATACTTCTCGGATTGGAGGGGGTGACAGTAATAATCTCCGAAAAACACGGAGCAAGATTAGAAATAGCTGCTTTATAATCCTTATCCTTCATTATTCCCATTACGGCAAGAATTCTTTTGCCTGAAAGATGCTTTTTTATTGCAGCTGCCAGTGCTGCAGTAGATCCCTCGTTATGAGAGCCGTCCAGCATAACAAAAGGCTTTTTACAGATAATCTCTGTTCTTGCAGGTATTCTGAAGGAAGAAATACCTGAGTTAACTGCGTTATCACTTATATAAAAACCATTACGCTTCAATACTCCGATAACCTCAAGCACCAACGCCATATTATCCAGCTGATGCCTGCCGCAATACGGAATACAGAACTGCCCTGTGGGACCTGTAACAACTGTTCCGTAAATCTCCTCTTTTTCAACAGAAAACAAAGATTTCTTTTCTGCAAGTATCATAGGGGCATTTCTTTCTGTACAGCAAGCAGATATAACATCCAAAACCTCTTCAGGCTGAGTGCTGCCTGTAATTACCGGACAGTCAGTTTTTATAATCCCGCATTTTTCAAAAGCAATTTTATCCAATGTATCACCAAGAATACTTGTGTGATCTAAAGAAACAGATGTAATAACGGAACAAACAGGATTCTCTATAATGTTAGTTGCATCAAACCGACCGCCAAGTCCTGTTTCAAGCACAACAAAATCACAGCCTGAATAAGAATAAAACAACATTGCTGCCGCTGTAACAGCTTCGAATTCGGTAATCTCAAAACCTGCTTCAGAAAGCTCTTTTACAGCAAGGCTTACTTTTTCGGTAACCTCAATCAAAGACTGCACAGAAATCATTTCCATGTCAATGCGGATTCGCTCGCGGAAATCTGATACGAAAGGAGAAGTATATAAGCCTGTACGGTAACCTGCAGCTGTCAGCACAGAAGCTATTGCGGTACAGGTACTTCCCTTTCCGTTTGTGCCTGCTACATGAATAAACTTCAGCTTCTTATGAGGCGAACCGAGTTTTTCACAAAGCAGGGTGATACGCTCAAGCCCCGGCTTTATTCCGAATTTTTCAAGCGAATGATAATAATCTACAGCTTCAGTAAGTGTCATATAATCATTCCTTCTTTATCCGAGCTTAGCAATACTTGCTTTAAGCAAAGTTGCTTTTTCATTGAGCTTTATCTGATTTGCTTTTTGTTCTTCTATAACATTAGCAGGAGCCTTGGCAAGGAAGCCCTGATTATTGAGTTTTCCGTTTATCTGGCTGAGTTTCTTTTCTACTTCATCAAGCTCTTTATTGAGACGTTTTCTTTCTGCTTCAAAATCAACAAGCTCAGCCATGGGAATATAAATTGTAGCTATATCCGTAACAACACTTACACTGCCGTCGAGATCAAACGCAGTTTCATCATCAGAAACCGCAACACCTGAAGTAGAAGCAAGACGCTGGAAAAACTTTGCGCCTTCAGAGAAAAGCTCCTGTTCTTTTGTTACGATATCAAGTCTTGCCTTTTTTGAAGGAGGAACGTTCATTTCTGCTCGGCGATTTCTTACTGCTCTTACTGCAGTCATGATATGCTCCATTGATTTTTCTTCATCAGAGAAAACAAAATTATCATCATATACAGGCCAGGGGGAAATCATAATTGACTCGCCGTCATGAGGAAGTGTCTGCCAAATCTCTTCAGTTATAAAGGGCATAAAAGGATGAAGAAGCTTAAGAGTATTACTCATCACATAAACCAATACTGCCCTTGCTGTCTTTTTAAGTTCAGTATTCTCTGAAGAAAGACGGATTTTGCAGATTTCTATATACCAGTCACAAAGTACATCCCAGATAAAATCGTAAAGCTTCTGAACAGCAATGCCGAGTTCATACTTGTCGAGATTATCTGTAACTTCTTTTACAACTGTATTGAATTTAGTAAGAATCCATTTATCTTCAAGAGCAAGTTTTTCAGGGATATAAGGAGCAGGCTCGTCACCTTCTAGATTCATAAGTACAAATCTTGCTGCATTCCACAGCTTATTTGCAAAATTACGGCTTGCTTCAACCTTATCATCAGAAAAACGCATATCATTTCCGGGGGAATTACCTGTTGCAAGAGTAAAGCGCAAAGCATCAGCACCGAATTTATCTATAATTTCAAGAGGATCAATACCGTTACCGAGAGACTTTGACATTTTTCTTCCCTGCGCATCTCTTACAAGGCCGTGAATAAGAACGGTATCAAAGGGAACCTTTCCGGTATATTCAAGAGCAGAGAATATCATTCTGGAAACCCAGAAACCGATGATATCATAACCTGTTACAAGGGTATTTGTAGGATAATAATGCTCAAGATCTGCAGTTTTTTCAGGCCATCCGAGAGTTGAGAAAGGCCACAAGGCAGATGAGAACCAGGTATCAAGTGTATCCTCATCCTGTACAAGTCTGTTGCCGGAACATACGGGACAGCAGCTTACCTCAGTTTTTGAAACAATAGTTTCACCGCAATCCTCGCAGTACCATGCCGGAATTCTGTGGCCCCACCACAGCTGACGGGATATACACCAGTCACGTGTGTTATTCATCCAGTTGAGGTAATTTTTTGTAAATCTTTCGGGGACAAACTTTGTTTCACCTTTTTCAACTGCTTCGACAGCAGGCTTTGCAAGAGGCACCATACGAACAAACCACTGCTTTGAAACCATGGGTTCAATAACACTGTGGCAACGATAGCACGTACCTACTTCGTGCTTGATAGGCTCAATTTCTTTGATATAACCGCCGGACTCCAGATCCTCAAGGATAGCTTTTCTTGCTTCAAGGGTTGTCATTCCGGCATACTTTCCGCAGTCAAGCACTTCAGGCTCATTTTCTGTTGCTCTGCCGCTTGCAATAAGCTCATCAGCAATTCTCTTATCTTCAGCACCTGTAAGATGTCCGTCATAAGTGAAGGTTCTTACTATAGGCAGATTGCATCTCTGACCTACCTCAAAGTCATTAGGATCATGAGCCGGAGTAATTTTAACAACACCTGTTCCCTTTGTCATATCAGCATGCTCATCACATACAATTGGAATCTCTTTATTAAGCAAAGGAAGGATTACATGACAGCCATGAAGATGCTTGTATCTTTCATCCTCTGCATTTATTGCAACAGCCGTGTCACCAAGCATCGTTTCGGGGCGAGTTGTTGCAAGTTCAAGTTTTTCGCCGGTTTCTTTTACAGTGTAAAGGAGATGCCAGAAATTTCCGTCTTTTTCTTCATATTCTACTTCTGCATCAGAAATAGATGTATTACAGCAGGGGCACCAGTTAACCATACGGTTTCCTCTGTAAATAAGATCTTTTTCATAAAGACGGACAAAAACTTCATTGACAGCCTTATTACAGCCTTCATCGAGGGTAAATCTCTCTCTGTCCCAATCGCAGGAAGAACCAAGCTCTTTAAGCTGTTCAACGATTCTTCCGCCATACTGTTTTTTCCAATCCCAGGCTCTTTCAAGAAAACGTTCTCTTCCGAGATCTTCTTTTGAAATTCCCTCTTTTCTCATAGCCTCAACAATTTTTGCTTCTGTTGCAATAGAAGCATGATCAGTACCGGGAAGCCATAAAGTATCAAAACCGGACATTCTCTTATAGCGGATAAGTATATCCTGAAGAGTATTGTCGAGTGCATGTCCCATATGAAGCTGACCTGTGATATTGGGAGGGGGAATAACAATAGTAAACGTGGGTTTGTCTGCTTCACATTTTGCATGGAAATACTTTCCGTCAAGCCATGACTTATAAATCCTTTTCTCTACATTTTTCGGATCGTAGAGTTTTTCAAGTTCTTTACTCATATCCAATAACCTCTTTTTTTCGGTTTATACAGATTTTAACCGATATATTATAACATCAAAATATTTATTTGTAAATATACATTAGTTAAGTAAAAAGTCTTTTAAAGAAGAATATCGCTTATTTTGTTTATTATTCTCAGCCATTTTATACAGTTTATCTTCAGTTCCGACAATGACAAGTATTTTTTTTGCCCTTGTAACAGCAGTGTAAAGCAGATTTCTGTACATAAGCATCGGCGGACAATCCACAACAGGAATAATAACAACCGGATACTCACTGCCCTGACTTTTATGCACAGTAACAGCATAAGCCAATTCAAGTTCTGCAAGATTGTCTGAAGGATAGCTCGCGGTTCGGTCATCAAAATCAATTCTTATAATTCCTGCTGCATAATTTATTTTTCGAATGATTCCGATATCCCCGTTAAAAATACCTTCGCCTTCCTCTCCGTCTTTTGTCCAGGGAATGTCATAATTATTTTTAATCTGCATAACCCTGTCACCTTCACGGAAAATCCTGCCGCCGGAGGTTCGAAGTTCATTTTTTGTTCTGTCAGGAGGATTAAGCACCTCCTGCAGGCGCCTGTTAAGATTAACGGTACCAAGATCGCCTTTTCTTGACGGGCAAAGAATCTGTATATCATCAAAGGGCGATAAACCATATGCCGCAGGTAACCGTTTAGCAATAAGCTGCAGCACTGTATCCGACGCCGAAAAAACATCGTCTCTTCTCATAAAGAAGAAATCGGAATCGTTTACATCTAATTGAGGCATAACGCCCTGTATAATACGGTGTGCGTTCATTACTATGAGACTTTTCTGTGCCTGTCGAAAAATCTCAGTCAGACAAACAAC
Source organism: Acutalibacteraceae bacterium (assembly GCA_045591055.1). GTDB lineage: Bacteria > Bacillota > Clostridia > Oscillospirales > Acutalibacteraceae > RUG806. Next base: position 47,791 of record JAZNSD010000002.1, on the reverse strand, counting down.
AGGCAATATACCTGATTGAGTCAGGTCGTTGAGAACATTTCCCGGACCTACAGACGGCAGCTGATCTGAATCTCCCACAAGAACGATTCTGCAGCCGACAGGAAGAGCATCAAGCAGGCTCGCAAACAGCTCAACATCTACCATTGACATTTCATCAATTATTATTGCCCCTGCTGTCAGCGGATTCTCGCTGTTACGTCTGAAAGCAGGTTTGTCATCAGCATCCCACTCTACCTCAAGAAGTCTGTGAATAGTTTTTGCCTCATAGCCGGTGAGTTCACTCAACCTTTTTGCAGCTCTTCCTGTGGGTGCACACAGCAAAACCTCAATCCTCTTATGTTCAAAAACATCAATTATTCCCTTTACAGTAGTTGTTTTTCCCGTACCGGGACCTCCGGTAAGAATAAGCAACCCTCTTGTTGCAGCGGTAATAATAGCTTCTTTCTGCTTATCTGCATATAAGATCCCGTTGCGTTCTTCAATTCTCTCAATCTCATTTTCAACCGTTTTAATCATAGAAGGAGGAAATTTCAGAATATTCTTCATTCGCTCAGCGATGGAAATTTCAGCCATATATATATCAGGAAGATACAAAAACTCCTCCCCCTTGATATCTGAAGAAAAAAGATTTCTTGCCCTTATAAGGTCATCTAACGTTTCATCTGCGACACTTTTTTCTATACCGAGAAGTGCTTCAGCCGGAGCATACATTTTCCGCCTCGGGATGCAGGTGTGTCCGTTATAGAGATTATGCTTTATAATATGAACCATTCCTGCGGCATTTCTGTATGATTCTGCAGGAGTAACCCCCATAGATACTACAAGCTTTTCTGCTCTTTCAAAGGTAAAACCGTTAACATTTCCGCATAACGCATAGGGATTGTCACGAATAATTTTAAGAGCGTTCACTCCGAAATACTTATAGATTGCCGTGCATTCCGATGGCGTAATACCGTAATTTTCAAGCTCAATCATAATTTTACGCATTGCATTCTGACGATTGAACTCTGTTGATATATCAAGAGCCTTCTGCTTTGATATACCGTTTATCACAGCAAGCTTCTCAGGCTCATTCTCAAGCACATCAAAGCTTTTATCTCCGAAACGCTCGATAATCTTCAATGCTGTTTTCGGACCTATACCTTTTACGGCACCCGAAGCCAGATATCTGTACAGTTTGGCTGTTGTGTCGGGCATTGAACGCTCACATGCAGTTATCCGAAACTGGCGTCCGAAAACATCATGCGCTCCCCATGAGCCGGTAAGAAACACTTCTTCTCCGGGAGCAAGCTCAGACAAAGTACCAACTGCTGTCACTATTTCGCCCTTGACGTTTACTTCTATAACCGTAAAATAATTAGTAGAATTGTGAAAAACCACATTTTCTACTATCCCGGAAATTTTATCTTCGTAAAAACCTTCACTCATAAATACAACTATTCTCCGTCTTCGGCATCATCAGCAGATGCTGACTTGAATATATATCCGTTACGGTCAAGGTACTGCATATCATCAAGCAAAATACCTATTCCCTGAACAGCACAATCCTCAGGCTCATCCGCAACATAAACTGCTACACCGGTATGCATAGAAATAAACTCAGCCATACCAAACATTTTTGATGTTCCGCCTGTAAGGATAATACCTGAGTCTGTAATATCTCCGCTAAGCTCAGGAGGTGTAAGCTCAAGAACACGCATAACACATGCCAGTATTTCATCAAGCCTGGGTTTTATAGTTTCATAGACCTCTCCCGATGTAATCTCTATTTCAACCGGCAGACCTCCGTCAATACTTTTGCCGCCTATCATTACAGCAAGCTCGTCACGGCGGGGAATTGCCGATCCTACGGTTCTTTTTATTATATCTGCAGTAGGTCTTCCTATCTCGACCTTATAGTTTTTTGCAGCATAATCAATTATTGCATCATCAAGCACATTGCCGGCAACAGCTATTGACTCGGCAACAGCTATATTTCCCATTGTTACAACACTGCAATCCGTAACAGCTGCACCGATATCACATACCATTATACCTCTTGGTTCCGTAAGACTTACACCTGCGCCGATAGCTGCAGCAAGCGGCTCATCAACGAAGCAGGCCCGTCCTGCACCGGATGCCATAATAACATCAAAAACTGTCTTTTTCTGTAAAGGTGTTGCTGTACTCGGAACGCACATCAGAATATTAGGCTTGAATAGCTTTCCGAGACATATTTTATTAATACAATTACGAAGCATTATACATGCCTGTTCTCGGTCTATAACAACACCATCTTTTATCGGATAAACAGCTATCATGGAATCAGGCAGCTTATCTGCCATTTTTTTTGCTTTATTTCCTATGGCAAGAGGTTTTCCTGAATATTTATCACATACCATAACGGAAGGTTCGCACATAACAACACCTCTTCCGTCAACAAAAACAGTAAAACTGGAAGAACCGAAATCAATACCGATTTTCTGTCCGAGCATATGCAAACACCTCCAAATATAATTAGAATAATTTTATCATAAATAATTCACTTTGTCTACAAAAAATAGCACAAAATGTGTAAAAAGAATACAATTTTACTTGTGGCATTTAATGTACATTCTTAACAAATCATCAGAAATCCTTTTAGGAGTTTTTTACAGAAATATAATATAGAGCCGAATATATATTCACATTTAATTCCGAATATGATAAAATTAATCTGCAAATAAAATCAAGGAGCAGCCAATTATGGAATTTAATGTAAAAGAATACAGTTTTCCTTCTGCAACGGGCATAGCGGATATTTACATCCGCAGCATTTCTCCTGCCGGCACAAATAATATAAAAGGGATTATTTCTATTGTCCACGGAATGGCAGAGCATACAGACCGATATGTTGAAATTGCCCAATATATTGCATCAAAAGGATATGCTGTTTTTATGCATGACCATGCAGGTCACGGAAAATCAATAACATCCGAAGATGATCTCGGTTATTTCGGTGAAAGTGACGGCAGTGAAAAAATCACTGACGATGTAAACAGCGTTATTGAAATTGCAAAAAAGGAATTTCCGTCTGTTCCCTGTATTATATGGGGACATTCAATGGGTTCTTTTGTGACCAGAAAATTCATAGCAAAATATCCCGGAAAAACTGATGCTGCCGTAATTTGCGGTACAAGCGGAGCAAATCCTGCTGCAGGTGCAGGTATTATGGTTGCCAAGCTGATAGCTGTTTTTCTCGGTACGCGCCATCGTTCAGCACTTCTGGATAAAATGGCTTTCGGAGCATATAATAAAAAATTCAACAACGTAACAGGCTTTGAATGGCTGTCGGTAAACGAAAATAACATTCAGTCCTATGTAAAAGATAAGCTGTGCGGCTACACTTTTACAACAGGCGGATTCAAGGACCTTTTTACTCTTCTTAGTGACGTTTCAACCGAAGAATGGTATAACGGTATTCCCGCTGACTACCCTGTTTATCTGATAGCCGGAGATATGGACCCTGTGGGAAATTATGGAAAGGGAGTAAATGAAGTCTACAACAAGCTAAAAAACACAAATCACAGCAATGTTTCGATCAAGCTATATAAAGGTCTGAGACATGAGATTCATAATGAAGATTGCAGAGAAACTGTTCTTGATGACATTATCAGATTTGCTGACTCTGTAAACAGATAATCATACAGTCAAAAAAACAGCGACACGGTTTTTCCGTATCGCTGTTTTTTTATATTGAGTTTATTCTGCAGCCGTAAGATAATCCATAGAAACCCAGCCGGTCTGACCGCTGTAGCTTACCTTACCCCACTTCTTTACTGAAGCATTGGGATCAGTGCTTTCATATACTTCAATAACCTTAACCTCAGCACCATCAGGAATCTGAACAATTGATGTTGTGTCAGTGCTGTGACCTTCACGCATATTAAGATAACCAACATCAGGGGAATTGATCTTATATGTACCTGTGCTTCCTGTATTTCCCGAAGAAGAGGAAGCTGTTGTTGTTTCAGCAGGGGCAGCAGTAGTTATCTCTGCAGCAGCTGTTGTGCTTTCTGGCTTTGTTGCTGCTTCAGAACCTTCTTCTGTAGTTGCCTCTGAAGAAGATTCATCGCTTGAGGGTTCAAGAGTGTTGTCAATATAAGCAGCAGCGAGATACTGCATTGCAACCCAGCCGTCATGTCCGAGATAAGATGTCTTACCCCAGTAACGAGAGCTTTCGTCTGCAGTTTCATCATATTTCACTTCAGTGATATTAATCTGGGTATTATTAGGAATCTTGGTAAGAGGATCTGATTCCATAGAAGGTTCTTTTCTTACATTAAGAGTTCCGTTTCCTGCAACATTAACCGTATACTTTCCTGTTGCATATTTTTCGGCGGGAGATGTTGTCATTTCAACAGCCTGTGTGGTAGTCTCATCAACAGGTACGGTGGTTGTTTCATCTTCACCTGAATTAGCCTTTAATAAAACAGTAACAAGAACAACTACAACTATGACAGCTGCAACAACTGCAATGAGACCGATTTTCAATACATTTTCGCGGCCTGAGGACTTCTTCTTTTCTTCCTCAAATTCTTCTTCCTCTTCAAGGAAAAGCTCATCATCATAATTATTCACATCGTTCATTTTAATTCTCCTTTATACACAAAGATAGGTATATTATATCATATTGTACCAAAATATGCAAGTATAATTTATAAAACATCACCATATGCAATTTTGTTCCCCGTAAATTTGTCTGCATCAAATTCTTTTCCGAGAATTTTAACTGATTTGGCGAGCTTTTTTGTCCTGACAAATTCATTTTTTCCGGGACAGAACGGATATATACCTATAGTTGAGAATACATACCACAATGCCATTGACCCGTTATCCTCATCTCCGGGGAAACCGTCATTTTTATAGGAGAACACTTCCCTGCATATTTTCTCGGTCCAGTAAGCAGTTTTTTCGGTTTCACCAAGCTCACCGTAAATGTACGGCAGATGAAAACTCGGTTGGTTTGAGATTGCACACTGACCGAAATCAACGGCAGCCATCTCCGTCATTTCATGAATTTCACAGCCATAACCTGCATTTTCATAAATAGGCGGAGTGCTGAAAAGTTCATCAATTTTATTAAGCAGCTTATCTTTTCCGCCGTAGAGAGCAGCAAGTCCTTCCATATCATGCGGTACGGCAAAAGAATTCTGCCATGCACTGCCTTCTGTATAATCTCTGCCCCAGGCAACGGGATCAAAGCCGGGGCGGAAAGTCCCGTCTTCAAATTTTGCACGCATAAATCCTGTTTCTTTATCAAAAAGATTCTTATAATTACCCGATCTTTTATAATACTCATCGGCTATTTCTTTCTTGCCGAGCAACTCAGCTATTTTAGCAATACACCAATCGCCGTATGCGGCATCAAGAGTAAGATTCACACTTTCTCTGTGAGCTTCTATGGGAACATAACCTAATTTAACATAGCTTTCAGCACCGCTTCTTCCATAATCATCATCATCAGAGTTAATATTCGCATGCTTGATCATTCCTTCGAGCGCCTGCTCCATGGTATCATTGTCCATTATTCCTTTAACTGCAGCATCACAAAGCACAGCATCGATCAGAGTACTTGGCATACAGCCTCTTTCACCTATTGAAGGCCAGCGCGGCAACCATCCGCATTCAAGATAATCATTGACAAAACCACGGCACATTTCTTTATATTCTTCCTTTGCAACAAGTGCATAGAAAGGATAACATGTTCTGTATGTATCCCAGAATCCGTTATCCGTATATCTTACGCCGGGCAGTATCTTTCCTGATGAAGGTGCATAATGCACAGCTTCTCCGTTTTCATTTATTTCATAACATTTATGAGGATAAAGAAAGGCTCTGTACATACAGGAACAGAAGGTTTTCATCTGTTCTTCATCATAAGCTTCTATTTCAACTCTTGAAAGATAATTCTCCCACAGAGCTTCCGCATCTGCTCTAACATCATCAAAGCTCTTTCCGTCAGTGTCCTGCTTCATATTGAGCTTTGCCTGATCAAAGCTTATATACGAAGTAGAAACAAATGCATCAACACTGTCACCCGTAACTTTAAGATGAATACCTGTCATTTTTCCTTCTACATTATTTGATACACTGTGGCAATCATCGGTACCTGCAACATTATCTTCTGCCGATATCTGCCCTGCTCTGAATTTCACAACAGTATACATTCTGAAATTAACAGCTTTATCATCATTGCAATTTGTAACAACAGCATAAAGAGTATTTTCCTCCGGAACATAGTTATAGCTGCAGTTATCACGGAACGGAAGCACTGAGAACCAGTTATCTGTTATATCATCAAAACGGACTCTTAAAGCCCCGCCTCTTTCAGAAGGAGTAATTTCCATAATGCTTCTGCTTTTAAGAAAATTCAGCTTCATATAAGACGGAGTCATCACTGCTTCTTCAGGACGGTATCCTGACCAACGGTTTTCGTTGAATATAGGCGTTCTTTTCTGAGGCATAAAAACAACAGTTCCGTAATCTGCAATCCAAGGACTCGGCTGATGAGTAATTCTTACGCCCTCAAGACTCCTTGCATCGGGGTGAAAAAACCAACTGTTCTGACTTGAAGTCTGCGCTGCAAATGCACACATTGCAAAAGGACGCTGTACAAGAGGAAGTGTGTTGCCGCTTGAAAATCTGTGTACTGATGCGCTACCCTGTTTTATGTTGACATAATCTGCATATTTCATTATCTTACCTTCTTTCATTAAAAGCCCGGAAAAACAAGTTTCCCGGGCTTAAATTATAAACTTATCAACCCTCGCTTCTGATTTTTATATCAAAGCCGTGCTCTTCAAGGAAGGGCTTGATACGCTGAGCGTGGTTAAGAAGAGTGCTTATAGACATATCATGATTAAGTGCATCAATAAGCAATGAGATATATTTTGAAAGGTCAACCTCACAAAACCATTCTCTCTGAAGAAGCTCAGGAGTACGGTAAATGAGATTAGTAGTAAATACTCTGCTGATGTAACCCTTTTCATAAGCTTCATCAAAGGAATCAAGACCGTTACAGAAGAGACCGAAGGCGCAGCACACATAAATGTTTCTGGCCCCCATCCCCTTAAGTCTTTTTGCAACATCTATCATAGAATCGCCCGATGAAATCATATCATCAACAACAATAACATCTTTTCCTTCAACATTAGAGCCTAAAAATTCATGAGCAATAATGGGATTTCTGCCCTTGACAACTCTTGAATAGTCACGACGCTTATAAAACATACCAAGATCTATACCGAGAACAGAAGAATAATATACACCTCTGTTAACACCCCCTTCATCGGGAGAAATAATCATAAGGTTTTCTTTATCTATTTTAAGATCGGGAATGTTATTAACAAGAGCTTTGATCATCTGATATGTAGTATAAACATTCTCAAAGCCGTCAAGAGGAATTGCATTCATAACCCTGGGGTCATGAGCATCAAATGTAATAATATTATCTATATGATAATAGTCAAAAAGCTCCTGAAGCATTATTGCACAATCAAGAGATTCTCTTGCTGCTCTTTTATGCTGTCTGCCTTCATAAAGCATAGGCATAATAACGGTAATACGCCTTGCTTTACCTGTCATAGCGGCAATTGCCCTCTTAAGATTTGCATAATGTTCATCCGGAGTATAGGGAACATCCATGCCGTATACTTCATGTGTAATCCCGTAATTGAAGCAGTCACAAAGAATAAAAACATCATAGCCTCTTACGGATTCCTTAAGCATACATTTTCCTTCACCCGTTCCGAATCTGGGAAATACAGCTTTAAGAATATAGGAATCTCTTTCATATCCGTTAAAAGCAAGGGTGGATTTGTGTTCACTCTCTCTTTGGTCTCTCCACTGCACAAGATACGAATCAATCTTACGTGCAAGCTCTTCACATCCCGGTAATGCAAGAATTCCGAGAGAACCGGAAGGGATAGTGGTAAATTCATCAGTATAAACCGGCATAATTATTGTCTCCTTTTTCTATTACGTACAGTTTATTCAAGTACTCGGTAATCGACCATTGTACTTTAATTTATATTTTACCTTATTTTTTTTCTTTTTCAACCCCTAAATATACATTATCCTGCAAAAACACTGAAAAATATAACGATATATTTTGTACAACCTAACAAAGCCAACCGAAATAACTAAATATACGACAAAACATATGCAGCTAAAAATACAATGCCCATCACTACAGGTTGATGAATAACATAAATATACAGACTGTATTTCCCTATTTTTTCAAGAAAACGTATCCTGAAAGAAAGCAGACGCAGAATTTTTTTGCTTTTTGAAACAATATTCCATAAAAAGAAGCCGAAGAAAAACATAAATATCCACGGAAGCAAGGGAAAATAATCCGAAGAAGAAAAGCCGTAAAACGGGAATCCGAGAAGAGCTGTAAAATAATTTGAATAAATCGACTCAGGCAATCGCAGTATTTCAAATCCGTAGTATCCGAGATATCCGTCTGAAACTTCAAAAGACACTATAAACAGAATAAAACATACTGCCGCACATAAACCTGCAGGAAGCCTGTCAAAAAACTTTTTAAGGGGTTGGATAATGATTGATGACAACCACATAAAATTAAGTATACCGAAGATAACCGGCATATCAGGCAAAACTATAAAGGTAACAATGCTCACAACAGCACTTGCAGCAAACAGCAGCAACGAACGTTTCAGCGGCTTTTTTCCGAAATGAATGCATATCCCAGACAAAGCGATAAAACAGCAGGCGCCGAGATCCCTGATTATATCAACTGCATAAAGAAAAGACGTATTAACCTGAACACCGAGAAAAAAAACAACATCAAAAAGGGTATGATAAACTATCATACCCAATATACATAAGCCTCTTATCGAATCGAGAAGATAATAACGTTTTTGATTTTTCTTATCATCAAGCTTAACCATCTATTATACCCTTAAGGAATTTCAGCACATCAGCATATACCTTATCGTTATCTTCTTCATTAAGAATTTCATGTCTGTCTGCAGGATAAAGAATAACCTCAGGCTCAATACCTTCCTTAACAAGAGCATCCGAAACACTCAGCACACCTCTGCCGAACATTCCGATAGGATCTTTTGCACCCGAAATAAGAAGTACAGGGAGTTCCTTGGGCAATCTGGAAGCCCAATTGGGGGCACTTGCCTTAACAGCAAGCGTAATAAGCTCTTTTGTCAAAGAAGGAGTCAAGTCAAAGCCTGTTAACGGATCATTCCGGTAATTCTCAAGATTATCATGGCTTTTTGATATCCACGCGAGATTATCACTGTCCTTAAGTACCTTTCCCATCGCCTTTTCAAAAACTGAAACAATGGAAGCAGGAGCTTCTGAATTTTCAGGAAGCTTATCAAGAAGATAATCAACAGGATCTTCAAGCATCAGGACAGGCAAAGGCAGTTGACCGGTTCCGCAATAAACAGCACCCGACAGTCTGTCGCCAAAAGCTGCAGTGTAAATTCTTGCAAGAAATGAACCCATTGAATGTCCGAATATTATATAAGGCAGTCCCGGATATCTCTTTGCCATAATATTGTGCAGAGTATTCATATCTCTGACCATATTTACATTATCGCCCTCATATACAAAACCGAGATTACCTTCAGTTGCTGTCTTACCGTGTCCGAGGTGATCGTTACCGCATACTACAAAACCGTTTGTTGCAAGGAAACGAGCAAAATCGTCATATCTGCCGATATGCTCACATACCCCGTGAGCAATCTGGATAACCCCCACAGGCGCAACCGTATCATCCTGCCATATGAGAGCTCTGACATTATCAACAAGATTTGATGAAGAATAATAAGCTTCTTTTCTGACAATAGCCATAGAGCACCTCCGTATTATTTCCAGATATAAACTCTTGTTTCGTAGGGTCTTAATGTAAATCCGTTTTCAACAACTCCGCATGAATCATAATTGTTGATAGCGAGCTCAGCCTTTGAAAGTTCAAATCCTTCCGGAGCCTTAAAAGCAACAGCATTCTCATCAAACGAGCATACAATAAGCGCCTTCTGATCGTCAAGATGACGTGAATATACATAGAGAGATTTACTGCTCTTGTAATGTTCCTTATAAGAACCGTAAATCATCAGATCATTTTCTTTTCTGAACTTAATAAGCTTTCTGTAGAAATTGAGAATAGAATTGGGATCATTCTCAGCTTCTTCCACATTTATTTCGGTATAATTGGGGTTGATATGGAACCATGCCTTGTCAGCTGTTGTAAAACCGGCATTCTTGCCTGCAGTCCACTGAACAGGAGTTCTGGCATTATCACGTGATGCATAATGAGCAAGATTCATAGCAATCTTTTCACCGAGAAGTGCCTTTGCAACACCGTAGTTATTAATTGTAGAAACGTCTGTGTAGTCCTCAATATTATCAAGATGATTATTAAGCATACCGATTTCCTGGCCCTGATAAATAAAGGGGGTACCGCACTGACACATATACATTACAGCAAGCATCTTTGCACTTTCTTTTCTGTATTTTGTGCTGCCGTAGCGGTTGATTATTCTGGGCTGGTCATGGTTTTCAATATAAAGAGCATTCCATGCCTTTCCGTAAAGATTCTCCTGCCATCTGGTGTAAACCTTCTTGAGCTTCTTAAGATTGAATTTTGTCTTGAACCAGCTGTAGAAAAGACAGTCGGCAGCCATATGTTCGAAATGGAACATCATATTAAGCTGCTGATCAGGTCCCTCTGTGATATGTTTAAGAGCATTTTTATATGTCATCATAGGTGCTTCACCTACGGTCATACAGTCATACTTTGCAAGAACGTCATTTTTGAATTCGGAAAGATATTCATCAAGGTGCGGACCGTGCATATACTGTTCAAAGCCTGTTGCAACAGGGAACCAATAGGGGCTTGAAGGAAGACCTGCAGGCTTAGAAATAAATGTAATAACGTCTTCTCTGAAGCCGTCTACACCCATATCAAGCCAATAACGCATAATATCCTTTACTTCTTCACGAACCTTGGGATTATCCATATTGAGGTCAGGCTGTTCAACAGCAAAAAGATGAAGATAGTATTTACCGAGTTTTTCATCATATTCCCATGCTCTGCCTGCAAAAGTTGACATCCAGTTATTAGGATAACGCTTACCGTTTTTACCTTTACCTTTATACCAATGATAATAATTGTGATAAGGATTATCCTCGCCCTTCTTGCTTTCAAGGAACCATTCATGCTGGTCGGAAGTATGATTTACAACAAGGTCCATAATAACACGCATTCCTCTTTCGTGCGCACCGTCAAGAACCGCTTTAAAATCATCAAGTGTACCATATTCAGGCTGGATATTACGATAGTCGGCAATATCATATCCGTAGTCCTTCTGAGGTGAAACATAAAGAGGTGAGAACCAGATAGCATCAACACCGAGACTCTTTATGTAATCAAGTTTGGAAAGCACACCCTGAAGGTCACCGATTCCGTCACCGTTTCCGTCACAGAATGAACGGGGCCATACCTGATAGACGGACATTTCTTTGTACCAAGATCTTTTGATTTCTGCCATTTCTTTTTCCTCCATTAAACCAAGGCTTTTCCGAGTTCGCCTATATTTTCAAAAGCAACCGTGGCTTTTATTTCTGAATTTTCATACATTTCCGGTGTCGTAACACCTGTGTACACAAGAACTGCTTTGAGTCCGTTCTTTACACCTATTGCAATATCGGTTTCAAGTCTGTCACCTACAAACGCTATTTCTTCGCGCTTACATCCGATTCTGTTTGTAACATAATCAACTGTATATGCATAGGGTTTTCCCATAATAAGATCAGGATCTCTGCCTGTTGAGCTCTTAAAGAGTGCGATAAATGCCCCAACATCAGGCATAAACCCGTCTTTAAGAGGACAATTCACATCGGGATGTGTTGCAATATATTCTGCACCCGAAGCAATAAAATTTGCTGCCTTATTAATTTTTTCATATGTAAGCTGAGTATCAAAACCTACAATAACAATGTCAGGATCATCATCAGTAAGCGTAATGCCGGCTTTTACAAAATCTCCGATTAGATTATCATTTCCGACAAGATACACTTTTTTACCGCTACGGTTACGTTTGAGAAAATCAATTGTAACATGAGATGAAATAATAACGCTTCCTTCTTCAGCTTCATATCCGTACTTTCTGAGCTTTGAAAGACATTCTTCTTCGTTATGTGAGGAATTGTTTGTAAAAAAGAAAAAACGCTTGCCGCTGTTTTTTACACATTCACTGAACAACTCAGCACCGGGAAGAAGAGAATCTCCGAGGTAAAAAGTACCGTCCATATCAACAATAAAACATTTGATATCACTTAAAACATCAATACAGCTCATTTGCTCACCTTACTAATATTATTCATTATTTTATGATAGAATAATTTGACAAAAAAAGCAATAGCGAATTTTTTAATTAAAGAAAATATATTTTCTGCATTACCACTTGATTTTTATTTTTATTTATGATAATATAACTACCATTAAACGCAGTGAACAAGAGAGTAGGTCTGTAAAAGAACGGTTCCAGAGAGAAACTGACATCGGCTGTAAGCAGTTTTACCGTATAAAGGACTGAAATTCACTTGGGAGCGGTGCACTGAAATCCTTTCGGGAGTGTAGGCTGCAACGGTTATTTCCCCGTTACAGGAAAAATGAGTGTTTATCCTTTCAATAAGGATAAAAATCAGGGTGGTACCGCGAATGACTCGTCCTTCGTCCCTTGTATGGGACGGAGGCTATTTTTTTTGAAAGGAAGAATTTAATGAAAGACCAGCTCGAAGCAATCAGAAGCAGCGCACTTGCAGCTCTGCAGGAAGTTGAAGATCTGACAGCCCTTGATGCCCTCAGAATCAGATACCTCGGCAAAAAAGGTGAACTTACTGCTATTCTCAAGCAGATGGGAAAGCTTACACCTGAAGAAAGACCTGTTATAGGTCAGCTTGCTAATGAAGTAAGAACAGCAATCGAAAATACTATTGAGGAAATCGAAGCAAAGATAAAAGCCGAATTAAAGAGCAAGCAGCTTTTAAGCGAAACTCTTGATGTAACAATGCCCGGCAAGAAAAATGTAACGGGACACAGACATCCTCTTTCTATTGTTCTTGATGAAGTAAAGGAAATCTTTATCGGTATGGGCTTTAAAATTGCGACAGGTCCCGAAATCGAATGGGATTATTATAATTTTGAAGCTCTCAACATTCCCGAAGGCCATCCTGCAAGAGACACACAGGATACTTTTTATATTACCGAAAAAATGCTCCTCAGAACTCAGACCTCACCCTGTCAGATAAGATATATGGAAAACAATAAGCCGCCTATCAGAATGATAGCTCCGGGACGTGTTTTCCGCTCTGACCCCGTTGATGCAACCCACTCCCCTGTTTTCCACCAGATTGAAGGTCTTGTTGTTGATAAAAATATCACAATGGCGGACCTTAAGGGAAACCTCCTCACTCTTGCTAAAAAACTCTACGGTGAAGACACAGCCATACGTCTGCGTCCCCATCATTTCCCCTTTACAGAGCCCTCCTGTGAAATTGACGTTTCCTGCTTCCGTTGCGGCGGCAAAGGCTGTCCTATGTGTAAGGGTGAAGGCTGGATTGAAATTCTCGGTGCAGGTATGGTTCATCCAAAGGTACTTGAAAGAGGCGGTATTGATCCCGAGGAATACAGCGGATTTGCATTCGGACTCGGCGTTGAAAGACTTGCGATGTTCCGTTTCTCAGTCGATGATATGCGTCTTTACTTTGATAATGACGTAAGATTTCTGGAACAGTTTTAAGGAGGTGCCGTAATAATGGATTTATCAAGAAAATGGCTGCTTGACTATGTGGATGTATCTGATATCAGCGACAAAGAGTTTGCAGATGCAATGACACTTTCAGGCTCAAAAGTTGAATGCTATGAAACAGAAGGCAGCGGGCTTTCAAACATAGTTGTAGGTAAAATTCTCTCACTTGAAAAACATCCCGATTCAGACCATATGTGGGTATGCATGGTCGATACAGGTGAAAATGAACCCACACAGATTGTTACAGGCGCTCAGAATCTCACTGTCGGCGATTTTGTTCCTGCTGCGCTTGACAATTCTGTTGTTGCAGGAAACAAAAAAATCAAAAAAGGGAAACTCAGAGGTATTCTCAGCTGCGGCATGCTTTGTTCTGTTGCAGAGCTCGGTCTCACCGTTCATGACTTCCCTTATGCAATTGAAGACGGTATTTTTGTTCTCGGTGACGATTGCAAAAAGGTTCCCGGCATGGATATCAGAGAAGCAATCGGCCTTAATGACACTGTTACAGAATTTGAAATTACCCCCAACAGACCTGACTGTCTTTCAGTTACAGGTCTTGCAAGAGAAGCTGCTGTTACTTTCGGCAGAAAGCTTACTCTTCCCACCAATGAATACAAAACCTGCGGCGGCAGTGTAACTGATTATCTTCATTCCGTTACAATCGATGCCGCAGATAAATGCTACAGATATGCAGGTGCCGTTGTAAAGAATGTAAGAATCAAAACCTCCCCTCTCTGGCTCAGAGAACGTCTTCGTGCATCGGGAGTACGTCCTATCAATAACATTGTTGATATAACAAACTATGTTATGCTTGAATACGGTCAGCCAATGCACGCATTTGACCTCAGATACCTCTCCGGAGGAAAAGTTATCGTAAGAAATGCAGAAGAAGGCGAAAAGATCACCACTCTTGACGATCAGGAAAGAGTTCTCACTCCCGATATGCTTGTTATTGCCGACGAAAACAAGCCAGTTGCAGTCGCAGGTATTATGGGCGGTGAATTTTCCGGCATAATGGATGATACCGATACTATTGTTTTTGAATCTGCCTGCTTCAACGGTCCCAATGTAAGAATCACAGCAAAAAAGCTCGGAATGAGAACAGAAGCTTCTGCAAGATTCGAAAAAGGTCTGGACTCAGATGGCTGTCTCACTTCTCTTAAGAGAGCTCTGCAGCTTGTTGAAATGCTTGATGCCGGTGATATTGTTGACGGCATTATTGATGTTTATCCCAACCCCAGGAAACAGACTGTTCTTGACTTCTGTCCTGATTGGATAAATGAATTTATAGGAATCAATGTAAGCGCAGAAGAACAGAAAAGAATTTTTGAAGCTCTTGAATTTGAAGTAAAAGACGGAAAAGTATATGTTCCTTCTTTCAGAATGGATGTAGAACACAAGGCTGATCTTTCTGAAGAGGTTGCCCGTTTCTACGGATTTGATAAAATTGCAACTCATTTCCTTACAGGCGAAGCAGACGGCGGCTTCAGTGAGGAACAGAAATTTGAGAATCTTACTATAAATACAGTTCTCTCTCTGGGATTCACAGAAATCTGCACATACTCTTTTATGAGCCCCAAGGCATATGACAGAATTTGCCTTCCCGCTGACTCTCCGCTCAGAAACAGCGTTATTATCACTAATCCTCTCGGTGAAGATACCAGTATAATGAGAACAACTTCTCTGGCATCAATGATGGATATTATATCCAGAAATTATAATAACAGAAATCTAACCGCTTCTCTCTTTGAAAACGCTACTGTGTATACTCCCAACGGAGACGATACACTCCCGACAGAAACACGTATGCTTACTCTCGGCATGTACGGTAATTGTGATTACTTCACTCTTAAAGGTAAGGTTGAAAGTATTCTTGAAACAGCCGGAATATCTGATTATGATGTTGAGCCTGTCCGCGATGATCCCTCATACCATCCCGGAAGAACTGCAGAAATTATTGTTGACGGAAAGCGTCTTGCAATTCTCGGTGAAATCCATCCCGATGTTCTTGAGAACTATTCAGTAGGCACAAAGGTATATGTCGCACAGATAAACTTTGATATGCTCTATACAATCAAAAACACATTGCGTCTTTATAAGCAGCTTCCCAAGTATCCTGCCCTTACCAGAGACCTTGCTTTTGTTTGCGATAAAGATTTACCTGTTCTCAAACTTGAAAAACTTATGAAAAATGCTGCGGGAAAAAATCTTGAGCACATTGAGTTATTCGATGTATACGAGGGTGCAAACATCGGTGCAGATAAGAAGAGTGTAGCATTCAGTCTCAGACTTCGTGCAGCAGACCGAACACTTACCGATGAAGAAGCAGACAGCGCAGTTAAAAAAGTAATTAAAGCTTTGGCTGAAGTTAATGCAGTGTTAAGAAGCTGATTATGCAGGGCGGAGATTCTTCTGATGAAGAGTCCGCCCTGTTATATATAATTCTCGAAAAAATCTGTAAAATATAAATTTAAAAAATCCAAAATATTCCAAAATACACTTGTATTTATTGTTTTTGTCGTATATAATGAGATAATAGATGTGGTATTATATTATCAACGGAGGTGTTCTTATGAGCGGCAACACTAAACAGATTACCATAGGAAATCAGAACGAAGGCGATATCAGAAACATAATCACTGCGATTCATGACGCTCTGAGCGAAAAAGGCTATGATCCCATCAGTCAGATAGTCGGTTATCTCCTTACTGAAGATCCCACATACATTACAACTCACAATAATGCCCGTAATCTTATAAGAAGAATTGACAGGTTTGAGCTTATGCAGATTTTGCTCAGGGATTATATCAATGCAAGCAAATAATCCTGCTACGGCATTCGGAAAGGAAATGAATATGGCTAAAAACGAATTTCTCACATACAAGGGCTATCCCCTTGTCAGAAGCGGCAAAACTATATATTACGGCAACAGCTATGATCCGTTTATCATTATGATTCAGGTTGCAACTACACGCACTTGCGGAGATATTGAAATTGCCGATAAGGTTCTTGTTCAGCTTCTCAACACAGACCCTGATGTACGTCCCAGAGAAAGAATTGTTAAAAAGAGTGAAAAAAAGGGACTTTACGCTGCTATGGATATCGCAGCTACATGGCTTGAAAGAGCCAACAATCCTAAATCATAAAGAATGTTTCCGGTATTTTTCCTTACCGGAAACTTTTTTTGCTTGTACACTTCATTTTAACAAGTAAATAATTGACAGCATGTGCCTCTGATGTTAAAATATGTATATATTATAAACAGAGGTGTAGTGATGCATAATATCGGTATAAACGTTTCGTCCGATGTATTATACGGAACCGAAAATTTCATTAACTGTATTGCAGCACATGGTTTTAACTGTATATTCACCTGCGGAAATGATGAGAGCTTTATTTCTTATGTGAGAAAAAAAGCTGATATCAACGGTCTTATTTATGAAACTCTTCACGCTCCCTTTAATACAATAAACAGAATATGGGATAAGGAAGAAGGAAAAAAAGAAGTTGATGTGCTCTCCCGTTCAGTTTCACTTGCTGAAGAAAACGGAATAGGAATTGTTGTTATGCATCTCAGTTCAGGAGAGAATTGTCCGCCGGTGACTGATGCGGGACTCAGAAATATTGATGCAATCATAAATTTTGCTTCAAAAAAGAATATTACGATAGCATTTGAGAATCAGAGAAAGCTTGCAAATATCGCCATGGTTTTTGAGTTATACGGTAATGATTCAAATGTCAGATTCTGCTGGGATGTAGGTCACGAAAAATGCTTTGCTCACGGAAGAGAGTATATGCCTCTCTTCGGAGACAGATGCATAACAACTCATATACATGACAATTTTATGCGCTATAATGTAGATGAACATCTTCTTCCCTTTGACGGAAGTATTGATTTCAGGCGCACCGCAGAACTTATTAAAAATTACAACTACACAGGGACACTTATGTTAGAAACAGATCTCCCGCGAGAAGATTCTGACAAGTACAGAAATCTCTCCTTGGAACAATTTGTACAAAAGGCATACGCATCCATAAACAGGTTGCGTATAATTTCAGAGTATTAAGAGGTAAGAATTATGATTGAATTACGCAAAAAAGAAGACTGTAAATTTGATATGATTGCTCTCGGTGAAGTTATGCTGAGACTTGATCCCGGTGATACCAGAATCCGGACGACCCGCTCTTTCCGCGCTTGGGAAGGCGGCGGAGAATATAATGTAGCCCGCGGTCTTCGCCGTTGCTTTGGCTTTAAGACTGCAGTGGTAACAGCATTTGCTGATAATGACGTAGGAAGACTCATAGAGGATTTTATTCTTCAGGGTGGGGTTGACACTTCATTTATAAAATGGGTTCCCTATGACGGAATCGGAAGAAATGTGAGAAACGGACTTAATTTTACGGAAAGAGGCTACGGAATAAGAGGAGCTAACGGCGTTTCTGACAGAGGAAACACAGCTATTTCACAGCTGAAGCCCGGTGATATAGATTGGGAATATATTTTCGGCTCTCTCGGTGTGAGATGGCTTCATACAGGCGGTATTTTTGCCGCACTTTCAGAAAGTACCGCAGAAGTGGTTATTGAAGCAGTCAAAACGGCAAAAAAATACGGCACTATTGTTTCATATGATCTTAACTACCGTCCGTCTCTCTGGAAATCTATCGGCGGCAAGGAAAAGGCTCAGGAAGTAAACAAAGCTATCGCACCCTATGTTGATGTTATGATAGGAAACGAAGAGGATTTCACAGCATGTCTCGGCTTTGAAATTGAAGGCAACGATGAAAACCTTAAAGAGCTCAATATTGAAGGTTATAAAAAAATGCTCGGAGAGGTAACTAAGGTATATCCGAACTTCAAAGTTATCGCAACAACTCTCAGAACAGTTCGCTCTGCATCAATCAACGATTGGAGTGCTATGGTTTATTCAAACGGTGAGGTTTATAAAGGCATGGAGCTTCCTGCTCTTGAAATTTATGACAGAGTCGGCGGCGGTGATTCTTTTGCATCAGGTCTTATCTACGGTCTTATGACATATGACGATGCTAAAGTTGCAGTAAACTACGGTATTGCTCACGGAGCACTTGCAATGACAACGCCCGGTGATACCTCAACAGCTGTGCTCAAAGAAGTTGAAAATATAGTTAAAGGCGGCAGCGCCAGAGTAAACAGATAAGGAGTAAATGCATATGAAAATGACTTTTCGCTGGTACGGTCCGAATGACAGTATCTCCCTTGAGAAGATCAAGCAGATCCCAGGCATGACAGGTGTTGTAACTGCTGTTTATGACACCCCCGTAGGAAATGTCTGGAGCCGCGAAACTATCGCTTCATTGAAAAAGCAGTGCGATGAAGCAGGTCTTGAAATGGAAGTTATCGAATCAGTCCCCGTACATGAAGATATAAAGCTCGGCAGAGGCAACAGAGATATTTATATTGATAATTACTGTGAGAATATCAGAAGATTGGCTGAAGTCGGGGTAAAATGCATCTGTTACAACTTTATGCCTGTTTTTGACTGGCTCAGAACAAATCTTAAAACTGTTGCAGCAGACGGCTCAAACAGCCTTTCTTATAACCATGAGGAAATAATGAGTCTTGATCCCAAGAATCTTTCATTACCCGGCTGGGATGAAAGCTACACATCTGATGAGCTCAATGCTCTGCTTGACAGCTATAAAGATGTGTCACATGAGCAGCTTTTTGATAATCTTGTATACTTCCTTAAGAAAATCATTCCCGTTTGCAATGAGGTAGGTATAAATATGGCAATTCATCCCGATGACCCACCGTGGGATGTTTTCGGTCTTCCCCGTATTATTTCCTGCAAAGAGGATTATGAGCGTCTTTTCAATGCTGTTCCTGATGATTCCAACGGAATCACCTTCTGCACAGGCTCTCTTGGTGCAGGAAGAAATAATGACCTCATTGAAATGGCTTACGAATACTCCAAAAGAAACAAGATACATTTTGCACACATAAGAAATATAGCCTATTCAAATGAGCTTGATTTCAGGGAAACCGCTCATCTTACCCAGGCAGGCAGCCTCGATATATACGGTATTGTTAAAGCGCTTGTTGAAGGCGGTTTCACAGAATATGTACGTCCTGACCATGGAAGAAATATATGGGGCGAATCAGGAAAACCGGGATACGGTCTTTTTGACAGAGCTCTCGGCGCTTGCTACATCAACGGACTTTTTGAAGCTATAGAGAAAGGAAACAAATAATATGAAACTCCCCTTTAATGTTGATTTATCTGATAAAGTAGTTGCTCTTACAGGAGCCGGCGGTGCTATTATCAGCCAGTTTGCTGAGGCTATGGCTCTTTGCGGAGCAAAAGTTGCTCTTCTTGATATAAATTATGAAGCTGCAAAAGCCGTTGCTGACAAAATCGGTAATAACGCATTTGCAATTGAAACAAATGCACTTTCAAAGGATTCTATAAAAGCGGCAAAAGTACTTATTAATGAAAAGTTCGGCAAGGTAAATTTCCTTGTTAACGGTGCAGGCGGCAACAATCCGAAGGCCACCACTGACAATGAATATATGACTCCCGACATCGGAGAAGACGTAAAAACATTTTTTGATCTTGATGAAGCCGGTCTCAAATTCGTGTTTGACCTTAATATAACTTCAGCATTCCTCACTACTCAGGTTTTTGCTGAAGATATGCTCACCACCGGCGGTAACATTATTAATATATCATCAATGAATGCCTATCATCCTCTTACAAAGATTCCGGCATACTCAGCAGCAAAGGCTGGCATTTCCAATTTTACAGAATGGCTTGCTGTTCATTTTGCTCCTATGGGCATCCGCTGTAATGCTATTGCTCCCGGTTTCTTTGTAGGCAATCAGAACAGAGCTCTCCTTTTTGATAAGGACGGGAATCCTACACCCCGTTCTCACAAAATCCTTTCAGGCACTCCGATGAACAGATTCGGCGATGTAAGTGAGCTTATCGGCGCACTGCTCTTCCTTGCAGATGAAGGGGCAAGCGGATTTATCACAGGTATTGTTATTCCCGTAGACGGCGGATTCAACGCATACAGCGGTGTATAAGAGGTGTATTATATTATGACAACAAACGAATTTATAAGACAGTATAAAGTTGTTCCCGTAGTTGTGTTCAATTCGATTGAAGAAGTACGTCCGAAGCTTTCCGCAATGGTAAAGGGCGGTCTTCCGATAGCTGAAATCACATACAGAACTGCATGCGCAGGAGAAGCGATTAAAATTGCAATCGAAGAATTCCCCGAAATGCTCGTAGGTGCCGGCACGGTCATCAACAAACAGCAGTGCGAGGAAGCTATAAATCTCGGTGCTAAATTTATTGTTTCTCCCGGTTTTTCAGAAGAAGTGGCAGCCTTTTGTAACGAAAAGGAAATCCCCTACCTCGGCGGATGCGTAACACCTACAGAAGTTATGACAGCAATATCATTCGGCTGCAAAATTATAAAATTCTTCCCCTGCTCTAATTACGGCGGTATTTCCACAATGAAAGCACTTGCCGCTGCATTCCCCCAAGTAACCTTCCTCCCCACCGGCGGTATTTCAGATGTGAATCTCGCCGAGTATCTTAAATGGGATAAAATTTTTGCAGTCGGCGGAAGCTGGATGATGAAGGGTACACCTGAAGAAATTGCTGAAAAATGCAAAGCTGCAGTAGAAATTGCAAGAAGTGTTTGATTCTCAGCTGTTTTAAATAATAAGAAAAGACATTGAAGCATTAATAATGCCGTCAATGTCTTTTTTTGTTATGCAATCATCGAATAAACATATTCGTTTATACTATCGCAGATATATCTTATATCTGCAGTTTCTCCAAGATCTACAGCCCCTGTTGAAAGCACCACAACGCCGTCTCCGGTAACAGGATCATAAGAAATACAGTTAAAAGCACCGTAAGCAGAGCCAGTATGAAAAAATATACCTTCTCTTCCATATAATTCCGGCATATAAAGAAGCGGTGTGCCCTGATATGTGCCGTCAGGCAGAGGATCCGAAATACAACTTTCCATTATATCAACCGATTCTGCAGATAGAAAGCGTATATCTTCATACTGTCCGTCATTAACAAGAATACATATTATTTTTGCAAGATCAGCTGCACTGATTGTCAAGCCGCCTGCAAAATAAAGTCCTTCTTCTGCAATTCCGTCGTGGACATGAAATGTACTGAGAGTAGCAGCGGAACGTTCAACTTTTCTGTTTTCATCGTAAAGTGTTACAATTTTATCTGTATTAACTAAGTCACCTGCCGCAAAAGCTGCATCAATCCCCAACGGATCGTAAATATTATCGTGAAGTATCTTATCAAGCTTTTCATCTGCAGCAAGCTCAAGTGTCATTCCGAGAGCCCTGAACACATAATTGTTATAATAATATGCTTCAATAGAACCGGGGCGGGCATTATTAAAAGAATCATCAAATCTGTTGAGTACACTTCTGAAATACATCGAATAATCATCGCTGTAAGCAGGAATTGTTGACGTGTGATTCAACATTGTACGGATTGATACGGGTGAATCCGGATAATACGGATTCACAATATCTGTGCCCCAGATTTTTCCTATACTTGCATCAAGATCAATAATATCATTCTCATACAAAAGCATTGCACCGATACCGACAAGTATTTTAGAAATGGATGCAGTCCTGATTTTATGCTCAGTTGTCATTTTCACTCTGTTCAGTTGTGCCCAACCGTAGCAGAATGTATCTGATACTTCCCCACTTTCGATAACTGCAACCTGTAGTCCTACAGCACGGTTTTTTTTAGCAATTTCATCTATTCGCTGCTGCATCTCATCATGATGAGACGGAGCAAACGGTTCTTTTACAGGAAACAATGTTGTTACTTCCTCCGGAGTTTCCGAATTTACGGCAACAGCAGTTGTTTCATCATTAATTATTTCAGCTTCCGGATAAAACAAAACCAAAAAAAATACTGCCATAATCACCGATGAAAAAAGCACAGCCGCAAAATTATGCTCAATTACTTTAGCTTTTGATTTTTTCTTTTTTTCTGTTATTTTATCTGCAGTTGCAGCTTTCTTCACCATTTTAAAAAGCGGATAAAATTCGTTAGTTATATCAGCGTTGTCCGACGAAGAAAAATCAATAGATTCAAAAATATCAGATTCTTCTTCTGATATCAATGTTTCAAGCCGCAAATACTGCCTATTGTCTGACAGTTCAGATTGTTGTTTTTCATCTGTGCTTTCTGTTTTTTTCTTGGTATTTGCTTCAGATTTTCTTTTACTCAAAACAATATCTCCTGAAATATAAGTGCATATATAAATTCTATTATAAAAAACTTAATTAAACCTAAATTATATACTTAACAAAAAACGGGGTGCTCATATGAACACCCGCGTATTCTTTGTGTAGACTTTACTGAGCAACTACTCTTGTAAGAGTTGTTTTTGTTCCGTCTGCCTTTGTAAGAGTAAGAGTATCACCCTTAAGCTCAAAAGTATATGAAATAGGATCGCTGGCAATATCAGCAGCAAAATTAAGAATGCTCTGTAAAATATTTGAACCGGAACCGCTGTCAATTTCAATTGTAAGCTGCTTTTCATATATTGACCATTTAATATCAAGTGCAACAGCATCATCAATAAGCTCAAGCTTTCCGGTACCGCCTGCATTCAGCACATATGTACCTTCCTTGGAAAAACCTGCACCAAGATCAACATTACCCTTCCAACTACCGAGGATTTTTTCCTCAACGGGAGTGCATGCTGCAAAAGCAGTGAGAACAACAACAAGAACAAGAGCGAGACTTATAACTTTTTTCATAATTAATTTCTCCTTTCAGCATTAAAGTTAAAAAACTCATAGTTATTATATTTTATTTTCGTAATGAAATCAATACATTTCTTTATTTTTTTCAGATTCATTGTATTTTTCTGCCTGAAGACGAAACATATAAGCATATTTGCCGTCAAGCTTCATCAGCTCTTCATGAGAACCGTGCTCTGCAATCTCACCATTTTCAAGCATAAATATCTCATCTGCCATTACCGTAGTGGATAGCCTGTGAGAAATAAATACAACTGTTTTATCCTCTGCAGCCTTAGCCATTGACTGATTCAGGGAATATTCCGCAACGGGATCAAGATTTGCACTCGGTTCATCCAGTATTGCGAATGCACAGTTCTTATAAAAAGTACGTGCTATGGCAATTTTCTGTGCTTCACCGCCGGAAAGAGAAACTCCGGTATCGTCAAATTCTCTGAGAAGAATACTGTCTGTCCCGTCAGGCAATTCCTTATCAAAGCTTGAAGTAATAAGCGCTTTTTCAGCTTTTTCTTTATCCGGAGAATCATCCATCGAAACATTTTCAGCCAAAGAAGCACCGAAAAGCGAAAAATCCTGAAAAACAGCAGCGAAATTCTCATGATATGTTTTAATATCCCATTCACGGATATCTTTTCCGCCAACAGTTATTCTGCCTTCAGAAACATCATAAAGACGAAGCAAGAGATTTGTAAGAGTTGTTTTTCCTGCACCGTTATAACCGACAAAGGCAATCTTTTTATAAGGGGGGATTTCAATGTTGATGTTCTTCAACACATATTTATCCGTTCCGGGATACTTAAAAGAGGCATTTTCAAACTTAATGGTTACCGGTTCATTAAAAACAGTTTTATCATATCCGTTCAGTATTTTTTCTTTTGCATTCATAAACCGTTTGAATTTTTCAATATAAAGACCGTTTTCCCTGAATGAAATAGCAAACCAGCTTGTTATTGCAAATACACTGTTACTGATTGAAGCGGCTCCGTTGAAAGTTGCTGCAAAATCTCCCATTCCGACCTCTTTGGTAACAATTGCTTTATAGCCCATATATAAAGTAATGCCAAGATAAATAAGAAGCGTCATAGGAAGGGATTCCTGACAAAAATACAATTGCCACTGTCGTCTGAGATAGGGCGATATAGTTTTGATTCTGTCAGCAATATTTTTATTATATCTGCGTTCAATCATTTCTCCTGCGCCGGATAGTCTCAGCTCTTTAGCATAATCCTGCAGATAAAACACACGGCTGAAATAGAGATTTTTTCTGTCGAGAGGATTCATGGCCTCTGTTCTGTCAACATTGACTTTTGCTATGATCCTTCCGATCGGAGTCATAATTGCAACACAAAGAACAATAAAAATAAGACACATGGGATCAATCGTCACAATAACCGTACCGATTGTCAGAACGCCGACGATATTGGTAATTATATCCTGTGTGTTTGAAAGAACTCCGTTCGCTCTTTCATTCATTGATGTCATAGCAAGCACAAGGTCATTGTAATACTCAGGATTATCATAGGCTTCATAGTCCATTTTTGCAGCCTTTTCATATATTGTTTTATATATGCAGAAATAAAGTTTTTCTCTTTGCTTCGGCAAAGATACCTCATAAAACAAAGTGGTAAACAAATTTGTAACAATTACAAAAGCAACAAAGAAAATCAAAACATAAAATATTCTTTCATAACCGCTGCCTTCTGAAACAACATCAAGAATATATTTCAACAACACAACATTTGAAAGAGTCCACGGTAAATTTGCAAGCACATCAAAAAACAGATAACCGAAAAGCATATAGGGAGTGTGTTTACCGATAAACTTCAGCATAAAAATATAATTCGTCAATGCATTTGCTTTTTCTTTACCTCTTGATTTTTCATTTCGTTTCATTATACACCGCCCCTTCTTGGTACCCTGATGCCTGGAGAGTAAACATCTGAGCATACAGCCCTGAAGCTGACATCAGTTCTTCGTGACTTCCCTGTTCAACTATTAAGCCTTTGCTGAATACCAATATGTTATCTGATCTGGTTGCACTTGAAAGACGGTGAGAAATGTAAATAACAGTTTTTCCTTTCGTTCCTGCCTCAAGAGCATCATACATTCTGCTCTCAGCAACGGGATCAAGAGCAGACGACGGTTCATCAAGCACCGCAACATCAAATTCAGATGCAAACAGTCTTGCAATAGTAACCTTTTGTGTTTCACCGCCGGAAAGCAGAACACCGTCAGGATCAAATTCCTTTGTAAGAATTGAATCCTCCTGATGTATAAGCTTTTGAGTTTTTTCGTAAACTCCTGCCATTTTCAGAGCATTTATCGCTTCAGCTCTGTTTTCTTCAGAGACTTCCTGTGTTAGAACATTTTCCGCAACGCTCATTGCAAAAACACGGTAATCCTGAAAAACACTTGCAAACTTTTT
Organism: Acutalibacteraceae bacterium; assembly: GCA_045591055.1. GTDB lineage: Bacteria > Bacillota > Clostridia > Oscillospirales > Acutalibacteraceae > RUG806. Next base: position 21,738 of record JAZNSD010000002.1, on the reverse strand, counting down.
TCTGTATTCTTCAAGCTTGTACTTTTTGATATTGATTCCGTTATACAGAATCTCACCCTCACTTACATCATAAAGACGCATAATAAGCTTAGAAAGTGTAGTTTTTCCTGCACCGTTATGACCAACAACAGCTATAGTCTGACCTTTATTTATAGTGAAATTCAGGTTTTTCAGTATATATTCTGAATCTTCTTTATATCTGAAAGACACATTTCTGAATTCCAGCGACTGAAATTCACCGGGTGTAAGTTCTCCGCCCTGTATTCCGGGTTCATATTCAAGAAACTCCCTCAGATTCTGTACCCACAGGCAGTGCTTTTGCTGCATTGCAAAATAATGTGCAAGATGATTAAGTTTGTTTCTGCATGTTGTGATAGCTGAAATCAGCACGGAAAACTGAGAAACAGGAAGATTCCGGGCTATGATAAGCCTGTAGCAGCCATATAAAAAGCCGCCTGTTACAGGTATGATTTCAGCAAAATAGTCAGATATACATTCTAATAATGCAATTCTCCAACCATATTTTTTTATAACATCTATATTTTTCTGAATAGCGCTCCTGAATCTTTTATCAATTACTGTAAAAATATTAGTTGTTTTGATCTCTTTTGCGAAATCCTTCAAAAGAATTGTGCGTCTGACATAATCCTTCTGTCTCTCATACGGAGTCATCTCTTTTTCTTTCGTAAGTTCTATATTATTTTTGAAAACCCTGAATACAACGACAACAAGAGGACAAAAAATAAAAACAAGAAGAAACGGATCAATAGATATAAGGTATGAAATAAGAGATACTATACTGACAAAAGAGCCTATAGTCCAGGCTGAGCCTTCAATTATTCTTTTGAATCCGCCTTTTTCAACAACCCATGTTGCACGGTTATACTTATCAAAGAAATCCGGATCTTCATAGCATCCAAGCTCTACCTGCTGTGCTTTTTTGAATATCAGTGAGTTTATATAGCTTTCACACCTGATCTCGAATTTTGTCCTGACTGTATAAAAATCAATATAACCAAGCAAATCAACAAGAAGCTTACCGACCACAATAGCAGTCATCCACAACACAAATTCGCGAAAAGAACCATTACCTTCAACTATCGAAAGAGCAGTTTCGAGAAACATTACATTTATAACAACTGAATAATATACATTTTCAGCTATATAAGCAAGATATATAATGAGTAATGAAAACGGTGCACATCTGAAAGCACAGCCAAGCATAAATGCTGTATTTTTCAGAACATATGCCTTTTGTCTTTCTCTTTTTTCTTTTTTTCTTTTCATTTTAGATCCCCGTATAATTCGTTAATATTAAAGAATTTTATAAAAAAATAAAAGACTTGTCAATCAATATCTTAAAATCGTAGAAAATAAATTCAAAAATATATTGACAAAAACCTCCTACAAGTGTAGTATATAATCAGATACTACACTTGTAGGAGGTAAATTTACTATGAAATTATCAGAAAACGAGTGGCGCATTCTTGAAGTGCTGTGGCAAAGCAGAGGAAGTGAGCTGGGAGAAATCGTCAATAACCTCAGAAACAAAACCGGGTGGAGCCGTAATACAGTTCACACTTATCTCACAAGAATGGAAACAAAGAAGCTTGTGTATATTGACAAAAGCACAGCACCTCACATATACAAAGCGGCTGTTTCAAAAGACGAATGTCAGAAAAATGAAAGACACAATTTCCTGCAGCAGGTTTATAACGGATGCGCGGGAGATATGATCGCCGCATTTCTTAAAGAAGAAAAAATTACTGACGAGGAAAGAGAGAAGCTTAAAGATTTACTTAATAATATGGAGGTGTGAATATGCACGACATATTTGAGGTCATTATTCAGACGCTGTATGCAGGAGAAATCGGATTATTCATCTTATTAATTAAGAGAATATTCCGTGACAAGCTGCCGCCCGTATGGCAATTCAGTGTTTGGAGCATTCTTGCTGCAGCACTGATTCTTCCTTATTCTTTTTCAGGGATAATTCAGTTTTCAGTAGAGCTTATAAAAACATACCTGAACGCAGGTTATTCAGTTTCGCGTCCTCGGTTTTTCTTTCCGGTACCTGATTTTTCTTTTTCGGGAAGCCTTTCAGATGTTATTTACATAATTTATTTTTCAGGGTTTGTAATTTTTATCATACGATATATTATTTCATATATCAGATTAAAAATAACTGTGTCCGGTTGCGAAGCAATATCTGATAATGATAATAAAAAACTCAAGGAAATTGCAGATAAGTATAAATTAAAAAGCTGCAAAGCCGTAGTAACAAAAAACATTTCCACACCTTTTGTTTTTGGAATTGCAAGACCTGTAATCGTTCTGCCGGAAAAATTCCCCGATGAAAAAATAATTCTTCACGAGCTGCTTCATCTTAAATACAAAGATATGATATGGGGAATTTTTATTGCCATATTCCGTTCGGTTCATTGGTGCAATCCTCTTTTATGGTATTGCTTTAACAAAATAAACAATGATATTGAAGAGCTTTGTGATTCAAGAGTTCTTGCACTTATTGAAGGAGAAGAAAGACGGGAATACGGAAATCTGCTTTTAGCAATGGCTGATTGCAAATTCACATCTGGAATAGGTTCGTCTTCAATAGCGAACGGTGGAAGAAATATTCGTTCACGTATAGAAACAATTGTCAGATTTAACAAATATCCGAAAAACAATAAACTTATATGCTTTTGCATAACACTAATATTAGCTTCATTTTTGCTTATAAATGCTCATGCTTCGGCGATTCCCGAAAAATTAATTCGGATAACGAATACAGCTTCAGTTGATGTTGCCTTGTCAGCAGCAAGAAGCTATTATTGCACTACGCCTGCTGCAGCTATTGATACTTACGCAAAGGCTGTTCTTCAGAATAACGCAGTATACAGAGCAATATCAGCCCCTCTTTCATTTCACAAGGATATACGCAGTTCACTTACCGGAGATATTAAATCCGGCAACAGACCGCATTGGGATACAGGTATAGACTCAATGCCGTTTTCCATATCTGAATATTACGTTTATAATTTAGAACAAACAGGAGCGTATAACTACACAGCCGTTTTAGCTATTCCATTGAACTTTCATGATTCAGATAATATCAATAATAAAAAAATTGCATATCAGAAGCTCAATATTTATAGGGAGGATTTCCGCTGGGTTGTCACAGAGTCTTCTGAATTCAATTACATTACAACCTATAAAATGCAAGGCATCTGGGGTTGTGACGACTTACCTGCTTATATCTACAGAGCAGAAGCAGATGACTTTACAATAGAACGCCACTACCAGCTGTGCTACAGTATTTATTCCGGAGTAGATATTCCGGAACAGCCGGTTCTTAATGCCGAGTTTTCTATTGTATACGTAAATCAACGATCCCGATGCATTTATACAGGTCCGGAGGCATATAAGCCATACATAACAAAAATGAGACTTTCCTGTTCAACCGGCAGTAAGGTTCCTGATTTGTTTGAAAAATACTTTTCAGACCCTTCAGTTTCGGAAAAAAGTGAAATAGTAAAAAAAGTTAAGGACGCATTAAAAGAGGCTGATAACTTTTCATTTTCAAGTTCAAACGGATCATCCGGAGGAGCCACTGATTTATCAGGAGACTGGAATAATATTCAGACCTTCGGAGGAGGCGGATATACTGCCGAATACAAAAGCGAAAAATATTATCTGCCCGAGTACGTTGATGCAACGCTATATATTAACAGTGAAGTTTTTGCCCGGAAAAAACTGGAAAGAGTGAATTGATATGAGCGAACGAAAAAAAATCTATGATTCAATCTCCAGAATTGCTTTTGCTTATATTCTGATTCTCATTGAAATATTAATAGGAACTGTTGATGTTCTGCCTGATTTCGTAGGATATATTATGATAGTTGATACATTCAACTATCTGAAAAACGAAAGCCAAACAATAATGCTTCTGAAACCGTTCGGAGTTATTCTCGCAGTTTGGAGCTTTATAAATTTTATCCAGAGATTACTGGGCATTAACACAATTTCATTTCCTGTTAATACCGGCTACTCTGCAATGATTTATATCTTGCATATAATCAATATAATGGTAATCGTTATAAACATTTATTTCACATATCAGCTCTCGACAGAAATGAGTCTGCTGGCTGAAAATTATCACAATGAAAAGCTCAGCAAAAGTTTTATTATAAGACGAAATATATTTACTGTAAGCCAGACTGTTATTTTTTTGATAAACAATATTATACCGGTGCTTCACAATATTCCTGACGATATTCGCAATTATATTATGATAGCTCCCGTGATAATATCCTTCGCAGTAATGATTCTTATAGTATCGGCTCTGTTCTCTCTCAGAAAAGAATTCAAAGATGAACGGCAAGATCAGGATAAAACAGATGATGGCAGTGCATATTTTTCTGACAGTAAACCGGAAATAATTTAGATACGAATACCTGCGGATAAAAACTGATGACCGAAGATTTTTCTGTAAATTGAAATCTTCGGTCTTTTTTTATCACATAAGTTTTATAAACAGAACAATAAAAATTACAGCAATAATAATCTGTATAACAAAGTGCTTTTTTATAAACGGAAGCTTACCGAGAAGAAAGAATATCAAAGAAAAAACAGTAAACAGAATAAAAGGAATCAGAATCTGAAGTCCTTTGCCGAACATAAGAAAAAACACAAAAATCGAAGCAAATAAGCCCACAGAGATAAAAACTGAAGATATCAGCATTGATTTATAAATTTCCTTTTTCATTTTGCTGTTACCTCTTTTATAAACATCTCGGTTTCTTCAAGAATAAAGGAATCCGTAAGGAACTGATTATGAGTAATTCCCTTTGTTTTCTTTACAGTACATTCACCTCCGAATTCCGATACAAGCTTCACAGAAGAAGATGCTGGTATTACTTCATCATCTTCCGAAATAAGAATCAATGTTTTTTCAGTTATGCTGCTGACATATTCAATATTAGGCATATCAAAAGAAACCAACAGCTCTAAGGGACCGTGGAACATATTGACCACGTTATTGTAAAGATCCGTTCCGTCGGCAAAGGGAGCATAAAGGATAAGACCGCTTATATCTCTGTTTGCTGCAAGATAACATGCGGGACCCGTTCCTACTGAATAGCCGAGAACGATTATATTATCTGAAATCTCTGAGACTTTATCATAAACATCCAGAGCAAACTGAAGAATAGCCTTATCATTGCAGTTTCCCTCACTTTTACCATATGAAGGATAATCAAAAACAGCAAAATTGCAATTTACAAATGGTGATTTATGATAATTTTTGCTGAGATTATATAATCTTGTTGATGCTGTTTCATAGTTTCCGTAAAAGTAAAGCACCGTCGGAGCCGACTTCCCTGACGTGTTATAAAACCAACCGCTTATGTCTCCGTTTTTACCTGTAAATGTAATCTCTTCTGCATAAGGTATAGCCTGAAGCATATTATACGAATCTTCATCTGTATGTGGCTTCAGAATAACAGCCGGAGCAAAAGCGTAAACTACAGCACAAAAGAAAACTGAAATATTAATCACAAAAAGTAATATTATCTTAATTATTTTTTTTGGGATTTTATTACCTTTAAACAACATAAGAACCGAAGTTTCAACAGCAAAAGCAATTATTACGGCAATAAGAAAAACAGGAACAATATTTATAAATTCCGGCCGCAAAAGCATCCAACCGAGAATTACAGAAGCCACTGCAAGAGCGGCACCTGTGAATATTCTTATTATTTCCTTTTTCTTTTCAAGAGACAAAACATCACCTCATATTGAATATTGAAAGAATGATATCTCTGAGCTCAGCATCGTTGAACGGTCTCGGATAGCCGACAAGCTTTGCTTCTTCCTGTGCGCGCTTTACAATTTCATCAATATCGCTTTCACAAAAAACAATAGATGAGGCAGAAATACCGAATTTATCAAGCAGCTCATCAAATTCTGCTATAAAAAGCTCTGCATTTGCTGCTATATTCTCTGAGCTTTCAGCGAACCCGCAATAAACAGCAAGCTGTGAAAGTCTCTCTGCAGCACAAGGAAGATATGCTCTTAAAACAGAGACCATACATACCGCCACAGCCAAACCGTGAGGAATATGACAGAATTCACCGAGTCTGTGAGCAATTGCATGCACATACCCTGTTCCTATTCTTCTGAATGAAAGCCCGGCATTGAATGCTGCATTCTGAAGTATCTCACGGGCATTTATATCTTCAGGATTAAAAAAAGCTTTACTGATATTCTCAAAGATATCCTTACATACCTGCGGCGCAAGCGCGGCATCATCTTCAAAGGAAGCAGCAAACAGGCTTACATAGCTTTCAACTGCGTGAGAAAGAGCATCAAGCCCTGTGTATACCGTGCTTAAAGCTGGCACACTTATAGTAAGCGAAGGATCAAGCACCACAACATCAGGAAGGAATTTGTCTGAAACAAAGGGGCGCTTCTTATTCTCTTCCTCTTCAGTGACAACAGCAAAAAATGTAACCTCAGAGCCTGTTCCTGCTGTCGTGGGAGCAAGAAACAAAGGCACACATACATCTGCATCACAATCAAGCTTACATATATCATCAATAAGTCTTCCGGAATTATTTGCTCTCAGTGCAACTATTTTTGCAGTATCAAGCACAGAACCTCCCCCGATACCTACAACACAATCACAATTGTTTTCCTTATACAGCAAAAGAGCATCATCAGTATTTTTTACCGTCGGCTCAAAAGCAAGTGAATCAAAAATAACAGGCTTTTTTTCAAGCCGAGAAAGAAATGAACTTATTCCTTCAATACTTTCTGCATTTGTTATTGTAATAATTAGAGGATTACAGAGCTTTCTTTTTTCTAACTCTGTTTTAAGCTGTAAGAGACTTCCCTCACCTTTTAATATTAAACTGTCACGCACAGCTGATGATTTCAGTACACCTAATGTAAGCTTCTGAATCGGGTTAAGAGCACCACCTGTTTTTCTCATAGGCTTTATTTCAATAGGCTCATAATCTTCGCAGATGCTCTTTTTACCGTCAGTTGATACCGTAAGGTACTTTCTGTCTGGCTTGCTCCATGAAAAACCTATACTTTCAAGCAAAGACATTGTAAACACATTAGTCATAGGCACATTCTGAGATCTGCCTGAAATAATCATGTAAAAAAGATACACATGAATATCTCTGTCTGCAGTGTTGGCAAAAGCAGTCTCTATCATTTCTGTAGTTGAAACCTCACGGAATGTAACACCGACAGCTCTGAACAAATCACGTGAATCAAGGAAATTATGATTGAACATATGGTAAATTTCATTGATCCTTCTCATAAGAGATAGCTTTACAAAGGCTTCTGCACATTCATCAACAGGTGTAAGATCCATAGGGTATTTATCCATATTCTCATGATAAAGACCGAGCTTTAGAATTGCATGAAGTCTGTGCAAAAATCCGTTATCGAAAGAATTTATCTGGAACTTTCCGTCTGACGCTCTCCATGTAAGATTGCCGATTCGGTAAATATTTGCTTTTAATCCGCGGGTTCTTGCTTCTATAACGGCTTCTTCTGCACGATATTTGCTGTGAATGTAAACATTATCACAATAATGCTGCCCGATATTCAGAACATTTTCATCAAAAAATGCATTTTTAAATCTCTGCCGTACGGTTGCTGCACCGTGTACGCTTACAGTTGATGCATGCTGTAAAACAGCCCCTGCATCAAAGCAGAAATCGATAATATTCTTCGTGCCGGTCACGTTTGTCAGCTCAAGTTCTTTGTAATCACCGGCATGATGAACATTGGCAGCTGTGTGGTAAACAACATCTGTTTCTTTTGCAAGCTTCAGATATTCATCATCATTAAGCCCGAGCCGAGGTGATTCAATATTACCTGTTATTATCTCAGCACCGCTTAAATCAATTTCACCAAAATAATATTCAATCAAGGAATACAGTTTTTTCCTGTTTCTTATAAGGCAATATACCTTCATACCTGAATCAAGCAGCTCTTTAAGAATGTGTATACCGAGAAAGCCTGTTGCACCTGTAAGAAGTGCACAGGAAAATACCTTATCTGTAACCTCACCACCGCGGTTTTCAAGTATGAGCTCATTGATATTTTTGATACCGTCATCTTCAGTATCTGTTTGTTCATCAATAAACTCAGCCAAAGAAAAAAGGAACGGTCTGTCATACACAGTCTGCGGCTTAATGTTAAGAGAAACGGCAAGCTCAACTGCATTAATAGAATCTCCGCCAACTGCAAAGAAATTATCTGTCATACTAAGCTCTTTGAGACCAAGCAGCTCTTTGACTGCATCAAAGACCTTCTGCTCACTGTCATTTTTCGGCATTATTGCATCAGGCTTTTTTACTTTTTTATCAAAGCTTCTTTTTATCTTTGATGATGCAGTTCTTTCAAAAGGTATGTCTCTGAGAATATACGCACTCACACGCTGAAAAGAAGCAAGTCCCGAATTGACCCGCATCAGCATTTCCATCATTGCAGAATCGATATCCGTAATATTATTCTCTGCTATATATGCTTTATCAGGATAGATTTCTGCGTATATAGCCCCGTTTTCTCCGAAGCAGATCACTTCGTTCACTATCGGCTCAAAAGAAAATTTATCTTCAAGCATTTCGGCAGAAACATTTTCACCGTTATCAAGCAGAATAAGATTTTTACATCTGCCTGTTATGTATAAATATCCGTCGTCATCAAAATATCCGAGGTCTCCGGTATGAAGATATCCGTCTTCGGTAAAAGCAGCTTCGGTAGCTTCAGGATTCTTATAATATCCTTGCATAACACTTGGCCCTTTTACAAGAATCTCGCCGTCACAAATCTTAACATCCATACAAGGGATAGGCATACCGACAGAACCATGCCTGTAATTACCTACGGAATTATTTGAAATTATAGGTGAACACTCGGTCATACCGTAACCGTTAAGAACAAGAATTCCAGTAGCGTTAAAGCGTTCATTTACAGCAGCATCAAGAGGAGCACCGCCGGAAATTATATCTATTATATTACCGCCGAGAAACTCTTCAACAGCATCGTGTTCTGACATATGTGGCTTACTCTGTGCGTACTTTATGGCACCGCCCATAAGCTTTTTTACTATCTGCGGTACAGCAACTATGCTGTCAGGCTTATAAAGACGCAGATCTGCAACAAGATTTGTAAGCGAATCATTTACACACACGGTTTTTCCGCGGCATATACTCTTAGTTATATTAGCAGTAAAGCAAAAGCCGTGATAAATAGGAAGACAGCAAAACATTTTTGTTGTAGGACATGCAACATGAACACTTGCAGCACTGTAAACCAGATTTTCATGAGAAAGCATAACTCCCTTAGGAAAACCTGTTGTCCCCGAAGTGAACATAATAGCGCAGGTGCTTTTGGTGGCCGGTTCTTTATTATATTCGCCTTTATATTCACGTAAAATATCAGAAAAGCTGCAGCAGCCTTCTGTAGCAGAATCATCTGAGCTGATAAATAATTTTATATTCGGAAGTTTCTTTCTGGCTTCGTCAAAAAGGTTTTTACTCTGACAATCAAACACAAGAACATCAACATCGGCAAAATCCATAAGACGGCAGTTCATTTCAACTGTTTCTGATGGAGCAAGCGGGACAATAACGCTACCTGTTGCAACCGTTCCGAAATACGAAACGATCCAATTATAACTTGTTGCACCGATAACTGCTATATGGGCTGAAGTCAAACCCTTGGCTTCAAGCATATTACTGAAAGCATCACAATCTTTTTTTAACTCACAATATGTTCTTGCTTCGATTCCGCCGGGGACTTTATACTGAATAAAATCTCTATCTCCAAAATTCTCAGCGGCATAATCGACCATGTGTTTCAAGTTGCGAAGCTCGGTAAGATTATCAAGAATCATTAAAATTACTTCCTTATTTTTACACTTTGTTCAATAATAACACATTTTTTATTAATAAACAATATACAGTTTGTTCATCAATCGTTGGAAAAATAAGTTTTTGAAGCTACTTTACATGCACGCATATAAGCTTCAGTAAAATATTGCTGCAGAGGCATTATTTGATATTTATCATTTTCATGACGGCCGGGCTTTGAATGTCTGTTAAGTTCAAAGGTGAGAATACCTTGGTAACCGCAGTTTCTCATTCTTTTTCCAAAATTATCCCAATCACAGATTCCGTCAAAAGGCAGAAGATGAAGATCGTCGTGCCAGAATATTTTTCCACTGAAATCACGGATACCGAGATTATCATTGAGATGCGTTGCTATAAGACGGTCACCCCATCTTGCCAGCAGATCTTCTCCGTAGTTATAGCACATTTCATGTCCTGTATCCAGACAGAAGCCCACATTATTACAGCCTTTGAATTCGTCAAGAAGAGCCGCCAGATACTCAGGACCTTCAGTATTTTCCAAGGCAATATTCACACCGCATTTTTCTGCTTCACGTATAATTCTGCCGTATCTTTCAAGTCCTTGCGATGTAATATCAACAATACCGTCAAATCCGATATAGCAATGTGATATTATCAATGAGACACCGTTTTCTGAACAGGAGCGAATACAATCGATAATTTCATTTTCGGCATAGTCTGCTTTTTCTTTATCGCTTCTCCACAAATCGGCAACACCTGAAAAGGGAGCATGTACAGACTGATATATCATTCCCGTTTCTTCAGCAGTCTTTGCCCATTTGTCAATATCACAATCTCTGCTCCAATGTGTAAAAAAAGCATCAAAACCGCAATCCTTAAGCATTATAATCTGTTCTTCTATCGGCACACCGAAGGCTTCACTCGTATTCATTCCGAGAAGTCTTTTCCACATATCCAAAACCGCCTTTTCAGAAAATTATTACTGTGAGATACGAATAATCTATCATATAAAAATGATTTTATCAATACAATATTAATATGTAATTTTTTTGTGTACTAATCATTGTGTACTAATCATTATTTAATAAAACAGACTTTCAGCGATATTACATTGCATAATCTCAAAAAAAACCGATTTATTTTTTATATCCGAACACTTTATTTTCTCACAATACTCAACCACCGCTTATATCATAAATTTAAGTTGACATAACGAAAAAGATTTGCTATAATTACAAAGCTAAATAATTCAACGGGGTGTGGCACAGTTTGGTAGTGCGCTTGGTTCGGGACCAAGAGGTCGTGGGTTCGAATCCCGTCACTCCGACCATATTGAGTATTCATAAGGGATTTGCCTATGAATACTCAATTTTTTTTGCTTAAAATAGAGTTTTGTAAATATTTTAATAGTTTTATGTATCGTCGCATTCCTTTCGGAGTGCGACTTTTTTATTATGCTGACTTTTCTGTAGGTTTTGAGATATAACCTATTGCTACTCCCTGACGGGTATCTGCTGTGAAGCAAGGCTCATCATTTTCTGGCATTTCAAGATAGCCTACAAAGTTGTAGTGAATCACAACCCTCTGTGTCTTGTTTTTACCCTTTCCCTCTGCCTCATAAACATCAATGTGGTCAATGAGTTCGTGAATAAGTGGTGCCGTTATTGTTTCCATATCCAAGAACTTTCTTACTGCACCGATGAACATATCCTTGCTGTGCTGAACTGTCTGCATATTTGCAACCTTTTCTCTCAGGCTAAATATCTTGACCTTCAGCTCTGTTCTCTCAACCTCGTATTTGTGTGACATATGGGTAAACCATTCATCCGTAACCTTACCTGTTGCGTTATCCTCATACAGCTTCTCATAAAGAGATGCAACTGTCTGTTGACGGACTATTGCTTTCTGCAGCTCACCCTCAAGAAATTTCTTCTCGTCATAGAAATCCTTATGGGTTTTCTTTTCAAGGATTTCTGCAAGAAGCTGTTCGTCCTGTTGGAGCATAACCGCAAGGCGTTTCAGCTCAAGGATTACTATCTGTTCAAGAGCATCTGCACGGATATAGTGCCTTTCGGGGCAAGTGCCACGAGTATCTTTAACATAATTACCGCAACTGAAATAGTGAATATCCTTGTTGACGGTATTTGTATGATACCTCATATTACTGCCGCAATCTGCACAACGGATGAGACCGCTGAAGATATGCTTTTTCGCATTTTCCTTCTTTGGTGCTCTGCGTTTTGTCTGTGCCGTATGCTTTTGTACAATTTCCCAAGTATCTCGGTCAATGATTGGCTCGTGAACATCCCTGAAGATTTTCCAATTCTCCACGGGATTATCAATACGGGTTTTGTTCTTGAAGTTTTTGGAATGGGTCTTGAAGTTGATAACATCACCGCAGTATTCCTGTTGTGCTAATATCTTCTGAACAGTAGTTTTACACCACTTGTACGGGTTAGGCTGTGTTTTCTTACCACCACGGTTTAAGCCTTTGCTTTGCCAATATGCCATAGGGATAAGCACCTGTCTGTTCTGTAACTCCCTTGCAATAGCTTCGTTACCCATACCCTCAAGGCACATTATGTAAATGTCCCTGACTACTTCTGCGGCTTCGGTATCAATTATCCACTTCTTCTTGTTTTCAGGACTTTTCATATACCCGTATGGTGGTTGTGAAAGCGGCTCTCCCATATTACCACGAATACGGTGAGCACTCCTGACTTTACGGCTGATATCTCTCGCATACATTTCATTCATAACATTCTTGAATGGTGCGATTTCATTTTCACCCTCATCACTGTCAACCATATCATTAACAGCGATAAACCTTACGTTATGCTCGGGGAAATAGTTATCAGTATAATGACCGACCGAAACATAATCTCGTCCTAATCGGGAAAGGTCTTTGACAATAACAACTGAGATATATCCCATTTCAATATCGTCAAGAAGCTCCTGAAAAGCAGGTCTGTTGAAGTTTGTTCCCGTATAGCCGTCATCAACATAATACTTGGTATTTGTTAAACCTAATTCCTTTGCCTTTTGTGTCAGCATTTTCTTTTGGTTGCCGATTGAATTACTCTCTGTCTCCGTGCCGTCATCTCTTGATAATCGGCAGTAGATAGCAGTAATTCCGATATTTGCATCAGACTGCATTAGTCCTCCTTCCCGGCAGTCAAACATACATATTCTGCATTCATTGTATTTTTATCTTGCGTCTTTGTCAAATGTGCAAAATCACTGCCAACATATTTTTGTGCTTTGTCGCTTATGGTGTTTTCAATCTTACAGATATTAACGGGTGCAAACTTGGATGAAACCTTGTACCAGACACCGTCAATAACATATTCGTTATCACCAATAAGACCGTAAAAATCTTTAAGCTTTTTCATTATCTTGCACCTCTGTCTTTCTGCTTCATAAGATGCTTACCGTAATACTCAACAGCCTTTGCAAGAAAATCTTCCTTTTCTTTTACTGTAGCAGTAGGTTTTAGATACTTACTGATTTTATCATCGGGAATTTTAACTGTCAGTACCTGATTAGCTTTAGGTTGTTTCATAATGGAAGATATTTCCTCATGATTGAGTTTACTCTCCTGAGATAACTTTTTCAGCTTCTGTGCTTGTGAAAGTGAAGGTGTACAAAGCTCCTCCTCAATAAATTTAAACAAATCAGTTTGCTCTGTTTTGGTGAGATACGAAAGCTCAACACCGACAGAGAAAGAAATTTTATTCTCATCCACCATATTAAGAAGTTTTGGGATAAGCTTTGTTAGACGAATATATCTTTTCACCTGAGATGCACTATCGGTGTCAGAAACCTCACCCGCAGATAACTTCGGTCCGACTTGGTCCGAAGTTAAATCCGTTCGTTTGCCCTGCTTTTTAAGGGCATCCATTTTCATCTTGTACGCAAAGGCTTTTTCCGAAGGCAGAATACGCTCACGGTGCAGATTGCTGTCAACAAGGATAATATCCGCTTCCTCTTTGCTTATGTCCAACACAACAACGGGAACATCTGTCAGATTAAGCCTCGTTGCTGCAAGGAAACGTCTGTGTCCTGATATGATTTCATACACATCAGCCTTATCATCCTTTCGTACCATAAGAGGCTGTATGATACCGTTTTCACGGATACTGTCTTCCAACGGCTTCATATCCTCTTCACGGCACTTGTACGGATTCTTAAAATTGGGAACAATACTGCTCATAGGCATCTTTATGATTTCTGTAGTCTGAGGCTTTACTGCCTCTGTTTCTTCTGTTTTATCAAACAGGGTGTTAATAAAATTTTCTTCTTTATTCATTTAATTCTCCTTTTCATTCTTGTGATAAAAATACAATCTTCAATTAAACTGTTTGTTTCAACAACCGCATCAGCGGTCTGCTTCATTTCCTTACCGATGGGGAAACCTGATAACCCGTAGTTTCTGCAAAGATTGCTTAGGGTGCTCGCAATTCCACGGAGCTTCAGAATAAACTCCATACATTCAGGCTTTCTGTCTTCCTGAATTGGATAGCCGAGAATAATATCTCTTAGCACCTGCTCCTTTGTAAAAAAGCTATGCTCTGTCAAACGGCATATTTTGTTATACTGCTCTTCACTTACTCTAACTGCGATTCTTCTCGCTCTTGTACGCACTGCGCCACCTCCTTTGCTTTAATGATTTCAGGCATAATTTCATTTGTGCTTTTAAGAACTTCACGAAGTATTACCGTATCAAGCATTTTTGTTTGCCACACTCTTTTTGATACAATACTCAACTTGTCACATATGGGCTCAAGCAGATTGATATATTTCTCATAGTCCATATCCAATGTGGGCTTCATTTTTGCATTATCAATCTGCTGTCTGATATACCGCGACCTGCTCATATTTGCTCTTTCGGCATCCTTTGTGAGCATTGAAAATTCTTTTTCATTCAGATACAAAAATATGGTTTTTGTCAGGCTCATTTTCTCACCTCCTGTCTTTCGGGTTTTAGGGGCAGTCCCTAACAAGTGGGATTTGTATGCACAAATCCAGTGCTTGTTAAGACTTATGCCACGGAAAAATCCGTGGTTTTGTTTTGCCTTTCGGCGGGTACTAAATCATAGACATCAACTCCTTGTTTTTTATTGAAGGGTAAATACATCTTTCACTTATTTGGAATTTCAGAGGGCGTTTTGTATTGTCTGTTTTTAGAAAAATTTAAAATACCCTTCACTATGTTTGCACTGGGAAAGGGTAAATTGGGGTGATTTTTCAGAGAAAGTTTAATAACCCTTTCACTTATTTGAACAAACACCCCTAAAATGGACACCCATTTTTCACTGTTTTCGAAAAAGTTTGAAAAATTTTTTTGAAATCCCTTCACTATGTATGAACTGGGAGAGGTCAAATTGTAGGGTGTTTTGCGAAAAAATTTAAAATAGCCTTCACTTATTTGCACTGGGAGAGGGCAAAATTACACCCTGAATCCGAAATTTTTTACAAAGAATTCAAAATTCCTCTCATTATGTATGCACTGAAAGAACCTCAATTCGGCATCATTTCCGAAAAGTTTTAAAAAAATTTTTTTCGTGACGGCAAAAGTGCTGTCATATTTTTCGGGATTTATTCAGTGTTGTCTTTAGGTTGACGGCAGAATTGCCGTCAACTTTTTAACACCCTTCACTTTTTGTTTATAAACAAAAAAACTCTCCCGTTTTCACGAGAGAGCTAAAAATGTTATGTTGAATCAATATTATTATTTTGATGAATAAACTATATTTAATGAATCACAAATAATGGTTTAATAATAGATATATCCAAAACCAATTTAAAATATGATTAACTTTTATTTAACATAATAATGTCTTTTTAACCACTGAGACAAACCATCTAATCCCGGGTATATGATTCGCTCATTTATATTCATTTGATCTAACATATCTCTTATCTGCCATTTGAGTTTTTTGTCAATTATATATTTAGTTGTATTTTTGGTGTGATTATCAAGAAAACATTCAAAGTCTTTTATCCCTTGTGGCATTACAGAAAAATAAGAGTATTGATTAATTATTCTTTGATCAATTGAAGGTGGCTCAAGAAGTATAAAAGATTTATCTGCCATATCCAAATCGTATTGCTCTAAACTAAAATCATCTAACATATCAACTGTAAATAAATATGCACTATTTTCACATAGAATTTTATTGTATTTTTTAGGTAATATACTGTTTATTTCTTCAATGTCAATTTCCCACAATACGCAATCGCAACTATCGATGTTTGACAAATCATTTTCACCTGTTGCAAAATGAAGTCCAATTAAAGGTGAATATGTCCAATCTAACAATCGTGTAGGTAATCCATGATGTTGTCCAATAATTAATTGACTCCATACAGAATTTTTCAAATTAGGCTGTTCAATCGATGCATATTTTGTGAAATTTCTTAATATAGGTATTTCTATATCGAATTGTTTGGTTTTGCAGTTTCTCTGTAAAGATGTTTTAAGTTTATAAGTTGAATTTGTCAATCCGCGATATAAAAAAGATGATCTGTGTCTGTCAATATTATCATTATATTTTTGGTTAAATAATAGATCGATTATTTGGGTAGCATCATTTATTCTTACTATGTTTATCATTTCAGCACCACATATCCTTTCTTTCATTATTTTTCAATAGCTAATTATTAGGTTTCGTAATTGATGATTTGAAATTAAATAGTCTTTTGTAAAACCTTCTATAAATGAGTCTGAATTGTATTTTAAATTCAAATAATTATAAAATAGATGATTAATTACAAATTTAAAGTTTCCAAAATTCCCATCGAAGTTTATATATTCAAATGGTTTCATACCTTCGTTGTAATAAAAACAATATTCTGTTTGGCGTTCATATTGTTCTTTAACATTAATAGGAAGGACTATTCCAATAAATCCTATTTCGTACAAGAATTTTAGTTTATCTTTAAAACTAACAATCGGATTTTCCGAGGTGAGTTGGAAAGGCAAGCTCTTTAGTATATCGTAGCATTCAGATGGATTTAAAATTATGTTTTTATTTTTAAAAGCATTGATTATGTCTTCAAGATTATATATAACATTTTGATATTCTTTACAAAACTCATCTTTAATTATTTGTTCTGAACTATTATAAAGTAAGGTGCGCAAGGTTGTGCTACTCATCAAAAAAGTCTCATCTTCTATAGCTGCTATTAATATACTTAAATGAACAAGAATGTCTCTGGGACGCCAAAAGGATAAACTTAAAAAATAGATAAAAAGATCTACTTCAATTTCCTTGTTTTTCAATCTGAATTTATAACTACTAGGTATTCCCGGATAGAATTTCTTCATGTAGTCCCTAAACAAGTCAAAAGGATCTAAGGGGCAGTCGTTAAATTCGTTTATAGCTAATAGTCTTTTGTTTACCATATTTGCCAAAAGTATTCCATCCCATCTTAAATTTGAAACATTTTTTTTGATGAAATCTCTATCAGAAAGGCGAATTTGCTCTATTCTATCTTCAGGGAAAACAATACAAAAATGAACATTTTTAAACAGTTCGCTTCTTTTTTCTTCCTTGATTTCTGTAACAACATTTATTAATCCTTTATATAAATCTGTTTCAAACATATTCCTTTTATTTTTTTCTTCATCTTTAGAAGATGGTAATGCTTTGGTTATAACTTTAAATGTTTCACTATCTGAATTAAATCCATCTATAAAAATCATAATCTTTTTTTGACATCTATTTAAAACTTTTTCGAATGCATCAAAAATTTTAGCACCGACCATGGTTCTTGCAATATTAAATGAATTCAAATTTGCAACCAAAATAGTATCTAAATTTATATTGTCTTTATATTGCTCATAAATGATTTCATATCGTTTTTTCATAGAGGTATTTGCCAGACTAAAAACTCCTTCAGTTGAAAAATCTTTAAAGCTATTTACTTTAATTATATTCCTAAGTTTTTCATATACTTGTACAAAATCATTACTTTGAATTTTATCTGTTATCCTACCATTTTCATATTCTTTACACAATACAATCATTGAACTGAAAATTAAAAACAATTCCCAAAATATTCTTATAATATCATATTGTGCAAATAAACGCCCACTAGTTTTACCAATATTTGTGTAGCTGTCATACAAAGCTTCAACATTCATTCTATCAAATGAAATTGGGTATAGAGTTTTATACATATTTGCAAATTGTTTATAATCATATTTTTCAATCAACTCTATCAATGTGGTTTTTCCAGAGCCTTTCCTTCCTGAAAACACAAAACTTTCTTGTTTGATGATTCTATTATATGCATCTATCAAAATCATACAACTTTTGGGAAGTGTATTTTTAGAATGCTTATTATGAATTAATTCGTTGACCTTCTCAATTGAACTGCTAAAATTTTCCGAATTAATCTTATAAATCAAATTCGTAATATCTATTATTATTCTTGCTAATTTCTCAATTGCCTCCTCGTCATTACTGCTAAAAGAATTGATCTTCTCATCATATACTACAGTGTTATTTGAGGAGTCTTGGTAAACAATATTTTTGAGTTCATTAGGCACGGCACTTTCTAAATTTCCTGCTATAAGAATAGGTATAAGAAACCCTTTGTCATCCGACAATCTCTTAATTATTTTTTCATATTCTCTATATGAACCTTTACTTGGATCTCCTGAATCAACACTTTTTTTATACGCAGGTGATAAAAACAAAACAACTGTAGTAGCCTCAAAAATTATATTTTCCTTATCATCTAAATTATCTGCTATTGCAAAATCATCTTTATCATAAATTACCTTTATCTCAGAGTTGGATAATCTTCTAATCTTTTCTTTTAGTAATTTTTTATAATCATCTTTCCCATCGCTCCAATTATGAGAAAAAAAGCATATTTTTTCTTTCATTTCAACATCTCCTTAATAAAATTGTTTTTAGAACGGTTTATCAATCATACCAATCTTCGTAAATTTTGAGAACTGCTATTGTGGGTAAATATTATTACCTCATAAAAGCAACTCTTATGTATATATGACAAAAAAACTGAAATGTTACGCGAAAAATTTCATTTTTTTCAAGTTTCTATCTTTTTCACAACTTGAAAAGCTCTGAATTGTGCAGAATTACGACAAAAAACGACAAAAACCGCATTGGAGTCGCATTAACAACTCCAATGCGGTTTTTTTATTGTGTTTTATTTAGCTTATTTAGTTGCCTTTATAATGAATGTTGCGCCCCAACTGTTCATCACTTCAACAGAAGAAAAACCTGCTTCGAGCAGAACTTCAGTTTCGTGTTCAACGGTCAATGGGGTGTCATAATGATAAAATCCATTATCATCAATGTTTTGTTCCTTTTTGAGACGGACCAACTCGTTTCGGAATGTTTTCTCATCCTCGTCCGACAAGGCAAAATAATCGGTAAGGATAAAATATCCTCCGTCTTTTAATGCCTTGCAGAGTTTTGCATAAAGCGGGATTTTTTCTTCTTTTGTGAAATGGTGCAGGGATTCAACCGAAACTGCGGCATCAAAAGTGTTTTCTTCAAACGGAACATCAAAATATGAGCCGCAAATCAATGTCAAATCCTTTTCTGTGAACTTATTCCTCAATGCATTCAGCATTGATTCGGTTAAGTCGATACCGGTTATTTTTGCCGAAGGGTTGATTTTGAAATAATGTTCCAATTCCAAACCCGTACCGCAACCCAAGTCAAGGATTTTTGCACCGTTGGTCTTGGGTAAACAGTTGGCGGTATATGGATAAAACACATCTGACGATTCGATATTCGTCATCATGTGTTCATCGTAACCGTCCAACCGTTTATCGAAAAATTCATTCATTTTTTCAAGCATTTCCATTTACCTCTGTTTATAACTCTTTCCTGAAACATATAACACGGTTTGCTTCTTCAAAGCCCATTGCCATATGGAAATTAAAGCTGTTGGTGTTATCAAGTTCACAGTCGCTTGCGAATTCCGTACAACCTTTTTCTTTTGCCCACAATTCACATTCGTACAACAGCTCTTTTGCATATCCTTTATGCTGATGTTCGGGAACAACAAAGATTCCTTCGAGATAACCGACGGAAGATGAGTGTGTACCCTTAACATAATCGTGGCGAAGCTGACACTGTGCAAAACCAACGGGGATATCATCAACATATTTAATAAAGCATACCGCATTATTGTTGCTAACAGTTTCAGCAAAATCTGCTTCAAGTTCCGATACTGTGTGATTGCTCCACATTTGTATTGCCAATTCCGATAATACTCTTGTGTCGTTTGGGGTTGCGTTTCTAATCATAGTTGCACCTCTTTTGTGTACCAACTCGGTGCGGGGTTTTTCATATTGTCATACCATTCAAGCACTTCGTTTGCGAGGCTTTTCATAGTCTGAATTTCGCCTTCACCATACGGAATCGCCCACGGCAGAGATGTAATTGTGCCAAGGCTGATATACAAAGCAAGAAGTTTCCAAAACTCCATAGGCACATCATTATCAAAATATCCGTTGACCATACCAGAAGCGAAAAGTGGAGAAGCCTGTGCACACCAGGTAATGCTCTTGAATTCTTCCCACGGGTCGCCGAAATCGTAGCTGTCAAAGTCGATAATAACAACCTTGCCGTTTTCTATCATCATATTACCGACGTGATAATCACCGTGCTGAAACACCTGAGGTCTGCCTTTGAGAAGATACCGGTTCGCATTGATAAAATCGACGAAAGCCTGACCGTTATCATATTTCAGCGGACATTCGTTATATTTTCTGATTCTCAAATCAGCTTTGTCGTTGATACGAGTTTCCCAATCCGGCTGTTTTTTTGGCGCAGGAATTAAATGAATTTTCTTCAGAATTCTGCCTGCTTCAAGTCCGAGAGTATACTGCTCCAAATCTGCAAGATACGGTATAACTTCATTTGCATCCTTGCCGTCAACCCAAGTCTGCAATATGTAAATACCCTCATCACATTCGCCGATTTCGAGTGACTTACACATAGGAACACCGAGCTTTTCAACCTCTTTTTGCATAAGGTACATATTCTCACGATTGGTACTCTTTTCAAAAGGTGTAACACGCAGAAGATATTTAGTTCCGTCGGCGGTTGTGACACAGTATTTCTTATCACACGACCAACCTTTATTTATGGGTTCTTTTGATATAAAATCCATCATTGGCTCGATCCCATTTCTTTCATAATCTTTATTAATCTTTTTGCACGAAACATCAGATAATCGTGTCCCATTTCGCCCAAGAGGATATACCAATTCAGCTCGTTACACAGAGCATAAAGTTCGACCTTTAAATCGCAGTATTCTGAGGTTGGATTTCTCTTTTTATACTCATCATAAAGCTTCAGCTTTTCACCAAAACCGAGTGTCAGGCAGAATATCTCATATTCGGGTTCTGCCCACAGCATATCAAACGGGTCAACCGCACCTGCAAGCTCGGATTTCCAGAAATCAATTATCAGATTCGGCATCCAGAAATCTCCGTGACAAAGGCAAGCGGTGTTGTTTGTAACGCTGAATATTTCATCGAAATTTTTGCTGATAAGCTCAACCGCTTCCATAATCTCGGCTTCAATTTCGTTTTTCTCAAACTTTGCTTTTGTAAAGGCGTAAATATCTGCGAAATAATCTTTGTAATACTCCGCCCAAGTATCATAAACGGGATTATCGTATTTGCCGAACTTGTCGTTATGCACGCTTTGTGCATTCATAAGCGCATCAATAATGCTGTTTTTAAGCCGTTTTCTTGACGGAACAAACGCAAGATATTTGCTTTTTCCGCTCATTCCTTTTATATAATCCATACCGAGATAAACGGTGTCATTTTCACGGTAGA
>JAZNSD010000001.1:0-3849 GCA_045591055.1 Acutalibacteraceae bacterium | reverse complement strand
TCTTGGGGGCGAAAAGGTGTTTTTTGTTCAATAAGCTTGCGTCATTCAATGAGCCCGCAGGCGAATTATATGCTAATTGCTCACAACGCGAGCAATTTCCTATATAATAAACACAAAACCGACCGCAGAAAAAACGGTCGGTTTTTTGTTATCTGTTTTCTTTACCCTGTAAATATCTTATTGCTACAATGTATTTTGTTGCGGAGCGGGGATAGGGGCTTTTTATTTCGAAGTATCCTTTTTTTGTCACAAGAAGAAGATTCATTTTTGATGAAGTTTTTACAGAGCTGATTTCATTTACGGGAATAATAAATGTTTCTTTTTCGGTTGTGATTTCAAAGCGGTCACCGAAAAGATGTATTGTTCCGTTTTCCGAAAGAGTGCTGATTTCTGCTCCTGTAACAGTTGTTATCAGCTGTTTGTCATCGCTGAAAAGAGATTCGGGAGTGCTTCTTTTTTTATCGGCTATGTCCTTGAGAAGCTTTTTCTGGAAGTTATCCCAGTCAACGATATTATCGAATTCCATGTTATCGTTGTGCCAGAAACCGTAATTATCAACGGTTGCTTCGAATCCGCAGGGACAGCTGATTTTATCGCCCTTTGTTCTGAGCCTGCCCACTTCATTGCATCCGGGGCAGCCGTATAGAATAATCTCTGCATGCTCAGCAGGATCTTCTGTTATATATTCAACAGGATTTTTTCTCTGCTCATCATATATATTGAAATACAGATCCTCAAGGATGTGACTGAAAATTTCATCCTCGGTCATATTGCGTATCTGCTCTTTTGTGTAGATGTTTACAACCTCACCGGATATGGGCCCTTTTCTGCTGTTTTTTGCCCAACGGGGCTTTTTGAGATAGCCGCCTTTTCCCCTGTATGTAACAAATGTGCAGTCGCATTCTTTTACGAGTGCGGCATTTCTTTTTGATATGAAGCCTGTTTCGCCTGTGCTTGTCATTGCCCCCTCGGGATACATAGCAACATTCACGCCTGCTTTTATGTTTTCAACAATAGAATTATATAAAGCATCCGTTCCCTTTTCTCTCTCGAAAATGATAGGAGCGTCCACAAAATTATAGAGCTTGCCGATAATGCCCATTCTCATAACATGGTCGCTCATAACAAAGCGTACATATCGGCGCATAGTCTTTACTATGTAAGCAGGGTCAATAGCGTCGCTGTGATTTGCAAATACAAGATAAGGCATATCCTTTTTCGGAATCTTGTGTTCCTTGTCTGTAAAATGAAGAATTCTTACCGCAGGCCCTTTGAGTATCGTTCTGAGGGTAAAAATAAGAATCTTTCCCCGTGTCACACCCTTTTTAATGCTGTCTGACATATGTTATTTTCTCTCCTTTGTTTATTATTGACCTGTTAAATTTTCAAATAAATCGGCAATTCTGTTAAATATTGTAGTAATGAAATCTTTAAAACGGTTGAAACAGAAAAACTCTTCAATCCTTAAGGTATCATTTTTTTCTTCCATATTAAAAAATACAGCATGCTCAAAAACCCTGCTTTCTCCGTCCCCCTCTGACGAATTGGGAGAATGGATTGCCATCATAAGCTCACCCTCAAGAGAAGTGAACAGCATAGGATGACCGCCGTCAAAGGCATTCTTATTATTATAATAAAAGGCGCGGGAATAAAGACGGGTGATTTCCTGTGACCAGTTTCCGTCAGGTTTTCCGTTGTCGCTTCTTGCAATACCTACACAATAGCCCTCATGTGAAATTGTTGACCACAGCATAAGAAGAGAGCCTTTTCCGGTTTTATAAAGAAAAGGTCCATCAGTTATAACGGAGGCATTCCAGGGAGCATCGTGTGCCGTAAATATTTCCTTAGCCGCGCCTTCGGTTGATGAAAGGTCTTCACTCAGGCGAACGACCGACATTCTTCCGACTCCGTTTTCGGTTGAAGTCCATTCGTTAACATAAGCCATCCAGGGATTGCCGTCTTCATCGATGTATAAGGTTCCGTCAATATGATCCTTGCCGTGAGGAGTGATATGACCGTCAGAAATTTCCTCGAAGGGACCGAGAGGAGAGGACGCCTTGAAAACGGATGTGCCTCTGAAACCTGTTGTTTTTGATCTGTAGGATGCAAACAGATAAAAGCTGCCGTTATAATAATGGCACTCAGGTGCCCAGAAATCGCCTGCGGCATCAAAGCTGTCGGTGTTTACAAATACATTATAAGGCTCAGACCAGTTTTTCAGGTCAGGGCTGACTCTGCAGCCGTAGCCTTCAACGGTAGCGAGCCCTGTGCCGTACATATAGTACAGACCGTCATAAACAAGGATATAAGGATCGCGGACAAAAACATCCTCCGTTTTGTAGGGATACAGCGGGTTTTCGGATGCATAAGAAGAAATTGCAAGCGGTGTCAAGAAAAACAGACTCATAAATACAGAAAAAAGCTTTTTCATATGTATTCTCCTTATATAATTGTATTAATATAACAATTATATACGTGATATGAATTATAGTCAATGTTTTTTGTGTTGAATAAGAAATCGTCTTATGTTAAAATAACGGAGAGGTGACAGGCATGGATAAAATTCATATTAATAATCTTGATATCTTTGCATATCACGGTGTGCACGAGGAAGAAAAGATAAACGGGCAGCATTTTATATTGGACATCACAGTGTATCTTGATCTTTCTCTTCCCTGCAAAACAGACGATGTGAATGACACGGTCAGTTATTCGGATATAATAAGAAAAGCTACGGAAGCCTTTACTGCAGAAAAGTACAATCTTATAGAAAAGGCGGCAGAAATGGTTGCAGGCGCTGTGCTCGATTCTTTTCCATTGGTTTCGGAATGTGAAATTCATCTTAGAAAGCCCGATGCACCGATAAATGCAGACTTCGGCTTTGTAGCGGTTGAAATAAGGAGAAAAAGAAATGTCTGAAACAGCATATGTAGCACTCGGTTCAAATATGGGAGATGCAAAGAAGAATATTGAAGCAGCAGTAAATGCACTGAATGCTGTGCCGGGGATTTCTGTTGATGCTGTATCATTTTTTTATGAAACAAAACCCTGGGGCTATGAAAAACAGAATAACTTCTGTAATGCCTGTGCCAGACTCAAGGTTGATATCTCTCCCGAGGCTCTGCTTGGTGTGTGTCTCGGAATAGAGGCAGGGCTTGGACGGGTTCGTAAATTCACAAACGGACCGAGAGTTATAGATATAGATGTATTAATATATAAAGGGCAGGAGAGAAACACACGGGAATTGATCCTTCCCCATCCGCGTATGAACGAGCGGGATTTTGTTCTGGTGCCGCTTAAAGATGTAGCACAAGAAGATATGATAGTCTCTTTGGAAGAAAAAATAAGAAACCTGACAGAGCATTATATAGTGTGAAAACAATATATTGTGGTTTTGGTCTAAAAGAATGGAATATATGGCAGATAGCACAAGAATAACCCGGGAACGTTGTAAAATATGACGAAAAAGTTTGAAAAAAGTGTTGACAAGGGGTTTTTTATGTGTTAATATATGCAAGCACTTGAGAGAGCGACCGCGAAGAAACGGGTCCTCCGAAAAAGTGCAAAAAAATTAAAAATAGTGCTTGACAAAAGGTAAAAGATGTGATATCATTACCGAGCGTCAAAAAAGCGCTGAGGTTTTCAGAAAGCTCAGAAAACTGAGAAAAAGAAAATCAAAAAAAATTAAAAAAAGCACTTGACAAGAGAGAAGCGATGTGATATAATCACAAGGCACTCTTGAGAGAGGGCGAAGACGGACCTTGAAAATTAAACAACGACAAAAGAAAGAACCCTTGAAGATTAATTTGAGTTTAACAAGTACAACTTGTGAACAGTAAATTCGGGAAA